>NZ_CP147243.1:2086748-2782331 GCF_037198285.1 Haladaptatus sp. DJG-WS-42 | reverse complement strand
TTCGACCCGTGATTTGGTTCCGTCAGACCGAAACAGCCAATGGCGTCACCAGTTCCCATGTCAGGCAACCACCGCTCTTTCTGTTCTTCGCTGCCATAGCTGTGGATGGGGTACATCACAAGCGCCCCCTGCACGCTTGCCATCGAACGCAGTCCCGAGTCGCCCGCCTCGAGTTCCTGCATCAACAGCCCGTACGCGGTTTCGCTGATGCCCGGCAGCCCGTACCCCTCAAGGTTTGGTGCGAAAAAGCCGAGTTCCCCAAGTTGTGAGATGAGTTCCGTCGGGAACGTCCCTTCGATGAAGTGCTCGCCAATGTCTGGTTTGACCTCTTTTTCGACGAATTCGCGGGCAGTCTCCATGACCATCCGCTCTTCGGCTGAAAGGTCAGATTCTAGTGAGACGAAATCTAACATAGTCTACTAAGGCATTTGGAAAAACCGGGTTAAACTATTTCGATGGGGTTTTCTCGGCAAATTCCTCCGTCTCTGGCGTCCAGCATTCGTCGTCAATGCGTACGCGAACCGCAGCGGTGCTGGCTGGGCATTTTCACGACCGATACCGCCAACAGTACTCCTAAGTGTGGGGGTCAAGTGCTGTCACACATGGACCTACAAATTTCGGGCAACACCGCGCTCGTCACCGCATCAAGTAGTGGTCTCGGCAAAGCATCCGCGAAGGCGCTCGCACGCGAAGGCGCGAACGTTGTCGTCAACGGTCGCTCGCAGGACTCACTCGACGAAGCCGTAGAAGAAATTCGTGAGGTCGCAACGGGCGAGGTCATCGGCGTCCAGGCAGACCTCACCGAAGCCGACGACATCGAGAACCTCGTTCAGACGACGGTCTCAGAGTTCGGCAGTCTCGACCACCTCGTCACCTCCGCGGGCGGCCCACCATCGGGGCCGTTCCTCGAGACCACCGACGAAGACTGGTACGACGCCTTCGACCTGCTCGTCATGAGCGTCGTTCGACTCGTCCGCGAATCGGCAGACCACCTCGCCGCAGGCGATGGCGGCACGGTCGTCAACATCACCTCCCGCAGCGTCAAAGAAGCCATCCCGTCGCTCGTGCTCTCGAACGCGGTCCGCATGAGCGTCATCGGCTTAGAGAAAACGCTGTCGCGCGAACTCGCCCCCGAAATCCGCGTGAACTCGGTTCTTCCTGGCCCTCACGAGACCCGGCGCATCCGCGACCTCATCGAACAGGGCGTCGAACGTGGGGAGTACGCCTCCTACGAAGACGGCCTCGCAGCCCGTGGGGAGTCGAACCCTCTCACCCGAATTGGCAAGCCAATGGAACTCGGTGACACCGTTGCCTACCTCTCCTCGCCGCTTTCGGGCTACATCAACGGCACGGCGTTGCCAATCGACGGTGGTCTCGGCAACTCCAACCTGTAACTGACGCCCTCCCTCGCTTTTTGCAGTATGTGACAGTCTATCGCTAGACTAATGACTACCCCGCAAAAAGCAAGCGGGCATGAAGCAAGTCGATTTTGACGAGGCAGAAACGTATGAACCGGACGAGGGATGGCGGCGGGTCTCGCTTGCTGGCAGTGACAAATTCACCTTCGAGTGGTTCGAGAAGCCGCCGGGCCACTCCTCACCGATGCACGACCACGAAAACGAGCAGGTCTGTCTCGTGCTCAAGGGCGAACTCACCATCTACACCGAAGACGACGAAGTCACTCTCTCTCAGTACGACTCTGTCTGGCTGGATGCGTGGGAGTCCCACCGCGTCGAGAACACGGGCGACGAACTCGCCGTCGGCCTTGACGTGTTCGCACCGGGTCGGAGCTTCGACTTCTGGACCGACCGGGAAGAATAAATGCGGTATCTTGCACGCAGTGCGGACGGGACGCCACTGCTCGGTGACGACGAGGGCTTCGTGCCACTCTCCGCGGCCGATCCAACATTGGAAACCATCGAAGCTGCCTTGACGCAGGCTCCCGACGGTCTGCCTGCGCCGGGTGACGCTCGGGCACAGCGCATTCCGCCAGCAGACATTTCGTTTGGCCTGCCACTTTCCCCCGTGAAAAAGCTCTGGGGAATTGGGCTCAATTATGCAGACCACGCCGCAGACTTAGACGAGATTCGCCCCGAAGAACCCGCGAGTTTCGTGAAACCACCGAGCACTGCAACCGGCCCAGGTGGCCCGATTCGACTCCCCGACGAGGAGGTTACGAATCGCGTGACCGCAGAGGCAGAACTCGGCGTCGTCATGGGGCGGACGTTCTCGCACGTCTCCGAAGCCGAGTTCGACGATGTTGTTGCCGGATTCGTGCCCATCATCGACATGACGTCTGAGGACATCTTAGAGAAGAACCCACGATTCCTCACCCGCGCAAAGAGCTTCGATACGTTCCTCGTCACCGGGCCATGGATTGCCGTCCCAGACTCGCCTGCTGCCTTCCTCGATGACGTCTCCGTCCAGACGGTCGTAAACGACGAGATCGTCGCAGAGAACACGCTCGAGGGAATGTTGTTCAAGCCGCCAGAACTCGTGGCGTTCCACTCTCAGGTCATGACGTTCGAGCCGGGTGACGTGATTAGCACGGGGACGCCTGGGGCCGGTGTCATCAAGCCGGGCGATGCGGTCAAAGCCGTGGTCGAGCCAGTTGGCACCCTCGAAAGCGACGTGAAATAACGACGCTGGCTCACTACCGAGACAGCGACGGAATATTCACTGTCAGCAAAACACACTCTTTTGGTGGTGGGCGGATGTCCATTTTTTTGATGGCAGCTAAACGCTTGTCGGGTAACGGAACGTAGCTCAGGTATAAAGTGAGGATATTCGTGCAATTGAATAGGATAATATAAACACACAATCTATTGGAAAAATTCGGTCGTATGGGGTCGTCTGTTGCTGGTTTTCTAATCTATGACAAAAATAATTATATAGTCCTCTATTCGTCACCTTTATTGCTATCTATCAGGGTTTTCGGGTATGGTTCGTGGCAATTCAGAACACGGTATCGACCGCCGTAGCTTTTTAAAATCAAGTGCAGGAGTGGCCGCAGCGGCCGCAATCGCCGGCTGTTCCGGCGGGCCTGGTGGCTCTGGTGGCGACGGTGGAGACGGTGAACAGCAGTTCGTCACCATCGGCACCGGTGGCACAGGCGGTGTCTACTTCCCACTCGGTGGTGGGATGGCAGACATCCTCAACAACAACATGGAAAGCGTCGAAGCAACCGCAGAGTCAACGGGTGCCTCTGTCGAGAACTGTCGGCTCGTCGCTGACGGCGAGATGACGATGGCCCTCGCCCTCGGGAACGCCGTCCTCCTCGCTGTGAACGGCGAAGGCGACTTCGACGAGTCGCTTGACCTGAAGGCTGCGTTCGGTGCCTACCAGAACAGCACGCAGGTCATCACGACGAAAGACTCGGGCATTGAGACCATCCCGGACATGGAAGGCAAGACCATCTCCGTCGGTGCGCCCGGCTCCGGGACGGAAGTCATCGCAAAGGAACTGCTCGGCTGGTACGACCTCACGTACGACGACATCGACGCCCAACGTCTCTCCTTCTCTGAGACCGCAACGGCGATTCAGGACGGGCAGGTTGACGCTGGTTTCTGGTCGGTTGCCTACCCAGCATCCTCGATTCAGAACCTCGCAAGCCAGCGCGACATCGCGTTCGTGCAGTTCCCCGACGAAGACTTAGACCAGATCACCTCCGAGTACGACTACTACGCAAAGGGCACCATCCCAGCAGGCACCTACGACGGTGTTGACGAAGATGTGAGCGTTCCGGGCGTCACCAACACGATGGTCGTCCAGAGTGACATGAGCGAAGACCTCGCCTACGAGCTGACGAAGACCATCTTCGAGCACCTCGACAAACTCGCTGAAGTCCACCCAGCAGCCAACCAGTTCGAAGGGACGGCCCGCGCCGCACCAATCGAACTCCACTCCGGTTCCAAGAAATACTTCGACGAAGCCGGACTCTAAACGAAACTATGCGCACCCGTGTAGCCGCCATCCTCGTCGCGTGCTGTTTACTCGTGGGTGCTGGCGCAACAACGGGTGTGACTGTTCTTCACATTCAAGACGCACGGACTGGCGAAACGGTCGGCGTCGAACAACTAGACCCCGGCCAGGAGTTCGCCATCCATTACATTCATTCGTTCGACAAAACGCCCATCCACGAAGTGTTCGTCATCAGAGATGGGAAACTCGTCCAGATACGTGAGGAGTTTCAGTACTTTGCAATTGGTCTCGAATACACCGAACGAGACCAAGAGCGGGTCGGGAACTTCACCGTCCTCCACATGGAGCGCGAGTTCGACTCGTTCGCCCTCCGGGTTGCGACGTACACCAACCAATCGCTCGTCGTCGAGGACGAACAGACGCCACTCACTGAATATGCAGACCGATGGGACACGCTCAGACTCTCTGCAGAGCGGGTTTCGTATCTCGAATATGTCTATCTCAAAGCCAAAGCAAAGCTATGACTGATACACCTGACGCAGACACAGAAGAACAGACCGAAGCGGAAACCAAAAAGACGAGGCGCATCAGTGGATTCGCCCGCTACCTCGCGATGGCCGTGGCCGTCATCGCAGGCACCTACCACATCTACACCGCCGGCTTCGGGACACCCGGGGCGTTCATCAACCGGCCGCTCCACCTCGCGTTCGTCACCATCCTCGCTTTCTTGCTCTTCCCCGCCCGCGAGAAAGACAACGAGGGCGTGCCGTGGTACGACTGGTTGTTGCTGCTCATCTCGATACCGAGCGTGCTGTATATCGCCTACGCTATCGAGTTCGGGACGCTTGCAGAACGCTCTGGCGACCCCGTGATGGCCGACCTCGTGTTCGGGGCCGTCACCATCCTCGTCGTGCTCGAAATCACCCGTCGGGCGACCGGACGTGCGCTGCCTATCATCGCTGGTTCGTTCCTCGCCTACGCCTATTGGGGACGGCTCATGCCACAGCCGATTATCCACCGTGGCTACTCAATCGAACGCATCATCTCCCACACGTATCTCACGACTGAGGGTATCTTTGGGATTCCACTCGGCGTCTCCGCGACGTTCGTCGTCGTGTTCATCATCCTTGGGGCGTTCCTCGAGGTGACCGGCATCGGTGACTGGTTCATCGACCTCGCCTACGGCGCGACGGGCCGGACGACCGGTGGCCCGGCAAAGACCTCCGTGATGGCGAGTGGCTTCCTCGCGAGCCTGAACGGCAGTGCGGTTGCAAACACCGCGACCACCGGCGCGTTCACCATCCCGCTCATGAAGCGTACCGGGTTCAAATCGCGCTACGCCGCCGCCGTCGAATCCGCCGCATCCTCGGGTGGGCAGATCATGCCACCCGTGATGGGCGCAGGTGCGTTCATCATGTCCTCGTGGACGGGTATCTCGTATGTGACTATCATCGCCGCAGCGTCGATTCCGGCGTTGCTCTACTTCCTCTCGATTGGCGCGGCCGTTCACTTCCGCGCGAAAAAGCAGGGCTTAGAAGGCGTTGATGCCGAAGACCTGCCCGACCCATGGCATTTGCTCAAGACGGGCGCACACTTCCTGATTCCGCTCATCTTGCTCGTCTACATGCTGGTGCAGGGTAACTCCGCGATGAAGGCCGCGTTCTACGCCATCATGCTGACGCTCGTCGTCGCGATTCCACTCTCGACGGCCAAAGAGTTCGTTGGCGCGCTCACGAAGGGTGACACGAGTACGGTAACGCGACTCGGGCGCAACGCCATCGAGATGGCTATCGCCGCACTCGAACGCGGGATGCGCATGACCATCGTCGTGGCCGCAGCCTGTGCCACCGCTGGCCTCGTCGTCGGCATGGTCACGCTCACCGGCCTCGGGCTGAAGTTCAGCACGCTCATCACGAGCGCATCGGGTGGCGTGCTCATCATCGCGCTCATCCTGACGATGCTCACCTCGATTATCCTCGGGATGGGCCTGCCAACCACGGCTGCCTACGTCGTGCTCGCCGCACTCGGCGCACCCGCACTCACCGCGATGGGCGTCGAACTGCTCGCAGCCCACCTGTTCATCTTCTACTTCGGCATCATCAGCGCGATTACGCCGCCAATTATGCTCGCTGTGTTCACCGCGAGCGGGATTGCGGAATCTGACCCGTGGAAAACAGGGTTTACCGCGCTGAACCTCGCCGCCGCTGGCTTCCTCGTGCCCTACATGTTCGTTTACGGGCCACAGCTCCTGCTCATCGGGAGTACGACAGAAATCGTAATCGGGGCAACGTCCGGCATTATTGGCGTGCTCGCGCTGTCTGCGGGGACGCAAGGCTTCCTCTACACGGCAGCGAGCTACCTTGAGCGCACAGCACTCATCATCGGTGCCGTGGTGCTCATCGCACCCGGCCTGACGACTGACATCGTCGGCTTCGCGATTATCGCAGCCGTCCTGCTCAAGCAGTACACGCTGAACAAAGGGCCGAAGGCGACGGCACCGGCTGGCGCAGACTAACCGATCCTCTCTGCTTTCTTGATTTTTCTCTCAAAAATAGCGACGGTGTTAGACGACGTTGCAGTTCGCGTCAACCCGTGGGTTGAAGTCGGTCGTCAGCCCGTCGGGATTCGATAGGAACAGCCACGAGTGAATCGCGTACGTTCCCGGAATCACATCGAATGGGTGGGCGTGCTTGCCGAAAAGTCTGAACTCCTCAGTCGCGATGTACTCCACGGCGACGAGCGTGAGCTCACCGTCTTTGTAGGCGTACACGAGTACCTCTGGCGATGCCGTATTCACGTCGCCGTCAATTTCAGCGACCTTTCCGTAGTGATACCCCATGCCCGGTACGCACGGAGAGATCTGGACGTAGCCGTCTGCTTCCGCTCGTTCGATGTCTTTGTAAATTCCGAGTCCGGGATGCGCGGCGGCGACACCCGATAGGGAAACGAGCAATACGAAGGTGACAGCGATAACTAGCTTACTGTTCATCTGGAAACCTCAGTAATGGGTTACTGGCGGGCGGTAAAGTAATAAATTGAAAAACGAGCAGTCGGTGTGACACACTCACCGTTAAGCATCAATTGCAGCGACTGTCGCTCACTCCTTTGCTTCTATCTTTTTCGCAATCTCCTCACCGAACGGCAGCGAGGACGTTAGGCCGGGAGAAACAGCGTTTAAGATGTGAACAGCGTCATCGGTTTCGATGAACAACGGGTCTTTGACGAGTTCGCCATCGTCGGTCACGAGTTGGGCGCGAATGCCTGCATAACTCTTGTTCAAGTCTGCTTCGCGCACCTCGGGGACCAACTTCTGGGAGGCTTCTGCGAACTTCTCCTTTCGATACGATTTATTGAGTTCGTCCCACGCCACTTTGAGCATCATCGGCGAGGCGATGAGTTTCAGGAAGCCGTCGTACGTCAGCGTCTCTTTCAGTTCTTCGAGGTCGAACTGCGTATTCTTGTAGGCTTCGCGGCCGAAGGCGAGGACAGCGTTCGGACCGACGATGACCTTCCCGTCTGCGCGGCGGGTGTAGTGAACCCCAAGAAACGGTAGTTCTGGGTCGGGCGTCGGGTAAATCATCGTTTGACAGAGGTGGGCTTTCTCGGGGGTGAGTTCGTAGTACTCGCCGCGAAAGGGGACGACCTGATACTGTTCTCCGACGCCGACCTGCTTCGCGAGGGTGTCCGCATGAAGTCCGGCGGCGTTCACGAGGTAGTCGGCGTTGATGGTGCTGTTAGACGTGGTGAGACAGTAGCCCGTCTCCGTGTGGCGAATCCGTGAGACGGCGTGGCCGAGGTAGAGCGAGACGCCGGCTTTCTGCACTTCGCGGGCGAGCGTGTAGACGTACTGTTGGGAGTCCACGGATGCGGCTTCCGGCGCGTAGAGGGCCGCTTGGCCAACGGCGTGCGGTTCGTGTTTGCGGATTTCGGCTTGTGATTCCAGAATCTCCCATTCGACGCCGTTTGCTTCCGCCTGCTCTGCAAGGTCGTGGAGGCGGCGTTCTTCTTTGTCGTTCGTCGCGACGACGAGGACGCCGAGTTCGTCACACGGGATGTCGTGTTCTGCGCAGTAGGCTTTCATCCGGCGGGTGCCTTCGGTGGCGAATCGCGCTTTTTTCGATTCTGGCGGATAGTTGAAGCCGGGATGGAGAACGCCTGAATTGCGACCGCTCTGGTGGGCAGCGAGGTGATGCTCTTTTTCGAGGACGGCGACGTCGAGGTCAGTGCGCGCGGCGAGGTGCTTTGCGACCGATAACCCGACGCAGCCACCGCCGATGATGGCGACATCGTGGCTGGTCATAGATGCTTGCTACCACACTCTGTGGGCCGCCGGTTTGTGTGTGGCGCTTTCCCGGCGGCAAGGGGATAACGATTCCGCGCCTCTCTCTAGGGAAGTGACAGAGCAGCCATCCGCCCAAACCACCCGTGTCGCCCGTCTGCGCTCGCAGGTGCAGACGAACCCCATGTGGCGGCTGTACGCAGAGTACGGCAAGGCACAGGTTCCACAGGCCATCCTTGGCGTCCTCGGGACGCTCACCTCCCGCAGCGTTGGCCTCATCTCGCCGTTCGTTCTCGGCCTCGCCATCGACGCCGTGTTCGTGAGCCAGCGCGAGTACGCCCTTCCGTTTCTTCCGCAGGCGTGGGTTCCGACCACGCAGACGGGCCTGCTCTGGCTCTCGATTGGTGTCATCGCCGGAGCAACCGTCGTCGGTGCTGTCTTCCAGTGGCTCGCAAACTGGGGCTGGAACAACTTCGCCCAACACGTCCAGCACGCCCTGCGCGTCGATACCTACGACACGATGCAGCTGCTTGACATGGGCTTTTTCGACGAGAAACAGACCGGCGAGATGCTCTCGATTCTCAACAACGACGTGAACCAGTTGGAGACGTTCCTGAACGAGGGAATCAGCTCCGCCCTGCGAATCGGCGTGATGGTGCTTGGGATTGGCGTCATCATGTTCGCTATCAACTGGCCGCTCGCGCTCGTCGCCCTGCTCCCCGTGCCCATCCTCGCCGTGTTCACCTACTTGTTCGTCAAGCAGATTCAGCCGAAATACGCCGCCGTCCGCGCGAGCGTCGGCGCGCTCAACAGCCGCCTCGAAAACAACATCGGCGGGATTCAGGTCATCAAAACCGAGAACGCAGAGAGTTACGAGGTAGAGCGCGTCGAAGGCGCCTCTCAGCATTATTTCGACACCAACTGGGACGCCATCACGACGCGCATCGTCTTTTTCCCCGGCCTCGGCGTGATTACCGGCCTCGGCTTCGCGGTCACGTTCGCTGTCGGCGGCTTCTGGGTGTTGAACGGTGCGCCCGCGGGCTTGCCGGGAACCCTGACTGCGGGCCAGTTCGTGACGTTCATGGTGTACACCCAGCAGTTCATCTGGCCAATGGCGCAGTTCGGGCAAATCATCAACATGTACCAGCGCGCGAAGGCGAGCAGCGCGCGCATCTTCGGACTCATGGGCGAGACGGCAACGCACATGGAATCGGCGGCCGACCCCGACCTCGTCGTGACGGCGGGCACGGTCGAGTACGACGACGTATCCTTTGGCTACGCAAAGGCTGATGAACCGGTCTTACACGACGTCTCGCTCACTGCAACGCGTGGGCAGTTGCTCGGCGTCGTTGGCCCGACGGGTGCGGGAAAATCAACGCTGCTCAAACTGCTCGTTCGAATGTACGACACCGATTCAGGGCACGTCCGCATCGATGGGACGGACATCCGCGACGTGAACACCCAAAGCCTCCGGCGAGCGATTGGCTATGTCAGCCAAGACCCGTTCTTGTTCTACGGGACGGTCAAAGAGAACATCGCCTACGGGACGTTCGACGCGGACGACGAGGCGATCGTGGATGCCGCAAAGGGCGCTGAGGCACACGAGTTCATCATGAACCTCCCCGACGGCTACGACACGATGGTTGGCGAACGCGGCGTGAAACTGTCTGGGGGCCAACGCCAGCGCATTTCGATTGCACGGACGATTCTCAAAGACCCGCCGCTGCTCATCTTAGATGAGGCGACGAGCCACGTCGATACGGAGACGGAAGCCCTCATCCAGCGCAGTCTGAACCGGCTTGCCGCAGCGAAGACGACGTTTGCGATTGCCCATCGCCTCTCGACCATCCGGCAGGCAGACGAGATTATCGTCTTGGACGATGGGCGCATTGTCGAGCGCGGGACGCACAAGCAACTCATCGACAACGACGACCTCTACGCCAACCTTTGGCGGGTGCAGGCGGGCGAAATCGACGACTTGCCACCCGAATTCATCGAACGGGCGATTCGACGCCGCGCGGAGGTTGCAGAAGCTGAGTTTGCCGAAGCCGACGTGGGTGGGGAAAACTGAGGCGGCGCGCTTTTTTGCCTGCATCTCCCTCACTAATTATGGACGAATTTCTGCGACGTGTTTCTGCAATCGAATCTGGCGACGTAGAACACCTCGCAGTCGTGCTCACAGACCGTATCGAACACTTAGCGAGCGTGCTCGACGAGCTTGAGGCGATTCGAACCGAGCAGGATGCGACGCTCGAAGAGCTCGGCGAGCGCCTCGAAAAAACGGAGACACTCAATCCGGAGGCCGTCGCGGATGACTCACTCTCGGTCGCCGCCCACCTAGAGGAGATGGAACGGTACAACGAGCAAGTGAGTGAGGAGCTCGTGCTTCACCGCGAGATTCTCGATGGACTGGCCACTGGAACAACTTCTGTCGAAGCCGCGAAAGCCCAAATTGCCGCCTTCGCAGACGGACGTGAGAGTGCGTTCTAACTGTCTACAATAAACACATACTCCGAAAGTAATATTATCTTTTATCTGAGAGCTATGAGGAATGCATCCGTCACGTCGCTCGATCCTCACGTCGCTCACTGGACTATCTGTTGGTGCGCTTGCTGGCTGTTCGCAACTTTCCTCGCTGACCGACAGTAGCGGTGAGTCGGCCTCCCTCGCGTGGCTTCCCGAACCGGCGGCCATCGAGGTGAATGGTGCGTATGCCATCACGCGAACCAACCCAGCCGCAATCGACGAGGCAGACCGTTACATTTCGACCGACACAGAAGCGACCTTGCGCGCAGCCGGGAGGAGGCCACAGTTTGAACTCATCGACTTCGATGAGATTTCGACGCGCATCGACACGCCCGCCTTTCGCATCGAACACGGCGAGTTCGACACGGAGTTGCTCGTTTCTGACTTAGAAGACCTCGGACTGGACGACGAAGACGAGATTGGGTCGTTCACCATCTACACGGACGAACAATTTGACGTGAGCGCCGGTGTGAGCGATTCTCAGTTCATCTTGGCAGGGCCACCGGGAGCCACAAAGGGTGGCTCGTCGGGCGCAGCGTTCGAGTCGGGCCAGTCGGTGGTCGAAGCGGTCATCGAAACCTCAATGGGCGAAGAAGATGGCTATCTCGAAGCCTCGGACAGCCTCACAGCCATGGACGAACGCCACGACGGCGAGTTCGTGAAACTCGTCCCACACGCAGAACGCGAAGAAACTAACCCAAAGGCTGGCGCGTTCGAAGGAGCCGTTGGCTGGGGAACGAGCGTGTCGATTGGCGAGGAGCAAGCCGACTTGACGTGGACGATTGCGTTCGCTGAGAAAGGGCAGGTCGACCTCGACCCGATTGAGACGTGGGTGGCAGAAACATCGCTCGACGAATTTGACTGGGAGATCTCACAGGAAGGGACGCTCGCTGTACTCACTGTGACTGTCGATACCGATGAGGCAACCGTCTCAGAACAGTTCCCCATCGCACCCGAAGCCAAATACGGCATCTCCCCGGAAAACTGGGAGATTTCGACGGAAGGCGACGCCCGCGTGAACGTCGGCGACGACAGCACGCTCGAACTTACTGTGCACAAGTGTTCGCGTGCAACGGCCTCACAACGAATCCCGGCTCCGGGCGACTCGGTCACGGTGGCGTTCGATTACACAGTTCGGGCAGAGGGCTGGTACGAAATCCCGGATTTCATCGTCGCCCAAGAGAGTGAATTGCTCTATTTCGCGCGCAGCGACATCGAAAAAGCCGCCTACGAGGAAACGACCGGGCACATCGAACAAACCGTTTCAGTGGACCCTGAGAAGGAGGTGTTAATCGCGGCGCTTATCGAACCCTCTGACGTGTGCGGAAACGGTGACCACGGCGACACCGAATTCATCATCGAGAATTTGACCGTGAAGTAATCGGCAACGGGCGTTTCGTTCACGGCTGTCAACAAATTCACGCAAAATTTTCGCCAGATCATTCATTATTAAATTTTATACCGAAGGTTACTGAGGCTTTGGTGTATGCTAGAAGGACTCCCATTGGTACTGTTGCTCCTTGGTGCAGTCGCCTTCATCATTCTGGCGACGGCCAAGTTGAACCTCCACGCGTTCCTCGCGTTGCTCATCGCCGCCTACGGGACGGGGCTGCTCGCCGGGCTCGACCCGACAGAGGTTGCCTCACTCGTCACCGAAGGGTTCGGTGGCGTCCTCGCCTACATCGGCGTGGTCATCCTGGCGGGGACGATTATCGGCATCATCCTAGAACGGACGGGTGCGGCAATCGTCATCGCAGAGAGCATCTTAGACCTCATTGGCGAGGAACACACGACCACAGTCATGGCCATCACGGGCAGCGTCGTGAGCATTCCCGTGTTCTGTGACTCCGGGTTCATCATCCTCTCCGGGCTGAACCGGTCGCTCGCAGAGCGGTCGAAACTCTCCCTTGCGACGCTCGGTGTCGCGCTCGCAGGCGGGCTCTACGCCACGCACGTCTTCGTGCCGCCAACGCCCGGCCCGATTGCCGCCGCCGGGATTCTCGGTGCAGACATCGGCCTCGTCATGATTGCCGGAATCCTCGTCTCGGTGCCAGTGACGCTCGTCGCCGCAAAGTGGGCGTCAACGGTTGCATCAAAATACCACATCGACCCGAACCCGGACATGACCATCGAGGATATCAAGGCCGAATATGGGCGGCTCCCCTCGAAAGCAGCGTCGTTCGCACCGCTGCTCGTCCCCATCGTGCTCATCACGCTTGGGAGCATCGCGGCCTACCCGGAAGCAGAGAATCCGGCGTTCATCACCGGAACTGCACAGTCCGCACTGCTGTTCCTCGGTGACCCGGCCGTTGCGCTCCTCATCGGCGCGTTTGTCGGGTTTGCCATCGTCCCCGACTACTCAGAAGACGTCACGAGCGAGTGGGTCGGCGACGGCATCAAAAACGCCGCCATCATCCTCGCCGTGACCGGCGCGGGCGGTGCGTTCGGGACAGTGCTCAAAGCCCTCCCACTCAAGGGCTTCATCGGTGACACCTTCGGCGGCCTCGGGATCGGTCTCGTCGCCGCGTTCATCATCGCCGCCGCGCTCAAGTCCGCGCTTGGCTCCTCGACCGTCTCCATCGTCACGACGGCGGGCCTCATTGCGCCACTGCTTCCCGAACTCGGCCTCGCTACGACGTGGGGGCGCGTGTTCGCCGTCCTCGCAATCGGCGCGGGGAGCATGACCGTGAGCCACGCGAACGACTCCTACTTCTGGATAATCAAGGAGTTCACCGACATGAAGACGGCCACGGCGTATCAGGCGTGGACGCTCGCAACGCTCGTGCTCGGGGTAACCAGCATCCTCTGGATTCTCGTGCTCAGAAATATCGTCGCCGTGGCGCTTTAAGCGTCGACGACGACGATTCGCAGGTCGTTTACGTTCGTCCCCGTCGCGCCAGAGTGCAGGTGTGCACCCGCCTTGGCGAGCAGGGGATACACGTCATTTTCTCGCAGTGCGTTCGCGCCAGCAGCGCGGTCGGCTATCGTGTCCGTATCGACAATCGCGCCCGCAACGTCGGTTGCGCCGTCGATACCGTCTGAATCGACCGCGGCCACCGTGATGCGTTCGGCATCGAGTTCGAGCGCCGCGCTCACGCAAAACTCTTGGCTCGGGCCGCCCTCGCCATCGCCGTGCACTGTCACGGTGCATTCGCCGCCTGCCAGAAGGACGGCGGGTGCAGAAAGTGGATTGCCGGTCGCAAGCACTTCCTCTGCGACAGCGACGTGCGATTTCGCGGCCTCGCGTGCCTCGCCACGGATGCTTGAGGAAAGAATAAGCGGCGTGAAGCCACGAGCTTCAGCCACCTCGCTTGCGGCTGAGAGCGCCGTGAAGTTGTCCGCGAGGATGTGGTTCGAGACGCGGTCGAAAATCGGGTCGCCAGCCTGCGGGGTTTCCGCGAGGGTGCCGTTCGCACCGCGTTCAAGGTGGCTTTGCACGGCGTCTGGAACCGACACGTCGTACTCGGAGAGCACAGAGAGGGCCTCTTCGTAGGTGGAATCATCTGGAACCGTCGGGCCGCTGCCGATAACCGAGAGGTCGTTGCCAACGACGTCCGAGAAGATGAGCGAGACGACGGTCGCGGGCGCGGCGATGCGGGCGAGTTGCCCGCCTTTGAGCGCAGACAGATGTTTTCTGACGGCGTTGATTTCGTGGATGGTCGCCCCCGATTCGAGCAGCGCGTTGGTGGTTGCTTGGAGGGCTTCGAGCGAGATACCCTCGGCGGGCGCAGGGAGCAACGCGCTCGCGCCACCCGTAATGACCGCAAGGACGAGCGTCGATTCGTCTGCGTTGGCGGCAGCATTGCGGACGACCGTTGTGCCGTCAACGCCGCGCTGGCTCGGTACGGGGTGGTCGCCGCGATGAACGGTCACGCGGTCGGTTTCTGTTGGGTCGTCGGTGACCACGACGCCGCCAGCGAGTCGGTCGTCCAAGATGGGTTCGAGCACGGACGCGACGTGGGCGGCCGCGTTGCCGCCGCCGAGAACCACGATTTTCCCAATGTCGGTGAGGTCGTAGGCTTCGCCCGCAATCGTGAGTGTATCACCGTCTATTGAGACCGAGTCGCGGATGACCCGGCGTGGGTGGGCGGCTTCGATGCCTGCTTCGAGGCTGTCGAGTGCGACGGTTCGCGCCGTTGTCGTGGCGTGTGCCGACCGATTATCGAACACGAGCGCTCCCTTTCCGTAGCATGATTGTGTGCCTTTTTTCGTGGAGTTGTATGTGCGTTTCTGTGTCCGCAGCATTCGAGATTGGTGGCGAGAAGGGTAATGTGACCCCGACACCTACGAAACGTGATGGTACGCGCTCAGGTTGCGACCGGACTGTTCGTTCTCCTCGTCGTCCTTGCAGGCTGTCTCGGCGGGTTTGGTGGCGGCGACGCGACGCCCACAACAACCGCAGCGGAGACGACGACGGCGCCGACGGCGAGTGGCACGCTTGCTATTCACTATCTCAATGTCGGGCAGGGCGATAGCACACTCATCGTCGGCCCGGAAGGCGAAACCGTGCTCATCGATACGGGTGATTTCAAAGACGACGGTGAACACGTCAT
This sequence comes from Haladaptatus sp. DJG-WS-42, assembly GCF_037198285.1. Classification (NCBI taxonomy): domain Archaea; kingdom Methanobacteriati; phylum Methanobacteriota; class Halobacteria; order Halobacteriales; family Haladaptataceae; genus Haladaptatus; species Haladaptatus sp. DJG-WS-42. The sequence goes on along the minus strand of NZ_CP147243.1, from coordinate 2,767,052 downwards.
TGCCTACCTCAAAGCGCAGGGCATCACGCGCCTTGACGCACTCGTTTCGACGCACGCGGACGCAGACCACATCGGCGGCAACGCCGCAGTCATCGAATACTTCGAAACCGAAGGCGAAGGCGTCGGCGCGGTGTACGACTCCGGTATCGTCGCTTCGACGGCCACCTACGACCGCTACCTCGACGCCGTAGAGGAGTACGACGTTCCGCTCTACCAGACGCGGGCTGGCGATACGATCCCGATGGCAGGCGTCGAAATTTCGGTGCTCAGCCCGCCAGAAGGCTACCTCGCAGATGACGACCGAAACGAGAACAGCATCGTTCTCAAGGTCACCCACGGCGCGAACAGCGTACTCCTTCCGGGTGACGCAGAGCGCGAAGCCGAGGCGTATCTCGTGGAGGCCTACAATCTCGATGTGACGGTGTGGAAAGCGAGCCACCACGGCAGTTCGACCAGCAACAGCCCTGCACTGCTCGACGAAGCAACGCCCGCCGTGTCGGTGATTTCGAGCGATTACGACTCGCGTTACGGCCACCCACATCAGGAGATTATCGACCGCTTTGCCGCCCGCGACATCACGACGTTTTGGACGGCGACCCACGGGAACGTGGTCATGGAGAGCAATGGTACTGCACTCACCGTGAAAACCCAGCGTGCCGCGCCGACCGCCGCTGCGGACCTACGGAACGCTGCGCCAGTCTCACCCGGGCTAGACGCGCCCGTTGAAACCCGCCTCGTGGTTCGCGGTGATGAGGCAATCGCCGTCGGAGAAACACCGACGACGACCGAAGTCACGCCCGATGGCGGCGTCTCGCTGGTGGTGAAACAGGTGCACGCTGACGCCGCAGGGCGGGATGGTGAGAATCTGAACGACGAGTATCTCGTCTTCGAGAATACGGGCTCTGAACCACTCTCGCTCGCCGGGTGGACGGTGCGCGACGAAGCGGGCAAGACGTACACGTTCTCCGAGTTGACGCTCGACCCGGGCGCGACGGTGACGCTCCACACCGGTTCGGGCACGGATTCCGACACCGACCGCTATTGGGACGCTTCCGGGCCGGTGTGGAACAACGACGGCGATACGGTTACTGTCACGGACGACGAAGGTACCGTCGTAGTGGAGGTAACTTACTGATGGTCACAGACGGCACGTACACCGCAGTTATCGACCGAATCGAAGACGCACACGCGGTGTTACTCATCGAAGAAGCGGGGCGAGACGTAGACGAACTCGTGATACACGAGTCGAAACTCCCCTTCGAGCTGCGCGAGGCGAACCTTGTCGTCCACATCGCCCTCGAAGGCGGCGTGGTAAAATCAGTAACAGCGGACGACGAAGCGACCGACGAACGGATGGAAGACGCCCAGAGTCGGTTCGACCGGCTGGCACAACGGCCACCCGAGTCAAAAGAGCCCTGAGCCGCTAGCGCGTCGAGTGTAACCCAACGGCGTTGCCTTCTGAGTCGCGCAGCACGCCGTAGAAGCCCTCGTCACCGAGCGAAGTTTTTGGTGTGAGCACCCGGCCACCTGCGCGTTCGACCTTCGAGAGAGCGTCGTTGATGTCGCCGTCGACGTGAAGGTAGATTCGAGTGCCGTTTTCTGCGGGTTTCACGTCTCTGCGCTGGGTGAGCGCGCCGCTCACGCCACCCGAAACGGGAAAGAGTGCGTGGGGAACCCCACGCATGTTGGTTACTTGCAGGTCGATTGTGAGGACGGTCGTGTAGAACGTCACAGCCCGGTGTATGTCCCGTACCGGAATCTCGAACCAGGTGATTGTACTCCCGGTTTGCGTCATCATACGCTGTAGGTGAGAGTCGAGAATAACCCTCTCGCAGACGTTACAGGAGACCGAACTGATTTGCGAGAAGCACGACGAGCGACACCACCCCAAGAGCGATGGCGACGAGCACGAACAACAGCCCAGCACTTGCGAGTAACAGATACCGTTCGTCTGCGACCGCCCCGGTGGCGTCGCCTCGCCGGGCTTCGAGCAGGGCGACGTTGCGCGCGTTTGCCTTCCACACCGCGTCGAACACATCGCCGACCACGGGAATCGACCCAAAGAGGGCGTCTACGACGAGGTTCACGACCATCCGCCCGAGCGTCGCCCGCGGGACGCCGATAGAGGCGGCTTCGAAAACAATGTACACCGACAGCGCGGTCGTCGGCAGGTCGCCTGCGACGGGGAGCATGCCGACGATTGGGTCAAGCCCGATGCGGTAGTTCGTCCCCGGGACACGAACCGAGTTGTCGAGTAGCGTGCTCAGCGAGCGAAGCGTGTCGAGTCGCTCTTCAGTTCGCTCTTCTGGGGTTTGTCTCACAACCGAGAGAACACTGGCCGGGGCTTTCTGTGTTGTTGTGCTCAGACGGCGCGGCGGTACTGTTTCGGCCAGTCGGCTTCCTCGCCGAGTTCTTCTGCGGCGTGCAGCGCGAAGTACGGGTCACGGAGGTGTTCTCGGCCGATGATGGCGAGGTCTGCCCGCCCGTTTCTGATGAGGGCGTCTGCTTGCTTTGCGTCCGTAATCCCGCCAACCGCGCCGACGAGCGTGTCGGTGGCTTCGCCAACGCGCTCTGCGAACGGCACCTGATAGTTCGGGCCGGTCTGGGGGATTTGTTGGTCGGGGTGGAGGCCGCCCGCGCTCACGTCGATGAGGTCTGCGCCGTCTGCGGCGAGCAACGGCGCGAGACGCACCGAGTCGTCGAGCGTCCACGAGTCACGCTCAGGGAGCCAGTCGGTCGCGGAGATGCGCACGAACAGTGGCTTGTCGTCAGGCCACACCTCGCGGACGGCGCGGGTCACCTCGCGGGTGAGGCGAACCCGATTCTCGAAACTCCCGCCGTACTCGTCCTCGCGCTGGTTGCTCGCGGGGGAGAAGAACTCGTGGAGAAGGTAGCCGTGCGCTGAGTGGACTTCCGCGATGTCGAACCCGGCATCGAGGGCGAGTTTTGCGGAGGTTGCGAACTGCGCTTTCACGTCCTCGATGTCGTCAGCCGTCATCTCACGGGTACGCGGCGCATCGTCGCGTGGATACGGGCCGCTCGGCGCGAGCGTCTCCCACCCGCCGTCGTCGGGTTGGAGGCCGTTCCCACCCTCGAACGGCGGGGCGTGGCTCCCTTTTCGTCCGGCGTGAGCGAGTTGGATGGCGGGAACCGCACCCTGTGACCGGATGAACTGGGTGACGGGCGCGAGCGCGGCTGCGTGTGCGTCACTCCAGAGACCGAGGTCGTCCGGTGAAATGCGACCCACAGGGGAGATGGCGGTTGCTTCTGACATGACGATACCTGCGCCGCCGGTCGCGCGGCTTCCGAGGTGCACCATATGCCAGTCGGTTGCGAGACCGTCTCCGTCAGCGGAATATTGGCACATCGGCGACACCATGATTCGGTTTCGGGCAGTGGTTTTTCGGATCGTGAGCGGATCGAAGAGATGTGACATACCTGGTGTAGGGCAGTTTGACGTAAAGGGGCGCGTATGGTGGAGGTGCTTGCCGACTCGGGCAATGAGCAGGCGTTCCTGGCCGGTATCACAACCCACTGGTGAGTGGGTGTGAGATAAGGTATCGTGTCGTCATCATCGACATCCGACGAGCACCTCTTTCGCGGATATGCAGGTCGGATGCTCCTCACTGTCTCGCTTGGGTGGGCGTTACTTCAGCTTGGCAGAACCCTTCTTTCGCCGCTTCTCCCAGCAATTCTCGTCGACCTCAGCATGTCAGAGGCGACCGCGGGCGTCGCGCTCGCGCTGTTTCAGGGCGTCTATGGCATTGCCCAGTATCCGAGCGGAGCGTATTCGGACACGTGGAGTCGTACGGCGCTCATTTTGCCCGGTTTGGGGCTGCTCATCGTCGGTTTCACCGTTTTCGGCCTCGCCGGTGGACTTTTTGCGTTTTTTGCCGCCTCGATTCTCATTGGCTTCGGGAAGGGGTTGTTCGCAACGCCCTCTCGCGCGCTCGTCTCAGACCTGTTCGTCGCAAATCGTGGGCGCGCGCTCGGCGTCTACGCGGCGGGCACCGACCTCGGCGGCTTGCTGGCGTCGGGAATCGCCATCATCGTGCTCACGTACGCGACGTGGCGTGCGCCGTTCGTCCCAATCGCGATCGGACTCGCCGTGCTCGGCGTGCTCTACTGGTCGTGGACGAAAGAGGAGTACACCGTCGGCGAGAAACGCCTCAACGTAACCGGAACGCTCTCTGAATTGGTCGAGCGCCCTGACCAGCGCGTGACGCTCGTCGCCTTCTCGCTGTTTTACTTCATGGTCGGCGGCTTCATCAGCTTCTTCCCAACCTATCTCACCAACGCAAAGGGCTACCCCATCTCGCTCGCAAGTGCGACGTTCGCTATCGTATTCCTCGTCGGAATCGGAATCAAACCAATCGCGGGCGGCCTCAGCGACCGATTCCCCCGTCGGCTAATTTCGATGGCGGGCCTCCTACTCGCGGCGGGGGCGATGACGCTGCTCATCTTCGCTAACTCCCTGCCGGTCGTCGTCGGGAGCGTCGCGCTGTTGGCGCTTGGCTACAAGACACAGTTTCCCCTCGCAGACGCCATCATCATGGACAGCGCGCGAGCGGGCGAACTGGGCGCAAACCTCGGGGCGGCGCGCGCGCTGTTCCTCATCGCAAATGCGCTTGGTCCGGCGTACGTCGGCATCGTCGCAACCTACGCGAGCTACGCGGCGGCGTTCGGCGGCTACGCCGTCTGCCTGCTCATCGCCGCAGGACTGCTCTACTGGGGTGGCGAAAAATAGCGTCCGGAAATGTGCACACCGACACTATTGAATACACGTGGCTCTGTAACAACCCACATGGACGGACCGAACCCATTTGGTGCCATTCGCGAGTTTGAGCACGATGGCACTACTTACAAAATGGCAGACCTCACAGTTCTTGACGACGAGGGTATCTGTGACACGTCTCGCCTGCCCGTTAGCATCCGAATCCTCCTCGAATCTGTCCTCCGTAACGTAGACGGCGACATGATTACCGAAGAAGACGTGCGAAACGCCGCGTCGTGGGCCCCAGACGTCCCGGACGTTGAAGTGCCGTTTACGCCGTCTCGCGTCGTTCTGCAAGACCTGACCGGCGTCCCTGCCGTCGTGGACCTCGCCGCACTCCGCTCTGCGGTCGAGCGAAAGGGCAAAGACCCGAAACTCGTCGAGCCGAGCGTCCCCATCGACCTCGTCATCGACCACAGTGTGCAGGTCGACTTCTACGGCTCTGAGGAAGCCTACGAACAGAACGTCGAACTCGAATACGAGCGTAACGCAGAGCGCTATCGCGCGCTCAAGTGGGCACAGCAGGCCTTCGACGGCTTCCGCGTCGTCCCACCGGGAACCGGGATTGTCCACCAAGTTAATTTAGAGTACCTCGGTCAGGTCGTCCACGACCGCGAGCAAGACGGCGACGACTGGCTCCTGCCCGACACCCTCGTCGGCACCGACAGCCACACCCCAATGATTGGCGGCATCGGCGTCGTCGGCTGGGGTGTCGGCGGCATCGAGGCCGAAGCCGCGATGCTCGGCCAGCCAATCACCATGAAACTCCCCGAAGTCGTCGGGGTTCGCCTGACGGGCGCGCTCCCAGAAGGCGCAACCGCGACGGACCTCGTGCTTCACGTCACCGAAGACCTCCGCGAGGTCGGCGTGGTTGACCGCTTCGTCGAGTTCTTCGGCCCTGGCGTGGGGAACCTCACCGTCGCAGACCGTGCGACCATCTCGAACATGGCCCCCGAACAAGGCTCGACCATCAGCGTCTTCCCGGTTGACGACGCGACGCTCGACTACCTCGAACTCACGGGCCGCGACCCAGAGCACATCGAACTCGTCAAAGAGTATCTGCAGGCGCAGGGTCTCTACGGCGAGCAGGAACCCGAATACACGGAAGTCGTCGAAATCGACCTCACTGCGATTACGCCAAGCCTCGCCGGCCCAAAGCGCCCGCAAGACCGCGTCTCGCTGCCGGACATGAAGCGTCACTTTCGGGCACTCGTCCACGGCGAGTTTGAGGACGAACTCCACGAAATCGACGAAGAGCAACTCGCTCGCTGGCTCGGTGAGGGCGGCTTCGACGACGAGCCGCGCACGAAACCCGCAGACTTGCCCGACGTGGGTGAACTCTCGAAGAAAGTACCGGTCACGATGCCAGACGGTACGGAGACGGAGATTGGCCACGGCTCGGTCGTCGTGAGCGCAATCACGAGTTGTACGAACACCTCGAATCCGTCAGTGATGATTGCCGCCGGACTGCTCGCAAAGAACGCCATCGACCGCGGCCTCGAAGTGCCGTCGTTCGTGAAGACGAGCCTCGCACCCGGCAGCCGCGTTGTGACGGCGTACCTCGAAGCCTCCGGCCTGTTGCCGTACCTCGAAGAACTCGGCTACAACGTCGTCGGCTACGGCTGTACGACGTGTATCGGGAACGCCGGGCCGCTCCCTGAGCCAATCGAGAACGCCATCGACGCCCACGATCTGTGGACGACCTCGGTGCTCTCTGGCAACCGCAACTTCGAAGCGCGCATCCACCCGAAGGTTCGTGCGAACTATCTCGCCAGCCCGCCGCTCGTGGTCGCCTACGGCCTCGCAGGGCGGATGGACATCGACTTAGAGACGGACCCACTCGGAACGGACGACGAGGGCGACCCAGTCTACCTCGCAGACCTCTGGCCGGGCGTCGACGAGATTCAGACGGCCATCCAAGAGAGCGTCGCCCCGGAGATGTTTAAAGAGAAGTACGCAGACGTATTCAAGGGCGACGAACGCTGGGAAGCGCTCGAAGCCCCGACCGGCGACGTGTACGACTGGGACAGCACCTCGACGTACATCCGCGAACCGCCGTTCTTCAAGGACTTCCCGCTCGAAAAGCCGGGCGTCCAAGACATCGCAGACGCGCGCTGTCTCATGCTCCTCGGCGACACCGTGACGACAGACCACATCAGCCCGGCCGGGCCGTTCAGTTCGAACCTCCCGGCTGGTCAGTGGCTCATCGACCAAGGCGTCGAACCGGTTGACTTCAACACCTACGGCTCCCGCCGGGGGAACCACGAAGTCATGATGCGCGGGACGTTCGCGAACGTCCGCATCGAAAACGAGATGCTGGACGACGTTGAGGGCGGCTACACCATCCACCATCCGACGAACGACGAGACCACCGTGTTCGACGCGAGCGGGCGCTACCGCGAGGACGACACGCCACTCATCGTCATGGCCGGCGTCGAGTTCGGGACGGGTTCCTCGCGTGACTGGGCCGCCAAGGGGACTGACCTGCTCGGTATCCGCGCGACCATCGCAGAGAGCTACGAGCGTATCTACCGCGACAACCTCGTCGGCATGGGCGTCCTGCCGCTGCAGTTCCACGACGGCGACGGCTGGGACAGCCTCGGCTTAGACGGCGACGAAGTATTCACCATCAGCGGCCTCGACGACGGCCTCGAGGTGAAAGACGAACTCACCGTCACCGCAGAGCGCGCCGACGGTTCGACTCTTGAGTTCCCCGTCACCGCACAGGTCGGCACGCCTGCCGCGGTCAAGTACGTCGAAAACGGCGGCATCCTGCATCTCGTGCTCCGCCGCCTGCTCACGCAGAACTGAAGCGGTTAGTGACGCTCGCCTCGCGGTAAGCGCCACGGCTTCCCGCATGAGGGCCGCCGTGTCGGCGTTCACGCCGCGGCCGACGGCACTTCGGTTTGCAGATCCATTTTGCGATGGTTCTGCGTGCGCGCTCTTTAGCCGGTGTCAAGCGCTACCGAGTAGCTGTGTGAGTCCAACGGTTTCTGCAAATATCCACCCCACGAACAGCAGATAAAAGACGAGGAGGATGTACGCTTCGAGACTAGAGAGCGAGAGGTCTGTTCGCAGGAAGGTGAACAGTATCACGGTCACGACGGTCAGTACTGCAATCATCGGTACTGCGACCGCAAAATCAATACTGACAGTGCCAACGATGAGCACCCCAATTGGGATGGCGACGAGCAGGTCGAACGTGTTTGACCCAAAGACGTTTCCGAGGCTGGTTACACCCCGCCCGGCCTGCGCTGAGCGAACACTCACGAGGAGGTCTGGCAGGCTGGTTGCCGCCGCGAGGATGGTCACGCCAGCGAGGAAGTCGGGGACGCCGAACGTCTGGCCAGCCGATTCGATTCCGCTAACGAGCAGTTCAACGGCGATGAGGATGACCAGGAGGCCGAGGAGTAATCGTCGCCACTCGTGACGGACAGCGATTCCCTCGCGTTCGACTCCGGAGTCGTAGTCTGAAACGTCTTGCCACTGAATGAACAGATACAATCCATACAGCAACAGCGGAATCAGGGCGAGGAGCCGTGTGAGTTCTCCGACCAACGCACCGGCGGTTGGAACCGGTTCGTAGATTACGGCGAGTGCCAGTGTCAACACGAACACAGCCACGGCAACCATGTAAAACAGCGCCTCTTTGTAGACAATCGCGCGACCGGCTTCGAGGTCCTGGTCGGAGAGGATGTTCGATGCGGCCGGGATGACGAGAATGTTGAAGATTGCAGACCCGACGATGGCCCCGACCCCCATGTCGAACACGCCGGAGAGCGCAGTGAAGACCACGCTGGCGAGTTCCGGAAAACTTGAACCCACTGCAACGACGACGGAGCCTTGCACGACGGCAGGAAGCCCGTAGTACGCTGAAAGTCGCTCGGCTGATTCTTCGAACCACTGGCTCCCGAACCAGGTGACGACGGTTCCCGCGAGGATTGCGACGGTGGCGATGCCCGGGGCGTCCGGAGGCACTAAGTCGAGAACCATTCGTTCAGACTATTCAACAGTGGCAGAATGAAACCACCGGTGTATCTGTCGGTCCGAGGGCGAACCCAATCGCCAAAATACGACAGTCACATGGAATATATAAGTAGGACAAGGGAGACACTTCATAGAATGAGACATTTGGGGCTCAAAGTTCGAATGGCGGTTGCGGGAACCATCCTGTTCGCCTTCTACATGGTGATTGCGACGATTGCGTGGAGCATGACGGGGTCGATTGCCCTCGTCGCGGTGCTCAGTTTGCTGCTCGTCGCCGGCCAGTACAAACTCGGCAAGTGGCTCGCGGTGCGCAGCGTCGGTGCAAAAGACCTCCCAGAAGACCGCTTTGCGGACATCCACCGCACGACTGAGCGCCTGAGCGACGATATGGACATCCCGAAGCCCCGACTCATGTACGCCCAGATGGGGTCGCCAAACGCCTTCGCGGTGGGCCGGAAAGGCAGCGGCACTGTCGTCATCAGCACCGAACTCATGCAGCTGCTCGACGACGACGAACTGGAGGGCGTCATCGCCCACGAACTCGCGCACATCATGAACCGTGACGTGGTGACGATGGTGCTCGGGCAGTCCGTCGCGATGCTCATCGGTTGGGGCGTCTACTTCCTCGTGCGCCAGGTCGCAGACGGCATTTTCGGCTGGGTTCTCGCGTGGATTGCGAGCATCATCGCCAACATGCTCGTCATGATATTCGTACTCGTCATCTCGCGAGTGCGAGAGTACGCCGCAGACGAGGACGCAGCCTACTACACCGGGAATCCAGAGGCGCTTGCCAGTGCGCTTGCGAAACTCGGGCACGTCAACAACCAAGTTGAGGAGACGAGAATTGACGACAGTGTGAGCGCGATGTGCATCTTCGGCGTCCAGAAGGGCCTGTTCGCGTCGCTGTTTGCGACGCACCCGCCAATCGAAAAGCGGATTCAGCGGCTTCGACAGTAACAATTTTTCGCGGCCTGTCTCCGCGCTAACGTTTTTCCACCGGGAAGGAGTAGTGCAGTGTAGTGACTGCTTCGACCATTTGGCCCCCGCGAACCGACTCCGCCCAGCTCGAAGACCTCGTGCTGACGGTTACGCGTTCGGCCGACGACCGAAAAACGCGGCCCGTCCACGCGCCCTACTCGGATGAGGAAATCGGGTCGGTTCCCGACTGCACAGCCGAGGACGTGGAACTCGCCGTCTCACGCGCTCGGAACGCACAAGAAGAGTGGGCCGCCCGCGAGGTGAGCGAGCGGGTGACCATCCTCACCCGCTATCACGACATGGTGCTCTCGCGCCAAGACGAATTGCTCGACATGATGCAACTCGAAAGCGGGAAAGCCCGCCGCGACGCCGTAGAGGAGGTACTCGACGTGGCGAACAACGCCCGCCACTACGCCAACCGCGCAGAAAGCTATCTCGCAGACGAGAAGCGAAAAGGCGGCTTTCCGGTGCTCACGAAAGCCCACCAGTATCGCCACCCGGTCGGCGTCGTAGGCGTTATCTCGCCGTGGAACTATCCGCTGACGCTCGCGGTTTCTGACGCGATTCCTGCGCTCCTCGCCGGGAACGCAGTGGTTCTCAAACCAGCCGAAGAAACGCCCTTTACTGCGCTTCTCGCCGTGAAACTGCTCCGCGAGGCGGGCGTCCCGCCGAACGTGGTTCAGGTCGTGACCGGTTCGGGAAAGGAACTCGGGCCGCCCCTCATCGATTCAGTAGATTTCGTCCAGTTCACCGGGAGTACCGAGACGGGCCGCAAGGTTGCAGAGCAGGCAGGACGCAATCTCGTTCCGTCGTCGCTCGAACTCGGCGGCAAGAATCCGATGGTCGTCTTCGACGACGCCGACATGAAATGGGCAGTAGACGGGGCGATTCGCGGCTGTTTCACCAACGCCGGACAACTCTGTCTCTCCTTCGAGCGCCTCTACATCCAATCTGGCGTCTACGAGCAGTTCCGCGACGAACTCGTGAACAGAACGCGCGGCCTCCACCTTGCGGCGGGTTACGACCACGACGCAGAGGTCGGGTCGCTGATGGGCAAAAAGCAGTTGTCGAAAGTGCGAACGCACGTCGATGATGCGGTCGAGAAGGGCGCGAGGCTCCTCACCGGTGGGCGTCATCGCCCCGACCTCGGGCCGTATTTCTACGAACCGACCATCCTCGAAGGCGTCACCGACGAGATGCTCGTCGCCCAAGAAGAGACGTTCGGGCCGGTCGTCACGCTTCGGTCGTTTCGCAGCGACGAGGAGGCAATCGAGCTGGCAAACGATTCCGACTACGGATTGAACGCAGCTGTCTGGACTGAGGATACAGCACGCGGCCGGGAAGTTGCGCGTAACATCGAGTGTGGCACAGTCAACCTGAACGACCCGTACACCGCCGCGTGGAGCTCTGTAGATGCGCCGATGGGCGGGATGAAGCAGTCGGGACTGGGACGACGACACGGCGACGAAGGCTTCCTCAAATACACCCAAACCCAGACAGTTGCAGAACAACGCATCCACCCGATTGCGCCGCCGCGTCGGGTTCCAACGCGCCTCTACGCGAAAGGAATGAGCGCGATTCTGAAACTCATGCGGCGCATTCCGGGGCTTCGGTGAGCTAATGACCCACATTTTCTTTACGGGCTTTCCCGGTTTTCTCGGAACTGCGGTGCTCGAACGATTGCTCGCAGAAACTGACGAAGAGACCACTGTCACCTGCCTCGTCCAGCCGAAATTCTGGAAAAAGGCAGCGCGTCGCCTGCCAGTCGTGGCGGCGTGGGCAGAAACGAGTCCCGAACGCGTGTCGCTCGTCTCGGGCGACATCACCGACGAGAATCTCGGGCTGGACGACGTCGAGGCCCTTCATGAATCGGTCGATGAAGTGTTCCACCTCGCCGCCGTCTACGACCTCGGCGTCTCGCGTGAGGTCGCATGGGCAGTGAACGTAGCCGGGACGAAAAATGTCCTTTCGTTCGCACAGGCGGCGGACGCAGACCGGTTCCACTATGTCTCGACGTGTTACGTGAGCGGTCGCCACGAAGGTATTTTCGAGGAAACCGACCTCGACGTGGGCCAATCGTTCAACAATCAGTACGAGGAATCGAAGTTCGAGGCGGAAGTGGCCGTCCAGCAAGCGATGCGTCGGGGACTGGCGACGACCATCTACCGGCCTGCCATCGTCGTCGGCGACAGCGACACGGGCGGTACGCAGAAGTTCGACGGGCCGTACTACCTCCTGCAGTGGATGCTCCGGAGGCGAAAGCGCGTCGTCCTCCCCGTCGTTGGCAACACCGGTCGGGCGGAGGTGAACCTCGTCCCTCGCGACTTTGTTGCGGAGGCGATTGCGCACTTGAGTCAGCTGGAAGAATCGAAAGACACCGTGTATCAGCTCTGTGACCCAGACCCTCCAACGGCGGCCGAGGTGCTCTCAGCGTTCGAGACGGCGACAGATCGGAGCCTGCTCCAGATTCCCATGCCGAAAGTCGTAGTGCAAAATGCGCTTGACTACGTGCCGGGCGTGTATGATTTGTTCAAAATTCACCCGGCGGTGATTGATTACTTCGACCACCCAGCAAGCTACATCTGCCCGAATACGGTGCGGGATTTACACGGCTCCGGCATCGAGTGCCCACCGCTCGTGACCTACGCCCCAGCGCTCGTCTCGTTCATGCAGAAACATCCCAAATTGGGCTGGGACGCGATGGTCTAAACTGCTCATACAACAAGCGTTAACCTCGGCTGTCGAAGACGTTTTTACATGTCTGCTGCACGTGACAGTTTTCGAACGGGGGTCATCGATTGCATCCCACTCATGCTCGGCGTCATCCCGTTTGGGCTTATCGCGGGCGTCGCCGCCGTCAGCGCCGGGATTCCGGCAGTGCACACGGTTGGCATGTCCGTCATCATCTTCGCGGGCGCGTCGCAACTCGCCGCCATCGAACTCATTGGCCAAGACGCACCGGCGCTGGTTATCGTTCTCACCGTCCTCATCATCAATCTCCGGATGATGATGTACAGTGCCTCGCTTGCACCGCACTTCCAGAAGTTAAACGAACGATGGAAGGTGTTGCTCTCGTACATCCTCACAGACCAGGCGTTTGCGGTCTCGATTATCAAGTTCGAACAAAGTGAGGTCAAGAAACACTGGTACTACTTCGGGGTGGCCATCACCCTCTGGATTGTCTGGCAAATCGCCACCATCGTGGGCATCGTCGTCGGGACGAGCATCCCCGCTGAGTGGAATCTTGGCTTCACCGTCCCGCTCATTTTCCTCACGTTGTCCATCACCGCGATGAAAGACCGCCCGTCGATTGCAGCGGGCGTCGGCGGTGGTGTGATTGCCGTTGTTGGTGCAGGACTTCCATTTAACCTCGGCTTGCTCATTGGCTCGCTCTGTGGCATCGCAGCCGGACTCATCGTCGCAGAGGGGGGAAACTAAATGCCGACGACAATCGATCCGTTGTTGCTCTGGGTCATCATCATCGCCGCAGGCGTTGGCACATTCTTCATCCGCCTGTCGTTCATCCAACTGTTTGGACAGCTCGATGACCTTCCACCGCGTGCAGAGCGCGCGCTGTCGTTCGTTCCAGCGGCAGTACTCGCCGCGCTTGTCCTCCCGAGTTTCGTCCTCGTCGATGAATCGCTCGCGCTCACCCTCGGCAACGAGAAGCTGCTCGCGGGCATCGTAGCTGGGGCGGTCGCGTGGCGCACCGAAAATATGGTGGCGACGATTGTAACCGGGATGGGCGTGCTCTGGACGCTCACGTTCGTGCTCTAACCTGTCACAACAGCTAAACCACTCACCTCAGTAGCCACGGACAATGGCAGACGAACCGATATCAGTTGGGCCTGAGCCGAACTGGATTGTCGCTGGCTTCGGCCTCGTCGGGGCTGGCCTTGGCGCCGTTGGCCTGCTCGGAACCCTCTTACTTGGACAGTTTCTCGGTTCGATATTCAGACTCGTTGCGGTCGCCGTAATTCTCCTCTCAGGGCCGGTACTCGCGTTCGTGTATGGGTTGTGGAGTGGAGAAACAGCCCCACTCACCGTTGGGTGGCGAACTGTCGCTGGCTACCTCCTTTGTGGACTCCTCGGCGTGTTCATCCTCTCGCTCGGTGGGGGGCTTCCGGTCATCCAACTCGGTATTGGTGTGATTGCTTTCTCGCTTCCTATAGGCGTCGTCGGTGCTGGTGTAGCGCATCTGGCGCACCGTGCGCAATAAAAAAGTGCGTCTCAGCAGTAGGCGGCGGTCGCGTACACGGTGCCGTCTGCGGTGATGCGCACGCCAACGCCAACCGAGCGAGCGTTATCGAGGCCGATGTACTCTGCGTCCGTCGTGGTGTTCATCCACCGGTTTACGATTGCGGTGGCGACAGCCTGTTCATCCGGGTTGATGCGCTGTTCGCCGTTTACCGTGTAGTAAGAACCAGCAGTGGTTTTCCCGATACTTTCTGCCCCCCGGTGGTAGTACCCCTTCGAGTCGTCTAAGATTTTACACCGCTCGTAGAGTTCGTATTTGCGGTAGCGGTCTTCGACCGTTTCACCGCTCGGTGACTCGTGGGCGTAGTAGCCGTCGGTCGCCATGTCGGTGCTGTGGTACAGCGCCATCTCGGTTAACTCGTCTTCGAAGCGAAGCTCGCTACTCGATTGGTCTGCCCGCTCTGCGTTGATTCCCTCGTAGACGAGCACTGCGACCTTCGTCTCGTTAAACGAGTCGGGATCGGTCTCCGGCACTGCCGTGGTTTGGGTTTCTGCAGGCGTTTCGGTGGCCTGTTGTGTTTGTTCTGTGTCACCCGTTTGTGTCTGCGTGTTGTCTCCCCCAATGTCAACATCGTCGCCCTGATTCTTCGCAAGTTGCATCCCCAGCAACCCTCCAACCGCGAGGGAGGTAAACACGACAACCGCCAGTATGATGATAACGGCCTTGTTTACCATTGTCGATATATACGAAGAATAGATAGATTAACCTATCGGACGGTCAGGGTAAAATGACTATTTTATTGGATATAATGAAACGGTTCTCAAAAGTGGCCACCAGCACTCGAACATAGCAGCCGAATCAACTGACAAGAAACGTTTTCAGACAGGTTCACGCCACTCTCTACACTCAGTCAAATTACCCGTCACAGGTGTGGCTGAACCCCATAAAGCTAAAAATTTTGATAAGACGGAGTTAAGCGTCGGAACTGGGCAACGTCGTCGCAGTGAGAGTGTCTACGGCCTGCAACACGTCACCCGGGCTGACAACGCGTCCCTGCGCGCAACAGTCGCGGTAGGTCATGACCGCCTCGTTACCTGCGTAGTTTCGGGCCTCAAACGGCCGCTCTTCGACGATCAGCAAGCGCTCGGCTTCGGCAGCGAGTTCGAGATTCGCTTGGTTCCCAATCCCGATTTCCACGTCTGCGAGGACGGTCACATCGGCTTCGCGAACGTGAGTTCGTGCGGCAGCGACCGTTTCGTCACCGAGGGGTGCAAAGGGTTCTTCGACAACCGCTTCGAGGCCTAGCAACCGGGCGGTTTCGAGGTCTGAGTCACCCTCGTTGAGAACGCCAACGGTCACCCTGTAGCCCGCCGCCGCGAGGAGATACTGGAGGCGAGAACTCGTTCCCCCGCCACCAATAACGTGGACGTGAGCGTCCTGCTCGGTGGTCATTTCGGGGAGTGCCGTGACATACACGGAGTGGGTTACGGGATGGCGAGCAACGACAGCACGGGTGTCGAACGCGGTGGCGAGGGCGTCTTCGGTGAGCACGTCCTCTGGGGGTCCCGCGGCAAGCACCTGTCCGTCGCTGAGCAACAGCAGTTCGTCACAGTAGTGGGCGGCGAGGTTGAGGTCGTGAATCGCCGCGACGGCCGTTTTTCCCTCTTCGACCAATCCCGAGACGAGTTCGAGCGTTCGCACCTGATGGTTGATGTCGAGGCTCGCAGTTGGCTCGTCTAACAAGAGAACTGGAGTTTCTTGGGCGAGTGCACGGGCGAGGATGACGCGCTGTCGCTCACCTCCCGAGAGTTCATCCACGGTTCGGTCTGCAAACTCGGTGGTCTGGGTTCGAGAGAGGGCGCGGGAAACGGCCGTTGCGTCGTCTTCGGTTCGCCGGTCGAAGCGTGTTTTGTATGGGTTTCGCCCCATCGCAACCACTTCGCGGACGGGGAATGGAAACGCAACAGAGGTGTCCTGTGGAACCGTCGCCACCAGTTGGCTGACGGACTTTGCGGAGAGTTCGTGAATCGATTGGCCGTCGATGGTAACGGTCCCTGCGTCCGCTTCGATAGCGCCGTTCAGCACCCGTAGCAGCGTGGTTTTCCCCGCGCCGTTTGGACCGATGAGGCCGACAAATGCGCCTTCCTCGACGGCGGCCGAAATCGAATCGAGTACCGAAACATCGCCGTAGGAGACGGAGATGTCGTCGAGCGAAATCATAGTCGATGAACCTCCCGGCGGCGAAGGAGATAGAGGAAAAAGGGAGCACCCAGTGCGGCGGTCACGATGCCAACCGGAAGCTCTGCGGCACCTGCCCTCGCCACCGTGTCGGTCGCCACGAGGAACACGGCACCGGCGATGGCGCTCGTCGGCAACAGGATGCGGTGGTCGGGACCGACGAGCAGGCGCATGACGTGGGGGACGATGAGGCCGACGAACCCGATGACACCAGAGACGGCGACGGCGGCCGCGGTGACAATGCTCGCAACTGCGAGGAGGATGCGTTTCGTGCGCTCGACTTCGACGCCGAGTGAGTGGGCGTCCTCCTCGCCCATGAGCAGGATGTTCAGGTCACTCGTGTAGGCGAACAGAATCCCGACGCCGACGATGACGAACGGCAGGGTCGTCGTGACGCTCTCCCACGTGCTCGAATGCAGGTGGCCCATGAGCCAGAACACGGCTTCTCTGAGACCGTCACCGCTCTGGAGCAGGGCATAGGAGATGACCGCGCCGAGGAACGTCTGGACGGCGACGCCCGCGAGTAAGAGTGTGGCGACGGGCGTCCGACCGTTTTCGGTGGCGAGGATGTAGACGCCAAAGGCGGTGACGAGCGCGCCGACGAACGCCGAGAGCTGGAGACCGAAGGGAATCGTGAGCGGGAAGGCGATGGTAAGAACCGCGCCGAGCGCCGCACCCGAGGAGACGCCGACAATCGAGGGGTCGGCCATTGGATTGCGGAAAAAGCCCTGCATCACCGTCCCTGCGGTAGCGAGGGCGACGCCGACGATTGCCCCGAGCAGGATGCGCGGCAGGCGGAGTTTGAACACGATGGTTTCGCTCGTTTCGGGGACCGCAAATGTGACGAGCGGCCGTGTTGCGAGGTCGAACTCTATCCACGGAAGGCCCGCATTGGTGAGTGGGAGCGAAACAGCCCCCATGTGCATCGAGAAACCAGTTGGAACGACGAGCGTGTGTTGGAGGAGAATCTTCGCCACGACGAGCGGGTCGATCTGTACCGGACCCATGGCGGCGCTCACGAGAATGACACAGAAAAGCGCCACCAGTAGCCCTGAGACCCACGCGGAAAGACGAAGCTCCTGACGCATGTTTGAAAGCGTGCTTGCGTTAGATAAATACTTATTGTATAACCGGCGAGGGAGAAGTACGATGCACAAAAATCTCATGCGAATTTTCGCCGTCTTCGTGGTACTTCTCGCCGGGGTCGGCCCCGCGATGGCCGCGACACCGGGTACTGCGCACGCGATGACACAGGACTCCTGTCGCTTCCCATTCAGCGCGACAGATGCGACGGGAACCGAAGTCACCGTAGACGCGGAAGTCGAATCGGTCGTTGCGCTCCAACCGAGTGCAGCTCAGACAATGTGGGAAATTGGGGCCGAAGAGAAGGTCACGGGAATGCCTGTGAACTCCTACACAAGCGGCCTCGAAGGCGCTGAGTCTCGCGAAAACATCGTGGCCGAAGACCAGTTCACCGTGAACGTAGAGAAGGTCGTCGCCTTAGACCCTGACCTCGTGCTCGCGCCGAACATCGTCCCCGACGACACCGTGAGCAAACTCCGTGAGGCTGGCCTCACCGTCTACAAGTTTGAGTCCGCGTCCTCAATCGAATCTGTGTACGAAAAGACGCTCCTGACCGGCACCCTCGTCGGTGCCTGTGACGGCGCACAGGAGCGCGTTGACACGATGAAAGCACAGGTCGACACCATCGAACAGGCCACGGACGGCGAAGACAGACCGCGCGTGCTCTACCTGACCGGCGGATTTACGGCCGGGAACGGCACGTTCATCCACTCGCTCATCGAGCGAGCAGGCGGCCAGAACGTCGCAGCCGAGGCGGGTATTTCGGGCTACGCACAGATTTCAGACGAAATCGTCGCGGAGTACGACCCCGAGTTCATCGTCGTGGACACGGGCGTTCCAGAGCCCCGGATTCCAGAGCAAGAACCGTACACCAATACGACGGCCGTGAAAGAAGGTAACATCGTTGTCCTCGAAGCGAACGAACTCAACCAACCCGCCCCGCGCATCGTGAATCCGCTCACGCAGATGGCCAAAGCGTTCCACCCCGAAGCCTACGAGGCTGCGAACATCACCGAGACGGAAACGACTGCAGAGCAGACAGAAATGACCGACGACACGACGGAACAAGCAACAACGACCAGCACTGACGGCCCGGGCTTCGGCAGCACTGCCGCGCTCCTCGCGCTCGTTTGCGCCGCGCTGGTCGCTCTGCGTCGAACCTAATTTTCGCCCCCTTCTCGCAGGCTTTTCGACAACAGAAGGCGTTTAATCCGTGACCGCTGACTGAAGTGTATGGTCGAGAACGTCATCTGGCCCGCCTATCTCGATGCGGAACTCACGCGAAGCAAAGGGCGACGCGTCCCAGAAGACCTCGCCGTCACAGACCCCACGGTCGAGGAGATTGCGAAGGCCGTCCAACAAGTCGGTTACGACGCAGTCATCGAACGGAACAAAGCCTACTCTCGGGAGTTCGAAGAACGCGGTCGCGTCCTCGTGAAGAACGCAGACGACGCCGGAAAGAGCGACCTCGTCCAAGCCGTCGCCGTCTACGTCGGAGTCCTGCGCGAATGAAGCGCGTCGGTGAGGTCTCTCGAGTCGCACAGGGCCTCGCAATCGTGCGATTGCCCGGCGAGGAGCATCCGAACATCGGCACGGCCGTTGTAGACGAGAATCTGGACGAAGTCGGCCGCATCGTCGATGTGTTCGGCCCGGTTTCAAAGCCCTACGTCGCCATCTCTTCTGACCGTCGCCCGGCGACGCTCATCGGCGTGAAACTCTACGCCCGGTAGCGAAACGGAAAAGGCGGCGGCTCACAACGGTTCGGTATGGAACACCGTTCGCGGATGTATCTCGCAACCGCCGCGACAGTCGGCATCTTTCTGCTCGTGCAGGTGGGCGCGCTCGCGCTCGTCCAACCGTTCGACTCGGCTGGCTATCAGGCGGTCGAGAACCCCGACGACCCGACGAACAGTCTCGTCTATCTCGCCGCCATTCTCGTCGCCACCGGCGTCATGTTGCTCGCCTTTAAACTCGACTTGACGTGGGTGATTCGCGGCCTCATCGTGTTTTCGAGTTCGCTCGTCTCGCTCTATGTCTTCACCATTCTCATCCCACCCGTCGTGACCATGACGATTGGCGGCAGCGTGGTGAACGTCCTCCCGTTCGTCGCCGCAGGCCTGCTCGGGATTCTCCTGCTTGCTCACCCCGAGTGGTACGTCATCGACGCGGTCGGCATCGTGATGGGCGCAGGCGCGGCTGGACTCTTTGGAATCAGCTTCGGCCTCCTGCCCGCAATCGTGTTGCTCTCTGCACTCGCCATCTACGACGCCATCAGCGTCTACGGCACCGAACACATGCTCACGCTCGCAGAGGGCGTGATGGACATCAAAGTCCCCGTCATCCTCATCATCCCGCTCACGCTCTCGTATTCGTTTCTCGCGGAGGGTGCGGGCGACGGAGTGACCGAGGATGAGGAGGACGGCGTGGAAGCTGACGCAGAAGAGCGCGAAGAACCAGCAGAAGACGATGGCTCTCGGGACGCCTTCTTTATCGGCCTCGGCGACGCCGTTATGCCCACCGTAATGGTCGCAAGTGCGGCCGTGTTCGCTCCCGCGCCGATGTTCGACCTCGGCGTGCTGACGCTGAATCTCCCCGCGCTCACGTCGCTCATCGGGACGCTGCTCGGGCTCCTTGTGTTGATGTTCATGGTGATGAAAGGTCGCCCGCACGCCGGGCTTCCCCTTCTCAACGGTGGCGCAATCGGCGGCTACTTGCTCGGAGCGCTCGTCAGCGGGATTTCGCTGGTGCAGGCGGTCGGACTGGCGTCGTATCTCTGATTATTCGCCGGTCAACGCCTGACTCGCAGGCGAAAACTCCATTTTGTCACCCAAGTTTTGCTCAACAGCTTTCTCGTAGAGCATCTGCGCCGCCGCGACGGTTTCGATGGCTGTACCGCCGCTGTCGAAGACGGTGATGTCCTCCTCGGATTCGCGGCCGGGAACCTGTCCGGCAACGACCTCTCCGAGTTCGGCGTAGATGTCGTCTTCGGTGACCGCGCCTTCTTCCATGGCGAGCAAGAACGACCCAGCGTCAGAGAGTGCCCGTGCACGGAGGTCGGGGACGTACTTCGCGCGCTGGATGGTCGTCGCGTCGAGTTCGCGCTTTTTCGGGTGGTACTGGCCCATCGCGGTGATGTGCGTCCCCGGCGAGAGAAGGTCGCCGTCGAAGACGGGTTCGTTGGCCTTCGTGGCGGTGATGACGATGTCTGCGTCCTCGACGGCGGCCGCGCTTGAGGCGACGGCGGCGACGGTGGCGTCGAGCCGTTCGTTGAACTCGGCGGCGAACGCTTCGCGGTTTTCTTTCGTGGGCGAGTAGACGTACACCGACTCGAGGTCGCGGACGAGTGCGGTGGCTTTGAGCTGGCCGCGAGCCTGTGCGCCGCTGCCGATGAGTGCAACGGTTTTTGCATCTTCGCGGGCGAGCGCATCGACGCCAACCGCCCCGACTGCACCGGTTTTGAATGGGTTGATGCTCGCGCCGTCAAGCAGGGCTTTCATCGCACCGCTTTCGACGTCAAACAGCGGGAGGACGAACTGGGCGTCGCGGTTGCCGAATCCGGCGGCGTACATGTAGCCGCCCATCGCGCCCATCTCGGGGAGGATGGTGAGGTAGCTCGTGAGTTTGCCTGGTGGGGAGTCGTTAAAGAGGCTCGTTCGTGGCTCCGCGGGCGCACCGTTGCCGCGCTCGCGGTAGCCCTCGCGGACGGCCGTGACGTACTCTTCGGGTGTTGCGAGACCGCTCAGTGCATCGCTCGGGAGAAATCTGACTGCGCCGCTCTCATGAGGCATAGCGGGGATTAGGGACTCTGTGTCTTAGGTGTGGTGACAGCAGAAAGTGTGACAGAAAAGACCGGAAAGGGAAAGAGAGCAGAGAGGGTGACGAGTGTTAGTCTGCAGAGCCGATTTTCGGCGGTCGTTCGGTGGTCGTCTGTGGTGTTGGTGTATCGACGGGCCCGTTTACGAACAGACCGTGTCCGATGAGGGCGACACTCACGAGTGCGGCGATTGAAACTGCGGTGGTGAGTTCAATGCCGGCCAGTGTGAGCAATGCGGTGATTCCCCCGAGAGATACAGGGATGAGACCAAGGATAATGTCGTAATAACCCGTCATAATCTGTTAGTAACAAGGGGAATCAGAGGGATAAGTGTTTCCCATAAGTGGGTGGTATTATTCGGAGAAGGTACTCTATACTGTTCTAGTAGGATTTTAAAATGATTTCTATAACTTATGGAAAGGTCCGGGAGCTTGAAAACCGAATCCCGGAACCTCGATACAGAACATTCGTGATAGTTGAAACACCGACTGGTTAAGACAGAATAAATATGTGTCTGAAAGTTGACGGCGAAAATTGGTCGATAGAATAGCGTCTTGTTGTGTGGGAACATAGCACAATGAGCGAGTACATCCACACAACACAGCGTACCTCGCTGTTACTGTCAGCTCGCACAATACAGATGGGTATGCCGGTGTCGCCCGGCACAACCTATCATCTGCCGATACCGACGACTTTTCAGCCTCGGCAAGCAATTGCCCGTTCAGTGAACCATAACGACCGGTCTATCGTTGGGCTCGTGATGGTCGCCCACGCGATGGTCCACACCTACGAACTCTCGGTCCCCATCCTGTTGCTCATCTGGATGGTCGAGTTCGGCGTGAACGAGGCAACCATCAGCCTCGTCGTCTCCGCTGGCTTCGCCCTGTTTGGTCTCGGCGCGCTTCCGAGCGGCGTCCTCGTCGATCGATTCGGTTCTGGCCCCCTCATCACCGCGTGCCTGCTCGGGATGGGCGGTTCCTTCTTGCTCCTCGGCCTTGCGCCGAACCTGCTCGTCGTCGCCGCTGCCCTCTTGGTCTGGGGTATCGCCGCGAGCGTGTATCACCCCTCGGGGCTCGCGCTCATCAGTCGTGGTGTCACCGAACGTGGCAGTGCCTTTGCGTACCACGGCATGGCGGGCAACCTCGGCATTGCTCTCGGCCCGCTCATCACCTCGCTGCTCTTGCTCGTCTACGACTGGCGCATCGTTGTTGGCCTGCTTGCGATTCCTGCTGGCATCGCCGCACTCTATGCCGCGCGCGTGAACGTCGATGAACGTGCCGCGGTTTCCGCAGACGGTGGCGAAAATGCAGACAGCGAACCCATCTCTTCTCTCGCCGAGTTCGTCTCAGAGTCGCGTGCGCTGTTCGTCGGCGGCTTCGCGCTCGTTCTCACGGTTGCCATGATGTCCGGGCTGTATTATCGTGGCTCGCTTACGTTTCTCCCCGCGCTCATCACGGAATTTCTCGGCTTCGACGGGGCGACTGTCACCCTCGCCGGATTCACCTTCGACATCGCGCGTGACGAGCTGAGTCGCTACGTCTACTCGGGGCTCTTGATGGTCGGGGTCATCGGCCAGTACACGGGCGGCAAGCTCACCGACCGCTTCCCCGTCGAATACGGCATCATGTTCGGATTCGGAGCGCTCGCACTCATCGCGTTGCTCATCGTCCCCGCCGCGAGCGCGGGCGTCATCCCGTTCCTGCTCATCGGGGTTGCCCTCGGCTTTACGCTGTTTCTCGTCCAACCAATCTATCAAGCAAGCATCGCAGAATACACACCCGCCGCGGCGCGCGGGCTTTCGTATGGCTACACCTACCTGTTCGTCTTCGGCGTGGGCGCGATTGGCGGTGTTATCGCGGGGACGCTTCTGACCTACTTCTCGCCAATGGTGTTGTTCACCGTACTCGCAGGGTTCGGTGCGATTGGCTCAACCCTCGGCTTCGTCCTCATCCGACGGTCTCAGGACGTGTAGGCCACGACCGTCCGGAACGGGACGAGGAGAACGAGGCCGACGAGAATCGAGACGATGACGAAGGCGATGGCGAAGCCGCCGGGGAACACTTCTGTCGCACGAAGCGCCTGCCCGATGAGCGCCGCGCCAACCCACGCACCGGCGGTTCGACCGATTGTGGATTTGAGGTCACGGCGGCTGCCGTCGTAGAGGCCAGCGAGGGGCGCGACGAGGAGCCAGCCGATGATGAACGGCGCGGCGGTCATAAGGAGGCCCTGCGTGCCGTGCTCTTGTTGACCGAGGAAAACGAACAGCGCGATGAGCGTCACATCACCGAGCGCGAGCAGAGCGGTACGCGGCGTTACAGCGACACGGGCGGAGGCGGTGTCACTCATGGCTAGTGCTCATTGCTCCTCTATAATGTGCGTCTCGTTTTCGGTCGCCACGCCGACGACAGTGTAGCCAAAGCCCCTCTCGGGGACGTGGGGTTCGAGACCGGCGGCTTTCACCAGTCCCGCGAGTTCGTGTGGCGTGTCGAACGTCGAATCAAACCCGACGAGGCGTTCGAGTGCGACGAGTGCCGCTCCACGGAGCGTCTCGGGGTTAAACTCACGAATGACGACCACGCCGCCGGGGCGCACGACGCGCGCGGCTTCGCGGATGACCGTCCGGTGAGTTGGCATATGATGAAGCGCGTCCACGATGACGACCGCATCGACGCTGTCTGTAGCGACCGGTAAGCGCGTTGCATCGCCCTGTGCCACGTCGAGGCCGTGTGTGCGCGCCTCTGCGAGCATGCCACGGGCGGCGTCAACAACGATGCGCTCTGTGGCTGTGAGCGCCCGGGCGGCCCGTCCGGTCCCGCCACCAACGTCGAGGATGCGCTCTACAGGCCGAGTGGCGAGAGACAGTCCCACTTCGAGCGTGGCACGATCTGCGGCGGGCATCGCCCGTTCGTACGCACTAGCAAACCGGTCGAACAACGTGACGTCGCGGCCGTGTCCCATACGGGTGTGTTGTGCCCGACACGTTTTAGATTCACCCCAGTCAGGTTGTTACTCAAAGCATGACAAGTCTTAAGATAATCACGAAACATGTCGGAGTATGCAACGAGCCCTCCCTCTTTTTCTTGCTCTCCTCGTCTCTCTCGCAGGCTGTGGTGCGATAAGTCAGACGAACCAACAGCTCACCCCCGAGACCACGGGAGCGCCGCCGACCGAGACGGCCGCACAAAATGCGACTGAAACGACGACAGCGACGGCAACACCGGACAAGACGGCCACAACCGAACAGCCGACCACGACGATAGCGACGGCCGAAACGACGCAGCCTCCAGAGGCGACGACGACGGTATCGACTCCAACCGCAACGACACAGACGCCTACCCAGACGCCGACAACGCAGACACCTGTCACTACGACAGCAACTACCACGCAGTCTGATACACAACCGGCGCCGTCTGGTGGCGAGAGTTCCGGTGGGAGTAGCACGCCAACAGAGAGCAGTTCGACGACCGAACCGACCACGACGACAGCGACCACGACCGCGGCACCGACGCAGGACAGCACAGCACAGCAGACGCCGGAACCAGAGCCGCTTGGCCGATTCGAAGGGCCGACCTACACCGACGCAGAAATCACGAACAGCCCGCTCGCATCGCTCAGTGCGAATCGCCTCGTCTCGGCTCACGAAGCGACCCTCGCAGACTTAGAAAGCGTGACCAGCTTCGGCCGGTATTGGTCTGAGAACGAACTCGAAGAGCGTGTCTTCCACGCAGAGGAGACCATCGAAATCGACGAGAGCCGCGACGTGTCTCACCTGCACTGGGCAGACCGCGTGACGAACGCGGGCAGTACGACGCGCCACTTCGACCGCCGCGTGACGACGGACTCGTGGACGGCGTACAACGCGACGACCGTGTACCCCGAAAAACCGACGAGCTACCTAACCGGAAAGGTCTGTGAACCGTACCAAGACGACTCCCTGCGTGTGCCGGTTGACGTGCCGTCAGTTGCAGACGCAAACCGCCTCAGCTACCTCATCACCGAACTCGACTTCCGGCAGGTCGAGACCATCCGCTACTACGGAATGGACGCAACGGTGTACGCAACCACCGACCCGAAAGAGACGCTTTCGATTGGCGCTGAGACGACGCTCGAAGAGTATCGAGCAATCCTCGTCGTCTCAGCGTCCGGGCTGGTGCAGTACTCACACACCTCCGTGACACTCACCCGCGACGGCGGAACCGTGACGTTCGGTGAGACGCGCACGCTCCGCGACTTAAACGACACCATACTCAGCCCCGCGGCGTGGACCAACGAAGTTGAGCCGGGCGAAAACTGCTAGTCGAAGGCTACTTCGCCATCAACCACGAGTTTTTCCTATGGAGTACGCGGTTCTCGGCTGGCCGCCCGATGGCCCGACACTCAGACTCGATTATCGCCAGTTTTCGTATGCTGGAAAGTTCGTCATGTCGAACACCGGAAAGGCCGTTGCCCGCGAGGGTGAAGAGATTGTTGGCGCAATCGCGTTCAACGAAGACCGCACCGACGAAACGGCGCTGTGGCTTCGCTATGTGACCGTCAAAGGAGACCGCCGCGGTGAAGGAATCGGCGCGTCGCTCGTCTCGTTCGTGACCGAAACTGCCCACGAGCGAGGCTACGATACCGTGAAAATCGCCGTCAACAACCCGTTTGCCTACGAAGCCGTCTGGAAAGCCGGGTTTGGCTACACGGGTGAGCAAACCGGGATTGCAGAACTCGTGTGTGCACACCCCGGGAACCGCTCGCAGACGCGGTATCAAGCAGGACTCGACGAGTATCGAAGCCGCGAGGGGCTGTCGGATGAAGAGCAGGCGTTTCTGTCACGCAAAGCCACGGCTCAGCCGCCGAAATAAGGAAAATCGTCGTTCGTTACAACCGCTTTACGTTCTGTGCGCGAGGACCGTTGTCCGTCTCGACCACGTCGAATTCAAGCTCCTGACCCTCTTCTAAGTCGGGGCCGCCGATGTCTTCCATGTGGAAGAACACATCGTCGTCGTAATCGTCGGTCTCGATAAATCCGTACCCCTTCCGGTCGTGGAAGAAGGTCACTTTGCCTGTAGCCATTCGAAAGCTCCGCCTTTCTATTGCCTCTCTGACGATAAATAACCAC
The DNA here is from genome assembly GCF_037198285.1 of Haladaptatus sp. DJG-WS-42. Taxonomy (NCBI): domain Archaea; kingdom Methanobacteriati; phylum Methanobacteriota; class Halobacteria; order Halobacteriales; family Haladaptataceae; genus Haladaptatus; species Haladaptatus sp. DJG-WS-42. The sequence continues at coordinate 2,740,876 of NZ_CP147243.1, read as the reverse complement.
CGCCAGTCGGGGGATTCAAACACACTGCGCCGAATAGAGCGGTATGGGAAACGCAGACCTCCGCCAGCTCGCGGTCATCGAGGACATCCCGTTCGAGAAGGTATCGGGTTCCGTCGTGGCCGTGGATGCGCACAACTGGCTGTATCGCTACCTCACGACCACGGTCAAGTGGACGCGCGACGAGGTGTACACCACGAGTGAGGGCGCAGCGGTCGCAAATCTGATTGGCGTGATACAGGGCCTTCCCAAATTCTTCGAAAACGACCTAACGCCCGTGATGGTGTTCGACGGCGCGGTCACGGATTTCAAAGACGCCGAAATCGAAGCCCGACGCGAGCAGAAGCAAAAGGCCGAGAAAGCCGCCGAAGAAGCGCGCGAACGCGGCGACGCCATCGAGGCCGCCCGCCAAGAAGCCCGCACGATTCGGCTCACCGACACCATCCATCAGACGACGCGGGAGCTGTTCGAGTTGCTTGACGTGCCAGTCATCGAAGCGCCCGCAGAGGGCGAAGCGCAGGCTGCCTACATGGCGCGAAAGGGCGACGTGGAGTATGTGGGAAGCGAGGACTACGACACGCTGTTGCTCGGCGCGCCGTACACGCTCCGGCAACTCACGAGCAAGGGCGACCCCGAGTTGATGAAGTTGGAGGCTACGCTCGAAAAACACGACATCACGTGGGAGCAGTTAGTGGACATAGGCATCCTCATGGGCACCGACTTCAACGAGGGAATCTCGGGAATTGGCCCGAAAACCGCCGTCAAGTTAGTGAAAGAACACGGCGACCTCTGGGCCGTGCTCGAAGCCAAAGACGAGTACATCGAACACGCAGACATCATCCGTGGGCTGTTTCTTGAACCCGACGTGACCGACGACTACGAATTTGACACGGACATCTCACCCGACTTAGCCGCCGCTAAGAAGTATGTCACCGAAACGTGGGAGATTCCAGCAGACGAGGTCGCCCGTGGATTCGAGCGCATCGAAGCGTCAGTGGTCCAAACGGGGCTCGACCGGTGGACGTAATTACGCGACCGCGTGTGCGAGTTCGAACTGGGCGGCCACGTCGTTGTTCCCGTAGCGCGTGAGCATCCGTTCTAGTTCCGTGAACGCCGTAGTGGCGGTTTTGCCCGCGTCGCAGTAGGTGAGATAGTACTCACCAAGAATTGGGATGTCGGACGGTTGGAGGTCCGGCGGTGACGGATTGAGGCCTGCTTCTGCGCGCTCCTTTGCAAGTGGGATACCGTGGTCGAACTCCTGCCACACCGTTCTCGCCACGGGCTGGCCAGTCGCCCGAGAGACTGCGTCCTCGAACGAAAGCGCCGCACCGAACTTCGTCCAGATGGGTTTTTTCAGGTCGATGCTCTGGGTTCCTTGGAGAAACTGCGTGACGAGCGGGGAGACGGTATCTTCGACGTGCGCTTCCTGTGCGGCGAGTGCGGGTCGCCCGGCGAGGTGGATAAAGTCGAACGACTCGCCGTTGTAGCTGTACACGACGTCCGGGTCTTTCTCATGACACCATTCGACTGCCGACTCGATGACGGCCAATTCGCTCTCTGGACTCGAATCCTCGCGCAAGAACACCGCCGTCGATTGTGACCCGTCTGACTCGATGGCTCCCACGTTGATTGTAAAAATCTCGAAATCTCGAGGGTTCTGAAAGTTCGGACGCTCTCCCGAGTCGAGAGTCGGTGACGTGGTTTCGATGTCGATGGTCACAACAGGCGGTTCACTACCAATCATATTGTAATTATTACTTGATTTCGCATATGTTTTTTGCTAGTGATAGTCTTGGATAGTTACTACTAGACCTCCCACCCGCGAAGTTTATCTTGATTCCGTGAGAGTATTGTTGCGATGAAACGACCAACGCCACAACTGGGCACTGAAACTGACACACTTGGCGCACGAATTGTGGCATGGATTATCGACGCGATTCTCATGGCGATTATCACGGGGGCACTCGTCGCACCGCTCAACGTCTTTGGCAATGGCGGCGCGACCCTCGGTGGGTCGATTGGCCTGCTCTTGACGCTCGCGTACTTCATTTACATGGAGGGAACCTACGGACAGACGTTCGGCAAACGACTCATGAAAATCGTCGTCGTGAAAGAGGACGGCGGGCCAACCGACATGGAGGCGTCGGTGATTCGTAACCTGCTCAGGCTGGTGGATAACTTCCCGTTCATCTACCTCGTTGGCCTGCTGTTCATCTGGCTCAGTGACCGCGACCAGCGCCTCGGTGACATGCTCGCGGACACGGTGGTGGTCAGAGTAGCCCCACAGTCGTAGGTGAATTCAGAGGTAACGGTTTTCAGAGTCGGGCTATCTTCTTCTGGTATGGACCTCGCAAAAATCGAGCGACTCATCGAGGAGGCAATCGCGGACGCAGAAGCGACCGTGAGTGACCCACGAAACGATGGCGAGCACCTCGCTGCGCTCGTCGTCTCGCCCGCGTTTGAGGGGAAGACGCTCGTCCAGCAACACCAGATGGTGTACGACGCGCTCTCAGACCACATGACGACGGACATCCACGCGCTCGAACTGAAGACGTACACGCCAGCAGAGTACGACGCGCGCCAGTAGCCGGAACGTTGACCGCTTTCGATGCCTTTTACGCCCCATGCGAAGGAGTCTCTACTACGCATGAGTGACCAGGAGTTCCGGACCGAACGCGACAGCTTAGGAGAGATGCAAGTACCGGCAGATGCGTACTGGGGTGCCCAGACCCAGCGGGCGATTCAGAACTTCCCTATTTCAGGGATAAGCTTCGGGCGACGGTTCGTCCGCGCGCTCGGCGTCGTGAAGAAAGCCGCCGCACAGGCCAACGACGACCTCGACATGATTCCTGCGGACAAAGCAGAAGCCATCATCGCCGCCGCAGACGAGGTCATCGCGGGCGAGTTGGACGACCAGTTCCCGGTTGACGTGTTCCAGACCGGTTCCGGTACCTCCTCGAACATGAACGCAAACGAGGTCATCGCCAACCGCGCCACCGAGATTTACGGCGGCGAAATCGGCACCCGCGAAATTCACCCGAACGACCACGTCAACTTCGGCCAATCGAGTAACGACGTGATTCCAACGGCGATGCACGTCGCCGCCTACGAAGCCGTCGAGAAAGACCTGCGTCCGGCACTCGAACAGCTCCGCGATGCGCTTGCTGCGAAGGAAGAAGCGTTCGACGACGTCGTGAAAACCGGCCGCACCCACCTGCAGGACGCCACGCCAGTCACCCTCGGCCAAGAGTTCGGTGGCTATCGCACGCAGGTCGAGAAAGGTCTCGTCCGTCTCGACAACATCGGCCCGCACCTCGCCGAACTCGCCCTTGGTGGCACGGCTGTCGGGACGGGGCTCAACACGCACCCAGAGTTCCCACCGAAAGCGGCCCAGTACATCGCAGAGGAGACCGGCCTTGCCTTCCGCGAAGCCGACAACCACTTCGAAGCGCAGGCCGCCCACGACGCGATGGGCGAGGCACACGGCGCGCTTCGAACCATCGCTGGCTCCACGAACAAGATTGCAAACGACCTGCGCCTGCTCGCCTCGGGCCCACGCAACGGGCTTGGCGAAATCGACCAGCCAGAGAACCAGCCGGGGTCCTCCATCATGCCCGGCAAAATCAATCCAGTCGTCGCAGAAGCCGTCAATCAGGTGCACAAGCAGGTCGTCGGTAACGACGCCGCCGTCGCCGCGGGTGCTGCAGAGGGACAGATTGACCTGAACCTCTACAAACCGGTGCTCGCCTACAACTTCCTCCAGTCCGCAGAACTTCTGGCAAACTCTTCTTCGGTGTTCGCAGAGCGCTTCGTCGCCAAACTCGAAGCCGACCGCGAACACTGTGCAGCCCAAGTCGAACAGAGCATGGCGCTCGCCACGGCGCTCAACCCACAAATCGGCTACGACAAAGCCTCTGAAGTGGCGAAAACGGCGCTCAAAGAGGGCAAGACCGTCCGACAGGTCACGCTCGAAAAAGGCTACCTCACTGAAGATGAGGTCGATAAGGTGCTCGACCCGATCAAGATGACCGTGCGCGGCATCCTGAGCAAGGACGACTAACGTTTAATCACGTCAAACAGACATTCTTTATTTCAAATTAGAACCTGACAACAACATTCTTATGATCGCGCTGTGGTGTCCATTGCATGGCAGATGCCAAACGCGAACTCGTCGAGTGCATTGCGGATTTTGGTGACGACGCACTCCGCGATATCTGGCTTTTTAATCCGACTCGCTATGAGGCGCTCTATCTCCGCGATGACGTGGCGGCGAACATCGAGGATATCAACGTCAACAAGTTCGTGGACAACGAACGCTACGGCTACATCACCCGCGATACGTACAACGCCCTCTCGCATGCGGCCTACCAGTACTCGGTACACGGATTCGATGAGTTCGAGCAGTTCCGGGCATTCCTTGGCGAGAAGAAGACCGACCCCGGCGTGTTCATCAGCCTCGATGCCCACAATGGAGCCTACGACTTTGGCGAACTCTACAACCGCTTGATGGAGTTTACATCTCGGGTTGACGCGTCGAGCATGGCCCCGAAGGATATCGGTCAGTGGTCGGGAGACTGAGGCGATAATTGCCTGTTTTTGCGACGGCATGTCCCCAACGGCGGAGAACCGTGCCGATAGAAGAGGGGAGATACGTCCCACTCCCCTACCGATGCCAATATGACGGCGACAGCAACATCCGAGCACACTGCGGCCGCAGATTCAGGGCTTACGTACGTAGACCCGCGCGCACCGCGCTTCGGGCAGGCCATCACCGCGACAGTGCTCACGGCTGGCGTGGTTTTGGGCGAACCCCTCCTCATCTACGCCATCGCTGCGATTCTCTCCGCGGCGCTGTTCTCTGGGTGGCGATTCGACCTGTATGGCTTCCTTTGGCGAACCGTGATGATTCCGCTCGTCGGCAAGCCAACACGGCGCGAGCCAGCCGCCCCACACCGGTTTGCAAAACTGATGGGCGCAGGATTCACGCTTGCAGCAAGCGCGCTCTTGCTCGCTGGCGTCCCGCTCGTGGCGTACCTTCTCGCCGGGATGGTCGCGGTGCTCGCCGGACTCGCTGCTTCGACTGGACTGTGTATCGGCTGTCGGATGTACCAGCAAGTCTCGTTTTTCCGTCGGCTCGGCGTCGTCTGACGTGAAAATCCGGCATTTCAGACGGGAGCTGTGCTCATGTACCGCCGTTTGTGTGGATGCTGTAACGTGCCTGCTAAGAGCCGAATGGATGGCTCACGAGCACGCAATAGCCGTGACAGACCGACGACGGCGACTGGATGGTTTTTTGCCCTTCGATACCCCATCGCCGAGTAATGAGTGAGTACGACTACGAGGAACTCGGTCTTATCGCGGGACTCGAGATTCACCAACAGCTCGACACCGCGAGTAAACTGTACTGTAACTGCCCGACCGTGCGTCGGGAACCCGAGGAGTCGGTGCGCTCTTTTACTCGCTATCTCCACCCAACGCGCTCCGAACTCGGTGAACTCGACGACGCCGCCGTCGAAGAGAGCCGCGTCGAACGCGAATTCACCTACCTCGCGTTCGATTCCACCTGTCTCGTCGAAGAGGACGACGAACCGCCCCACCGTCTCGACCACGAGGCGGTCACCGTGGCGCTCGAAGTGGCCCAATTGCTCGACATGGAAGCGCTCGACCAAGCCCAGATTATGCGGAAAATCGTCGTTGACGGCTCTAACACCTCTGGGTTCCAGCGTACGACGCTCATCGCAAACGACGGCGAGATTCAAACCGCTGCGGGCGCAGTCGGCATCGAAGACCTCATGCTCGAAGAGGAGAGCGCCCAGCGCATCGAGGAATCAGACCGCGCGGTCACCTTCGGCTTAGACCGCCTTGGCATCCCGCTAGTCGAAATCGGCACCAAGCCGGACATCCGCACGCCCGCACAGGCCCGCGAAGCCGCAGAGCAAATCGGGATGCTCCTGCGTTCGACGGGGCAGGTCAAACGCGGCCTCGGCACCATCCGCCAGGACGTGAACGTCTCCATCGCAGACGGCGCGCGCGTCGAGATGAAAGGTGTCCAGAGTCTCGACGGCATCGAAGACCTCGTCCGCAACGAGGTTCACCGACAGGTTCGCCTGCTCGAACTCAAAGACGAACTGGCAGAGCGCAGCGCAAGCATTGGCGAGGTACAGGACGTAACCGCCGTGTTCGCAGAGTCAGAAAGCGGCGTCATCAAAGGCGCACTCGACGCGGGCGGGAAGGCCATGGCCGTTCCCCTCTTCGGCTTCGACGGCCTCGTCGGCGCAGAGGTTCAGCCAGACCGCCGCCTCGGGACGGAGTTCGCAGACCACGCCAAACGCAACGGTGCGGGCGGCATTTTCCACACCGACGAACTCCCCGCCTACGGCGTGACCGAGGACGAAGTTGCCGCCCTCCGCGAAGCCGTCGGTGCGGGCGAGGACGACGCCGTGGCGATGGTCGCCGCCTCCGCAGACGTGGCAGCACAAGCCATCGAAGCCGTCGCCGCACGCGCACAGGTTGCCCTTGAAGAAGTGCCGGAAGAAACGCGCGGCGCGAACGAAGACGGGACTTCGCAGTACCTCCGGCCGCTCCCCGGCGCGGCGCGGATGTACCCCGAGACGGACGTGCCACCGGTCGACTTAGACCCATCCGAGGTCGAGATTCCAGAACTGCTGACCGAGAAGGTCGAACGCTATCAGCAGGAGTTCGGTTTCACCGAGGATTTAGCAAACCAGATGGCCTACTCTCGGCGCATGCCGCTGTTCGAGCGCGGTATCGAGATGGGCGTAGACGGGAACACCGCCGCGAACGTCGTCGAGAGTACGGTCATCGAACTCCGCCGTGACGACGTGCCTGTGAAACAACTCACGGAGAATCACTTCGAAGGCGTCTTCGCGCTCCTCGCTGACGGCGACCTCGCAAAAGAGGGGATTCCAGAGTTACTCACCGCGCTCGCCGAGAACCCCGAACTCGACGCAGAAACCGCCGCAGAACAGGAAGGACTCGGCTCTGCGGGCGAGGACGAAGTCCGCGACATCATCGTGGAAGTCGTCGAACGCAATGAAGCGCAGGTCAAAGAACAGGGCATGGGCGCGTTCTCGGCGCTCATGGGCGAGTCGATGGGCGCACTCCGTGGCAAGGCTGAAGGCGAAGTTGTGAGTTCGATTCTCCGCGAGGAGATTCAAAAGCGGTCGTAACGGCAGTCGGTTTCCCTTTTTACGCGTTCTGCGGACGCATGTGCGAGAGGTATTTTGCGAGGTCCGTGGTCGTAATCATCCCCAACACGTCGTCGCCGTCCACGACTGGCATGTGGTGGAAGCCGTGTTCTATCATCTCGTCTGCCACGTCGCGGATGGACGTTTGGGCCGTCGTGGTGATGACGCCCGTCGTCATGTAGGCAGACACTGGCGTCTGGTCTTTTGGCTTCTGCTCTGCGACGATTTTCACGAAGTCGGTAGTCGTGAGGATGCCCGCGAGTTCGTTGTCGTCGTTCGTGATGACGACCGAGCCGATGTTGTGTTCGAGCATGAGCTGTGCGGCCTCCTCTACGAGCGTGTCCGGAGAGACGGTCTTGATGGAGGTCGACATGAGTTGCGCCACAAAAATATCTTCCATACGGGCAGGTGGGTCGGACGACGCTTAAGCCTTGGCTGAACGCGAGACGCGTGACGCGTGACGGTTAGCGGTCGAGCCACCAGTGGGTGTTGTGGATGCGCAACTGGAGGCGGACGGGGAGGGCGTGCACCGCAGGCTGGTTCGGGAACAACTTCTCTGCGAGGCCGTAGTCTGCGTATATCTGGTTGCGGTCTGGCCACGCGGGTTCGAACTGTTCGACGAACGGGAGCTTTCGGCGGAGGAAACGTTCGAGTTGGTTGAGTTTGTTCGAGTCGTGTGGTTGGCTCGGCGGCCGGTGGTGGAGGATGTTCGGGTCGATGCGTTCGAGCGCCTTGCGGAACGTCTCGCTGTTGCGGAATTTGGGAGGCGTCTTCAAGTGCCAATCGAGCAGCGTCGTGTCGATGGCGACGAACGGCTCGAAGTAATTGTCAGCGAGTTGCGTCCGGAACGGCATCACCGGCTGATTGCTGATGACGAGCAAGTCCATCGCGTTGTGCACCGAGTCGGTGCGCTCCCAACACCGCGATAGTTCCTCGCTCAGTTGAGTTTCTAAAAACTCCCTCGGTGACTCGTGGTCGAGGTCGAGGTTCGAGAACACCTGTTCGACCAGCGACGCCATGTGCTCGCTCGGCGTCGGGAAGTAGCCAAGTGTCGCGAGCAAGGAATCGACGGGGTCCGGGTCGCGGACGAGTGTGGTCGAAGGGAGTTTCGAGCCAAGCACTTCAACGCCGTCCCACTCGAGGAAGTAGCCTTTGAACAGCGTATCAAACAGCAGGCCGTGGTACATCACGTCCACGTCTAACAGGTCGTCGTACCCGGCGTGGTGGATGTGGAGCGCTTCTTTGATGCTCTGTGAGTAGCGCAATTTCTCGTCGCTCGTAGATAAGTAGCGGTCGCTCGGTTCGAGGACGGTGTGTTCTGCGTTGTACTGGTGGGCAATCTTCTTTGCCACCCGCACTTCCCGCGACTCTTCGCGGCCAATCGTGTAGGTCTGGCTGATGTCGGGAAGCTGTGAGAGGAAGACGCGGGAGTCTTTCCCGCCAGAGAGGAGAATCCCTTTCTTGCCCGGGAAGTGCGACCGGAGGTGGACGGCGCGCTGAAGGCGGTCTGCGAGTTCAGTGATGTAATCGAACGCTTGGGGGTCGTATACAAAACGCGACAACGGCTCGGTCGTCGTCGCCGTCAGGTAGCTGTCGAGGGGAACACGCTTGATCTCCTCGAACAGGGTTTTCGTTCCGAGCACCGTGCCGAGGTGGAGGAATTCGAGAATCGCCGTTCGATTGGCCGTGGGCTCTGCGACGAGGTGTTTCAACATCGCAATATCCGTGCTGAACACGCGCGCGCCGCCAACGTCTGCGTAGTAACACTCCCACGAGCGAATCGGGTCAGTGACGACGACCGACTCGCCAGCATGCTCGATATAGGCGAGATACGAGCCGTTCAGTTGCGACAGCGCGTCCATTCCCGACGCAGAAAACTGGCCTAAGAGCCACTGGGCGGTGTTCGGCGCGCTCTCGCCTGCGGGATACGCCTCGCCGAAGATGATGCACGTTCCGTCGCTATCTGAATACGACGAACTGCACCCGCGGATGTCGAGGTTGTGTGAGCGAATGCCCACCGTCGCCTCGTCCTCACAGACGACTTCGTCGAACTCCTCGGCGGAGCGAAACCGCTCGAAGTCACTTTGCGTGCCGAACACGCCGAACAGTTCGGTGTTCATCGACGCGCGCGCGGCTACTTCGGTCTGCTCGGTTGCTCTCACGAGGTGTCGTCCTCCGTCATTGGTATCCCGCTTGTCGAGCCGCGGCCGCCAACCGGCGGTGGCGAGGAAAGCGCACCCGTTGATTCAGCATCCCCGGCGGCCTCGGTGAGCGGCATCTTGAGGAGCGTGAGCAACGAGTAGAGCAACGTCATGTTGTTCTCACCGTCGAGGTGGGCGTTGTAGACGGCCGTGGCTTGGGCTTCATCGAGGAAGGGCAGTTTGGCAAGCACGGCTTCTTTCTCCCGGAAGGTGTCCGAGGCGAACGATTTCACGCGGAGGAGTTCAGGGCGATTTGGCCACGGATTGTGGTCTAAGTGCGAGGCGGGCGTTGGCTGGTCGTGGATGTGCTTGCGATAGAACGCCGTGACCATCCCACCGACGTATTCGACCGGGAAGGAGTATTTGAGCGGAACGCCAGTTCTCGCGTGGGGGATGGCTGCCAGTTCTGGGCTGAGTTTGGCGATGGCCGCGTTCACGACGTTGCGTCGAGCACAGTAGTTCATTGGAATCTGTTGGTGGAGGTCGAAGATGCGGTTGTCGAGCATCGGCGTGCGGTACGGCCGCATCTGCATGAGACTCCGCGGGAAGATTGACTCTGTGCTGCCACCGAGCGGGTAGTAATCGCTGTACATCGCAAGGTCGGTGAGCGAGCCATAGCGCACGCCGTGGCTGACGATGTCGCTTCCATCCCAGTGGATGTTATCTCGAAGTACCTCGCGCAATGAGTATTGTGGTTTGAAATACGGGAGCGGTTCGTTTGCCTCGCCAACCTTCGTGTCGATGTAGTCGTCGATGGTGGAAATCGACGCCCGTGCCGGAAGCGGGACGGTGCCAAGCGGCCCAAGTTCCAGCTCTTTGGTTTTGAGCGCGATGCCGTCGAACAACTGGTCTGCGAACAGGCCCGTCACGAGCACGTCTGCCTCGCTGACGATTTGGTCTTCGAACTCGGTGAAGTAGGCTTGGTCGAACCAGCCGCTGAAATCAGAGAGCTGTGGCGTGGTTTCGAGCGAGCGCGCTTCGTGGTCGTCGTGGCGTTCGAGCAGGCGGAACTCGTCACCTGCCGTGTCGGCGACGCGCTTTGCCACCTGCGCTTCGCGGCTCATCCACCCGGCGTTGTGGAAGCTTACAGCGGGCTGGTCAAGCGTCGCCTGAATCAGGCGTGAATCGCTGCCGCCGCTGATGAACGTGCCGTACGTGCAGTCGTCGCGCGTCCACTCGGTGAAGAGGTCTTCTAAGGTGTCTGCAAGCGTGTCGACGAAGTACGAAAACGGCTTCTCGACCGGGTCGTAGTGTGGCCGCCAGTACGACTCAGACGTAAGCGAGAGGTCGGTGAGGTCGATGGTCGTGACCGCCCCCGGTTTCAGCTCAGAAACGCCCTTAAGCGCGGTTTCGACGCCGAACACGCGGCGCAGTTCGAGGTACTCGTACAAGTACGGAAGATCGAATGCCGGTTCGAACTCGGGAGCGGCCGCAAGCCCTTGGATACACGACGAGAAAACAAGCGAGTCGTCCGTCGGGCGTGTGTAGTGGAGTGTCCGCGTCGCAAACCGGTCGGTGATGAGTGTGAGTTCGTCAGCACCGACATCGTGGATGACGATGAGGAACTCGCCGTTCAACTCGGGGAGAATCGACTCGCCGTGTGCGTCGAGCAGCGAGGCAACGTACGTTGGGGCGTCCACGTCGTCAGCTCGCGGCGTGTAATCGCCCAAGCCGCCGTGACCGTACACGTCGCCCCAGAGCCACAGACGACGCTCCTCGCCACACGCGACTGGCTGGTCGCCCGCGAGCAGTTCGTGGACGGAGAATGCGAGGTCGAGACGGGGGGCCGAGGCGGCGAACGTCACCTCTTCGTCTCGCCACGTTGGCGCCGCTCGCATCTCGTCCGAGAGCGTGCCCGTTCCAAGTACGCCAGTTAATCCAACCATTCTAGTTCGTCTCCACCCGTCGGTCATGGCCCAACCACACCCAATTGAGAGGCCCGTGAGATTGCGCTGACACTGTCTTCGTTGACAGATAGCAGTTCATGTAGAAGTGCGCTTCGGCCGTCGTGCGAAGTGCCACCATACGGACTGATTACGCGTAATTGTGGGAAAATCACGACACTCACCCCGATTTCTGCCGTGATTTCTCTAATTCGTACAGAAGTGTAATTTGGGTGGGTGATTGGGGGTTGACGAGTTGGCTATGCAGACAGTGTTCGACGCTAACTATCTGCGGCCAAGTGGCGGGTACGTAGCCAGGATTTCGCGGACGGAGTCGAGCGACGCTCGGTGCGTGGTGAGGTCGCGTTCGATTTCACCCGCCCGCAGCCGAGTTCGATCCGTCTCAGAGAGGCTTTCGCGTGCTGTCGCGCTTGTCCGAAGCCGCTCGTAGTCGTCGCGCAGGCCGAGGTCACGAACCGCGCGGGCGAGCGCTACCACTTCGTCTGTCGCGAATCGGCCGACAACGGCGATACGTTCGCGCATGTGCCAGCCAAGCGCATCCGAAGCGACCGGCGGCCACGACACCTGCAAGGGGGTCGCGGAAAGCCCCGAGAGATACGACTGATTCGTCGCAACGTTCGAGCGAAACGCCTGTGGATTTTCGACGTAGTGGTCGAGTTTCGACGACGAGTAGCCAGCGAGGTCGAGGAGGCGACTCAGTGACTCTTCGCCAACTGCGGATTCGTGGACGTACTCGTGTAAATTCTCCGGCGGCGGCCGATACTCGACCAGCGGGTACGCCGTCGTCTCGGCCACCAAATCGAGCACAGCGCGTGCAGATGCTGCATGCGTGAACGAGTCAAATGCCTCCGCCACCGCGTCGTTGTACGCCTCGATAGGCTCACGCAAGAGCGAGACGGGCGCGTCCAAATCCGCCTCACCGAGTCGTTTGAGGCGTTCTAACTCGTTGCGTTCAGTTTCGAGCGTCGATTGCTCTTTTTGGAGTGCGCTTCGCGCGTCGCGGTAGGTTCCCTGTACGTCCTGTTCGCGGCTCCGAAGCTCCGCGTATTCCCGTGCTGGCTCGAGCTGTGAGCGCGCCCGGTCGAAGTTCGCGTGTTTGAGCACCGAGGTTACGCCGGTCGTAAGTTCGTCGTCCGCCTCTGTGAAGGCGTCGCGGTGTGGCAGGTCGTCGGGAATCGAGCCGAGCACCTCCGCCATCTGCTCGCGGAACTCGATGTAGCCTTGAAAGTCGTCGCGGTCGGTCGCCCGGTCTTCGTAGCGGTCGAGCACCGCCGAGAACTCCTTGTAGGCGTCGGCCACGGCATCGAGATTTTGCCTTCCAATCTCCGCGATACGCTCGTCGATTTCCTGTAGCTCCGCGTCCGCAGCTTGGAGTCGCTCTGCTGGCGCGTCCATCAGTCCGCCCTCCCGGTTGTCCGTGGTGGTCGCTGACGTGTGGCCATCGCTTGCTCTCACTCGGGTGTCTACGTCAAAAGGATTGTTGGCTTGGTCATCGAATCCTGCCGCAGAGAGGACTCACGCACTTCGCGTGTGAACGTAGTATTCGAGGCCACCACCGAGTGAGTAGAGAATCAGATACACCGGACTGTACAGCAGGGCAAACGCGACCAGTCCCGTCACAGTTGAGGCGTTGGCGACGGGAACAGAGAACGCGAGCGCACCCCAAAAAACGACGATGACTGCGAATAACACGGCGGGAACAACGAGTTTCCATCCCAGATACGCGGTAATGGGAACGGCGAATACGGCAACGATGAATGCGCCCCCAATAAAGAGGAAACCGACGGTACTGGGCGATGCGTGGCTGAGTGCGTCAGTGAGACTCCATTCTGCAAACAGAAAGCCAACGAGGACAAAAAGCGAGAGTGCCCCGACACCAACAGCGAGACCGGCCAAAAGTGCACGGTCTTGGTCTGATTCGCGGACGGTTGGCTGTGCTGGCGAGGATGCCATGTGAAAACACTAGTTCTCTATCAGGGTAACTGCTTTCCAGTCAGTCGTCTGCGCGCTCTGGATGTTCTGCGCGCTGTTCTGCGTGGCGGAGGATGCCGTGTAGTGTCGAGATTTCGCGACCGGTCGGGTGGGCGCGCCCGAGGATGCGCCGCACCATCCGCTGGGTCTTCTTGCGTTTTTCTGCGGGATAGTTGATGAAGTCGAGAAACGAGTCGAAGTGGCCGTAAAAGCCCTCGATTTCGTCTTCGCGGGCGCGTTCGTGGACGGCGCTCGGGAGCTGTGAGCGTTCGACCGACAAGTTCCGCAATTCGTAGAGGACGATGGTCGCAGCCTGTCCGAGATTCAAGACGGGGTACTCGGAACTCGCGGGAATCGAGCAGATTTCGTCCACCTGTGCGAGTTCCTCGTTGGTGAGGCCAACGCCTTCGCGGCCAAAGATGAGCGCGGTGTCTGTATCGACTTCTGCGAGGCTCTCTTTGAGTTCGACGGGCGTTTTGAACGGCCAGCGCATGTGTTTGGTCTCGTCTTCGTTCGTCACAGCCGTCGTGCCGACGGTGTGGAAATTCTCGACGAGGTAGTCAAAGGAGACTTCTGTCGCGTTCGGGAGCACGTCGTCGCGGGCGTGTCCGGCGAAGCCGTAAGCCTCGCTGTCACGGCCGAGATACGGCGGGTTGACGAGATAGAGGTCAGAGAGCCCGAAGTTTTTCATCCCGCGGGCGATGGTGCCAATGTTCCCCGGCGTTTTCGCGTCCACGACAGCGACGACGATGTCGCTCATTTCTGTGGATAGTCTGCGCCGAGGTCTATGTCGTCCATGTCGAGGTCATCGATGCTCTCGACGCCGAGTTCTTCTTCTAACGACGGCAGTTTCTGGTCGTTCGCCGGCGTCTCTGGCAGACTTTCTGGGTCGGTATCGACGTGTTCGTCCGGGCCGTAGCCCTCGGGTGCGCGGCCACCGTCTAAGAACCACTCGTGGAAGCGGTCGTCCATGTCGAGTGCGCCCGCATGGTCCTCGCCGCCGTCTTCACGCCACCAGTAGAGGAAGTCTGCTTCGTGTTTGTTGCACAGAAGCACCTCACCGAGCGGTTCGCCGTAGACGACCTGCGTGACGCGACAGCGCTGAATGTCCTCGTCGCCGTGCGTCAGCCAGCAGGCGTCACACGGCGAACCGACGATTTCCGTGAGCCTGAGTACCTGTCTGCGCGTGTCTTCCGGCATCTCTACGAGCGGTTTGAGGTTGCCCTCTGCGTCGAACACTTCGTCTTCATCGAAGCGCCACCCACGGACGCCGATGCTGACCTTAGCCATACGCGGGGGTAGCAGATAGGTGAATAAAAAGAGCGTGTCTGGGACCGATGGCGGGGTGCTTTTAGCCACGGCAGCCATTTTTCCGGGTATGCGAACGGTCTACGCCGCCGGCCTCGGAATCGGAGACGACCACCCGCCGCGAATCATGGGCGTCCTGAACGTGAGCGAAGAGTCGCCGTACAAGCCAAGCGTGTTCGACGACCCGGCAGACGCCGCCGCCTACGTAGACCGCGAACTCGTAGACCAAGGTGCGGACATCGTGGACGTGGGCCTCGAATCCGCGAACAAACGCTTTGACGTGCTATCTGCAGAACAGGAACTCGACCGCCTCGACACGGCCATCGACACCATCGCTTCGGTTTCGGGGGATGCGGTGTTCTCAATCGAGACGCGGTATCACGAGGTGGCAGAAAAAGCCCTGCAAAACGGTTTCGACATGGTCAACGACATCTGTGGCTTTGCCGACCCGAAAATGCCGGAGGTGTGCGAGGAGTACGACGTGGCCGTGGCGAAGATGGCGAGTCCACCAGACCTCACCCGGCCGGGTGCAATCGAGGCCGTAGACGACATCTACGACGCCCTGCAGATGAACGGCCTCACGGACAAAACCATCGTGGACCCGGCGTTTGGTGGGTGGTCTGAAGAAAAAACGCTCGCAGACGACCGCGAGACCTTCCACCGACTGCGCGAGTTTCGGGGCCTTGGCCAGCCAATTCTCGTCTCTATCAACCGCAAGAACTTCCTGCGCGAGGTGGCTGGACGCTCGACGGAAGCCGCCCTGCCCGTGAGCCTCGCGGCCACGTCGATGGCCGTCGAACGCGGCGCGCACGTCATCCGAACCCACGACGTGGCAGAAACGCGGGATGCCGCCCTCATTGGGAAGCAGTTCTCCCGGCGGCGTGTGCGCGACGACGAGTTAGGTGTCGAAGAACTCGATGTGACCACGCGAGGAGACGCGATGCGGCACTTAGACCGTGTCGGCGGTGAGCGCAAGTACTCCGCAGAATCGGTTACGAGAGTTGTCGAACTCCGGAATTTGTCAGAAAGAGAACGCACCAAATTGACTTCCACAGCGGGGGACGCCGGGGCGATTATGACGGGTGACAATGCGGCGGCGCTAGTGATTGGAACACACGGGGCATTCGAGCAGATAGCACAGACCATTCCGCCCGAATTTGACCGGCTCACCGCCGTATTCGTTGAATTATCTGAATTATAAGGGTAAGAGAAAACTTATGCCGAAGGATTTAGAACTAGAGATTGGTAGCCGGAAGGGCCCTACGGGTAGGGGTACACGTATGCGCCATTCCGGCTCAATACGATTTATCGAGTGGAGACACAATGGACTATAGCTCCTGGTCTCCCGTTTATTCAGCACTCCTCAGAGACTTTGGCTTCCCACGAGCGGCGGATGAAACCGCCCGAGACGAACTCGCCGCGCGCACAGTACCGTTCGACCACGCACGCCTCTCTGTTCTTTCCGGCGCGCGCGTCGCAATCGTCGGGGCTGGCCCGTCGCTCAAAGCCGACCTCGACGATGCCCCCGATGTTGACGCCGTCCTCGCCGCCTCGACGGCCGTAGACGTGCTCTGTGAGGCGGGCATCGGCGTCGACCTGATGGTCACGGACATCGACAAAAACCCGGAGACGATTCGCACACTCACCCGAGAAGGAACGCCTGTCGCGGTACATGCTCATGGGGACAACATCCCGGCGATTCGCCGCGAGGTGCCGACGTTCGAGCGGAAGAACGTCCTCCCGACGACGCAGGCAGCGCCAACGCCGCCGGTTGAGAACTTCGGTGGGTTCACCGACGGCGACCGCGCCGCGTTCCTCGCAGACCACTTCGGCGCACGCGAGCTTTCGTTCCTCGGCTGGGATTTTGACGACCCGAACGTCGGGGCAATGAAGGCGAAAAAGCTCGTCTGGGCGGAACGCCTCCTGTACTGGCTCGAACTGCGCCGTGGCGAACGATTCGATATCCTCGATGGCCGCAGGGACGCCATCGACACGAGCGCGCTTCCTCAGTAACGGGGTACGCTTAAGGTGGCGCACCGTGGTATGTTTCCCTATGCCACACGATTGTTCATTTCTCTCGGCGGTGCTTCCCGATTCGCAATGCTCCTTTGGCGATTCCATCAGAGCCAGCCACGCGGGCGACTGGGGGACGCGCGAAGACCAGAAGGTAACACCAGACGCTGTGGTGTTCCCCGAATCGACCGAGGACGTATCTGCGGTGCTCGAAGCCGCAACCGAACACGACGTACCGGTGACGCCCTACGCCGCCGGGACGAGTCTCGAGGGGAATGCGACCCCCGCGTTCGCGGGCATCAGTATGGACATGACGCGAATGGATGCGGTTCTCGACGTGCGCCCCGACGACTTCCAAATCGACGTCGAGCCCGGCATTTTTGGCGGGAACGTCGATGAAGCCGCCGCGAAATACGGCCTGTTTTTCCCGCCACTTCCTTCCTCGGGTGAGATTTCGACTATCGGTGGGATGATTGCCAACGACGCAAGCGGGATGAAGACCGTCAAATACGGCGAGGTCGCAGACTGGGTGCTCGAACTCGAAGCCGTCCTCGCAGACGGCACGGTCATCACCGCCGGGAGCAAGGCGGTCAAAACCTCGAGCGGGTACAACCTGAAAGACCTCATCGTCGGAAGCGAGGGCACGCTCGCCGTCGTGACGCGGGCAACGCTCAGGCTCGCGGGAATCCCCGAACAGATTCGTGGCGGGCGAGCCATCTTTGAGACCCTCGACGACGCAACGTCGGCCATCGCAGACACCATTCGCTCTGGCGTGGACGTAGCGACTATCGAACTCATGGACGCAGAGAGCGCGATGATGGCGAACGCCTACACCGGCTCTGCCCTCCCGGATGCACCGATGGTGTTTCTCGAATTCCACGCGAACCACGGCATCGAGACGGAGATTGACTTCTGCAAATCCATCTTCGAATCCCACGACGTCACCCACTTCGAGATGGCCGCAGACGAAACCGAGATGGCGGAGTTGTGGGAAGCCCGGAAAGACATGGCGTTCGCCCTCGAATCGTGGGACGACGACTTGACGCCGAACAACACGGGCGACATCACGGTTCCCATCAGCAAGTACCCCGAAATTATCGCGTTTGCAAAGGAACTCGGGGCAGAACACGACCTGCTCGTCCCGTGCTTTGGCCACGCAGGCGACGGGAACGTCCACTACACCATCATGGTCGACGAGTCGGACGACCACGAAGTCGAAATCGGCCAACGAATCTATGCAGACGTGGTAACGCGTGCTATCGAAATGGGCGGCACCGCGACCGGCGAACACGGCATCGGCTGGGGGAAACGCGAATATCTCGAATTCGAACACGGCGCGGGGAGCGTCGAGGCGATGCGCGCGATAAAACGCGCGCTCGACCCGACCGACACGCTGAACCCGGGGAAGATGTTCCCCGAAACTGCCGAGGGAAAGCGCGTTCGCCTCGATCCGAACTAGTCGTGGACGAGCACGTCGATGACGTCCGTGCCCGGGCTGTCGAGGGCGGCTGACAGCACAGATTCGATGTCGTCTGGCGTCGAGACGAGGTGGCCGCGCGCACCGTGACTTTCTGCGTTTTTCGGAATATCGACGGCGGGCTCAAAGTCCATCCCGATGAACTCGTGGTCTGCGTAGTCGCCGCCGAGCATTCTCACGGTGTTGTCTTTGAGGATGCGGTAATTGCGGTTGTCAGAGACGACGACGGTGAGGTCGACGTCGTAGCGCGCCGCCGAGTAAATCGAGTGCGGGTAGTAAAGATACGACCCGTCGCCGACAAAGCCGATGACCTCTCGCGGATTCTCCTGCATCGACTCTGCGAGCGCCGCGCCGATGGCTGCAGGGAGGCCGTAGCCGAGGCCGCCGCCTTTGTTCGAGATGAACTGTTCTGCTTCGAGCGGGACGCGCGTGAGGAAGGCGTACTTCGAGGTGACGCCTTCGTCAACGAAGTAGGCGTCCGGCGCGACTGCGCGGATGGTATCGACCAACTCGGCTTTCGACGACCGGGTTTCGCCCTCGGCCTTTGGGTCATTGCCCAGCTGTTCCATGGTACTCGCGAGCGACTGCTTGAGCGTCGAAACCTGCTCTGTGCGAGCCTTGCGTACGTCTTCGGAGAGGGTGTCTGCGAGCTGGTCTGCAATGGCGTCCATCACGAGGCCGGGGTCGCCCACAACGGCCGCGTCTGCGCTCTGATTTTTCCCAACCTGCCACGCATCCTGACTGATATGAATACACGTCGTCTCGGCGTCCACGAGCGGTTCGTCGTGGTGCATGAGCGTCGTGTTGGTCGAACAGCCCACGAAGACGAGCGTATCGGTCTGCATCAGCATTGTCCCCAAGTCTTCGCGCGGCGGGAGGAACGACACCCACTGGTCGTGGTCGGTCGGATAGCTTACCTCACAACCGAGCATCTCGCCGTGAACGCGGGCACCAGACGCTTCGGCGAGGCTGACGGCCGCTTCGACGGCCTGCTCGCCTGCCCGCGCCACGTGGTCGCCGAGGACGAGTACCGGACTGTCAGCCTCGGTGAGCAACTCTGCGGCGCGCTCAATTTGGGCAGGGTCGCCACCGCCCGCGTTCGGAATCGGCCCGAGTCGTTCGGGTTCCTTCTCCGTCGCTGCCTGCATCACGTCGGCCGGAAGTGCGAGGAACACGGGACCGGTCGGCGGCGTGAGCGCGACGCGAACCGCTCGGCGGAGCATCGTCGGGAGGGCTTCGACAGAGAGGACTTCCGCAGACCACTTACAGAACTGGTCTGCCA
This sequence comes from Haladaptatus sp. DJG-WS-42, assembly GCF_037198285.1. NCBI lineage: Archaea > Methanobacteriati > Methanobacteriota > Halobacteria > Halobacteriales > Haladaptataceae > Haladaptatus > Haladaptatus sp. DJG-WS-42. The sequence continues at coordinate 2,721,515 of NZ_CP147243.1, read as the reverse complement.
GCGTGGTGAGGTCGCCAGTCAGAATCGGCTCCTCGTGGCGGAAGTCGCGCTCGTGGTTGCCCGCGGTGACGAGCAGCGGCGCACCGGTCATCTTCGCGTCGTAGAGGTTGCCAAGGCCGTGGGCGAGGCCGGGCGTGACGTGGAGGTTCACGACGCCGAGCGGATTGACGGAGTCGTCGTGGTGAGAATGATACCGCCGTGTGCTCGCGTAGCCCGCAGCCATCCCCACCGCCACGTCCTCGTGGATGCCGAGGACGTACTCGAGGTCGCTGCCCGCGAGCGCCTCCATGATGGGGAGTTCGGTTGTTCCGGGGTTGCCAAACAGGTGCGTGACGCCGTATTGGGAGAGCGCCTCAACGAAGAGATCGGCTCCCGTGGTCGTGTCACTCATTTGCACGCAGATTCCGAGGGCGCGACCTTAAACGCTCTCACCTTGAGGCCTTGCGTTCTTACGTCAGGAGCGCCAATGGACAGCCATGTCCGACTCACTGGCCACAGCGACGTTCGCTGGTGGCTGTTTCTGGTGTGTTGAAGCGGCGTTCAAAGAACTGCGCGGCGTGACCGACGTGACCTCCGGGTACACCGGCGGCGAGACAGAAAATCCGACCTACGAGCAAATCTGCTCGGGAACGACCGGCCACGCGGAGGCGATTCAGGTCACCTACGACACCGATGACCTCACCTACATCGACCTCCTGCGAGTGTTTTTCACCGTTCACGATCCGACCACGCTCAATCGGCAGGGCAACGACGTTGGCACGCAGTATCGCTCGGCCATCTTCTATCACGACGAGGAACAGCGCGAGCGCGCCCAAGCAGTCATCGACGAACTCGAAGCCGCTGGGACCTACGACGACCCAATCGTCACCGAGGTAGAACCGCTTGGAACCTACTACGACGCAGAGGAGTACCACCAGGACTTCTACGAGAAAAACCCGAATCAGGGCTACTGTGCGGTGACGATTCCGCCGAAACTCGATAAGGTGCGAAAGCAGTTTGGCGAACTGGTTACGCAGTAGAATCGGGCGCGAGCGCGTCGAGCGTCGCATTGATCTCTTCTTGCTCTGCCCCGCGTGGGAACGAGACGCTAATCGCGTCCACGCCGTCGATGCTCGCGAAGCGTTCGATGCTCTCTTTTGCCTGCTCTTTCGTCCCCGCAGCCGACATCTGGTCAAGCAATTCGTCTGGAATGGCTTCGAGTGCAGCCTCGCGGTTGCGATTGGACCACTCTTCAGAGACGGTCATCGCCACATCTTCCCAGCCCTGTCGGGCGAGTGAATCGCGATAGAACGTGCCCATCCCGCCGATGTAGAACGCGAGGTGCTGGCGGGCGAGGTCGCGGGCGTGTTCTGCGTCGTCGAGGACACAACATCCGAGACCGACGTTCACGCGGATGTCGTCCGGGTCCCTGCCCGCGAGTTTCGCGCCGCGTCTGAGGTCTTCGAGGCGGTCTTTGAGCCCCTGTTCGGTGAACATCAGCGCGTGCCACCCGTCCGCGAAGCGACCGGCGAGTTCGACAGATTTCGGTCCCATGCCTGCAGCGTCGATGCCCGGCGGGACTTCGGGCGGGTCACAGCGCAGTCTGAATCCGCCGAGATTGAAGATGTCACCGTCGTAGTCCACCGTTTCGCCCGAGAGAACGAGTTTGACGATGTCGATGGTCTCGCGCGTGTAGCGAAGCGGGCGGTCGAACGACTGGCCGTGCCAGCCTTCGATGACGATTGGCCCACTCGGGCCGAGGCCGAGGCGGAAGCGGCCGTCTGAGACCTCTTGCAGCGTCGCGGCAGTCTGGCCAATCAGAGCGGGCGAACGCGAGTAGACGGGCATGATGCTCGTTCCGATGCCGATTTCGACGGTCTCATGAGCAATCGTGGCGAGCGTCGTGACGGCGTCTCTGCCCCACGTCTCGGGGAGCCACGCCCACTCGTAACCGAGGTCTTCTGCGCGTTTTGTTTGGGCGACGAGCGACTTCACGCTCGGCTGTGCGGCGACCGGGAGGAACACGTCGTAGGCAACGTCACTCATATCTCTGGACTCTCTAGAATCTGCGGGACACCTTGTGCGGTAAGCGTTTCGCCGACGATGTACGACGAGGCTGGGCTTGCGAGGAACTGAGCGATGTCCGCAATCTCTTCGCTCACGCCAATCCGGCGTTTGACCTCGGTTCGGTCGATGTTCTCGCCGGTGACGCCCATCTGACTTTCGACGCCGGGCGTGGCGACGAAGCCGGGGGCGATGCCGTTTACGCGCACGTCGTCGTCTGCCCACTCGAAGGAAAGCGACTTGGTGAGGTTGATGACCGCCGCTTTCGCCGCACCGTAGTGGCTCATGTAAGGCGACCCGAGCGTCCCGGCGACGCTGGCGATGTTGACAATCGAGCCACCGCCGCGCTCGCGCATGACCGCGCCTGCAGCTTGCGAGCAGTGGTAGGTTCCATGAAGATTGATGTCCACAATCGTCTTCCAGCCGTTTTCAGAAATGTCCTCGAAGTTGGCCATGAACGAGGCTCCTGCGTTGTTCACGAGCGTGTTCACGCCACCGAACGTCTCGACGGTTGCCGCGACGACGGCGTTTACGGCTTCGCGGTCGGTCACGTCACACTCGACGGCGAGCGCCTCGCCGCCCGCGTCGGTGATGCCGTCTGCGACGGGTTGAACGTTGTCGCGTTCGCGCGAGCAGATGACGACGTTCGCGCCGTCTGCGGCGAACTGCTCTGCGATTACCTTCCCGATACCGCTTGAGGCGCCCGTGATGAGCGCCGTCTGGCCGGAAACGCTGAACTGGCCCGTCATCGGGCTAGCCTCGTTTTGTGGTCGCGTACCATAGTAAACCAGTTTACTGGTTGCGGTTCTGGTGCAATAAACTTGGGTTCGGCAGAAGCCACCGAAAGCCGAACCCTTTTCGGCGCGACGGGCGACAACCGGGTCAATGACTGTCCCCGCCGTCCACCGCATCGAATTTCCGGTTGACTGGGAGCCGGGCCACGTCGCGGCCTATCTGGTCGATGGCCCGGAGACGGTGTTGTTCGATGCCGGAACGCCCGGTGAGGACGCCCGCGAAATACTGCGCGACGGACTCGGCGCGGTTGGCTTCGCACCCGCCGACATCGACCACCTCGTCATCACCCACCCACACGTAGACCACATCGGACAGGTCGAGACGGTACTCGATGCTGGGTCACCGCGCCTCTACGCACCCGCGAGCGTCGAACAGCGGTTCGCCCGAGACGAAGCCGACCTCGCTGCTGTCGTCGAAACGAACGCACAAGCAGCGGGCGTCGAAGACGTTGCAGCCGCCGTCGAGATGTCGGTTCGCTCGCTCACGAGAAATCGTCGGCTCCTTCCGCCTGCCGACGTTTCTCGGTGGGTTGAACCGGGTGAAACGGTTTCGATTGGTGGGTTCGACTACACCGCGGTGCACGCAGGTGGCCATCAGGCAGACCACCTGTGCTATGCGGCCGACTTCGATGAGACGCGCACCCTCTTTTCCGGTGATATGGCCATCGAACCGTTCCGTTCGGTTGGCCTCCACGTCGGTCTCGACAACGGCGTTGGGGAGACGATTCCAACGTTCTACGAAGGGATAGACCGCCTTGGAACGCTCGACATAGACCGCGTGTACCCTGGCCACGGGCCGGTACACGAGTCGTTTCACGAGTCGATAGCCCAGTCGCGTGCAAGCCTCGACAACCTTTGTGAGTGGGTCACAACGCTGCTCGATTCCGGCATCGAGACCGGAGCCGCTGTCGCCACGGAGCGAGCCCGAACTGACCGCGAGCGCAGTTCCTTGTTACCCGAATCCTACGGCATGGTGCTGTGGTTAGAGCAACAGGGGGTTGTCACGTCAACCATTGTGGACGGTGTCAGGCGGTTTCGCCTCGCACCCTGACCCTGCCGAGAGCCACACCCTCTTGTACCCGGTTTTCTTATGTGCGACCAATGAGTGACTTTGACGCAGTATTTTTCGATATCGGTGGCGTCCTGCTCGACCTCTCGTCGGTCAGAGAGGGCCACGACGAGTTCATTCGCCTGCTCGCAGACGCACACGACCTTACCGACCATGAGGGCGCGAAAGCGACGTGGCGAAGCGCGCTTGGCGACTACTTCAGTGGGACGGAGGGGACGAACTATCGACCTGCCGCAGCCGGGTATCAGTACGCCGTAGACGAACTCCTTGGCCGGACGGTTCCAGAAGCCGAGTGGAAGTCACTCTTCGAAGCGGCGACCTACGGCACGATTCGACCCCACGACGGCGCAAAAGAAACCCTCGAAGTACTCGATGACGCAGGCCTCTATCTTGGCGTCATCAGCGACGTAGACGACCGCGAAGGCCGCCAGATTCTCGATACGCTCGATGTGCTCAGCCACTTCGACCACGTCACAACCTCCGAAGAAGTCGGCAAGAAAAAGCCAGACCAAGCGATGTTCCAGACGGCCTTAGAGCGCGCGGGCGTCTCACCCGACAGCAGCGTGATGATTGGCGACCGCTACAGCCACGACATGGTCGGCGGCCGCGAGGCGGGGCTCACGACCATTGCCTACGGTGCAACAGACGGCCCGGCGGTTGATTACGTCATCGACGACCTGCGCGAAATCCTCCGCATCGTCGGCCTGCGTGCCTGAGTCCTGCCAAACGATTAACACACACCCCGGTGAATCGCCGGATATGGATTTCGGACTGTCTGGGAAAACCGCCCTCGTCACCGGAGGCGCAGGTCGTATCGGAAGCGAAGATTGTCGCGTGCTCGCCGCAGAAGGCGCAACCGTCGTCGTTCTTGATGTAGCGGCTGAAGCCGCAGAGACGGTTGCAAACGAGATTCGAGCGGCGGGTGGGACTGCTCACGCCGTCACCTGCAACATCATCACGCCGAACATCGTGATGGATGCGCTCGCAGACCTCTCATCCGAAGAATTAGCAGCGACGAATCCGATGTTCGAGCGCATTCGCAAAGCAACGCCGATGCAGAAACTCGGCCGCGAACGCGACGTGTCGAACCTGATTGCCTACTTGTCGAGCGAGCAAGCGAGTTACATCACGGGACAGGTCATTGGCGTGACCGGCGGCATCGACCTGTTTTCGTTCTGAGCCGCGGCTCATGGCCGATGTATGGTGAGGTGCGTGAAAATCCCGGAGGGCGAAGGGATTGCGTAGGGCGGAGAGGTTAGCTGTTCATCTCCGTCGTCGTGGTTTCCGTTGAGTTGTCGGTCGAGTCGTCTTCTTCGACGCCACCTTCAAGGTTCGGCGTTGGTTCGCTGCCGTCGGTCGAAATCATGACCCAGAAGATGTCGCCGTCTTTGACCTGATACTGGGTTGGGTCGATGGTCACGTCGCGCTGCTGGATGGCGATGTTCGTGTTAAAGTCGCTCGAGTCATAGGTTTCGCCGTCCACGGTGAGCGACGAGTTCTCGCCCATCTTCTGGTAGCTGATGTTCGGCACCTGATTGAGGCCTTCACCGAGCGTGACGGCTTCCTCTGAGAGGTGCCACTTGTTGTTGTTGTTCTTCTCGGTGTGGAAGTGGAACGGTTCGAGGTTTTCGTCGTCCACGAACGTCTCGGTCGAGAGGTTCATGCGCTCGCCGTCGACTTCGAGGTACATCGCACCGTGCCAGTGCTCTCCGTCCTCTCCGCCGGGGCCTTCCATCGCAGCCTCGGTGGTGGTGGCGTTTTCGGTGGTCGTCATGTTGTCCTCGGTGGTCGTCATGTCGCCTTCCGTGGTCGTGTCGTTCTCAGTGGTCTCGCCTTCACCACTGTTGCCAGAACAGCCGGCGAGGCCGACTGCGATTGCACTGCCTGTCACTTGGAGGAAGCGGCGGCGGGTTTTCTTCGTCATCATCATGGCAAAATCAGGCTATCCCCTTTCCTATGCACCCCGTAAATCGGGGTCTAAGGAGTGATTAATCAGAAAACAGTACTATCACTAATTCAGAGATTCGACGGCGATAGCGCCTCAATCGTCTGTTCGGCTAACTGTTCAGCTGTCTGATTCGGAATGGTGATGAGCGGCCGGTCGATGGCCGGATTCGCTATCACATCGCGGAGTCGGTCGCGTGCCTGTTCGGGCGTCCCAGAGACGCCGAGGGCTGCCACCATCTCGTCTGTGACTTCGGCCGCCGCACCTTTGCGGTCACCGCTGCGCCACGCGTCTGCGACGGCGTCTGCTTCCTCGGGGAACAACTGGGCGACGGCGCGTTGGTAGCCCTTCCCACTGCCGACGTAGTACGCGATGTGTCCCCGAATCGCGTCGTGGGCTTCCGCCTCGTCGTCGCTCACGGCAGACGGAATGTAGGGCGCGACGGTGATGTCGTCCGGGTCGCGGCCCGCCTTCTCTGCGTGTTCTGCGACGTACTCGAACGCCGCTTCTACGTGCGGGAACGGAATGTTGTGTGGAATCCACCCGTCTGCGAGGCGCGCAACCACGCGGCGGTTTGCGGGGCCGAGCGCGGCGTGGTACACCTCAACGTCGGCGTCAAGCGGCGGGAAGTCCTTTGTCTCGAATAGTTCACCGTCGTAGTTCACGCGCTCGTCGCCGCCGCCGAGGAACTGTTTGACGAGTTCGATGGTTTCGTGCGAGCGGCGCACAGGGCGGTCGAAGGGCATGCCATGGAGGTCTTCGATTGCCTTTGGCGTGCTCGTCCCGAGGCCGAGGGTGAACCGGCCATCTGAGACGCGGTCTAACGTGGCGGCGGTCATGGCGAGGACGGCAGGCGAGCGCGAGAAAACGTTGAGAATCGCCGTGCCAATCTCGATATCGTCGGTCTCTCCGGCGATAGCAGTGAGCTGAATCGTCGAGTCAGATCCCCAGAGTTCCCCGAGCCAGACGGAGCCATAACCCAAGTCCTCTGCGCGAACTGCAAGCTCTGTCGGATTGACGGTACCAATGTGCGGCAGTAACAGGCCAAGTCGCATGGTTGCACTCCTCGCGCCGGGCAAATAACTCTTGGTGGCCGGTCAGTCGATAACGCCGTCGCGGCGCAGTGTGTCGATGTTGAACGGCGAGAGACCCACGTCTCGCAGCACCGCTTCGGTGTGTTCGCCCTGTGCGGGAAGCGATTCGTCCGTCTCAGGGGTTCGGTCGGTGACGGCCGGGAAGCCGATGCGCGGGCGGCCGTCTTCGGGTCGTTTGACGATGCGAGATGCGATTTGTGGGTGGTTGAGGGCTTCGGTGAGCGTGTACACCCCGCCGAAGGCGGCGTCCACAGCGCTGAGGAGGTCGACCCACTCGTCACGCGTTTTCCCGGCAAAGAGGTTCGAGAGCTCCTCGCGGAGGGCCTCGCGCTCTGCCGGGTCCTCGGTCATGTGGGCAGCGATGAGGTCGGTTCTACCGACTGCCTCACAGAAGGCTTCCCAGAACTTCGGTTCGAGCGCGGCGAGCGTTACGTAGCCGTCTTTCGCGGCGTACACGTCGTACCACGGGTACTCGCCGGTGAGCATCGTTTCGCCCGGCCGCGGCGTCTCACCGTCGAAGGCGGGGGCGGCGAGGGCGTGAGAAAACGAGAGGACGACATCGGTCATCGACACGTCAACGTAGCTTCCACCGTTACCGAGTTCGCGTGAGAGAAGGCCGCTTACGATGGAGAACGCACAAAAGAGGCCGCCAGCCATGTCCGCTGTCGGGTAGCCCGGAATTTGGGGCTTCGACGTCTCGTCTTCGCGGGTCATATCGAGCATCCCTGCGAGGCCGATATAATTCAAGTCGTGGCCAACGGCGTCTGCAAGCGGGCCGGTCTGTCCGAACCCAGACAACGAGCAGTAGACGAGTTTCGGGTTGCGCTCAGTGAGCGTGTCGTAGTCGATTCCCAACCGTTCTGTGACGCCCGGGCGAAAGCTTTCAAACACTACGTCTGCACTTTCGACGAGTTTGTAGAACGCTTCCTGTCCAGCGGCTGCTTTCAGGTCGATGGCGACGCTTCGTTTGCCGCGATTCACGCCGTCGAACACCGCGCCGATGCCCTCGTCGGTGAGTGGCGCCATTGCTCGCGCGTAGTCGCCCGCGCCGGTGTCCTCAACTTTGATGACATCTGCGCCGAGGTCAGAGAGGAGTTGGGTGGCGTAGGGACCGGGCAGGAGTCGAGTTAAATCGAGGATGCGAACACCAGAGAGATCCATGCTCGCACCTCACGTGGAGGTTACTTAATGGTCGTGCCGGGACGCCCCTGAACGTTAACTCCTCAACCTGTGTTGGTAGCGTCATGCCCGCAGAAAACAACCACGGCGGGGTTTCTTTCGAAGTGGACGAAGAAACCCGACTCATCCGCCAGAGCCTCGACCAATTCATCGAACGCGAAGTCAGACCACTCGAAGCCGAGTTGGGTGAGGTGTACGCCAATCCGCGATTGCAACACGAAACGGACGGACGGCTCGTTCCCGAAGTGCTCGATGCGGTCGAGACCATCCGCAAGAAGAGCGCAGACGCAGGTTTCTACGCGATGAATTTGCCCGAACGCGTGGGTGGCGAAGGCGTCTCGACGGTGACGTGGTATCGCGCGAAAAAACATGTTGCCGCCAAAGGAACCGGTCTCACCCGTCATATTCTCGCCGGGCCAGAGGGGCCAAAGCCACTCTTACTGCAGGCGGATGCAACGCAAACCGAGACCTACCTGAAACCAGTCGTCCGCGGCGAGCAATCGACGGCGTTCGCACAGACCGAACCCGGGGCTGGCTCAGACTCTCCAAATATGCAGACGACGGCGCGAAAGCAAGGCGAAGAGTGGGTGATAACCGGCCGAAAGCAGTGGATTACGAACGCACCCTACGCCGACTTCGTGCAGGTGTTCGCGCGGACGACGCCTCAAGAAACAGCGGGACGCTACGGCGGCATTACGTGCTTTATCGTCGAAGCGGACGAGTACGAACTTGGCTCGATGAACAACGCCGTCGGCATGGAAGGTATGCAGGCAGAACTCATCTTTGACGAGGTTCGCGTCCCTGATTCGCGCGTGCTTGGGGCGGTCGATGAGGCGTTCTACACCGCGATGGACTTCCTCTCGCTCGGCCGCCTTGAGCTCGGTGCCGAAGCCGTGGGCTACGCCAGTCACCTCGTAGACGAGTGTGTTTCCTACGCGAACGACCGCGAAGCGTTCGGCCAGCCCATTGGCGAGTTCCAGCAAATTTCTGCGAAAATCGCTCGCGGGAAGGCACGGCTCGATGCTGCAGCGGCTGCGGGGCTTCGTTGTGCGTGGCTGATGGCACGCGACGAAGACGCGATACAGGCGTCGTCTGCGTTCAAATGGCTTGCGACGGACGCCTACTGGCAACTCGCAGACGACGCGGTGCAGGTTCACGGTGGCAACGGCGTCGCAGAGGAAAACCCGTTCATGGATCACCTCCACCTTGCGCGAATCCTTCGTATCGTGGAAGGAACAGACGAAATTCAGCTAAACACGATTGCGAAGCAACTCGGCCTCTAAAACAGTTTGTCCATTTTGACGTGGGGGATGCCTGCTTCTTCGAACTCGTCTCCTTGCTGGAGGTACCCAAGGCGCTCGTAGAACGGCTTTGCGTGCACTTGTGAGTTGAGGATGAGATGGTTGTAGCCGCGTGCGTGGGCCTCTGACTCGACACAAGCCATGAGTTCGAAGCCAAGCCCGTTACCGCGATACGGTTCGAGGACGGCCACGCGCTCTACTTTCGCCCGTTCGTCGTCGAGCGGGCGAAGCCGCGCGGCTCCAACGGCCTCATCATCGATGTACGCGACGAAGTGGACGCAGTCGGCTTCGTACTCATCAACTTCCAAGTCTTCTGGAACGTTTTGCTCCTCTACGAAAACCCGGAATCGAACGGAGAGAGCAGCTTCATACTCCGCGTCGGACTCGACGACGTGGATAGACGGACGCATATGACAGAATATTCGTGGTCTACAAAGATAAACCGCCGGACTCAGTCAACGCTCAACACCCGGCGATTGCGGCTTCAATCTCCTTGCGTGGCACCGGTGAAATCCAGTCCTCAGCAAGCCAGCGATACTGGACGACACGGTTCGCATTGAGGACGAACACGGCTCTGCGCGCCGTCGAGACGCCAGCCATCCCTTCGCGTTCGCAGAGGAGGTCGAACGCGGAGATAGCGCGGGCGTCTACGTCTGCGAACAGCGAAAACGGGCTGTCGAGGGCGCGCAGGAAGGCATTTTGTGCATACGGCCCGTCGCGCGTGACGCCGGTGACGGTCATCCCATCGAACTCGTCCCAGCCAGCCTTCGCATAGCGCGTCCACCAATTGTGAGTGATGGCGCTTCCGGTAAATCCGGAAAAGACGAGGACGCCGCCGCGTTCGCCAAGGACGGCATCGAGGCTGGCTTCGCGGAAGGTTTCGCCGTCACAGTACAGGGCCGTGAAGTTGGGTGCTCGCTCGCCTGTGGCTGGTGGCATATTCGTTACAATGGGTGAACCCATCAAAATCCTCCGGGCCGAACACACTTTTCTTTCTGTGGGTGCTTCTGCGTGCTATGAGCCTCACTCTCTACCGACTCGAAGGCTGTCCGTGGTGTGAACTCGTCGTGGACAAACTCGAAGAACTCAATGTCGAGTTCGAGAGCGTCTGGGTCGAAGCCCTCCACTCGAAGCGAAACGAAGTCAAACGCGTCTCCGGCCAGCGGGGCGTCCCCGTGCTGGTTGATGAAGAGTACGGCGTGACGATGGCCGAGTCTGCGAAAATAAACGAGTATCTCGAAGCCTCCTACGCCTAATCGAGCGCGTGTGGGTCTAAGCCGGGGTCGTGTACCGGTGGCGTTCCAATCGCCAGCACAACCCCCTGTTCGTCGCCGACGTTGCGATAGCCGTGGCCGATTTCTGGGCCAGCCGCAAAGAACGTCCCCGGGCCGACTTCGTGGATTTCTTCTTCTCCAGAACGCCCCAGTTTCAGCGAGAACGTACCTTCGATGACGTAGTAGAACTCCTCCTGTTCTGAATGGGCGTGATAGCCAATCTGCTCGCCGGGTTCGAGGTACCAGAGCTTCGCGTTCATCTTTTCTAAGCCAAGCGCATCGTCGAGCGAGCGGATATTGAGGTCTGGTGGGAGTTCCTCGATTTCAGAGAGGTCGGTCACGGGCACGTCTTTGGTGTGGGCAACGCCGTAGTCCATAGTGTCAGAGCCCACGGTGCGCGTTACCAAAACACTAGGGCTTGCGGACCGCGGAGACGAGTCGCGGGAGCACGTCGGTCACGTCAGCGTCGAAGGTGTAGTCAGCGTCGAAGCCGGTGTCGGCTAAGTTCACGTAGATGGTCGTCGCGCCGTTTCTCGCCGCGATGCGTGGGAGTGAAGCGGCCGGTTCAACCGAGAGCGATGACCCCGCGACGAGAAACACGTCACAGGATGTGGCGAGCGAGTGCGCACGCGACATCGCCACCTCGGGCATGGATTCGCCGAACAGCACGACGGCAGGCTTTACGATACCGTCACACAACGCACAGCGCGGCGGGACGTTTCCGGCTTTGACTTCCTCCCACGTCGGGGCTGCGTCGGCGCGCTCGCCGCAGTCCATGCAGGCGACTGCTGCGCCCGTACCGTGGAGTTCGATGAGGTCTTCAGAGCCTGCCTCGCGGTGCAGGCCGTCGATGTTCTGGGTGATGAGCGTGTCGAGGTGGCCCGCAGCTTCGAGGGCCGCGAGCGCGACGTGAGCGTCGTTGGGCGCGATATCGCCCCCGGCGTAGATGTCTTCGAACATCGAAAGGCGGTCGCGCCAAAATCCTTCGGGGTCTGCGTGAAACCGGCTGAAGTGAAAGCTCTGTGGGTCGTGTTTCTGCCAGAGACCGTCTTCGCTGCGAAAGTCGGGGATGCCAGAGGCAGTGCTAACGCCTGCGCCCGTGAGCGCGACAACAGCGTCTGCCTCCTGGATTGCGGTGGCCGCCTGCGAGAGTGCCTCGTCCATAGGGCCACATTGGAGTGAGAGACAAAAGACGTGTCCCGAATTTTGCTCACCAACAGCCGCCGATACCCGCAGGTTTTCGTAGCCGGACGTTGTAGCCGCGACCATGTTAGGGAACATCTATCTGAGGTGGGCACTGTGAGCGATCATTCAGAGGAGTACTTCTCGCGCATCGTAGACGAGGAGAAACTCGCCGAGTTCCTCGAAGCCGAGTTAGGCGCGGTCACAGAGTACGACGTTCGCCACCACAAAGAGGGCCACTCAAACGAGACGCTGTTCGTGACGTGGGGCGACCTCGAACTCGTTATTCGCCGCCCACCACCGGGTGAGACTGCAGAGTCCGCCCACGACGTGCTCCGCGAGTACAAGGTGATGAACGCCCTGCAGGACACGCCTGTCCGCGTGCCGCGCACCATCCTCGGCACGGACGACCACTCCGTGCTCGGGTGTGACTTCTACGTGATGGAAAAAGAAGCGGGCGACGTGCTCCGCCGAGACGAACCAGAGCGCTTTGCCCACCCCGAGCCGCGCGAACAGGTCGGCGAACAGCTCGTCGATGCGCTCGCGGAGATTCACGAGACGGACTACGAAGCCGTCGGTCTCGGTGAGTTTGGCTATCCAGAGGGCTACACCGAGCGGCAGGTTAGCCGCTGGAAAAAGCAGTTCGACTGGGCGAGCGAAGTCACGGAAAAAGACCGTACCGTTTCCGGCGTCGAAGAAGTGTACGACTGGCTCGTCGAAAACACGCCAGAAAGCCACGACCACACGCTCGTCCACGGCGACTACAAACTCGACAACGTGATGTTCGGGCCGGGGACGCCTCCCGAAATCGTCGGCGTGTTCGACTGGGAACTTTCGACGCTCGGGGACCCACTCTGTGACCTCGGCTGGATGCTCGCCTACTGGCGCGACGACGGTGATGAACCGCCCGCAGTGCCTGACTTGATGGCGCGATTCATGGAGCGCGAGGGCTACCCAAGCCGCCAAGCCCTCGTTGACCGCTACGAAGAACAGACTGGCCGAGAGTTCGTCCACGAGCGCTTCTACCGGACGCTCGCGGTGTTCAAACTCATCGGTCTCGGTGAAATGTTCTACCGGCGATATCTCGAAGGCAACAGCGACGACGACCTCTACCCGCAGATGGAGACGCAGGTCCAACAGCTCACAGACCGCGCCAAACGCATCATCGACGGTAAAGAGTCGCTCTGAACACACCGCTTTTCCGGTGAAAATCGACCACTATCGGCGGTGGAATTAACTCGGTTGCTGACAGCGGTTAACACATGGTAGTAGAGGGGATACAGCGCGTGACGGTGCTCGGCGCGGGGAACATGGGTCACGGCATCGCGGAGGTGACTGCCATCGCGGGCTACGACGTGACGCTCCGCGACATCGAACGCGAGTACGTAGAGAAGGGACACGGCCAGATACAGTGGAGTCTCGAAAAGCTGGAAGCGAAAGGACAACTCGACGAATCAGCGTCAGCCATCCTCGACCGCATCGACCTCGCGGTTGACTTAGAAAAGGCCATCGCGGACGCAGACCTCGTCATCGAAGCCGCGCCAGAACGACTTTCGATAAAACAGAGCATTTTCTCAGAACTCTCCGAATACGCACCAGCCGATGCGATTCTAGCGACAAACACCTCGTCGCTGTCGATTACGCAGATTGCGAAGGTGGTCGAAAACCCGGCGCGCGTGGTTGGCTTGCACTTTTTTAACCCACCGGTAAAGATGCCGCTCGTGGAGGTCATCTACGGCGAGGAGACGAGCGAAGCGATTGCCACGAAGGCGGCCAACTTTGTCGAATCCATCGACAAGACGCCAATTTACGTCCGCAAGGATGTGAACGGCTTCGTCGTGAACTCCGTGCTCGGGCCGTTTCTCGATGAACCTGCATGGATGGTCTCAGAAGACGCGGGAACCGTCCGCGACATCGACGCGACGATGGTGTACGAGCGGGGCTACCCGATGGGGCCGTTCGAACTCGCAGACATGACTGGCATCGACATTTCCCATAGCGTGCGAGAAGAAGCGGATAAGCCAATCGCTCCGGCCATGCAAGCGCGTGTGGACGCAGAGGAGTACGGGCGAAAATCGGGCAAAGGCTGGTACGACTACGACGACGGAGGCGCTGACTACACCGAAGACGACGTATCCGGCGAAGTCGATACCCTTCGCATCGAAGCGCGGATGATAAACGAGGCGGCGAAACTCGTAGACCAAGCCGTCTCCATCCCGAGTGAGATAGATACGGGGATGAAACTCGGTGCGGGCTTCCCCGAGGGGCCATGTGCGCGGGCAGACGAGATTGGGCTTGACGTGGTGCTCGATACCCTTCGTGACTACGACGAACGCACGGACGCAGACCGCTTTGTGCCAAGCTCGTATCTCGTCTCGCTCGTTGAAGAGGGGAAAACCGGAAAAGCCACAGGCGAAGGCTTCTACACCTACGACTGAGGCGTGCGCGAACGCTTTAGAGCAGTCGGTCTGCGATGATGTTTTTCTGGATTTCTGACGTACCCTCGTAGATTTTCGTAATCCGCGCATCACGGTAGAAGCGCTCTGCGGGGTGGTCGGTGACGAAGCCCGCCCCGCCGTGGACCTGCAAGCCCTCGTCTGCGACGCGAACCGCGTGCTCGCTTGCGAACAGTTTTGCCATCGATGCGAACTTTGCGGCGAGCTCGTCGTCGTCGGCTTCAACGGCCGTGGCTGCGCGGTAGTTGAGCGACCGCGCAGCTTCGACGTTCGTCGCCATGTCCGCAATTTTGTGGCGAATCGCTTGGAATTCGGCGATTGGCTGGTCGAACTGCTCGCGTTCTCCGGCATACGAAATGGCCTCGTCAACCGCGGCCTGTGCGACGCCAAGCGCCTGCGAGGCGACGCTAATTCGGCCGTGGGCGAAGAAGTTCATGAGTTGGTAGAAACCTTTGTTCACTTCACCGAGCACGTTTGCTTCCGGAATGCGGAGGTTTTCGAAGGTGAGTTCGGCGAGGTCTGAGGCGTGGATACCGAGTTTGTTGTCGATTTTGTGCGCCGTGAAACCGGGCGTGTCCGTCGGGACGAGAAAGGCCGTGATGCCGCGGTGGCCCGCGTCGGGGTCGGTTTTCGCCATCACGATGGCCACGTCCGCGACGTTGCCGTTCGTAATCCACATCTTGGTGCCGTTTATGACCCACTCGTCACCATCCCGTTCGGCCTGCGTCTCCATTCCGGCGACGTTCGACCCGTGGGCTGGCTCTGAGATGGCGCTTGCAGAAACCGATTCTCCGGCGGCGATTTTTGGGAGCCATTCTGCTTTCATCCACTCGTCGCCGTATTTGATGAGCATGGCCGTCCCAAACCCGGCGCTCGAAATAGCGCTGCCAATTCCGGCGTCCGCCCGCCAGAGTTCTTCAGTGATGACGGCAACGGAGAGCAAGTCGAGGCCTGCACCGCCGTATTTCTCGGGGATGTTCGGCGCGACGAAGTCGTATTCGGCAGCCTTCTTACGGATCGCTTCCGGGTACTCGCGTGACTCGTCGTATTCGCGGGCGACCGGACGGATTTCGGCGTCGCCAAATTCGCGTACCGCCTGTCGAATCGCCTCTTGCTCTGGCGTGAGCTGGAAGGACATGGTCGAACCATGATAGCACGATGCAAATAGCTTCGTTCGACGGCAGAATTTTTTCGTGTCCAACCCTCCACGCACCGAAGTCGAGGACGGCGCGGCGTTACTCGCCTTCGAACTCAGGCGCGCGCTTTTCCATAAACGCGGTTGCTCCTTCGACGTGGTCGTCGGTGGCGAAACACATCACCTGCGCCGTGGCTTCGTTCGTGATGGCTTGGTCGAGCGACTGTTCCATTCCCTGCCGGATGAGCCGTTTCGAAGCACGGAGGGCGACACTCGGCCCGGTCGCAATCTTCTCGACGAACTCCTCGACTTTCGTCTCAAATTCGGCTTCGCGGTAGACGTGATTGAACAACCCGAGTGACGCTGCGCGGTCGGCATCGACGAGTTCGCCGGTGAACACGAGTTCTTTGGCCGTGTTTTCGCCGACGATGCGCGGCAGGAAATACGAGGTTCCAGAGTCGACGGTGAGGCCGACCTGCCGGAAGCCGAAGCTAATCTTCGAGTCCTCGGTAGCGAGTAAGATGTCACAGGCGATGGCGAGGTTCGCGCCCGCGCCGAACGCCACGCCGTCGATTTTGGCGATGGTTGGGAGATGAAACTCAGCCACACGCACGACGGCGCGCGAGGTGCGCTGGACGATGAGTTGCTCGCGCTCGGGGAGCGAGTATTCTCCTTCGAGTCCTTTCATCATCGCGTTGATATCACCGCCGGCGGAGAACGCACCACCTTCGCCTTCGATGATGACACAGCGTGCGTCGCTGGCTTCGATTTCAGAGAGGGCGTCAAGAATCCCACCAGAAACCTCGTGGGTGAGGGCGTTTCGCACGTCGGGGCGGTTCAGCGTGATGGTCGCAATTCCCTCTTCGATGTCGAGCAAGACGGCATCCGCGGGCATACTACCCACACCGAGACGGGTTGCGCACTTGATTCTACCGCCGACTTACCGGGCCGTCCACCCGCCATCGACGGCGAGACACTCGCCGGTCACATAGGAGGCGGCGCGACTGGCGAGGAACACGGCGGGGCCAGCCAGCTCTTCTGGGTCGGCAAAGCGGTCGAGCGGCGTCCGGTCGCGGATTGATTGGGCGAGTTTGTCGTTGCCGGTGACGCCTTCGGTGAGGTCGGTATCGACGTAGCCGGGTGCGATGGCGTTCACCCGCACCGTTGGGGCCCAGTCTAAAGCCATGCTCTTCGTGATGCCCACGAGCCCGTGTTTGGAGGCGACGTAGGGGTGTTGGCGCGGGAGGCCAACGAGGCCGCCGACGCTTGCGACGTTGATGACCGACCCGCCGTCGCTCTCGTGGAGGTACTCGGCTGCGGCTTTCGTACAGAGGAATGCCCCGCGGAGGTTCACGTCGATGACGAAGTCGAGACCGTCTACGTCCACTTGCTCCGGTTCGCCGAGGGCGCTCCCGGGATTTACACCGGCGTTGTTCACGACGCAGTCGATGCCGCCGAACTCGTCTGCGGCCGTCTCCATCAGCGCGCGGATGTCGGCTTCGTCGGTCACGTCAACCGTCGCGGCGAGCGCCTCGCCGCCGCGGTCTCTGATTTCTTGGGCGACCTCGGCAACGTCATCTTCGGTGCGTGCGGCGGGGACGACGGCCGCGCCCGCGTCAGCGAGGCCGATAGCGATTGCGCGGCCAATTCCGCGGCTCCCACCCGTTACGACGGCGACGCGCCCGGTCAAATCGAATTGCTCCATAACAGCGTCCATGGGTGGTTCTGTCTGTCGCCCCCCTTAACTGCCCCGAACGCGGTATACTTTGGCCGCGGAGTCCGTGGGAAGCGGTATGCAGGTGTGCTGGCATCGTCGTGACCTCAGAACTGCCGACAACCGCGCCCTCGCCGCCGCGTCTGAAGTCGGTCGCGTGCTTCCCGTGTTCATCTTCGACCCGAATATTCTCCAACACGCCGCCGCAAATCGCGTTTCCTTCATGCTCGACGCGCTCTCAGAACTGCGCGCCGACTACCGCGAATTGGGCGGTGACCTGTACCTCGCCTACGGGGACCCAACCGAGATACTGCCCGAACTCGCTACAGAACACGGTGTCGAGAAGGTGTGGTGGAACACCGACTATTCCGGCCTCGCCCGCGAGCGCGACGCAGCGGTGCGTATGGCACTCGCCGAGGCTGAGGTTCCCCGCGAGTCGCTCCACGACGCCATCTGCCACGAACCGGGGAGCATCCTCACGAACGACGGCGACCCGTACTCCGTGTACACCTACTTCGGGCGCAAGTGGCACGACCGCGAGAAGGACGCGCCCGTAAAGTCACCTGTGTCGGGCAGTATCGCCGACTTCGAAGGCGAGGAGCTGCCGTCGCTTTCCGCACTCGGCTTCGAGGAGCCGACCGCCAACATCACTCCTGCGGGAACGGACGCAGCGCGCGAGCGACTGGCCGAGTTTTGTGACGACGGTATCTTCCGGTACGAAGACAGGCGTGACTACCCGGCGGAGTCGAATACATCCAGACTCTCAGAACACCTGAAGTGGGGCACCATTGGCATCAGGGAGGTGTACGCGGCGACCGAGCGGGCGAAGGAGCAGGCAGAAAGTGACGAGACGGCCGAGTCGGTTTACGAATTTCAGTCCCAACTCGCGTGGCGCGAGTTCTACGCGCACGTCCTCTGGTACAACCCAAACGTGACGTGGGCGAACTACAAGACCTACGAGAACGCCATCGAATGGCGAAACGACGCCGACGAACTCGTTGCGTGGAAAACCGGTGAGACCGGCTACCCAATCGTGGATGCGGGAATGCGCCAACTTCGTGCGGAGGGCTACATGCACAATCGCGTGCGGATGATCGTCGCCTCGTTTCTGACCAAAGACCTGCTCATAGACTGGCGCGAGGGGTACGACTGGTTCCGTGACCAACTCGTAGACCACGACACCGCGAACGATACCGGCGGCTGGCAGTGGGCGGCGTCAACGGGCACGGATGCCCAACCGTACTTTCGCATCTTCAATCCGATGACCCAAGGCGAACGCTACGACGCCGAGGCGACGTACATCAAACGCTACATCCCGGAACTGCGTGACGTGGACCCGGACACCATCCATGGGTGGCACGAACTTCCCGACCAACTCCGGGAAAAAGTCGCCCCTGACTACCCACACCCGATTGTGGACCACAGTGTGCGCCGTGAGCAGGCGCTCTCGATGTTCGAGAACGCACGCGGAGAATAGTCAGTGTAGAATACATTTTTTATTTCAAACATTTTATGTATACAAAGATACAAATAAACCAGCCGATTGGTATAAAATGGTATGTCCATTCGAAACGAGACAGCGACCAAAGTTGGCGCGCAACTGCACAACGTTGGCACCGCAATCAAGGCACCAGAATCATACGGTGAAACCAAAACACAACTCTACAATGTCGTGGTTCACGGCACCCTCTTTCTCGGGCTCGTTGGGGCGACAAAAATTTACGTGGTTGCGACGCTGCTTTCACTCTCGTTAAACCCCGCTGTCATTATTGCGTTCCTCGTCTCATTCACCGTCTATTCACACAACAAACTGACAGATTTGAATGAGGATGCAGTCAACAATCCTGACCGAGTCGCGTTCATCAAACCGAAAAAACGGCTGTTCATCGCGTTGTCAGCTGGGGCGTACGTACTCGCACTCATCGTCTCGCTGTTTGGCGGGATTGAAGCATTTTTACTCACGCTCTTTCCGGGCGTGAGCGCGATTCTGTACAGCGAACCGGTGTTACCATTTTTCGAGGCAGACCGGCTCAAAGAAATTCTGTTGGTGAACACGTCGTTCGTGGCCGTTTCATGGGCTGTTCCCGTTGCGTTCCTCCCGCTCGCGTTCGCCGGGCGAGCCACGACGAGCGCAAGCCTGCTCGTGTTCGGCTTTTTCTTCATCCGCACGTTCATCGCCGGAGAAGTGTTGAACGTTAGAGACGTGGAAGGCGACCGCCGCGAAGGCATCACGACGCTGCCAGTGCTCGTTGGCGTCAAACGCACGCAGATGGTACTCTACGGACTCGACGCCCTCTCACTCTGTCTCATCGTCGGTGCGAGCGTGCTTGGCGTGTTTTCCCCGGTTCACGGCTTCGCACTCGTCCCCGCAATTGCGTATTCGGCTTGCATCACCACGTCGCTTGGTGCAGACGTGAACTTTGCTCAGTTAGAAATGGTGCGCGATTTTGAGTATTTCGTCATGGCGCTGTCACTCTCTGTCGTGGTTTTCTTCTTCTAAAAGACGTATACTTCCGCTATTTTCACGCACATAATGTAATTACGTATCAGCACGAAGAGTTGAATCAAGCACCGTGTCACTCCCACTCGATTTACTCGTGATAATGCTTACCGCCACAGTAATCGGCGGCGTAGTTGCCATCTTAGCGTGGCGACAGCGTCCAGAGCCGGGAGCGACGGCACTCGCCATTTTGATGGCGGCCGCGGTGTGGTGGTCGCTGTTCTACATGCTCGAGCTTAACGCGACGACGCTTGCAGCCAAACTGCTCTGGGCTCGTTTCCAGTGGTTTGGGTCGGTGACGCTCGCCGTCGCGTGGGTCGTGTTCGCGCTCGAATACACCGGCAACGACGACTACGTTCGACCCAAAAATATCGCGCTGCTCACGGTCATCCCCCTCATTACGCTCGTACTCGTCTGGACGAACAGCTGGCACCACCTCATCCGTCACTCGGTGGGCATCGAACAAGTCGGTGAGATGTTCATTCTCACCCAACGTTTCGGCCCGTGGTTCTGGGTCATAATTGGGTACACCTACATTCTCGCGCTGGTGGGCGACCTGCTGTTCATCAACCTGCTCAGCAACTCGCCAATTATTCACCGCAAGCAGGCGGTTGCCATCCTGCTCGCCGCGCTCGCCCCGTGGATTGGCAACCTCATCTACGTTGGCGACCTGCTTCCGTGGGTCGCCATCGACCCCACACCGGTTGCGTTCACCGTCTCCGGTGTCGCCAGTTTCGGTGCGATTTCGCAGTACAAACTGTTCAAGGCGAGTCCAGCGCCGGGTCAACTCGCGCGCACGTTCGTCTTAGACGAGATGGCAGACGGCGTCATCGTCATCGATTCGATAGGAACCATCGTGGACATAAACTGGAGTGGTGCGGCCATCGTCGGCGAACCCGCGCTCTCGCTTCTCGGGAGCCCCATCCAGTCTGTCTTCTCTGAATACCAGACGCTCTCGAACACCGCAGACGACGAAGCAGAACTCATCACGCTCGGTTCGAAAAACGACGTACGCCATTACGAGGTGAGTCGCTCGAATCTCCGCGACCACCACGAGCGCACCATCGGGCAGGTGCTCGTGTTCCGTGACGTGACCGAGCGGTTCCGCTACCAACAGCGCCTCGACGTGCTAAATCGCGTCTTACGTCACAATCTCAGAAACGAGATGAACGTCGTCTACGGGTTTGCAGACCGCCTCGAAGAAGCAGGAGCGGACGCAGAACTCACCGGTCGGCTCAAACAAAAATCGCTGCACCTCGTCGATATGGGGAACAAAGCGCGTGCCGTCCAAGAGATAATCGACACCACTCACGATGACCTGACGCAGATTTCGGTTGCGGAGGTCATCGAAGACAAAGTTGCGCTGGTCGAACGTCGGTTCCCCGCACTCGACGTAACCGTCGAGTCGGTGCCAGCAGACACGGTGACCTGTGGGTGGGTTATCGAACCAACCATCGAAAATCTGCTTGAAAACGCCGCAGAGCACAACACAGACGAACAGCCCACAGCAACGATCGCGGCCAGCGTCGAAGACGACTGGCTCACGATTTCGATTGCGGACAACGGCCCCGGCATCCCCGAAAACGAGATTGAAGTGTTGAACGCGGGCCAAGAAACCAGCCTCATGCACAGCCGCGGCCTCGGCCTCTGGCTCGTCAATTGGGCGGTCAAAGTGCTCGCTGGTGACCTCTCATTTTCAGAAAACGACCCGCATGGAACCGTCGTGACGATTCAGATTCCACTGTCACAGCAAAACTGACAGCCCCGGAATGGCTTTGCGCCGTCCCCCCGATGTCAACTCATGACAACACGAATCGACATTCTGTGCTACGACGGGTTCGACGAACTCGACGCCATTGGTCCCTACGAGGTGTTCAAGACCGCCACCGCGTTCGGTGCGCCGTTCGACGTGCGGTTGGTGACGCTGACTGCTCGCGAGACGGTGACCGCGAGCCACGGTCTCAGAGTCGGTATCGACGCCGTTCTCGACCGCAGCGAACCAGCCGACATCGTGGTCGTCCCCGGCGGGGGCTGGAACACTCGCAGTGAGCAAGGCGCGTGGGCGGAAGCAGAGAAGGGAGCGGTTCCCGACGCGCTCGTCGCCGTCCACGACGCGGGTGCGACCGTCGCCGCTGTGTGTACCGGCGGGATGTTGCTCGCGCGCGCCGGACTCACCGACGGGCGGCCTGCAGTGACCCACGCCTCTGCGCTCTCTGACCTGCGTGAGACGGCCGCTAAGGTCGTGGATGCGCGCGTCGTAGACGATGGCGATATGCTCACCGCTGGAGGCGTCACTTCAGGCCTCGACCTCGCGCTTCATTTGGTCGAACGCGAGGCAGGCGCGGAGGTCGCCACGCGGGTAGCAACCGAACTCGAGTACGAGCGACGCGACGCAGTGTATGGGTCTTGAGACCGCTAGCAAGCAGCCGAACAGTGTGGGTTGCTAGCAATCGCCTCCTTAAGGTTTAACAGGATTCCGCCGCATGGATTAGGTGGAGGACTATCTCATGAGCTACGAACTTTCACCGCTTCCGTACGACTACGACGCACTCGAGCCGCACATCTCAGAACAGGTGCTCACGTGGCACCACGACACCCACCACCAAGGCTATGTAAACGGGTGGAACTCCGCAGAGGAGACCCTCGAAGGAAACCGTGAGTCCGGCGACTTCGGTTCCTCGGGCGGCGCACTGCGCTCTGTGACCCACAACGGCTGTGGCCACATCCTGCACGACCTCTTCTGGCAGAACATGTCCCCAGAAGGCGGCGACGCGCCGGAAGGCGACCTCGCAGACCGCATCGAGCAGGACTTCGGTTCCTACGAAGCGTGGAAGGGCGAGTTCGAAGCCGCCGCATCCGCCGCCGGTGGCTGGGCACTCCTCGTCTACGACTCGTTCAGTAACCAGCTTCGCAACGTCGTCGTTGACAAGCACGACCAAGGCGCACTCTGGGGCAGCCACGCAATCCTCGCCCTCGACGTCTGGGAACACTCGTACTACTACGACTACGGCCCAGCCCGTGGCGACTTCGTCGAAGCGTTCTTCAACGTCGTCGACTGGGAAGAGCCATCGGCCCGCTACGAGCAGGCTGTCGAGCTGTTCGAGTAAGTCTACACCTTCACCATTTTATCGCCGCCCACACCGTGAGCGACAGCACTCGCAAAACTGCGTGTGACGCCAGCATTTATCTCAGTCTCGTCTGTAGGCCACCCTAATGGCCACAAAAAATACTGAGGGTTCGGCGTCGTCCCCCGCCGGCCACGACGCACTGGCCGACGCACTCACAGAATCTGTCCGGGGTGCAGTGCGCTTTGACGAGTACTCACAGGTGCTCTACGCGACGGATGGAAGCATCTACAAAGCCCGCCCGGCAGGAGTGGTGTTTCCCAAAGACACCGCCGACGTGCAGGCTGCCGTGCGCATTGCCACAGCCCACGACACGCCCATCCTCCCGCGGGGAACCGGTTCCTCACTCGCCGGGCAGGCCGTCGGGCCCGGCTGTGTTGTCCTTGACCTCTCTCGGCACATGGACGGGATTCTCGACGTAGACCCCGAGGCAAAGCTGACGACCGTCCAACCCGGCGTCGTCCAAGACCACCTCGACACCCAGCTCTCACAGTGGGGACTCAAGTTCGCGCCCGACCCCGCATCTTCGAATCGCGCGACAGTTGGCGGCAGCATCGGAAACAATTCGACGGGCGCACACTCGGTTCGCTACGGCATCACCGACGCCTACACCGAGGCGTGCAAGGTCGTCCTCGCAGACGGGTCGCTCATCCACACCCGTGACATCGTCGTCGACAGCCCCGAGTGGGACGCAATTGTCGAACAGGACACGCTCGAAGCGCGGATCTACGAGACCGTTCGCGCGCTCGTCGATGAAAACGAAGACGAAATCGAGGCGCGCTACCCGACGCTCAAGCGCTCGGTCAGCGGCTACAACCTGCACAAAGTCATTCGCGAGGAAGCAGGCGAACAGGTCATCAACCTCTCGAAACTGCTCGTTGGCTCCGAAGGCACGCTTGGCGTCGTGGTCGAAGCGACGCTCTCGCTCGTCACGAAACCCGAGGAGACGGCGCTTGTCCTCTACAGCTTCGACTCGCTCGGTGACGCGATGCGCGCGGTTCCCGTCGCGCTCGAATACGACGCGGGCGCGGTGGAACTCATGGACGCGGAGGTGTTTCGTCTCGCCCGCGAGTCAGAGGAGTACGCCCAGTACGCCGACGCGATTCCAGCGCGCGCGCAGGCGGCGCTCATGCTGGAGTTCGATTCGGAGTGTCACGACGACTTCGAGGCGGCGATTGGGGCGACCAACGAGCGGTTTCTTGAGAACGGCACCGCGTTCGACGCGCTCGAAGCCTACACAAGCGAAGCACAAACCGACATCTGGAAGCTTCGGAAGGCGGCGATTCCGCTGTTGATGAGCCTGCAAGGTGACGCCAAACCCTATCCGTTTATCGAGGACGCGACGGTGCCACCCGAAGAGCTTGCGGAGTACGTCGCTGAGTTCGAGCAGGTGCTCGCAGACCACGGAACGTCTGCGGCCTACTTCGCCCACGCAGGCAGTGGCACACTCCACATCCGGCCGATTCTCTCGCTCAAGGAGGAAGACGGCATCGAGACGATGCATTCGATAGCCGAGGCCGTGACCGACCTCGTGCTCGCGCGAAACGGCTCGTTTTCAGGAGAACACGGCGACGGCCTCGCGCGCACCGAGTTCAATCCGAAGATGTACGGCCCGCAGTTGTGGGACGCGTTCCAAGCCCTAAAGACGGCGTTCGACCCCGACTGGCGCATGAATCCCGGGAAGGTCGTCTTCCGCGACGAGGTGACGGACATGCGCTACAACCTGCGCTACGGCGCGTCGTACAGTTCGATTGAGCCACAGACAGCCCAAGACTTCTCCGACGAAGGCGGGTTTTCGCACCTTGTCGAACTCTGTAACGGCTGTGGCACTTGTCGCCAGACGGAGACGGCCACGATGTGTCCGACGTGGCGGGCCTCGAAAGAGGAGATTCAGACGACGCGCGGTCGGGCAAACCTGCTTCGGGCGGCCATCAGCGGCGATTTACCAGAAGAAGAAATTCATTCCGAGAAGTTCCATGAGGAAGTCCTCGACCTCTGTGTCGGCTGTAAGGGCTGTATGCGCGACTGCCCGACCGGCGTGGACATGGCGAAGCTGAAAGCCGAGGTGAAACACCAAACGCACCAAGAAAAGGGAACCTCGCCGCGCGAACGGCTGTTCGCCGACATCGACCGCTTCTCGAAACTCGGGAGCGCGCTCGCGCCGCTTTCTAACTGGGCGACCGAGTTGCCGGGCGCACGGACAGTGATGGAGAAAACCCTCGGCATCGCAAAGGACCGCGACCTGCCCCACTTCGAGCGCGAATCGTTCCGCGACTGGTACGCGAGTCGCGGACCGAAGGTTCCGGAAAAGGACGCCACCCACCGCGTGCTCCTGTTCCCGGATACGTACATGAACTACGCCTCGCCGGAGATTGGCAAAGCCGCCGTGCGCGTCCTCGAAGCCGGTGGCTGTCACGTGAAACTGCCGACTGAAACGACGGCAACCGGGCGCGCGGCCTACTCGAAGGGCTTTCTTGACAAGGCGAAAGCGCAGGCGCAAACGAACGTCCGTGCGCTCGCGCCGCAAGTGACCGATGGCTGGTCGGTCGTGTTCGCAGAACCTTCTGACGCCGTCATGTTCCAAGACGAGTATCTGGACTTGTTCCCCGACGACGAGGCCTGTACCGCGGTGTCGCGGGCGACCTACGGCGTCTGTGAGTTCGTCGACCGGTTCCGCGTGGATGAAGAGATGACCTTCAGCGAACCTGGCGAATCGCTCTCGTATCACGGCCACTGCAACCAGAAGGCACTCAAACGCGACCACCACGCAGTGGGCGTCCTTCGCCGGGCGGGCTTCGAGGTCGACCCGCTCGACTCGGGGTGTTGTGGCATGGCTGGGAGCTTTGGCTACGAAGCAGAGCACTACGAACTCTCGAAGGCAATCGGCCGCTTGCTGTTCGAGAAGGTGGATGCAAGCGAGGCGGCGCAGGTGGTCGCACCCGGCGCGTCGTGTCGCACGCAACTCGGCGAGCGCGAGGGCGAGACGCGCCCGCCACACCCAATCGAGAAACTCGCCGGGGCACTCGCAGACTAGGAGCGGGACGTTTTATTCAGTCGCGTGCCAAGCGCCGGGTATGCCACGCGACAAAGACGCATTCGACACGATTCGACCGCTTGATTTCCGCTCACCAGACGAGGTGCTCGACGAGGACAAGATGTACACCGTCTTCGAGATTGCTCGGCTGCTGCAGGGGTTAGACGCCGAGGCAGACTTAGATTACGACACCGAAGACGTGCTTCTCTCGTGGGCGATTCCGTGGGTCATGGTGAACGCAGACGACCTCTCGTTCGCAGACCCAATGGCTGACGACGACCCCGGCTTCTACGGCCTTCGATGAAGCTGCTCGTTGCCGGAAGCGACCAAGTCGATGCTGGCAAGACCACCTTCTCAGTCGGCCTGCTCCGGTACATCGACGGGGTGGGCTTCAAGCCACGTGCGGGCAACGACCACTGGTTCGACCACGACGATTATCTCAAAGCGGTTAGTGAAGGGCGGCTCTACGGCAAGGATGCCCGACGATTGGCCGAAGCGAGTGTGGCAGACGTCACACCGGAGGACATCAATCCAGTTCACCGCCTCTGGCGACCCGCTCCCGGCGGCGGCGCGGGACTGCTCGGCCGCCACGACCGCGAGTTCGTCTGTGATCGCGCCGGTGACGCGATGGTCGTCAACGCGACCGCCGAAATGCCGCCCGAGGTGAGAGCACAACTCACCGACGCCATCGAAATTTCGACCGTCGAAGAACTGAACGAGGTAATGGGGGACCACCACCTGCCCGCCCTCGAAGCCTGCGCAGCGCAGGTTGAAAATGAAGACCGCGTCGTGGTTGAGTCCTACGCCGACATCGCCCGCCCACTCCGTGAGTTTGAACCGGACGCGGTGGCCGTCGTGGAACCTGCGCGAGCGCGCATCTACGAAGGCAGTCGCTACACGAAAGCCTGCGCCGTTGCGGGAAACAGTCCGCGTGAGGGTCAGCTAGAAGAAGTTGTGGACGCGGTCGTAGACCTCATCGAGCCGCGAGCGAGCGTGGGGCTTCCCGCACTGGACTCAGAAACGCGAACCGACCCTGATGCGGTCTGTGATGCCTACGAAGTCGCCTACGAGGCGCTCTGTGGGCTCGCGCTCGACTAGCTTAGCCCGTCATCCGCGCCATGCGGGCGCTGAGTTCGATGTCGTCGTAGGGGTTGCTCGTGATGCTCGGGCCGTGGCCGACGTGCATCACTGCTAAATCGGGGGCAACGGTTGCGATGAGGCGGTTGATGCTCTTTATGAGCACCTCGCGGTCGCCTTCTGGCAGGTCGGTGCGACCGAAACTCCCGTTTTGGAACACGAGGTCGCCCGCAAAGAGGGTGCGCGCACCCTTCGAGTAGAAGCAGAGATGGTCGTTTTTGTGGCCGGGCGTGTGAAGCGCAGTGTAGGTGTCGTCCCCGATTTTCACCGACGCTTCGTCTTCGATGGCGTGGTCTACAAACGGTGAATCCGGGTCGTATCCCCACACGTCCACGTCGAATGCGTTTTTCACGGCGGTGACGTTGCCAACGTGGTCAGGGTGCGTGTGCGTGAGTACGATGGCGTCGAGGGAGTCAGTCCGGGCTTCGATTTTTTCGACCACGTCGAAGCCACTACCGGGGTCAACGATGACGGTGCGCTCGCCGGTCACGAGAAAGACGTTACTCGTGAAGGCTTGGACGCCCTGTGCGAGATTTGATATCATGCCAAATTCATTGGGTGGGGAGGGTTTGGGTGTGTCGCTCTACGCAGGTCGACCCGCGCCTGCGATGACGAGTCGGGCGCGTTCGTCGCCGGTATTTTCGATTTGGCGGTGTTCTCCCGGATCAACGCGAAGCGCCTCGTTTTCACCGAGCGTGACTGCTTCCACGCCAACGGTAATCGTCACCTCACCGTCTACGACGCAATAAACTTCCTCTTCGCCGTCCGATTCGTGGTCGTGTGGCTTGTTTTTCCCGCCCGGTTCGAGTTCCATCACCGAGAGGCCAACGACCTCGCTTTCGAGCGAGTTGCGGAACATCCACATGCCGCCCCATTCTTCGGGAATCAGCGAGTCAACGTCGTTGGGGGTCGATTTTCGGTATCCCATACCCCCTGATTGGGGGCGAGGTTGTTAATACGGCATGGCCGGGGTAGTGGAGGGGGTTATCAACGTTTATTGTACTTCCCGCGCGCTTTCAGGTATGCAAGTTCGGCTTCTCGAATCCACGGACGACCCTGAGGAACTCATCTGTAAGGCGGCGCGAAACGACTACATGGCCGATTTCGTCGGAGACACCGCCTTTGAGGACATCATGGCCACGGTCAAAGGCGACAGCCTCGAAGACAAACAGCGCACCCTCATCAGCCACCTCCTGAATCACGGTCACTTCGGCCCGTTCGAACACGTCCAAGCGACGTTCGCCGTCGAAGGAATTAGCCGGTCGTGTATGGCACAACTCACGCGCCACCGACACGTCTCATTCGACGTGCAATCGATGCGCTACGTCGCGTTCGACGACGTGGACATCGACGATGTTGCCGCAGGCGAGATGGTCGTCTGGCCACCGTCTGCGACTGACAAAAACTGGGTCGGCCGCAACCAGAAAACGGGCGACGTGAGCGATGAGATGATGGAAAAGCGCGAACAGCTGTTCCGCGACTCGGTCACGAACTCCGTCGAGACGTATCAGGAGCTTCTCGACCTCGGGATGCCACCCGAAGACGCACGCTTCGTCCTCCCCATCGGTACCGAAGTCAACCTCGTGATGTCGATGAACGTTCGGATGCTCATGCACGTCGCGGACATGCGCGCCGCCGCAGACAGCCAGTGGGAAATCCGCGAGCTCACGAACAAGGTGTTAGACCTCGCCACAGAGTGGTGTCCGATTACCTTCGAATACTACAACGAGAAGATGAAGGGACGGAAGAACCGTCTCGCACCGTAGCTAGCCGAGGAACAGGTCGAGCATATTGCCTTTCGACTGTCCACGATAGATTTCCGTGTAGCCACAGTTCGTACACGTAATCGTCTGGAACGTCCGATTCTGGATGTCGAACATTTTCGATAGTCCCGTCCCAGAGGTGGCGATTTTGTCGGTCGAGACTTCGTCGTGACCGCATTTGAGACAGCCACTGTCGTCGTCTGTTGGAGGACTCATACAGCCGACAGTTCACAAGCAACTCCTAAAAATCTCCGGGTGAGTGAGAAACAATTAGGGGAATGAGTGAGAACCAATACTGTATGGCTGCTGAAGCGTTCATCCTCTTGGTGTTCCTCTTCTTCGCGGTCGCTGGCCCGCTCGTGCTCTATTTCCTCATCCAATCGGAAACAGACAACGACCCAGTACTGAGTCGCGAGGAGGCAGAACAGGCCGCGCGCGATGGCTACGAAAAATCGAAATAGCAGCGCTTGAACCCGTCCTTACCAATTCGACAAGGGCGCAATCACTGATTGGTGGTAACTCAAACAAGCGGGACGAACACGAACACTACCCAGCCGTTAACCCGCGTCGTCAGCACCTATTGTGGCTCTTTCGGGCAAACGAGTGCGTCACATGAAATGCGGACATTCTGCTATATGAAGAGTCACAGCACTTTTATAGCGACCAAGTAAGGATTAGATTAGATGAAACGGCTGTCTGCGGCGTGTCTTGCACTCCTCTTCGTAGTCGTAGCGACTGCCCCTCTGGCTGTCGCCACGCCCGACAGCCCCGGCGGTTCGACAGATGCGGTCGCCGCCGCCCAAGAGTTCGACCGCACAGAGTTTACCGTCGAAGTGTTCGAAAACGGCTCTGCGAGATGGACGTTCGCCTATAAGCTAACGCTGGAGACCGACGAAGACCGCCAGCAGTTCGAGGAGTACGCGGCGGAGTTCAATCAAAACGAGACCGACCTGTACAGACAGTTCCAAAACCAGTCAAGCGCGCTCGCCACCTCCGGTGAGCAGGCCACGGGTCGGTCAATGAGCGTGAGCGGGTTTTCGAAACGAGCCGAGGTGAACGAACTCGGCAATCAGGGCATCGTCGAGATGCAGTTCACGTGGTCTAACTTCGCAACCGCAGAAAGCGGCCAACTCGTCGTCGGTGATGTATTCGAAGGCGGCATCTATATTGGCCCGAATCAGTCACTCACCATCAAACACGACGGCCCACTCCAGTTTACCGAAGCGACCCCGCAACCAGACGCGGTATCCGGTGAGGATCTCTCGGCAAGCGAATCAGTGACCTGGTTTGGCGAGCGGCAGTTCGCAGACCAACAGCCACGCATCGTCCTCGGGCAGTCCGGGGCTGGTGGGTCTGCAACGACAGACGCCGGCGGGCCAGCCGAGAGCGGCGGGCTTCCAATCGTTCCAATCGCCGCCGTCGTGTTCCTCCTCGTGATGGCCGCCGGCGCGTTCGCCTACCGCTCTGGTGCGCTTCCATTGCTGAATCTGGGCGACGATGACGACGACTCGGGCGCAGCGGCAGGGGAGGCTCGCGGAACAGCTGCCTCGGCGGCTCCCACGGGAGGGCCGAACGGTGTCTCCGATGAAGAGCTCCTCACGGACGAAGACCGCGTTGTGAGCCTGCTCGAAGAGCGTGGTGGGCGGATGCGCCAAGTCAACATCGTCGATGAAACCGGGTGGTCGAAGTCCAAAGTCAGCATGCTCCTCTCGGATATGGAAGACGATGGAACCATCAGCAAACTCCGGATGGGCCGGGAAAACATCGTCAGTCTCTCGGGGCACGAACCCGAGGCAACCCAGTCGTCACTTGACGACAAGTGACACGCCGTATCGCCGCCCCGCACCCCGAAACGGAACTGTTAAAATACTCCCCAGTCTACGGTTGGATGCGTTCCGAAGCACGCTCCGTCGTCATACGGGCGGTCGTATGCGGTGGTTGAGCGTACGTGTGCTCCGTTGCTGAGACGAACGGAGTTCGTCGATGCTCGGAGCGCGAGTGTAACGAGCGCTCCGTTGGTGTAGTCCGGCCAATCATCTTGCCCTCTCACGGCAAGGACCAGGGTTCGAATCCCTGACGGAGCATTTTCTCAAACTCAAACTGCCGAGCGATTGCGGTTTCGCAGTTGTCGCGAGCAGGTCAACCACAGAGTTAGTGTCATCACAAAATTGAGGGGTGAGTTAGTCCAGATACCGAAGGTAGGGATGGGGCTGACAGTTGTCTCTCGACTTCTCGATTCTCTGGAGAACCTCTGGGCCATCTTCATCTACACAAATCCCGACGATTACGCAACCATCCTAATCGGTCTCATGAACAGTACTGAGGCGTTGAAGTGGATGGTCATCAGTGTCGAATATCCGATGCTCGGCATTGCCATCGCGCTTGCACTGCTGACACGGTTCACCTCACTATTCGACGGTCGCTCAGAGAGCCCACAGTAGGCAGGACTGGAATTTTTGCTCGGTAAGAGGTTTCAGTAGCTGTGCTGAATAGCGTGCGCAAGTCGGTCATTTCGTAACAGGTAAAAGAACTCAGGAGTCTCGGCGTTCAGTCACTACCTGCATCACGGTGTATCAAGTCCACCATTGCCACCACGTGCCCCATCGGTGAAATAATCATGATACTTATGCTCTGGGCCGAAGATAGGACAGTCACATGCCAGCAGATTTGAGGATTGTTAACAGCCGTGTCGTCACGCCGGCCGGAACGATAAGCGGAGGCGTAGCGGTCGAAGACGGCAAGATCACCGCGGTGGGATCCAAGGAAACGCTCCCGGAGGCCGACGAGGAGATTGACGCGGAGCAGAACCACCTGATTCCGGGGATCATCTGCCCGCACAACCACATGGGTCTCTCGGCGGGTTACGAGAACGACTACCATACCCAATTCGAGCTAGACATGGAGACCGAGACCCGCGCCTGCCTCAAGGGCGGCGTGACCTCGTTCTTTACCTTCCTCCTTCAGGAGGAGCCGTACATGTCGGACATGGACTTCTTCGTCAACACCGGCGAGGAGCAGTCGTACATCGACTTCGGCTTCCACGCGATCATCCACCAGGACCACCATGTCGAGGAGATCGAACAACTCGCGGACGACGCGGGAATTCGCTCGTTCAAGCTCTTCTTCAACATGTACAAGAAGTCTGCGCCGGAGCTGGGAATCGGCCACTCCGACGCCGGTCGAGTGTACGAAGTCTTCCGGAAGACGTCGGACATGGGCGGTGCAGTCGTGATGTTCCACGCGGAGAACGACGACCTGCTCCAGAAGACGATCCCCCAGGTCCGAGACGAGGAGGGGCGTGACAGCCTGCGGGCGTGGGCCGACAGCTCCCCGGGCATCGCGCAGGCGATGCAGGTTGAGCAGATTGGCATGCTGTGCGAAGAGACCGACGCCACTGCGTACGTCGTTCACAACAGCGCCAAAGAGACGATCCCCGTCCTCGAGAAGTACCAGAACCGCGGGGTCCAACTCTACGGAGAGACGCTCCCCTCCTTCCTCGCGAACCACTGTGAGGACGAGGACGTCGGGCTGTGGGGGAAAATCTCCCCACCAATCCGGTACAAGGAGGACCAGGAGGCGCTGTGGGCAGGTCTCCGAACAGGCGCACTCCAGCACGTCGGAACCGACCACTGTCCATATCCGAGAGAGTTCAAGGGCGAAAGGAACGGCAGCTTCTGGGAGGGCCCGCCGGGCGACCAGGGCTTGCAGACGTTCCTGCCTCTGATGCTCCACGAAGGCGTCAACAAGAACCGCATCAGCATGGAGCGACTCGTCGAGACGTGTTCGACGAACACGGCGAAGCGCTTCGGACTGTACCCCCGGAAGGGCGCACTCGTCGAGGGTGCGGACGCGGACATGCTGATCGTCGACCTCGACAAGGAGGTTCACGTCGACTCCGAGTGGCTCGAGGGCCTGGGTAACGACTGGTGTTCGGCGTACGACCGGACTCTTCGTGGATCGCCGAGCCACGTCATCACGAGCGGCAAAGTGGTCGTCGAAGACGACGAGATTCTCACGGAGAAGGGAATCGGCGAATACCTCCCCCGGGGACCGAGTGGCGTCGACGCAGCGTAACTGACTTCTGTGAGGAAGGAGTCGCCTCTGATGTCCATCCAAGCGGTACTGCAGGTGTATATCCACCACGGAACGAAATCGTGAGATGTGGTTCGTCGGGTAGACGCAAAGGGGCACTCTTCGGAAGAACGATTAACTGGCTCTAGTTAGAGGATTCTTCATGGACATCCGACGCAATCTCTACGCAGCCGCGTTTGTTGGCGCGTCGTTATCGTATATTTTCAATGTCCTCGCTTTTACGGGCACATTCGATATATTCCGTTGGTTCGTGTTTGCCATTGTCTTTCTCGGATTCACGTATGGGTTCGAGAAGTTCATCGGTTGGCAGACTAGATAGGAGCGTATCGACCCGCCTGTAACCGTGAAGTGCGTCGTGGGTTCATCAATCGGTTCCTCGAGGCTCTTTACGGCATACACGCTCTATATTCAGCACTCAAACATAATCTACGTCGGCAACGATAGCGAGCGGGTCGCCACGAAAGGCAATCAGCTTCGTTCGGGAAACATCGTCACCGAAATCCAGTTCCATGGGCACGAACTCTTCGAGGATATTGTCTGGTGAACTGTTGAACAGGCAGCGAATTCAACACGAACCGGAATAAATCGGTTATACAGTTGAAATCGGAACCTGGAACAGTCAATTCCAACGCGTGTAACTGAGTTCTGAGTGTAATAATTTGACACACGGCATCGCACTCAGCACAGCGCTCGCTCACATGCACAACTCGGACGCAGTAATGCGTTTTATCAACGACGTACTACCTCGAATGCAATTCAGCCAACGTCGACTTAGACAGTAGCTATCATAGCATAAACATGTACGAAGCGTATTTATTCTCATCTGACATTCAGGAACTAATGACTTTTGACGAGCGGCTTCAGGAGCTATATCAGCAGGGAAACCATGAGCAAGCCCGCACGCTCGCGAAAGCAGTCCTCAGAAACGAATCCAATACGCGTGTCGAAATCAGTTCCGAAATCGTTCGAGTCGAAACGCCTCACTTTCGAGGAACCCATCGAATTGCAGTCAATCAATCTGGCGTTATGGGCGTCGAACACCACGGCACCTACCAGTACAAAAGCCAGGAGATCGACCTGGCGTTTACAACTCGAACGATGAATCAGGCTGCGTACGACCAGGCCACCGGCCACCTCACGGAGCAAGCACAGACAAGAGACGTCGAAGTTGAAACGCAAACTGGCGCAGCCACAGAAACCAGCACTGCCACGACTACCGATGAAAATAGCTCCGGGGCTGTCTCCGACGACACGAGTCCCAGCCCGATTGACGTTCTCAAAGAACTGTTCTGAGTGGCTCACGGTACCGCTCACATGTCGTCTCAATGCAAACAAATGGCGTCAGAAGGAATCTGAAACGGGAGGTTGTGTCCCACCTGAACCGACATATAACGAGTGAATGGAATGATTACCGGCAAAAAATGTTATATTGGTACATGTACTCTCTGAACTTGACGTAGTAGCTGAGAGCGTAATTTTGAAGGTTTGTTCCAGAGACTACGTCTTCCCCCCCAACCCCCGCGGTTTCTAATGTAGAAGGCACACAGCTGTTGGAAACACACGTGTCAATACGAACTGAGCGACGCATTAACCCGCCCAAACAGATACGACGAAATCCGCGACTGACGCCACCCAAACGAGGAAATCACACTCTCTGTTGCCCGGAGTACGAGGTCGCAGTAGAACGGGACGTCGTACTTACTCAGGTATCTGCTTGCGAGTGCAACCCGATCTATGTCTCGCAGTGAATCATCGACCACGGCGTACTGAACCTTCTGACCCGGGCCACGCGCCCATCTCAGCTTCGACGCTCGGTATAGTGCAGCCACGTTCCGTGTCGATTATGACTGTGGTTTTGACAGTGAGGGCAGTTGGCTGAGTTGGAGCTCAGTACCCCGATTGGTTACCCCTCAGGGTCGCTCGGCTCTCGCCTGTGGCCGAATGTTCCGGTTCACCCGGAACACGTTGTCCGGGTCGTACGTTTGCTTGAGCTCGACGAGTCGGTCGTAGTTCGCGCCGTAGGTTGCCCGTACGCGTTCTTCGCCATCTTCTGCGGTTTGGAAATTGATGTAGTTCCCACCGGTCGAGAACGGCTGGAGCCGGGTTCCAGCATCTTTGACCCACTGGCGGAACTCGTCTGCGTTGGGGTTGTCTGGTTCCCACATTCCGGCTGCGCCGTAGACGAATCGGACGTCCCGGTTGCCGATTGCGCCATCGTCGTCGGCTCGGTCGTTGATGGCCCCACCGATGTGGGCGAGAACCAGTTGGCCGCCTGGAATCGGACACTCCGCGGCCAGTTCTGCGAGCGTCGCTTGGAACGCCGCGGTCAGTTCGGCGGCGAACTCCGTTTTCCAGTAGTAGTGCTGGCCCTTTGGCTCGGTGTCGTCCAGCGAGGATTGGAGTTGGGCGTACGGTTGTGGCTGAAGCAGGTCTACGACGGGGTCGCCCAGTGCTCGAATCGGGGCGAGTGCGTCGTCGACTTTGTCGAGGTCG
Source organism: Haladaptatus sp. DJG-WS-42 (assembly GCF_037198285.1). Taxonomy (NCBI): domain Archaea; kingdom Methanobacteriati; phylum Methanobacteriota; class Halobacteria; order Halobacteriales; family Haladaptataceae; genus Haladaptatus; species Haladaptatus sp. DJG-WS-42. Next base: position 2,686,185 of record NZ_CP147243.1, on the reverse strand, counting down.
CCGGTATAGCAAACGGCGAATGCACAGATACGCTCACCGTGTGCCTCTTTGGGAACGAAGGGCGCTGGCGGGGCGCGCATGAGCACCTGAAAGACGGTCAGTTCTGGCGGTGCAGTGGCGGTTAGCTCTCGATAGGTAGCAAGAACTTCTTCCGCACGCGCTGCGGGCCACGCGATGAGGCCGCCGTAGACGGTCGGGCCGACCTCGTGGAGGCGATAGGTGAACGAGGTGACGATGCCGAAGTTGTGGCCAGCACCGCGAAGGGCCCAGAAGAGGTCGTCGTTCGTCTCGCTGTTGGCGCGGCGGACCTCCCCGTCTGCGGTGACGATTTCGACTTCGAGCAGGTTGTCGACGGCCCATCCGAAACGGCGGGTTAGATAGCCAAACCCACCGCCGAGCGTCAAGCCAGCGATACCGGTCTCGGAGATGAATCCGAGCGGCGTGGCGAGGCTGTAGAGTTGCGTCTCTCTGTCGACATCGCCGAGTTTGCAGCCAGCCTGTGCCGTGACCTGTCGTCGGTCGGCGTCGACGATGACGCCGCACAGTTGTGACATATCGATAGTCAGGCCACCATCTGCGAGTGCCGTCCCACCGATGTTGTGGCCGCCGCCCTTCACCGAGACGAGGATGTCGTTCTCGCGGGCGAAGTTTACGGCAGCAACCACGTCTGCGGTGCCCGTTGGTTGGACGACGAGCGCGGGGGTTTTCTCGACCATGCCGTTCCAGATACGGGTGGCGTCCTCGAATCCGGCTTCTTCGGGTGTGAACAGCGGGCCGCGGAGCTGTTGGCGGAAGGCTTCGACCGTCTCTGCTGATAGCGTCGTCGTCGAACCGTCTCGTGTCACGAGCGTCGTTTGTGTCATGGTAGCTCACAGCAAATACGCTTGGAGACGACATCTAACTACCTCGTGAAATATTTCATCGCGTGAAAGCGGTCGGTCACGAACGCCGCCAGCAACGGCTCTGCTTGCCCAGCCTAGTTCGCTTCGATGAAGGTTTCGAACGCGGTCGCTTCGACGGGGCTCGCGTCTGCTCGGACACCTTCGTAAACGGAGATGGCCCACTCTCTGGCCGCAGGCGAGTCGGTGTCGATAATGGCTACCAGTGCACCCGTAGTGCGATCATGACAGCAGATGCCCACACGGTCGTCGACGATGCCGATGCCACAGCGGTCGCCATCGGGAAGGTTGTCGTGGACGAACACCGTGCAGTTTTCGCTGGTTGCGACCGCCCGCACCCGTTCTGGATTCCACGCATACGTCCCTTCGAGCGCGGTCGGTGAGAACACGTATTCGAGTTCCATGCCGTCGAGGACGGCATCACAGACCGCCTCGTTGTTGATCGACTTCTGGACGATTGTGTCGAATCCGCGCATGCGGGTCGTTTCCTGTATCAGGTGTGTGAGTCGTTCAACGGGTTCGTATGGATAGCCGGGCCCGGGGACGGAGACCACCGCGTCGGCGAAGAGCTCGACGCTAAAGCCTTCCATCTCGCGGGGAAGCCACTGCCAGACGTCACGGAGTTTGTGCTCGGTCTCCATCGCCTCACAAAGGTTCAGAAAGCGGTCTGCGACGAACTCACCCAACGGCGTCAGTTCGTAGGTGCGTCCCGCACGGACAATCCACCGTCTGTGTTCGAAGTCCGAAAGGATACGCCCCATGGTCGGTGACGAAGCGCCCGTCACGGCTTTGAGGTCGGCGCGGTCGCGCGGACTCGTCTCCAACGCTTCGAGCACGCCGACGCGATGTGTTGACCGAGCAAGAAACTCGATGTCGGCTATTGCAGAGTCCATACCACAGATTCGTGAGTTACGCTAATAGAGATTCCCGAGCGACGCGTGAACGCGGCTTTTCGGAGGCCAAACGCGTCGAATAGTCCAGGAGCCTCTCCACAGAAAACACGCACAGAACTCTGCGTTCTCCCGTCTTCTTACGCTCTGGACGCTGGTGGCTCTCGGAGCTACGAAAGCCTGATTCTGGCGTCAGTGCTTCGCCAACGAATACTGGATAGATTCGAAAAGGACAGGGTTACGGCCAGAGGCCGCGCGACTCGTGTGCTTTGGCGATGCGAGAGAGGGCGACGATGTAGGCCGCGTCGCGCCAGGTCACGCCGCGTGAATCGACTTCGGAGCGAACGTCGTCCCACGCGGTCTCCATCTCCGAGGCGAGTTCCTCGTTGACCCGTTCGAGTGACCACGCACGGCGGTTGATGTCCTGGAGCCACTCGAAGTAGGAGACGGTGACGCCGCCCGCATTCGCGAGAATGTCGGGGATGACGGGAATTTCTCGCTCGTCGAGAATCGCGTCGCCGCCCGACGTCGTCGGGCCGTTTGCACCCTCGACGATGATGTCGGCCTGGATGGCGTTCGCGTTGGTTTCGGTGATGACGTTGCCAACGGCGGCAGGAATGAGCACATCCACGTCGAGTTCGAGCAATTCATCGTTCGAGAGCAGGCCTTCCACGTCGCGCGTGACGGCCTCTGGTTCTTCGTCGTGAGAGGGGATTTCCGCGACGTCGAGGCCGTCCGGGTCGTAGATTGCGCCGTTTACGTCGCTCACGGCGACGACGTTCGCGCCCCACGAATCGAGCAGGCGGGCGGCGTTCGCGCCGACCGACCCGAACCCTTGGACGGCAACCGACGTATCAGAAAGTGGCATGTCGTAGTAGTCACACGCGAGACGGGTGATGATGGCGACGGAGCGGCCAGGTGCTTCTTCGCGGCCGTACGAGCCGCCGATGACCGGTGGCTTGCCGGTGACGACGCCGGGCGTGGTCTCGCCTTCTTGCATCGAATAGGCGTCCATAATCCACGCCATCGTCTGGGCGTCGGTGCCCATGTCCGGCGCAGGAATGTCGCGATTGGGGCCTATCGCATCCCGCATCTCCTGGGTGAACCGACGGGTCAGGCGCTCTCGTTCGCCGGGGCTCAGGTCCTTTGGGTTGACGACGATGCCGCCTTTCGCACCACCGAATGGGATATCCATCACGGCGCACTTCCACGTCATCCACATCGACAGGCCAATACACTCGTCGCGGGTAACGCTCGGGTGGTATCTGAGCCCGCCCTTGTACGGCCCTCTGACGCTGTCGTGTTGGGCTCTGTATCCCGTGAACACCTCGACGGTGCCGTCGTCGCGCTCTATCGGGACGGTCACCTCGTGGATTTTCGCGGGGTACTTCAATCGCTCGACGATGTTCGAATCGATATCGAGGAGACTCGCTGCACGGGCGAGCTGTCGGCGGGCGGTCTGGAGAGCCGATTCATATTCGACCGATTCGCGGTCAGCCTGCGCGGTGGATGAGTGGGTCGCCATCAGTTACTCGATTGGGGTGTTCCGACTTCGCATCTCGTTTCCGCAGTCCGAACACGGGCCGGGGTTCGATGCTGCACGTTCGATGGTTCCACACGCGAAACACTCGTAGGCCGATTTTTCCGTCGGGTCGTAGGGAATATCTCTCATTCGACGAGCGAGCATACGCAGTCCGCAAAAATGACTGAAGTAGTTGAATAGTAAACGCCATCAAATCGGTATGGTTCGTTATTAAACCATCCGGCACGCTCAGGTCGATGGCGCGGTGGGAACCCCGATGTCCTCGAACAGGGTCGTAAAGAGTTTGCGCTGGACGACTCGGGCGTGTTTGTAGAACGCGGGTGGGGAGATACCGAGGGTTTCGGCTATCTCTTCGCCGGTGCGCGCACGCGGCGATTCGAAAAACCCGCTGTAGTACGCTGTTTGAATAACCTCGAGTTGCCGGTCGGTGAGTTGGCCGAGGAACTTCGCGTACAGGTTCTGAGTATCCTCGCGGGCGACCGTCTTCTTCGAGCGTAACTCGATGTCGGCAAAGGAATCGGCGACGAGTTGCGTGATGTGCCGAACGTCAACACTGTCTGGAACGTCGATGACCACCGTCGCCGTTTCGGGACTGAACGACGCACTCCGGAGCACCGCCCCGTGATCTGCCAGTTCGAGGGCGAGGAACGGCTGTGAGAGGCGAAGGCGAAGCACACCCTGAGGTCCGCTTGCACTTATCCGCTGGACGTCGTCGATGGCAATCAATCGGTTCGCTGTCGCTTCTACGGCCTCGACGTCGGCCCCCTCGACCGTGATGAACACGTACGTTCCCGCGTCTGTCTGCTGAACCCCACCTTGGAACGTAATCGAACACCCGACGTCCCGGGCCAACCGCGAGAGGACGAATGCCGGGTCTGCGACGTCAAATTCGAGGCGCGTGACCGAGGTGGTGAGGAGGGCGTTCTTTCGCTCAATGGCACTCGTCGCAGACGCGATCGTTTCACCGAGTTCCGCGAGCACCGCCTGTGATGTCTCGTCGAAGGCATCCTGGGAATTCGCGTAGACAGTCAGGACACCGTACGTGAACTCGTCGTACGCGAGCGGGACGCTAATCACCGAGAGGTACTCCCGAGAGAGCGCCTCCTTTCGCCACGGTTCGTCTCTGAGTCTGGCGGCGACGTTTCCGACCATCGTGACCGCTCTGGTGGCGGCGGTTCGGCCCGCCGGGTCACCGTCTGCGTCTTTCATCGAGAACGGGATGCTGTCGAGATATCCCTGCTCTTCGCCCGCCCAGGCCCGCGGCTCGAGGGTATTAGAAATCGAGTCGGCGACGCCAATCCAGGCGAACGAGAAACGGTCGTCTGCGGTGAGGCGGTCGCAAACCGCGTGGTCGATTTCTGTGCGAGTCTCTGCCTGCACGAGTGCCTGGTCGATTTCGCGGATGATTTCGTTGATGCGGTTGAGTGCGGTGAGTTGGCTGTTGCGTCGCTGGAGTTCGCGGTCCTGTTCGCGCAACCTGCTCTCGCGAGAAACTCGGTCGAGAGCCGCCTCTGCGGTCGCCGCGAGCAGGTCTGCGAGTTCCCGTGTCACCGCGTCGAACCGACCCACGGTGGGGGATCCACAGAAAAACACGCCGTGGTCGCCAAGCGGGATGTAGGCCGTACTCCGAAGGTCGGTCGCCGGGTGGTCGAGGAGGGCCGATTCGTGGACGTCGTCGAAAAAGAGCGACTCGGCTTCGAGAAAACTATAGCTCACGAGTCCCGACCCGTCCGCCCCGACGCTGGTGAGCGTGCCGTGAAGTCGTTCGAGAGAGTCTGAGAAGGCGGTCGGAGCGAGTTCGTTTTCGTCCGCGTCGAACAGGTAGACGGCGCTCGCGTCCATGTCGAGGACGCCCGCTGCGTCCGCAACGACGTGGTGGGCGATTTCGTGGTGAGTCTCCGCGTACAGGAAGTCACGCGCCAGCTCCTGTAAGGTCGCGAGCGCCTCCTCTCGCTGCTTGCGCTTCGTGATATCACGACAACTGTACAGCATCGTCCCGTCTTGAATCGAGACTTCGCGGACGTTGACCAGCAGGGTGTGCTCTCGACCCTGTTTATCCGTGGCGGTACATTCGATGTTCTTCAACACGCCCGCCTCCGCGAGTTCGTCGCGATCGAAGAGGCTCGCTCCGAGCAGGTCGTCGATGGTTCCCAACTCGCGAATCTCCGCGTCGGTGTATCCGAAGATGAAGTGGGCGTTCGGACAGACGTAGGTGTACTCGCCGTTGTCATCGGTCATGAGAACCGTGTCTGTCATATTGTTAAGCGTGACTCGATGGAGTTCCTCCGACCGTCGAAGGTCTCGTTCGAGGTTCACACGTTCGCTGATATCGACGCCTTCGACCACGATGGACGCGAGTTCGCCCCGCCCAGAGAACACCGGCCGCGCGGAGAGGTCAACAACAGCGCTCCCGTCTCGGGGTGTCGAACGCATAATCACCGCATTCGCAAACGAACCGCCGCGCGCCGTCTCGACGATATGCTCGACGTCGGCCCGCGTGGTAGCGTCCGCTGCCCACCACGAGAGCGACCAGAACGGCTGGTCGACCATGGTAGCGACCGAATCCTCGGTCGCGTCTCGGGCCATCTCGTTCGCGCGGACGACCGTCCCGTCGGTGTCGAGAACCCACGTCGCCGTCCGCTCGTCGTGGAAAATTGCGTCAAACTGGCGTGCTCTGTCGCGCTGGGTTATCGACCGCCGAGCAGTTCGAATGTGGTGGTCGATTCGCGCCACGAGGTCGTCAAAGCGGTCTGCGATGTCGCCATCCACGGGGATGTACTCGGTGACACCGGCGGAAATCGCCTCGCTCGCGAGTGTCTCGCTCCCCTCGCTGGTACAGAGGAATACAGGGAGCGTCGTGGTTCGTTCGCGAAGTTCGTGAAGGAGGTCCAGCCCCGATTCGGCTTCGAGAAGCTGTTCACAGAGAAGACAATCGACAGCGCCGTCGCTGACGGCGTCGAGGGCTGATGCCGCATCAGGAACCGACGAAACGGTGGCGTCAGTTTGGCTGTCCAGCAACGATGTGAACGCGGACACCCATTCGGTTTCGCCGACGAGCAACAGGTGTGTAGAACGAAGTCGATGAGACGGAGCCACCATGACCGGGTACTTTCGTGCCTGGATGGATGAACGTACCGCAGTGGCTGATGGGTTCGCGAGCCGCCCGTTCCACGACGTGTGGCCCGATTGCCACGTCTTCATCATCCGCCACCTCCATCGTCCGAGCGGCGTCAACACGAATTTCTTCGTTTTCGTCGTACGTGTTCGTCGTCGGAATCAGGATACAATACTCGAAGACAGCCATAGAGTGATAAAAGAGTTAGGAGTGGGGCGACCCAATGGCTCGTCATGGAAAGTGACCCAACAGGCACCGAGCAAACCGTTCTCCCGGAATGGGTGTGGAAGCGCCACGCGAACCCGTGGAGTGGGTGGACGCGGGCGGCGACGACCCCCGTGTTCGTGTACGCGCTCTATCAGCGAAACTGGCGACTCGTGGCGGCGCTCGCCGTCTGGCTCGTCGTCAACCCGGCCGCGTTTCCCGCGCCGAAAACGACCGATGCGTGGATGACGCGTGGGGTGCTCGCAGAGCGCGAGTGGCTGGCCCAAGGCAATGGCACGGTCGGGCTTTCGTGGCCGAACGTCCTCAACCTTGTAAACGTGCCAGCGACGGCGTATTTGGGGTGGGCAACGCTCCGACGCCGTCCGGGTCATGCCGTTCTCGCAACCGCGCTGGTGATGGCGTTCAAACTCGCGTGGATGGCAAAAATCATCGATCTAACAGGCATCGCTCCCGGCGAACCGTTCCCCGACGAGTGAGTTTTTCAGTCGTCCGCCACCGCATCCGGACGATAGGACCGACTGATGGCTTTCCACTTCCCGGTCGTGAATCGGTAGTAGGTGATGAACGCCGGCACGAGCGTCTCGCCGAAGAAGGCGAGGTAGATTCCCCAAATGCCGAGTGCGGTCGTCGCGCCGAGATACATGAACGGGATGGCGACGCCGAACATCCCGATGACGAAGGCGTAAAACGGCCAGCGCGTGTCGCCAGTCGAGTCGAGCGCCCCGGAGACGGTGCTCGTGACCCCCTGGAATATCACCGCGATGGCGGAGACGTACACCATATCGACGGCGACCGGAATCGTCGGATCGCTCGAGCTCCCGACGAACAGCGAGACGATGGGGCGGGCGAAGATGACGACGACAATCGCGGCGACGACGTAGGTCGCCACCGAGAACCGGACGATTTCCCGGCCGTAGGACTCGGCGTTCTGCTCGTTGTTCTTGCCGAGTTCCTGGCCTACGAGACTGCTCGCGGCGAGGCCGAACCCCCAGCCGGGGGTGTTGATGAGCCCCCAGATCCGCCGGGCGATGATGTACGCGGCGGCGACCGGTGGGCCGAACATGCCGACGATTGCGAGCGCTGGGAACCGAGCGACGGTCCAGACGGAATTACGACCCACGACTGGAACACCGATGGTCACCACGTCACGCATCGTTTCGCCGTCGAGAAAGCGACCCGTTGGCGACACGGTGACTGGGAGCGCCCCGACGCCGGGGAGCGACCCTCGCGAGAGGCCGACGACGAACGCCGCCGTCACGACGACGTTCGAGACGACAGTCCCGATGGCCGCGCCGACGACGCCCATGCCGAGGCCGAAGATGAGCACGGCGTTGATGAGGATGTTCAACACCGCGCCGGTCGCCCGGAGGACCATCGGCGTCCACGCGTCGTCCGCGCCGATGAGGGCGCGACTCCCGATGAGATTCAGCGCGCCGAAGGGGACGCCGAAGGCGACGATTCTGAGGTAGTCTGCCCCGTAGGCGACCACCTGCGCGTCAGACGAAAGCAACGAGATGAGTTCGACCGGGAACAGGAAGTAGAGGGCCGCGACGGGCATCGTCACGATGACGACGAGCGCAACGCTGGAGCGGATGGCCTGCCCGAGCTGGTCGAAGCGTTCCGCGCCGAACCGCTGGGAGACGAGGGCGATGGTCCCCGCGGCGAGGCCGCCACCGATGCTGAACACCATCCCCCAGAAGGGACCGGCGAAACCGACGCCCGTGATGGCGGTCGAACCGAGCGCGACGCCGACCATCGCAACGTCTGCGGCGTTCTTCGACATCCGCGCGAGGCCGGTGACAATGCGCGGCCACGCGAGGTCTGCGGTGTGGCGCGCTCGCTCCTCGGCAATGAAACCGAAACGGGCGAGTGCGAGGCCGATACTGAGAAGGAAGAAACTCAGCGGATTCGGAACGCGGACCACTACGAGACATTTCAGCAGGCGCGCCAAAATGGGTTCCGAACCCGGAGAGCGACACCGTCTTTTTCTCGCCGCCACACCTACGAGCGGTGTGCACACGATTTCGGTGACGCTGTTCGACTTAGACGGCACGCTCTGTCGAAACGACCAGGACGTAGCCACCATCTACGCGAGTGCATTCGAGGTCGCTGGTGTCGCACCCTTTGGCGAACCAACCGACCTCTGGCAGGCGCTGCCCGGCCCGCCCGACCCGAACGACGAGGTCGGGTATCTCGCAGGCGGATTCGCGGCGGTGGCCGCGAAATACGGGCGAGCGGAAATCGACGCAACTGCCCTCGCTCGCGGCTTCGTCGAGACGGTCGATTTGACCGCCGTCTCGTTTCACCCCGGTGCAACAGAGGCACTCGGCGACGCACGCGCTCACGGACAGGTCGGCCTCGTGACCAACGGTCCGTCGCGGCGACAGGCGGTGAAAGTCGAGGCGCTCGGCCTCACAGACGCGTTCGACGTTATCGTGTACGCAGGCGATATGCCACGGCGCAAACCCCACCGCGACCCGTTCGACCGGGCACTCGCCGCCCTTGATGTGGCTCCCGATGCGGCGCTCCACGTCGGTGATTCGCTCGAATACGACGTGGTTGGGGCACAGCAAGCAGGCTTACTCGCTGCATGGTACCCACGTGCAGAGAACCCCGATACGAAGGGGTACGACCCCGACTACATCCTTTCGCACCTCGGATCACTCGGCGCGATTCTTGCTGACGCTGACCACTGAGTCGGCGGTGTACCTATCCACTCACGGCCGATACTGCCAATAATGGATGCCGTCCGGAACATCATCGCCCGAGAGTTTCCCGACCGTGACGTCGCGTCAGTAACCCCCGCGAAGCGTGGGACTCAAAAGGAGACGGCAGTCGTCTCGCTCGCAGACGGGCTGTCGGTGGTCGTACAGCACAGACGACACAGGCGCGCTCGTCACCGAGTCGGTGCTCGCAAAGCAGATTCGTTCTGGAACGTCGATTCCAGTGCCTCGGCAACTGGCACAGGGCACGCTTGAAACGCGCGTATACGTCGTGGTCGAACACGCTGACGGAGTCGACCTCCACGAGCGGTTTGCGAGCTTCGAGACGAACCGCCAGCGAACCCTCGCCGCGACGTTCGGACAGTACCTCGCAGAAGTCCACGAACTGTGTTCGTTCGACGCATTTGGAACGGTGGTTGTGAACGAGAGCAGTGAGACAGGCGCCCTTCGGGTCAACGGAATCGACAGCTGGGCGGCGTGGTTCCGTGTGTATTCGATTGCCGGTGTCGATACCCTCCCTGCTGCGTTCGATGATTTCCGTGAGCGCCTGCGAGACGTGTTTGTGCATGCAGTGATACCCAACCGCCCCGAGTCGTGTCTCTACCCGTGGGATTTTCGCCCGGGGAACGCGCTGGTTCGAGATGGGACGCTCACCGCCGTCCTCGACTGGGGCGACTCACTCGCCGCCGCGCCGGGGCTGTCGGTTGCGAAGGCGGAGCACCTCGTCTGTGGCTGGTACGTCGAATCTGGCGAGCCTCTTTGAGAAGCCTTCAAGCAGGGGTACGAACGCGTGCGGCCGTACCCCACCATGACGGCGGCATACCGACTCGCGGCAATCGTCCACTCGGCGGTCGATTCGAGCGGGTACGTTACGCGCCCCGGCTTTCCAGAGCGAACCGGTGTGGACGCCGTTACGTTTCACCGCGCCGCGCTTACAGCGAATCTCACCGAATGAGAGACAGCCACGCCATCAGGGATTTTTCGGACAAGCCCAACTAGTTTGGGAGCGCTGGTATGCGCGGCTTCGGTGTACTAGTGTGTACTTGGTGATTGTCGCCGGTTGGTTCCGACCGCGCGCCACTCAAAACCCAACACGCCCATCAAATCCAGTATCTGACACGCTTTTGGCGGCGTGACCCGGTGGGACGCGCAAAGTCAGGGTGCAGGAGGGCACTAATCGACAGGCTGTGCCACATTGTACCACCCAGAGCCACAGCAACGCCCCAATTGTTTAGGGGCAGGGAGTATCTGTTTGGTCGATGTAATACCACGAGTTGAGATGGATAAGAAGGAACAATCTGGTTTTACTCCAGTGCAGGCGATACTGGCACGTCTGCGTGGAGTGTTCCGGATTGGCGCAGACGACACCGGCGGAAGTATAGCGGCGAGTGAGTTGGATGGGACAGCAGGGGAGGAATCCAGGGCATACCAGTCCGTTACACAGGAGTTCATCGATTACACCTATGAACACTCGAAGGCGGATTTTGTCGTGAAAACCGGGATGACGCCAGAAGAGATGGTCCTTGAATTGGTCACCGAAAACGACGGGCGGATGCGTCAGAAAGAGCTCGCAAGCCTCGTTGGCTGGTCTGATGCAACCGTGAGTCGGCTCTTGCAAGACATGGAAACCAAGAAGTCGCTCAACCGATTTCGATTGGGCCGCGAGAAAATCATCTGCGAACCGGAACTCGCACCAAACGGCTTCGACGAGCCGGTGACGGCCCAGTCACCGGGAAAGTTGAGCGAAGAAGAGAACAGAGTCCAGTCTGACTGACCGCGTTAGTCCGCGGTTGGACTGACTTCGAAGAGGGTCGTGAAGATTTTTCGCTGGGCTCTGCGGAGGTGTTCGTGGAACGTTGCCGGTGACACGTCGAGCGAGGCAGCAACGTCCGTTCCGGCGCTCTCGCGTGGCCAGTCGAAAAAGCCCGAGTAGTACGCAGATTTGAGCGCGGTGCGTTGGCGTTCGGTGAGTTGGCCAATCAGACTCTCTGCGAGTTCTTCTGGCATCGCAACTTTCCGGTCGATGGTGTTTCTCGACACGAGTTCGAGGCCGGGGTAGCGCTCGTAAAGCGCCTCGCTCACCTGTCGCAGGTCAACGGACGCCGGTAGCTCAGCTTCGATTTCGACGCTGTCGTGGGTGAGTGTAATCGAGTGGAGACGACCACCGTAGGTCGCAAGCGTCGAACTCGCCGTTGGCTCTTCGGTCACCACCTCAAAGCGCGTCACGTCGGGCGAGGTGTTTATTTCTCGGACGTCAGTGACCCACGGCACGTTTTCGAGCGCGTCTCTGTACGCGTCCGGCGACATTTCGCGTACCGAGTGGTACTTCAACACCGTCCCATCGTTGAGCGGGACGACACGGTCTATGGTCACCTCACCCATCTCTCCATGGAGCGCGTAGAGCGCGTCCGGGAGGTCGTTCGTTCGGAAGGTGACTTCCGTGATGCGGTCTGCCATCAGCGCTTCCTTGCGTTCGATGGCGTTGATGGCGTGGCCAATCACGTCGCCAACCTGCGAGAGAATGCGTTGTTCGTGTTCGCCAAACGCATCGGCTCGCGCCGAGTAGATGGTCAACACACCGTAGGAGATGTTCTGATAGGTGAGCGGAATGGCAGCCACCGACCGATAGCCCCGCTCGCGGGCGTCGTCGTGCCACGGCGCGTAGTCGTCGTCAGCGAGGACATCGGTTGCAAACACCGTCTCTCGGGTACGCAGTGCCCGATTGAGTGGGTGGTCGCGCGTTTCGCTGTCGGCTGTCGTGATGGGAACCGCCGCGAGATAGTCGGAGACGCCCGTTTCCGCCACCGTTTCGACGGTCGTCCCATCGTCTGCAACCGACCCGAGCCACGCGAAGTCGTAGAGGTCCGCGGTTCCAAAGCGCTCACACACGAGTTTCTCGATGTCCGTGCGGGCGTTCGATTCGACGAGCGCGTGAGTGATTTCGCGAACGACCTCGTTTAAGTCGTTCAGCATCTCGACTTGGCGCTCCCACTCGCGTCGGTCGGTGATGTCCCTGACTACGCCCGCTCTCCCGTCTGAATCGTTGGCGTAGGGATACGGGCCAAAGCGTGACTCGGCTGGAATCGTGGTGCCGTCTTTCTTCTGGAGGTCGAGTTCGATGGTGGCCGCCTCTCGGTCGCCGCCGCGCATCTCTGCGGCCATCCCTCGAGCGGTCTCCTGAATCGTTTCGTTGTGGACGAGCGTTGCGCTACTCCCGAGGAGTTCCTCGCGGCTGTAGCCCGTCATCTCGCAAAAGGCGTCGTTGACCATCACGAAGTTGTCGTCGCCATCGAGCGCGTAGACGCCGTCCCAGATGGTTTCGACGATGGTTTCATAGCGCTCTCGCTCTCGTTCGCGAGCAGCCCGCGAGATAGCCGTGGCGAGGACGTTTGCGATACTCCGGACGAACGAGACGTCCTGTTCGGTGAACTCGCGGGGGGTGGTGCTGTGTGCACCGAACACGCCCCACGGGTTCTCGTAGTCACCGATGATGACGCTGATGCCGCTCTCTACGTCGTGGTCTTCGAGGAGCGGCGGCGCCGTAAATCGCGTCTCCGTTGCGAAATCTTCGACGACGACGGGTTCTTCTGAGAGAAGTGTATATCCGGCCTGTGAAGCGGTGTTAGTTTTAACGGTTGCCTCCCCGACGAGACCGTCGTCCCAGCCAATCCCGGCTCTGAGCTGCAGTTCGCTCGCGTCTGCGTTGAGGTCAAGGACTTTGGTAAACTCGACGCCGAGCCCATCGGAGACGACGTTTGTCGCCGCTTGTAGCAACTCCGCTGTATCACGGGTTCGAAGCGCTTTCTGGCCGAAATCTGCGATGGCGCGCTGTTGGCGCACCCGGCGTTCGAGGGTTTGGACGTGTGTAGTGCGGTCTTCGAAGTTTCTGACAACGCCGACCGTTCCCTTGAACGAGCCGTCGTCGGTTGGGAGCCGGGCAAAGCGCGTCTCTACGGTGATTTTCTCACCGCCTTTGCATTGTAAGTTGATTTCAACGGTGCCCGTCTCGCGGTCGCCAGTGTGCAGTTCCCGCCGGAGCTCCTCGCCCGTTTCGACGATGTCCTCATCAACGACAGTCGAAATGTGTTCGCCGATGAGGTCATCGCGGTCGTAGCCAACCATCGAGGCGTAGCCGTCGTTTACCATCTCGAACTCGTAGTCCTCGTTTGCGACGTAGACGCCGTCGTGGATGGTCTCAAGAATGGTCTTGTAGCGTTCGAGGTCTTCAATCTGCGCTCGGCTTGCAGGCGGCTCAGCCGGGTCATCGGTCGAATCGGGTGTTGGATCGACGATGACCAACACCGTCTCGGACATGGGGTCACCCGACAGCGATTGAAGGTGGAGGTCGCACTCAACAGCCCCGCCGGTTGCGTTTGACAAGGTAGTCGAGACGTGTTCGGTCGAAGGGTCACCGGCGTTGAGCTGGTTGTATATCGACTGGAACGATACCGCTGCGTCGCCGAGGAACTGCGTGAATGCAGCCCCGACGATCGCTTGCTCTTCATGGCCGACTAACTCACAGAACCGCTCGTTTGCGGTTGTGATGGTCCCGACACCGTCGAGCGTGATGGAACCAACATCCGTCACTTCGACAACTGTTTCAAAGGCGTGCACCGCCTCATCGCAGTCGTCAGTCAACGGGGTGTGGAGGTCGTCCCCGCTGGAAGCACGAGTCATCTCAAAGGCGCTTACGAGTCCCCTCGGATAAGTTCAATGGCCACTAACTGAACATATCTATTGGTGAATAAGTATTACAAATACCAGATATTATTGCTAAAATTACCAAATGTTACAAAAATATAGCCATTTTTGGTAGATTTTATGCGTTTTTCAGCAGTTTCTGCTGTGGGGAGTCGGGCGAAATATGGCACCAGTTAGCACTAGCGAGCGGTTCACAACACATACACTTCGCAGATCGTCAGCGCTAGCATCTAAGCCGGACGAAATAGCATAAGTTATTAATCTTCGACCCAATTCTAATAACAGAATGGATGGGTTTTCGCGCCGAGCGGCACTCCAGCTTGGAGGCACACTTGCGGCAGGCGTGTGCGCTGGCTGCTTGACGGGAGCAGAAAGCACAGATAGAGACAAACTCGCAACGGCGTCGTTTTTCGTGCTCGGCGATTTCGCCAGCAAAGTCGCCGATGACGCCACTCAAATTGATACTCTCGTCCCTGTTGGCCAACACGGCCACGGCTGGGAACCTGGACCGAGTATCCAACAAGCAATCCTCGACGCGGCGGCGTTCGTCTATATGGGCGAGGGGTTTCAACTGTGGGCGGACAACGTCGTCCAGAATCTCGAACGCGACGCCCCCGAACTCGTCGTCATCGAAGCGCGACACGGCATCTCGCTGCTCGAAGCGGGTGGTCACGACGATGAGAAAGGCGACCACGACGCAGAAGAAGACGGCCACGGAGACGAAGACAACCACGACACAGAAGACGGTGACCACGACCACGCGAGCATCGACCCGCATTTCTGGCTCGACCCCCAGCGCGCCGCACAAGCCGTCGATACCATCGCAGCAGGGCTTACGATTGCAGATTCAGCGCAGGCAGAACGCTACCGGGACGGAGCAACGTCTTACGCAGACGCACTCGCAGAACTGGATAGCGAAATCGAAGAGACGCTGTCGTCGCGCACGCGAGACACCGTCCTCGTCGCCGGCCACGACGCCTTCCAGTATCTCGCCGACCGCTATGGCTTCGAGGTCCACGCGCTGTCGTCGCTCTCGCCCGACACGGAGCCAACGCCACAGGACGTGCGCGAGGCCCAAGCAGTCATCGAAGAACACGGCATCGAGCACGTCCTCGCGCCGGTGTTCGAATCAGACCGAGCCGCCCGGCAACTGGTCGAGGAAACGGATGCCACGGACCTACTGCCCATCACGTCGATTCCGACGGCTTCAGAGGAATGGATGGAAAACGACTGGGGATACATCGACATCATGCGGGAGGTGAACCTCCCAACCCTCCGGGAGGCACTCGGCGCATGACGGCGGTCATCGAAGTCGAAAACGTCTCGTTTGGCTACGGGTCGCTCCCCGTCGTCGAAGACGTGTCCCTCACGGTCGAGGCCGGAGAGTTCCTCGGCCTCGTCGGGCCGAACGGCTCTGGCAAGAGCACGCTCCTCAAGCTCATGTTGGGGTTGCTTGCTCCCGATTCAGGGCGCGTCACGTTGTTCGGTGAACCAGCGACGGCGTTCGGTCAGGGCGAGCGCATCGGCTACGTGGCACAGGACGTGACCAGTTCGGCAAAGGGGATGCCAATCACTGTCCGTGAAGTGGTCACGATGGGACGCTACCCACACGTCGGCTTTGGCCAGTTTGGTGCGCGCGACCGCGAAATTGTAGCCAATGCACTGGAAACGGTGAACATCGCCCATCTCGCCGAGCGACAGCTCAACCACCTTTCTGGCGGCCAACGCCAGCGCGTGTTCATCGCCCGTGCGCTCGCAGCGGAAGCCGACTTGCTCGCACTCGACGAGCCAGCAGTTGGCGTGGATGCAGAATCGCGCGAAGCGTTCTACGACCTGCTCAAACGCCTCAACGGCGAGGGGATGACGATCATCCTCATCGACCACGACATCGGCGTCGTCACCGACCACGCGACGAAGATTGCGTGTATCAACCGGCGGCTGTTCTTTCACGGCGAATCGACGGGCTTCACCGAGAGCGACGCACTCGCAGAAGCGTACGGCGCGAACCAGCGCGTGCTTCACCACGACCACGCGCATCCTGCTGACCCAGCCGACGAAGACGAAGGTGATGGGACGTGATGCTTCGCACTCTCGTCGTGCTCTCGGCTGCGACCGACCTGCTCAACTGGGCGCTCGACGGCGTTGGCGAGGGGATGTGTGCGCTCACAGCCCCGTTCGGCATCGAAATGCTCTGTCTGCCGTTCATGCAGCGGGCGTTCATCGCGGGTGTCGCAATCGGCGTCGTCGCCCCGCTCATCGGGTCGTTTCTCGTCCATCGCCAACTTTCGCTCATCGGTGAAACCCTCGCGCACACCGCGTTTTCTGGCGTCGCCATCGGCCTCTTTCTCAGTTCGGCGCTCGCCATCGCCGTCTCGCCATACCTGACCGCGCTTGTCGTCGCAGTAATTGCAGCGTTGCTCATCCAAGTCATCTCCGAGTACACGGACGCCTACGGCGACGTGTCCATGGCGATCGTCTTAGCAGGCGGATTCGCCCTCGGGACGGTCATCATCACCGCAACCGGCGGCATCGCGGTGAGCATCAATCAGTACCTCTTTGGCAGTCTCTCGACGGTCACGCGTGAGAGCACGGGCATTCTCGTGGTGTTGAGTGTGGTCGTTTGCGCCGTCATCGCGCTCACCTACCGCCAACTGCTGTTCATCACGTTCGACGAAACGGCCGCGAGGGTAGCCAGTCTGAACGTGCGTGGCTACAATCGCCTGCTCGTCGTGCTCACCGCGGTCGTCGTCGTCGCGGCGATGCAGCTCATGGGCGTCATCCTCGTCGCCGCGATGCTCGTCGTGCCGGTCGCGGCCGCCGCACAGGTCGCCCGCAGCTTCAAGCAGTCGGTCTGGTATTCAATTCTCGCAGCCGAGTTCGCAGTGATCGTCGGCATCACCCTCTCTTATGTCTACGACCTCGCCACGGGCGGGGTCATCGTGCTCGTCGCAATCGCGGTGTACGCAGGCGCGGTGGTCGTCGGAAAACTTGGTGCGTCACGACAGCACGCGTAGCTTATTCGAGATTCGCAAACGCGCCGAACTCATCGACTGGAATCACCGAATAATCGACGGTGAGAATGTCCTTGGTGGCGCGAATCTTCCCGACGAACGTCGAAATCGTTTCGAGTGAGCCTTCGAGGATGAACAGTTCCATGCAGTAATGGTCGCCGACGTGACTGTGGAAGTTCGAAGCGACGAGTTCTTCGTGTTCGTGGCGCAGGCGCATCATCTTCTCTTCGACGCTCGTCGTCTGGAACTTGAACAACACCGTGACGACGCCCATCAGCTCGCGGTCTTCTAAGCGTTTGTCCTCGAACTCTCCCAATAGATTACGGCTGGCCTCGCGGATAACCTCGCTGCGGCCCGTATAGCCGTGTTCTTCTGAGAAGGCGTCGATTCGTTCTAACAGTTCGTCCGGCATGGAGACGCTGACAACGGTCATGTATTAACTCAAGGCCAGTTCGATATTAAAGATTGAGTAACTCACCCCGTTGGTTGGTAGGAGAACACACGTTTTCCCGTCGCCCGCACCACTAGGACAGTATGCCCGTTAGCGTCGAAACCACAGCACGCGTCGAACTCGTTGACCTCACCGACCGAATTTCCGGTGAAATTCCGCCCGACGCGAGCGGCGTGTGTACCGTGTTTCTACAGCACACCTCTGCTGGCTTGCTCGTCCAAGAGAACGAATCGCGGCTCAAAGGTGACCTCGTCCGAATGCTCGAATCAGTGGTTCCGACGGGCAATGGCTATGGGCACGATGAAATCGACAACAATGCAGATTCGCATCTCCGGGCCGCGCTGCTCGACAGCAGTCTCTCGATTCCGGTCGTGGATGGGGAGCTACAGCTTGGGACGTGGCAGTCGGTGTTTCTCGTGGAGTTGGATGGGCCGCGTACGCGGAGCGTCCTCGTCACCGTTTCCTAAAGGCTGCACACCAACGCCTCTCCGTCGCGTTCGAACTCGGTGCCGAACGGTTCCGACCGGTTTCGCATCGTCTCACGACACCACATCGCAGCTTCGGGGCGGGCGCGGTGGGCCGCAAAGTCGTAGATTTCGGTCGGGACGAGTCGTAACTCTTCGAGTCCATCAGGGGTGAGCGTCACCTCGAAGAGGAAGCTGTGGTCGTTGTGGAGGTGGCTGTCCACCGCGTAGTCGTCCACGAAATCGCCCGTGTCGTAGAGGATTAGCCCACCGTCGTACACCTCGACGCCATGGAACAGGTGGGCGGAGTGGCCGTAGACTATGTCAACGCCTTCATCGACAAGCCAGTGGGCGAACTCGACGAAGTTAGCGGGCGGCTGTGTCGTCATGTTCGGCCCCCAGTGGAGCGCGGCGATGACGAGCGCGGGGTTTCGCTCGCGCGCACGTGAGAGAATGCCACGGACTCGTTCACGGGTTGGCCCATGGCGGTGGTCTACGTCCACCCACGCCGTCCCGTACTTGTCGTGGTCTGCGGCGTACTCAGGGGTGTTGTCGGTGAGCGCCACCATAGCGACGCGGACGCCACGCATGGTGAACACCGCCGGGTCAAGCGCCGTGTCGAGGTTGCGCCCCGCCCCCGCGTGGGCGATGCGAGCGCGGTCGAGGTGGTCAATTGTGTCGCCGAGGGCGACGGGGCCGAAGTCGAGGATGTGGTTGTTCGCAAGACTCACCGCAGACACTTCGGCGGCGGTGAGTGCGGGAATCGCCCACGTCGGGTCTGCCCGGAAATGGAAGGGTCTGTAGGTTTTCGACCACGGCATCCCGTTCGCAGAAAGACAGCATTCGAGATTGCAGACGAGTCCGTCCAGGTCGGTGAGCTGCGAGAAGAGGTTGCCCCAGACGGCAGGTGGGGAGCGCCAGCGCTGGCGTTCGTCTACGAGGCGTCCGAGCATCACGTCGCCCAAAAGCCCAAGCCGACGAGTCGATGCCATTCTCCTAGATACGCCCGGCGGCGAGAAAACCTTCTCACACGCACACGCTTTTGCTCGCGGCAAGCGAATATCTACGAGGGCGAGTTGCAGTGCGTACCGCGATTTCACGCCGGTATTACATGGCGGTATTACTGGTAACACTGGCTGGTTGTACGCAACAAAACGACTCGTCGCCACAGAGTGAGGGAACTAAGATGACCACGTTTGCACTGACGAGTTCGGCGTTCGCAGACGGTGAACCGATTCCACGAAAATACGGCTACAGAGCAGAAAACGTGAACCCGCCGCTCTCGATTGCAGGCGTACCCGAGGGGACCCAATCGCTCGCGCTCGTCATGGATGACCCGGACGCGATGGAGCCTGCGGGGAAGGTGTGGGACCACTGGGTAGTCTGGAACATAGACCCGGCGATGACCGAGATTCCGGAAGGCTGGAATCAGCAGGGGGCGACGGTTGGACAGAACAGCTTTGGCGAGTCGGGTTACGGCGGGCCGAGTCCGCCCGACAAAGAACACACCTACCGGTTTTTCGCGTACGCACTCGACGCGACGCTCTCGCTCGAAGCGGGAGCCACGAAAGCTGACCTGCAAGCGGCGATAGAGAGCCACGTCCTTGCAGAGGCGCTGCTAACCGGAACCTACGCGCCGTGAGAGAAAGGGGAACTGATTACGTCCGAGTGCGTACCACCAGCCATGTACCTCTCACGGCCCGTCCGAGCCATCATCGAGGAGCCACATGCTGGTGAGACCATCACGCTCATCCTCAGACTTCCGGACGCGCACACGGATGGCGATCTCGAACGCGTCGCCGCCGCCGTCGA
Source organism: Haladaptatus sp. DJG-WS-42 (assembly GCF_037198285.1). NCBI lineage: Archaea > Methanobacteriati > Methanobacteriota > Halobacteria > Halobacteriales > Haladaptataceae > Haladaptatus > Haladaptatus sp. DJG-WS-42. The sequence continues at coordinate 2,666,351 of NZ_CP147243.1, read as the reverse complement.
ATCCGAAGGCGGCGAGGTGAAAAAGCGCCTCTCGACGGGCGGCCTCAAAATCGTCGCAGACCACGAGGACGTGAAAGCGATCACCGCCGTAGACGGCCTCGATGCGGTCGAAACCAACGACACGCTCCACATGGCGCTCGATGGGGCGGGCGAAGACGTGGAGTATCCCGGCGAGACGCGCTAACACGGCAAAGAAGGAGAGTTAGTCGAACGCTGAAAGGCCGAGTTGTCGATCACCCCGTAGGTAGCGCCTGATTCGTTCTCGATTCCAGCCGAGCGGTGAGACGACGCTCTCTGTGGCGCGAATGAGGAGCGTTTCGTAGTAGTCGGCGTCGTAGCTGTCGCACTCTTCAAAATGCAGGCGGACGCGTTCTGCTGAGCGCGCGCCGTCGTTCACCACGACGTAGCGCACGTCTTGGCCGGGATTTCGCGCCATGCCGTGGTTGGCGTATCGCTGAAGCGCGGAGACGGTGTGGGTACGTTGGCTGTAGCCCGCGAGTGGCTTCGAGACGCGCTTTCTGATGACGAGCGATTTTGGGTCTACGTCACCCTGACGAAGCACGCGGAGATGCTGGCGGAGGCGGTCGCAGACGGCCGCCGCGTCGCGGTGGCTGTCGAGGGTGTCGAGCAAGTCTGACTGCACCTCGCGGACGAACGCGGGCGTGCTCCGCTGGCGGGCTTCGATACCCCGAATTTTGAACGCGTCTTCGTCCGCAATCTTCCCGAAGTATTTGGTGAGTGCCCCGCCCGGAGCGCCGCGTCTCGGCACGAAACAGACCCAGTCGTAGTGGTTCTCGAATTCGAGACGAATGCCGATATCGTCTGAAACCGTCTGCGCCACCTCCTCGATTGGCGTCGGTGCGGGGTCGCGGGCAGTGACCCAGAGGCTATCGACGATGCCGTGGACGATGTTCCAACCCGCGCGTTCGAGGTGGACTTTCGACCGGAGGAGGATGTCGCGGGCGTAGGCGTTGAGGGCTTCGTGACACTCGATGCGTCCGAATTTGGCGTTTCGGTAGCCCTGATAACCAAAACACGTGACGAGAATCCACTTGAGCGCGCTGGAGCGCGCTTCGAGCGAGGCGCGTTCGTCCTCGGATGGGTTCTGCGCGAGACGGGCTTTGAATTCCGCTCTGTCGTCGAGAATCGGTTGGAGTACCTCGGGGAGAAAGCCCGGGCGGTCACAGAGTTCGTAGCCGAGTTCGGGGACGACAGCGTGTTCGCGGTCGCACGGACAGCAGACCGTCTCCGGGCTGATGTTGTGCCGACAGATGATGGTCGGGTACAGGGAGGCGAAGTCCACCTCGTAGACGTTTTCGTGGAGGCCAACTCGAGGTTCGAAGATGAAGCCGCCACGGTCTGCGGCATGGAGGGTGCGCACGTCTTTGAACTGCTCTGGGTCCCACTTGTTCCACGGGATGAGGACGCCCCGGGAAAGCGCCTCTCGAATCTGGATGGACGTGAGGATGGTTCCGATGCTTCCCCAGCCAGTTTCCTGTAAGGGTCGCCACGACCGGTGGACGAGGTCGAGCAAGCCGTCGAGGCTCGATTTCGACCAGAGAAAACTGTTCGACGTGTCGAGGACGACCCGGCCGGGGACGGTGTATCTGGCCGCAGAGAAACCGACCTGCCCGTAGCTCTGATAGGTGTTTTCGCCCGCGAGCTGCGACCACCCCGGCAATCGGCCGAGCGAGAGTGACACGTCGTGTTCCTCGGCTTTCCGTCCAAGGAGGGGAATCACGTCACCGTTGCTCACGACGAGTACGTCCGGGTCGGCGCGGTCGAGACGGTGGCTGAGCGCCTGTAAAACCGCCGATTCAGCCCCTTTCACGTCTTCGCCGTCGATGATGATGTGCGAGAGGTCGCCGTCTGCGAGCGCCTTTTCGGAGAGCCGAATCGAGAACGTCGAAAGCGGATGGGCGGGCGTCGGGTCAACGTCCTCCTCAAGACAGTAGCGAAACTGCGGGGCGAAATCGACGTTGAACAGCCGGAACGTCCCCGGTGCGAACCGCCCTCGTTCGTGGGTGTGTCTGAGTTCACAGGCGAGCGGCTGGACGTCGTCGATTCGTTCGATATCGACGCGGAGAACCGAGTCGGGGGTGGCCGAGCGCAAGTCAAGTCGCCACTGCTTGGTGCAGAGATGCGCAACTTTCGGGTCTGTGCGGAGACGCGCTTCCAACCAGTCGCGGGCGTCTGTCGGGCCAGCCACGTAGATGCGCGGGTGGTACTCGGTGACTCGCGTTGCCGCAACAGCGTCAGGAGTTTTTCGCCACTCGACCACCTCGTCTCCGAGGAAGTCAATGGTGAACGTCATCGCTCGTGATCTGAGTGGGTTGCGTGGTGGTCGCGCAGCGCGTCGAGTTCACGGCGTAGCGTGGTGAGTTCGCGTTCTTGTGAGAGCAACATCGAGAAGAGAATGGCGCGCTCCGGGTCGGGGGCGTTCAGGTAGCCCGCGGCGTCAGCGTACTCATCGGCGCGAGCGAGCAGACGGTCGAAATGCGGCTGTGCGTCGGCTCTGAGCGCCCGGCGGAAGGGAGCCATGCGCGTTTCGTAGCGCCGGAGAAACTGTCGATAGGTTGGGTTCGTCCGGCCCATGGCTCAGGCCTCCGCGTCGAACCAGCCGTTGTCGGCGGCGGCGATGACGGGGTCGAACTCGTCGACTGTGCCAAATAGTTCAACCCAGTACGGAATCGTCGTTTGCCAAAAGCCGTCGCCCCAGTAGACGAGCGTCTCGAAGTCGGGCGCTTCGTAGTGGAAGCCGAGAGCGGTTTCTGTACACGTGATTTCCGTGTCTGCATGGGCTGCGACGAGCTGTGAGAGGTGGGTTCCTGCCGACGTGACGAGCACGCGAACGCCGAGCGACGTGGCGAGTTCGCGCAGGATGGTCAACGACGCCGTGAGCAAGTCTTCGCCCTCGTACTCGGGCACGTCATCGTCGGCGTACAGTGCGTCGATTTCGGGGACGACGAGCAGGTTCGTTTCGGGCGTGGCCTGCGCGACGAGTTTGCAGACGAGCGTGTGGTGCTGGTAGGCGGTAAAGGCCCGCGCGATGTGGACGCCGCGAAGGGTGCGTTCGCTCGGGGCGAGGTCGGAGAGCGCGTAAGTCGTCGCCGTCTCGCGGGTATCGACCCAAAACGTCTCGCCGTCGCCGGTGAGCAGGTCGTTAACGACGAGTTGTGGGAGCGCGAGCGAACGCCCCGCGGGACGGTGTAACTGTGTCACGCCGTCCCCGAGCGAGGGCAGCGCCGAGGAGTGAGAGCCAGCAGTCATGCGTGTTTCCTAGCTGAACAGTCGGCGAAGAGTGGGATAATGGCGACCCATCCAACCACGGTGAAAGTGAAAGTGGAGACGGTTGTGGCAAACGGTGGCCCGCAGTCTGTGGGTTTTAGATCGCTAGCACGGAAAGTCGCGTGCCGGAAGTGAAGTTTCAGCGAAGGTGTATGATTTTACCGCTCGACAGTGAACGCTGTACCATGTCCGAGGACTCCCTGCTTTCGAATACGGGCGTGACGTTCGCGGAGGACGACCCGACGGCCGAGGCAACAGTGTCGCCACAGGTGGCCGCGTTGCTCACGCCGAATCAAGACCGGGCGGACGCGATTGGCGCAGATCTCTTGCGGATGGACGACGACCGCTTCGAAATCGTGTTCGGCCCGGTGCTCGACGCCCTCCATGAGGCGGCGGGCGAACTTCCCGATGGGCCCGCAGTCTACGTCGTTGGCGTCGAGCTTGACCTACGAAAGGTGGGAACCGAGACGAACCTCCACGAGGAGGCCTCGGAGATTATTCACAACGCCCGCTTGCTGTTCGCCTACGCGCCAAACGAGGCGGGGACGGGCGCGACGTTCGCCCACCTGACCGAGGAGTTAGACGGCGTCGACGACCTTCTGCTCGTCCTCGGCGACAGCGACCGGATTTCCGGCGGGGAGACGACACTCCCAGACCTTCGCCGCGAATTGGCGGGGCGGCAGGCAGAGCGTATCAGGTTGCTCGCAGAAAACCCCGAGCAGGCAACCGCACAGTTCCAGGCAGTGTTCGCCGCACCGCTGTTCGCCTACGAGCAGGTAGTCGAAGCAAGTGAGTGAAAAAGCCGCAGACGGCGGTCGATGCTCCACGGAAATGGGAAATTAACGGAGCCACAGCGTGCACAAGACGTTGGCGGTGGACACCGACATCGCAAGCGAGCGTGTGCGCCAATGGTGGACGTCGGCTAGGCCATCACTGCCTCGGGTGTAATCTGTGTGTAACCGCATTGATGAGTATTGGGTCTCGTGAAAGTGGTTCGTAACTAATGTGGTAAGTTGAGTACATCTGAGATATGCACCGCATGGTGGAAGATGTCGGGGTTATTCTGCTCATTCTTGCCGCTATCGTCGGCTATTGGCTGTTTTTAGGCCTGCTCTATCTCAAGTTCGTCTGACCGTGCCATACCTATTTGCACGGCCGGAACCGAGTCACTGCTATGGGTACTCAGGACAGTTCGCGGCTTTGCGTGCTCTACATCGGACGCGAGGAAACTGCGGACGCGGTTGCGACAGCCCTCGAACGGGACGTGGGAGCGGTGCGCGTCGTGACCACGGAAAACGACGTTTCAGCGGCACTCTCTCCTGCGATTGATTGTGTGATTACAGACGCACCGTTGGCAGCTGGCGACACGGAGACGGTCGTCCAGACCGTAAACGAATTCGACCAGCACCTCCCGCTCATCGTCTATTCGCACGGGGCGAGCGAGGCGCTTGCGAGCCACGTCACCGCGATTGGCGTCACGAAGTATCGACTCGCGGCGGAAACGGACACGACCGAGCTGGCAACGGACGTGCTCGCGGCAGTGCGGGCTTACCGAACGCGCTTCGAGACGCCGACGGACGAACTCAGCCTCAAAGAACGGGCAATGAACGAAGCGCCGGTCGGCATCGCCATCTCGGATGCGACCCAGCCGGACAATCCACTGAGTTACGTAAACGACTCGTTCGTGGAGATGACGGGGTACACCGAGGCGGAAATCCTCGGGCGTAACTGCCGATTCTTACAGGGAGAGGACTCAGACCAAGCAGCCGTGACGGCCATGCGCGAGGCCATCGCCGCAGAAGAGGAAGTCGTCGTCGAGGTGAAAAACTACCGCAAAAACGGCGAGCTGTTCTGGAATCGCGTGAACATCGCGCCGATTCGAGACGCAGATGGCGAGGTTCGCTACTTTGTGGGTTTCCAAAACGACGTGACAGCCCGCAAAGAGGCCGAACTCGCGCTTGCGAGAGAGCGCGAGCACTTAGCAGACCTGCTCGACCGCGTGCAGGGGCTCGTCCAAGACGTGACCCAGACACTCGTCCGGTCGGTGAACCGCGAGGAGATAGAGGAAACCGTCTGTAAGCAACTGGCGAGCGCAGACCCCTACGTGTATGCGTGGGTGGGCGAGGTCGATGTGGGAACCGACGAAGTCGTCCCGACGCAGTGGTCGGGCGAGGCACTCGTCTCCGTCGGTGACATCGGCGTCGATCTAAACGACCCCGACGCGGCGAGCAATCCGGTCGTCCGCGCCGTCAAAACCGGAACCATGCAGACCGCTCGCGTGGGCGTTCGAGGCTTTGGCCGCGGCTACCCAAAGCGCGTCACCGAAGTCGCGGCCATCCCACTGGTCTACGATGACGTGACCTACGGCGTGCTCACGGTGTGTACAGACCGCGACGACGTGTTCAACAATCGAGAGCGCGTCATCCTCGAATCCGTGGGTCGGGCCGTCGCAAGCGGCATCAACTCACTCGAAAGCAAGAAAATCATCACCGCGGACAACATCGTGGAAATCGAGCTAGAGTTCGAGAGTCGGGCGCTGTTTTTCGTCGAGATTGCGGCGAAAACCGGAGCCGAACTCGACTTCAAACAGGCAATGTACCAGCCCGACGACTCGCTCGTGCTCTTTTTCACCGCTCGCGGTGCAGAACCGGAGGCGGTCGCCGAGGCCGCCGCTGAGTGTCGAGAGATTGCGGCGGTACAACTCGTCGCCTCAGAGGACGACGAGAGTCTGTTCGAACTCACGCTCGCGGGCGATTCAATTGTGACTGACCTCGCCAACTACGGGGCGAAAACGCAGGAAATCACCGCCTACGACGGGGGTGGGCGAATGAAAATCGAGCTGCCACAGGAGGCGAACGTCCGCCAACTCGTGGAGTTGGTGAAACAGGAGTATCCCGGCACCGAACTCGTGAGCTACCACGAACACCACCGCAGACCGACGACGAAACAGGAGTTTGTCGGGTCGCTCAAAGAGCGGCTCACCGAACGCCAGCTTTCGACGCTCCAGCGGGCGTACGTCGCGGGCTTTTTCGACTGGCCGCGGCCGGTCAACGGCGACGACCTCGCCACGGCGATGGGCGTTTCGCGTTCGACGTTCCACGAGCACCTGCGCGCTGCAGAGCGAAAACTGTGCGCCGAGCTGTTCGAGCGACCCACAGAGCCCCCACTAGTAAGGGAGTGAGAATTAGTCCACATCCGGCATTTGTTTAGGTGTGGGTGAGGCACACGTTGCAATCCCCCACGTAGACCAATGCCAACCTGTACCAACTGCGATGCACACGTCTCGAAACGATTCGCCCAGGTATTCGCTGACTCACGTGGTCGGATACTCGCATGTCCACACTGTTCAGCAAATGCTGGAATTGCAGAAGCTGCACGAATCCGTGGTCAACAGGCCTGAGTACCCGTATAGACCACATGGCTGTCCATTCGCAGGGTTGACGAACGCTCGTGGAGAGACCGCTCGTCAGTGCCTCTAGACCCTTCTTTCCACCTCAATACCTCATTCCATCGCGCAATTTCGTGCCTTAGGTTCGATACGATGGCCGTTTTGCGTACTCAATTGGGTCGCGGACAGAGACGTCCTCGAACGCTCTGAGCCGAATGGCACAGGAATCACAGACACCGCAGGCGGGTGCACTCTCCTTATAACAGCTCCACGTGTGCTCGAACGGCACATCGAGGGAGACGCCGTGGGCGGCAATCTCCGTTTTCGTCCACTCGACGAACGGTGCTTCGAGCGAGATCTGGGTATCCGGTTTGGTTCCCACGTCGGCGACGGTCTGAAACGCCTCGAAGAACTCGGGGCGACAGTCGGGATACCCTGCGAAGTCCTCGCTGTGTGCGCCGATGAACACGGCGTCACACTCATTCGCTTCGGCGTAGGAGACGGCCATCGAGAGCAGGTTTGCGTTCCGAAACGGCACGTACGTGTCTGGAATCTCTTCGCTGTCTAAATCGGCGTCGGCTACGTCGATACCGTCGTCGGTGAGCGCGGACGCGCCAATCTGGGCGAGGTGGCTCGTCTCGATATGGAGGAAGTCGGCCGCGTCGAAATCCGCAGCGAGTTTGCGGGCGCACTCGTACTCCTTTCCTTCGGTACGCTGGCCGTAGGAGGTGTGCAGGAAGTAGAGGTCGTAGCCCCGCGCCTTCGCTTCCGCGGCCGCGGTGGCGCTGTCCATCCCACCGGAGACGAGGACGACCGCTTTTGGCTGGCTCATCGCCCGCCCTCTGCCCGGTCGATGGCGTTCTGGAACTGGGTGCGCTCTTGGTCGGTTGGCTCGCCAACGACGACGTTCGTGCGCGTCTCGGTTTCGGTTTCGACGCCGCGCATGGCCTCGCACATGTGGCTTGCTGAAATCTCGACCAGTACTGCTTCGGCGTCGAGTTCCTCGGCGAGGCCGTCTGCAATCTCGCGGGTCAAACGCTCTTGCATCGAGAGTTTGCGCGACTGCCAGCGCACGTAGCGCGTGAGTTTCGAGAGGCCAACCACCTCGTCGCCGGGACGATACGCGACGTGGGCCGTCCCGTAGAACGGAAGTAAATGGTGCTCACAGAGGCTGTAGACGGGAATTGCCGTCTTGATGACGAGTCCTGACCCCTCTGCGGGGAAGGTGCGCATCGTCGGCTTTTCTTCTTCGCGAAAGCCCTCGGTGAGTGTCTCGAAGGCGTCGGGAACGCGGCGCTCCCACGTGTCAACCAGCCCGTCGCGGTCGGGGTCTGCGCCGACGGCTTCTAACAGCATCCGGACGGCTCGTCGCGCCTTCTCGTGGTCGTAGGTCGATTCCGTGTCGGGGATAAGCGTAGCGTCAGTCATCTCAAGTTCCAGGGGCGTCGTTCCAGAGGTCAACGTGGAGGCGAGGCGTGTAGCGGAAACCGTACTCCATCGCCAAGTCAGCCGTTCGTTTGCGCGTCTCGTCTAAAGCCTCACGGGTTTGGCCTTCGGGCATCAACAACACGTCGTCGTCTGCGAGCGACGCGCCAGTCGCGCGAACATCCGCGACGATGTCGGTGATTTCAGCCATGTCGTCGGGACCGGTGACGACGAATTTGAACTGCGTGTCGAAGGCGGTGACGAACTGAGACAGTTCAGAAATGTCGATGCGGGCGTCGTCGTGGCGGACTTCCCACTCGCCGTCGCCCTTCGGGTCGCGTTCGGGCGTGGGCGTACTGGAGGCGAGTTTCGGGCTCACGCTCGCGAGGTCGATTGGCGCGTCGCGGAAAATCGTCCCGTTCGTTTCGACGGTGGTGTGATAGCCCGCTGCAGAGAGGCGTTCGAGCAGTGTCACAGACGTGTCGTGGATGAGCGGCTCGCCACCCGTGAGAACGACGTGGTCTGCTTCCGTGTGCTCAGAGACTGCCGCAACAATCTCGTCTACAGACATCCACGCGTGGGTGGGTTCCCACGAGGTGTGATACGAATCACAGAACCAACAGCGGAGGTTACAACCGCTCGTGCGGATGAACACCGAAGGGACACCGGCGAGTTTCCCCTCACCTTGGAGCGAGTAGAACAGTTCGTTGATTGGCAGTCCGTCGCCGTCTGTGGGGCCTTCTTGGGGTGGTCGTTCTGCGTTGACCGGCATCAGCAGGTCACGCCACAGAGTTCGCTCGTCTCACGAACCAGCACGGAGACTTCAGCGACGTTGTCGGGCAGTTCTGCGAGCAGGCGCTGTTCTAAGATGATGCCCATCACTTCTGCTGTTGGCGGGTGGTCGAACACGACGAGTGCGTCGCCGTCGCCCGCGGCTTCGAACGCCTCGATGAGCGGGTCGCCGTCTTGGAGGAGAAAGCGGTGGTCCCAGTCGTCGATGACACTGGTGACGTTGCCCTTGTCAACCACCCAACCGTCTTCGGTCAGGTTGCCACGGACGGTGACGGAAATTTCGTAGTTGTGACCGTGCGGACGGCTACACTTGCCGTCGTGGTGCAGAAGGCGATGTCCACTGCTGATACGAATCGGGCTGTCGTGGCCGATTCTGAGTTCGTGGACGTGCTCGGTAAGCGACAGGTCATCGCGCCCCGAGGTTCTTGAGAGCATACTGGGAGAATATCGGCAAACGTATTAATCGTTTCTCATTTTGGGACTGTCCGGAAAGAAATCGCACACAAGTGTGAGACAAACGCTGCTATGGAGCCGGTTCGTCCGCGGGCATGAGGTGTTCTTTTCCCCAGTCGCGCATGGCGATGATGATGGGTTCGAGCGACTTGCCGCGGGTGGTGAGTGAGTATTCGACGCGAAACGGCTTTTCGCTGATGACCGCACGATTGACCAGGCCGTACTCCTCTAAGTTTTCGAGGCTGTCAGAGAGCACTTTTGCAGAGATGCCGTCGACAGCGTCTTTGAGCGCGTTAAAACCCGACGGGCCGTATTTTAGCAATCGGTGGATGATAACTGGATGCCACTTTTTGCCGAGAATCGTCGCCGTCGAGGTAATCGGACACCATTCCTCGCCAGCACACCAGACGGCGAGCGGGGCTGTCTCATCGTTCATGAGGCTGATACACGAGGCAGTACCATAAGGTTACTTCAAGGTACCTACTAACCTCCTGTAACTCTACTGGACAGATCTCCTGACGACACGCTTTACCGGATTCTGTACGTACGTAGTCTATGAATGAGAGGAGAGGGGAACACACCTGTCAAGCATGTGGGAGGGTGTTTGAGAGCGAAGCGGCGCTCGACAGGCACCTTCGAGCGGTTGGATTGACAGATTGAGGGACGCTTCGGTCACGAGTGGTCAGACAACGGTATGACAGATGGTAGCAAGGGTTATGGCCTAGGGGTTGGTAGCAGTGGACGTAGCGTGAGACACCCCACTGCTACCACACCAAATGACCTCCACAACTGACCCGAAACGCCAGGATGAACCCCCAGCCGACGATTACCTTGAGTACGGACAGCTCAAACTCGCAACGGGCGAAATCGTGATTTATGACCGAACGAACCCCGAGGCATGGATTCAAACAGACGAGGCGATCCCGATTACGGCGAGCGTCTGAGTGTTAGTCTGTGTCCTGTGAAAGCTGAGTGACTGTGTGCGGTTTTTCGCACACGGTCGCTACTGCGGTTTACTGCCTTCCCCATCCCACGCGAGCGACGCACGGACCGTAGCCACTCCAACTGACAGCCACACTGTCTGTTCTGTAAACACGATAGTTTACGAACAACAATTATTTACCGACTCTCGAAAGCCTTAGAGTATCAATGAGCGTGGAGGGAACTTGTGGGCACGTACCTGCTCACACGACATGGGCGTGTTCCGGGCTTTTCACCGATGACCCAGCGGGTGCTGTCAAACCTGCCGGTGACGGAGCGAAGCGGACCGAATTTCGAGACCACCGATGATTTTCGTTGAAGTACATCTCGATACCCCGGTGCTCCAAGAAGCGTTGACGAGCAACGCGGACGTCGTGGTGACCGTCGAAGAGAAACGAGCGCTTCCCTCCGGCGTCGTTCGCTTTCTGTTCTGGGCGTGTGGCGAGGAGTTCGAGACCTTTGAGGAAGCACTCAACGCAGACCCAACCATCACGGCGCCGTCGGTGTTACACGAAGTCGACGACAAGCGACTCTATCGTGTCGAGTTGACCGAAGCCGGAAAGGCAACGACCGTCCATCAGGCGTACGTCGAACTCGACGCCGTCATGCTCGAAGGACGAGGCACGAACGAAGGGTGGTTCCTCCAGATGCAGTTCCCAGACCGTGAGACGTTCAAGGAATTCAGAACGCGGTGTGCGGAAGTCGGCGTTGACGTGAAACTGTACACCATCTACAACCAGACCGACTCCTCGACCGAAGATGCCGCTTACAACCTCACGGAGTGCCAGCAAGACGCCCTCCTCGCTGCCCACGAGTCTGGCTACTTCGAGATTCCGCGGAAGGTCTCGCTTGCAGACCTCGCAGCGCAACTCGGCGTGTCGAGTCAGGCCGCCTCAGAACGGCTTCGACGCGGAACCGAACGACTGGTTGGCCACTCGCTCGTAGAGCGGGCGAACAAGTAAGGATGGAGTCGGGCGCGACGACCCATACTCAGCTTGTAGAACGGGCAAAACGCCACGCGAAAACGGTGGCGTTGCCCATCGACTACTCGATGGTGTCGTGGGAGGTCTCAGAGCGGGCGCGCCGTCGCGCGGGCCAGTGTCTCTACAACGCTCGAACCGGAGCGGTGACGATCCGACTGACGTGGGCCGCCTTCGAGGCGTATGGTTGGGAGCAGTTTTCGGGCGTCGTCCGCCATGAACTCGTCCATGCGTGGGAGTTCCAGCAGTTCGGAGAGTCGAACCACGGACGACGCTTTACGAAGAAGGCTCGTGAGGTAGACGCACCATGTTCCTGCGAACGGTTCACCGATGGCCGACTCACCCTCTCGTGTACAGAAGAGCGGTGTGAGTGGCGCGCAGAGCGCCACCGCGCCTCGACAGTCGTGACGAATCCGGGGCGCTACCGATGTGGTGCGTGTCAGAGCAGATTGGTGGTCACGCACGTTGCGTCGGGAAAATCCTGGCAGTCGGAGGCCGGATACGAGCGCGCTCGAAAACGAATTGACGACGAGTGGTAGCGTGTTTTAAATTATAATGATTAAACACCTAATACAGATATGTAGATTCTACATGAACGACCATTACATTTATCTGCGTCTTCCTCATTGACCCAGACGCAACATGACACCTGCAACGTACACCGACGGCGAAAACACCGGCGCACCACTCGTTCCGCTGGTCACAGACACAATGCTGACAACAGATGGCGGGACAGACACGACACGAGAGTACCTCCAAGAGATGGTGTGGAGCCACCGCGCGGACGACGCGTGATTCTTCACCAGACCAGTCGGCAAACCGATTCCGTATGAGCCAGTTTTCTGCGACCTCGCCACCTTAGAACAGCGGTTCTATCGTCTCGTCCGTATCCATGAGCGACGCGAGTGCATCGGGGGCGAACTCCGCGCGGTCTGCCATGTTCTGTTGCGCCTCGATGGCGACCTGCTGGAGTTCTTTGATGCGCGGGACGTCGTACACCCCGGACAGAAGGACGACCGCGCCGAGGTGGTCTGTATCCGCGATTGGGTAGTCACCACCGCGCACCTCCATGCTCCCGGTTTCGGCTTCGAGCCACTTGCGGCCGCGCTCGATACCCTTTCGGTCTAAGTGCTTTGGCCTGCCTGCGACGATGAGAAGCGCGCGCTCTGTGCTCTCGATGTTACACGGGAGACTGAGTCGGCCAAGCGTTGCTCGGCGTACAACCGACAGCACGCGGTTGGTCGCGTTGTCGTCCGGTTTTTCTTCCGTCTTGAATCGTGCGAGCAAGCCCTGTGGCCGACTCGCTTCGGCGACGGCGTAGCCAATCGTGGAGACGCCGCCCGACCCGAGCGTGTTGATGAGTTCACTCGCGTCAACGACGTTCTCGGGAACGAGGCCGTTCGTCGCCTCGCCCGAACTGAACAGCAAGCCGAGGCGGCGTGCAATCTCCTCGTTCATCTCGGCGTAACTGTCTTGGACGCTCTCGCCGCCTTGTCGCCACGCGTCGTTGTCGAAGACCAGGAGGTTGTCCACCTCACGGACGAACGTCTGGAACGAGCGGGCGGCGTTCAGCGTGTAGATGCCGCCTTCATCGGGGCTTGGTAAGAGTCCGAGGCCGTAGACGGGTTCGGTGTAGAGGCGTTTTAGCTCGCGGGCGATGACCGGTGCGCCGCCACTGCCCGTTCCGCCGCCGAGCCCGGCGACGATGAGGAACGCATCCACGTTGTGTAGCGGGATGTCGTCGATGACCGAGAGCACCTCGCCCATATCTTCTGTGGCGACGACCGAGCCGAGTTCGTTGTCGGCACCGACGCCGTGGCCCTTCACGCGATACTGGCCAATCAAGACACGATGGCGCTCGCTGATTCGTTTGAGCCCCAGCAAATCCGCCTTCGCCGTGTTCACGGCAATCGCCGCGGCGACGAAACCACCACGCGATTTCAGGTCGTATTCGATGAGTGATTCGACCACTTTTCCCCCCGCTTGCCCGACCCCGATTAATGCGACTTTCATTCGTATCCCCCCACAGACGCAGTCTAGGACGTTGGGAAAGGAGAAATAATCAACTGTGCGGACAGTCAGCGACCAGATTCAGTTGAACAGGTCGTCCGTGTCAATCGTCCCGGTAACGACGGCGGCACGTCCAGCTTGCGAGACGGAAATATCGTCGTAGTCGTCGAAAGCCTCGTTGCTCCCGTCGTTTTCGTCAACCCAATCTTCGACGTCGTCAAGGTCTACGTCGTCTGCTTCTTCGAAGACGTGAACCCATTTTCGGGAAGACGTTTCAGCGTCGAATTGGATTCGCGCCCCACGCGCCACCTCGTGTTCGAATTGGCCGTTCTCGGGGGCGTCAATCTCGGTTTCCTCGTGTGTGGTCGCGTACAGGAAATGGCCACCGCCGAGTTCGTCCACGAGCGTGTCGAAATCTTCGCTTTCGGCCGTGTACCGGTCTTCCTCCCCGTTCGAGGTGTCGATGAGTGCTTCGAGACCGTCTATCGGACCGTCTTCGGACGCAGTCCCGTAGAGGAGCGTGTTTTCTGACACCCCTGCGGCTGCACGACTGCCGAAGTTTGCTTCCGGCCCAAGAAAGAGGGTGTAGCCCTCGTACTCGTCTTCCTCATCGAAATCCTCGTCTTCGAGTTCGTCCACCACATCTTCGACGGTAAATGAACCCATGAACACTCGCATCGTTGGGTTGAGCACCATGCGCTCGACTTCATCGAAGTCCACGTCGAGCGCACCCGGTGGCGAGAAGAAATCCTCGAATGAGTCGTACCCATCATCGAGTTCGTCTTCGTACTCTGCGATGGCCTGTGGCTCCATGTAGTAGGTCTGGTAATGGTCTTGGTCACGGAACGTGCCGGGTTCCGGGAGCCAGTTGGTCCACGTCGTGTCACCGCCGACAAACGGAATCGAACTGCACCCCGCGAGTCCACCCATCGCACCAGCACCGACCAATAGACCGGTACCCCGTAGCATACGCCGTCGAGAAATTCCATCAAATTCCATATGTGTTCACGTATGACTCATCAACCAATTGTAAATATCTTCTGTTCCGACATATTTTCTCTGTGAGTCGTATGAAACTTGGCTGGAGAACGTCGAGGGCCCATCACAGAAAGTTGACAACAGACATTTCTCTGTCGCCCACCGAAAGAGCGTGATGCGAGTCGTTTCAGGACAAACCGGTGGCGGGCAAATCCTCAGAACTGCGTTGAGCCTCAGCGCGCTCGACGGGAGACCCGTCACCGTGCGGGACATTCGTTCCTCGCGTCCGACGCCCGGCCTCAAACGCCAGCACTGCGCAGTGGTCGAAACGCTCGCCAAAATCTGTGAGGCAACCGTAAGCGACGTGTCGGTCGGAACGGAAACGCTCACCTTCGAACCAGATGTGCCAACCGGCGGCGAGTTCACCGTCGATATTGGCACCGCAGGCAGTCTCACGCTCCTGTTCGACGCGCTGCTCCCGCTCGCAACCGTCATCGACGAACCGCTCACGGTGCGGGCGACAGGCGGGACGGACGTGCGGTGGGCGCCGACCGTCGCGTGGTACGACCAGGTCAAACTCCCGTTGCTCGCCCATTTTGGGCTCGATGCCGCGCTCAGACTCGACCACACCGGCTTCTACCCGTCGGGCGGCGGTGAGGCCACACTGACGCTCACACCCTCTACGCTGGCTCCGATCACGATTCCAATACGTGGCACACTCAATGCGGTTACGATTAGCTCGAAAGCATCGACACACCTCAGGAAGGCGAACGTCGCGGAACGCCAAGCAATCGAAGCGCGCAGACTGCTCGAAGCCGACGGGCACGAGGTGGCCGCCCAAACCGTGTCCACCGTCGAAAGCGCCTCACCGGGGTCGTCGCTGCTCGTGCGGGCCGCCTACGACTCGACGGTCGTAGGCTTCGATGCACTCGGAGAGAAAGGGAAAACGGCAGAAAACGTCGCCGCCGCTGCCGTCAATACGTTCAGAAAGTTCCACGCGAGCGGCGCAACCGTCGACTCGTTTCTCGCAGACCAGTTGCTGCTCTGGCTCGCGCTCTGCGGTGGCGAGTTTGTCGCCCCCAAACTGTCTGGACACGTCGAAACCAACCGCGAGGTCATTTCGCGGTTCGGCTACGATATCGACGTGTGCGAGGAGGAAACTGGCCTCATTCGGTGTTCCGCGCCGTCGTCGTGACGTAGATTCCGGCGAGCACGACCGCACCGCCGACCACCGTGAGCGGCGTCGGCATCTCTGCGAGCAAGACGAGCGCGAGGAGCGTGCTCCCGACGGGTTCACCGAGCAGCGAGACACTCACGACGCTCGATTCGACGTGGGCAAGCGCCCAGTTGATGACCGTGTGTCCGAAGATGCCCGGCCCGAGCGCCATGGCGAAAAAGAGGAGCCACTCGTGTTGTGGATAGCCCGTGAGTGGTTCACCCTCCGCGAGCGTGAGCAAGAGGAGGACCACCGCACAGACGCCGTAGACGACGGTGACGTAGGGGACGAGCGCGATGCGTTGGCGCAGCGAGCGTCCGGCGAGGACGTAGGCGGCGGCCGTAAGGGCACCCGCCACGGCGAGTGCGTTGCCGAGAAGTGGATTGGCTCCCGTCACGGTCGCACCCGTCAACACGTCCCCGAGCGACATGACGACCATTCCGACAAGCGCAATTCCGATGCCGACGACGGTGCGTCGGGTAACACGTTCAGAGAGCAAGAAGAACGCGCCGAGCGCGACGAACAGCGGTTGAGATTGGACGAGGGTGACAGAGGCGGCGACGCTCGTCCAGTTCAGACTCTCGAACCACGTTGCGAAGTGGACGGCGAGGGCGACGCCCGAGAGAGCGGCAAAGAACAGGTCGCGGACGGAAAATCGGCGGAGGTCATCGCGGTAGCGTGTCGCCGCAATTGGAGCGAGCAACGCGAGCGTGAACACCACCCGATAGAACGCTTTGACGAGGCTCGGCGCGCTGCTCCAGCGAACGAGAATGGCGCTCGTGCTCACCGCCACGATGGCGACGGCGAGCGCAGCCATTGGCGGAACGCGCGTTTCGATTCCGGACAGGTCAGTCACAGCGGACGTTCGCTCCCGATTCGACTTACGTGTATGGATTCTGGCGGACTTGTGGCGGAACCGGCCCACCTTAGTGGCTGCCACGTGGGAGCAAACGTATGAAATCCGAGCAACTTGGGACGGGGCTGATTTTCTTCTCAGCCGTCGGATTCGGCACGCTTGGCATCTTCGGTAAACTCGGGGCGAGCGCCGGCCTCTCTACCACGACGATGCTCGTGTTTCGGTTCATCGTCGCCACCGTCGCCATCTGGTCGTACCTCCTCGCCACCGGGTCACTGCGCCTGCTTCGCGGACGGAACTTGCTGGCCGGCCTCGGTCTCGGAGCACTCGGGTACGCAACCATGAGCGGTCTCTACTTCCTCGGCCTCGAGTTCATGTCCGCCGGCCTCGTCGCCATCGTCCTCTACACCTACCCCGCATTCGTCGTGTTGCTCTCGGTGGCGTTCCTCGGCGAGCGCGTGACTAGGAAAACGGTTCTCGCCCTCGGGGTGGCCCTCGGCGGCGTCGCCCTCATCACGGGTGCGAATCCCGCGAACGCCGACCCGGTTGGGGTTGGTATTCTCCTATTCGCCGCGCTCGTTTACGCCACGTACATCACCGCAAGCAGAGCGACACTCACCGCTGTCGATTCCTCGATACTGACCGCCCATGTCATGCCAGCGGCAGGGGCGAGCCTCGCCGTGCTCGGCATGCTCCAGGGCACGCTCTCAGTCCCGGCCGGTGCGACCGAGTGGGCCCTCATCGTTGGCCTCGGTCTGGTCGCCACGGCAATGCCTATCTTCACGTTCTTCGCCGGACTCTCACGAATCGAAGCCAGTCGAGCGAGCATCGTGAGCACGGTCGAACCCGTCTTCACCGTCGTCCTCGGGGCGCTGGTGCTCGACGAAGTGGTCACGTTCTCGACGATGGTCGGCGGGGCCGTCGTCCTGTCGGGGGTTATCCTCATCCAACGTGGGTGACTACTCGTCGTCTTCTGGCGTGTCGAAGTCGTGGAAGGGCTTGCCCTGCTCTTTCGAGAGAATGTCGAGGGCGGCCGCCGCGCCGCCGCCGACCGAGATGGCCGCCTGAATCTTGTCCTTTCGCGCGGCCCAGCCTGCGGCGTAGGCGTTCTCGATTGAAGTTTCAGTATCCGAATTGACGGCGACGGTTCCGTCGTCGTTCAGGTCACACCCCAGTTCCTCCGCTACGTCTCGGGACTCCCCTGTGGCGAACACGACGTAGGTGGCGTCGTACTCGCCGCCGTCGGTCGTGAGGCGAAAGCCGTCGTCGGTTTGCTCCACCCCAGTCACCTCCTCGTCGCGGCGGTCTGCGCCCTGTGCGTCAACCTGCTCGCGGCCGATGCGCAGGAACTCGTCGCCGTTGATTTCCTCGATGCCGAGGTAGTTGTAGAGATAGGCGTAGTGGAGGGCGGTTTTGTCTGTATCGAACACCACCGTCTCAAGCCCGTTTTTCGCCGTGAACAGCGCGGCGCTCAGTCCCGCAGGGCCACCGCCGATGATTGCTACGTCTGGCATGTGTTGACATACATCAACTACGGGAAAAAGCGTTAGGCCTGTTCGAGTGCGCGTTTGGTCGCTCGATGGCGGCCGCGAAACATCCCCTCGAAGCCGAATTTCGAAATCGGGCTGACCGCCTTCCCCAGTTTGCCACCGGGCAGTTCGTACTCCACGCGGTCGTGGACGATGGTGTCCTCACCGTCTGCGCGAAACGAGTGGGTGTGATTCCACCGTGAGAACGGGCCGCCCTGCATGAAGTCCTCGAACATCGCACGTTCCTCGCCTTCAGTGCGTTTCGTGATGACCGACGTCCAGCGTTGTTTCGGGCCGACACCGAACGGCCTGAGCGACATCGAAATGCGCGTTCCGGGGACGAGCGTGTCGGGGTCGCGCTCGCCGTCCGGCCCAATCACCGCGTCGATGGTGAGGTGCAGCCAGTCGGGGGTGAGCGCCTCCAGTCCCTCGATACGAGAGTGAAAGGCCCACACCTCGCTGAGCGGGGCACGAACACGGGTTTCGCGCTCGAATACGGGCATGGCTCAGAGTAGGGAAGTGAGACGTAAATCTTCCGTGGTGGCGGAAGTCACGGAGACAGCTTACTTCAGCCGTTCTTGGAGGAACGAAGGATGTGCCGCGGTCACGCCGTCGATAGAGAGGATGTCTTCGGAGATGACTTTGCCAACCGACGCGCCGTCAGGCGCGCGCACCTCTGCCATCAGCATATGGTCGCCACTCGAGGAGAACAGGGATTCGACTGAGTCGAGGTCGGTGAGTGCGCGCGTTGCCTCAACGTAGCGCTCTGAGGCAACCTCAATTCCCACAAGCGCGATGGTCTGGCTCGTGAGTTTCTTTGGGTCGACATCGGCAGAATAGCCCACGATGACGCCCTCAGATTCGAGCTTCGAGATGTACTTGCGAACCGTCGGCTTCGAGACCCCCGCCAGTTCAGCGATTTCAGCATACGACGCCTGTGCGTCTTTCTCAAGAACGGCGAGAATGCGATTCTCCGTAGACTCCGCGCTCATGAGACGCACTTTTCCGTCCGCGAAAAAATATCTTCCGTTAAAGAAAACTCCGTATCGGAGTTGGAAAGTTACTTGTGGCGCGCTAGGAGGGAGTCTGCGGTGCGCTCCCACTCGTAGTCTTCGTCGAAGTAGCGCTCTGCGAGCGGCTCTTCTGGCATTTCGCCGGTTGCCTGCTTCTCCTGCTGGTAGGATGGACGGTCGTCATCGACGTAGAAGCGGCCGGTGAGCACCTCTCCTTCGTGGAGGGCGTTTTCGGCTTCGAACATCATGTCCGCGGCTTCGCGGCGGTCGTGGATGTCGAAGTCGTAGTCGTCAGACTGCTGGATGTCCACGTACGGGACGTACTGGCGGGCGTCCTTGTTCCACGTTGGACACTGGGTGAGGAAGTCGATGTGGGCGAAGCCGTCGTGCTCGATGGCTTCTTTGATGATTTCCTTTGCCTGATTCGGGTTGACCGCGGCGGTGCGGGCGATGTAGGACGCACCGGAGGCGAGCGCCAGCGACAGTGGGCGGACTGGGTCCTTCGCGCTGCCGTGGGGCTGGGTCTTCGACTTGTGACCTTTCGGGCTCGTTGGCGAGGTCTGGCCCTTCGTGAGGCCGAAAATCTCGTTGTTGAACACGATGTAGGTCATGTCGTGGTTCTCGCGGGCGGTGTGCATGAAGTGGTTGCCACCAATCCCGTAGCCGTCACCGTCACCGCCAGCGGCGATGACTTCGAGGCCGGGGTTTGCGAGCTTCGCCGCGCGGGCGATTGGCAGACTGCGGCCGTGTAAGGTGTGGAATCCGTAGCTCTCGAAGTACGACGAAAGCTTGCCCGAACAGCCGATACCGGTGACCATGAGCACCTCGTCGGGACTGCGCCCGACTTCGGGCATGGCCTGTTTCAGTGACTTCAGGACACCGAAATCACCACAGCCTGGACACCACGTCGCCTGCGGTTCGATGCCGGGCGTGAACTCGTTGCTGTCAATCTCGCGCTCTTCACCGATTGCGCTGAATACACTCATTGGGTAACACCTGCTTCTGGAAGGTACTTCGTCCGCTCGTTCGAAACGTCGTCCTTGCCTTCGACGATTGTCTCTTCGAACGCCGTGACGATGTCACGCGGGATGAACGGGTTGCCGTCGAACTTCAGAAGGCTCGACATCTTCTCGCCGTACAGCCCGAGTTCCTTGCGGGCGAGGCCGCGGAACTGACCGGTTGCGTTCATTTCGACGACGATAGCCTTGTCGACGCTCTCTAAGAACGCAGCGAGGTCGTTCTTCGGGAACGGCATCAGGTCGCTCACGCCGAGGCCTTTGACCGAGTGGCCCGCGTCGTTGAGCGTGGAAACGGCGTCGATGACGGCACCCTGTTGGGAGCCCCACGTGATGATGCCGTACTCTGCGTCCTCCGGACCGAACGTGGTCTGGTTGCTCGACTCTTGGGAGTCTAAGTCCTCACGGATGGAGTCGAGCTTCTGGGCGCGACGAGCCATCTGGTTGATGCGGTTGACTGGGTCTTCGCTGATGTGCCCCTCCTCTGAGTGCTCGTTCCCAGCTGCGAGGAAACGACCACCCTTCTGGCCCGGAATCGTGCGCGGGCTGACACCGTTTTCGGTGTCGTGAAGGAAGCGCTTGAACTTGCCCGACTCGTGGTGGGCAGCCTCGGCGATTTCGTCTTCCGTGAGCACGGAGCCGAGGTCTGGGTTCGGCTCGCGGTCGAAGAAGGACTCGTCTACGTTCACCATCTCGCCGGAAACCTTCTGGTCGATGACGATGATGGACGGAATCTGGTACTCGTAGGCGATGCGGAACGCCTCGCGCGTCTGGTCGTAGGCCTCTGCGGCGTTGCCGGGCGCGAAGACGATGCGGTTCGAGTCACCCTGACTGGAGTACAGGATGGACTCTAAGTCAGATTGCTCCGGCTTCGTTGGCATCCCCGTGGATGGGCCTGCGCGCATTGCTTCGATGAGGACGACCGGCGTTTCGGTCATCTCTGCGAGGCCGAGTGGCTCACCCATCAGGGCGAAGCCGCCACCGGACGACCCGCTCATTGCCTTGACGCCAGCGTGGCTGGCACCGATGGCGAGGGCCGCGGCGGCGATTTCGTCTTCGACCTGCTCAGAGATGCCGCCGAACTGCGAGAGGTTCTGCGACATGATGGTGAACACTTCGGTCCACGGCGTCATCGGGTAGCCCGAGATGAACCGGCAGCCCTCGTCGAGCGCGCCGTAGGCGATACACGCGCTCGCCGAGATGAGGAGCTGGTCTTCGTCGTGGTCACCCGTCGGGACGCGAAGGTCGTGGGTGAACTCCTCTTCGGAGATGATGTCGTAGGCCTCCTGCAGGATGTCGAGGTTGGCTTCGAGCACGTCGCCGCCCATGGCGCTGCGCATGAGTTCCTCAATGTATGTGAGGTCGATGTCGAGGAGTGCTGCAGTTACCCCAACCCCGGCGGTGTTGCGCATGACCTCACGGCCGTGCTCGCGGGCGAGTGACCGGAGGTCCATCGGGTAGACGTGCCAGTTGTTCTCTTCTGCGCGCGCTTCGAAGTTCGGCACTTCGGAGACGTCAACGAGGCCTTCGTCGTAAATGATGATGCCGCCTTCGTTCAGTTCGTCTAAGTTCTCTGCGAGTGGCTTGATCTCCTCGTTGCCGTAGATGGCGTTCTCCTTTGGATTGCGCGCGAAGGAGTCACCAAGGGCAAGAAGGCAGTTGTAGCCGTTGCCGCGCGAATTGACGGGGTCTTCGCTTGCGCGGACTTCGACGTAGGTGTGACCACCGCGAATCCGCGATGGGTAGTGACGGTGCGTGAATACGTGCAGACCTGCACGCATCAGGGCCTTTGCGAAGTTCTGGCTGGTCGAGTCAATCCCGTCCCCCGAACCACCAGCGATTCGCCATACAAGGTCCTCAGTCATTGAGAAATCACGGCGCCTGTGTGGGCCATAGCGAAGATTGAAGCCTTGTGATTAAAGAATTTGCCATCCATTGGCACAGATTAATTATGAGGTATTGGTATATATTAACACGAAAGATAACCCAGGAACACACGCCGTGAATAGACCTGTATAACGCCATCTATCTATGTATTCTGCATTCTCGACGCCGGTTTCAGGTCGTGTGAATCCGCTGATTTGACAGCCAGTGTGATTGAACCGAATGACTACGAAATCCGGCGTTTGAGCGGCTCATACGCAAACAAACGATTTTCAAGTTTGTAATCGTTCACACCACCTTATACGTACAGGGTACGACATTCTCCGCATGCAATCGCTGGGTATACACAGTGAATTCTGGAGGAACAGATGAAGCGGGTTCTTGTCATTACATGCATGCTACTCGTCGCGGCAGTCGCCCCTGGCGTCGTTGCGGCGTCGGTTCGTGGGTCACCAGACCTCGACTTGTATCTCGCAGATAATCGCGTGACTCCAGGTGAGGAAACCCAGCTATCGGTCACGATTCAGAACACTGGAGACATCGACAGCGGCGGCAGTCCTGCAAACGAAGCGCGGGTCACCACCGCACGCGGAACGACGCTCGAAATGCGTGAAAGCAACGCGCCGATTACGATTAAATCCGGCAAAGTTGCTGCTGGCTCCGTCCCCGAAGGGACGAGTCCGCCAATTCCGTTCTCCGTCGTCGTCGATGAAGACGCAGAACCCGGCACCTACACCATCCCGATTCGGGTGTCCTACACGTACACCAACCAGATTTCAGACCGCAGTCCGTTCGCCCAACAACAGCGCAGCGTGAGCGAAACCCACGACGTGACCATCGTGGTCGAAGAGGAGTCGCGCTTCGAAGTCGTTGGCACGTCGAGTGACGCCTCGGTCGGAGACTCCGGCACAGTCACGGTCGAAGTCCAAAACGTCGGGAGTGCCCCGGCAGAAGACGCAACCATCTCCGTCCAGTCACCGAACTCGGACGTGACGCTCGGTGCGGGCGCACAGACCGCAGAGTCGTTCGTCGGCTCGTGGGCCGCGGGTGAGACAAAATCCGTTACCTACCGCGTGAACGTCGCAGACGACGCAGAGCGCCGGTCGTACTCGCTCCAGACAACGGTGTCCTACGAGAACGAAGAGGGCGAGCAGGTCCAAACGAGCCCACTCGCCACTGGCTTCGTTCCGAGCGGCGCACAGGAGTTCGACATTGGCAACGTAGAGAGCAACCTGCGCGTCGATGCTGAGGGGACGATTCGCGGCCAGATTGCGAACACCGGCGACATCGTCGCAAGGAACGCCGTGCTCGTCATCGATACCCAGACGCAGAATCTGAATCCAGTTGAGACGGAAGTCGCGCTTGGAACGCTCGAACCTGGCCAAGCAAGCGAGTTCGCCTTCGACATCGAAGTGGGTGAAGAAGCGAGTGCTGGTCCACGCCAGTTCACGTTCCACTTAGAGTACCGCAACAACGAGGGCGAAAAACGCCAGAGCGACCCGCTCGACACGCAGGTCGCCGTTGGCGAGAAGAAAAAGGAGTTCAGCGTTGCTGCAGTGAACGCCACAGTCACCGGCGGACAGAGTACGATCCTCGAAGTCGCCGTGACCAACAACGGCGACGAGACGCTCACCGACATCTCGGCAAAACTGTTCGCAGACAGCCCACTCTCGACGAGCGACGATGAGGCGTTCATCCAGTCGCTCGAACCCGGCGAGACGGCGACCATCGAGTTCGCTGTGAGCGCTGACGCGGCAGCCTTAGAGAAGAACTACCCCATCTCAATGGACTTCCAGTACGACAACCAGCAGGGCGATACGAAACTCTCTGACACCTACCAACTGCCGGTGCAGGTTACTGAACCAGAGGACGGTGGCCTCCCGGTCATCCCCATCGCGGCAGGGGCACTCGCAATTGCATTGATTGGTCTCTACGTCCTCTACCGGCGGCAATAATGGACACGAGCCGCCTCCTCGATTGGGCTGACCACCTCATCGTTGAGCGGTCGCTGCAAGTCGTGTTCGCGTTCCTCGTCGTGAGCGCGCTGTTTGCTGTCGGCCTCAGCAGCGTCGAAACGGAAGCTGGAACAGAACAGTTCGCAGAGGAAGTTCCGGCAGAAGAGGCGCTCCAAGCCATCAACACCGAGTTCTCACCCGCGTTCTCGACAGGCGGCGGCAGCACACAACTCATCCAAACGAACGAAAACGTCCTCTCGAAACAAGGGATGTTGCGGATGTTGCGCGCCCAAGAACAGATGCGCGACCGCGAACACCTGCGAATTTCGAGTGCGTCGAGTGCTGCGGCTATCGTCGCTCAGACGATAAATCCGAACGCGACGACGCTCGAAACCCAGATTATGACGCTCGAACGCGCCACGCCAATCCAGCTTCGGACGGCCGTTCGGACCGCAGCGTCTCGTCCCGGCTTCGAGGGCTTGCTCAGCAACGACTTCAACCCAAACGAGGCGTACGCCTCCTCGACCATCGCCGTCGTCCAACACGACCTGCCACTTGAGTTGAGTCAAGGGGCCGGGACCGGTGGTGCCTCACCGCTCACGAGCATCCAAGTCGAGATGGACCGCATTGCCACCCAGCAAGGCGGCGACATCCGCGTGTTCGGGAGCGGTATCATCTCCGATGAGTTCTCCTCGGTCATCGTCGATACCATGATTATCGTGGTGCCCGCGGCGGTCATCTTCATCATCTTCTTCCTCGTGTTCGCCTACCGCGACCTGATGGACCTGCTGCTCGGTGTCATCTCGCTTGCGATGGCGATTATCTGGACGTTCGGGTTTATGGGACTTGCAGGGATTGCGTTCAACCAGATTTTGATTGCAGTCCCACCGCTGATGTTGGCGGTGGGTATCGACTTCGGGATTCACGCGGTCAATCGCTACCGCGAAGAGCGCGTCACGGGCAAGGGCATCGACGAGTCGATGACGGTGACGGGAAAACAGCTCCTCGTTGCCTTCTTCATCGTCACGACGACGACGGTCATCGGCTTCATGTCGAACCTGACGAGCCAACTGCTCCCGATTCGTGACTTCGGTATCGTTGCGAGTGTCGGTATCATCTTCACCTTCCTCGTGTTCGGGATTTTCCTCCCGTCTGCGAAAGTTTCGCTCGACAGAGCGCGCACGAAGTATCCGATTCCAACCTTCAGCCAGACGCCACTCGGCAGCGAAGGGTCGCGCCTTGGCCGCGCGCTGACCGGTGGGGTGTTCATCGCAAAGCGTGCGCCACGGGCCTTCCTCGTCGTCATGGTGTTGCTGAGCTTCGGCTCTGCGTACTACGCGACCGGCATCGACACCTCGTTCACCCAAGAGGAGTTCTTGCCACCAGAAGAGACGCCGGTATATCTCTCAGAGCTTCCAGAGCCGTTCAAGCCAAGCGAGTACACCATCGTCGGGACGCTCAACTTCTTAGAAGACAACTTCGAGGCGAGTCAGGACAGTTCTGTCACCATATACATACAGGGGCCAATGGAGAAGGACCTCGCGTTGGAAGCGCTCCACCGCGGGAGCGTTGACCCGCCGTCGTCGTTCATCCGCGACGGCAGACACGCAGAGGGCCAAAGCCTCATCACCGTCATCCAGAGCCGCACGGCGAGCGACCCTGAGTTTGCTGCACTCGTCGCCCGAAACGACATGGACGGAAACGGGATTCCAGACAATAACTTAGGCGAGGTGTACGACTACCTGCTCAGTTCCACCTCACGTGAGGAGACGCTTCGCTACCTGAGTGAAGACCGCCGGAGCACCCGCGCCGTCTACTCGGTGAAGTCGAGTGCCTCACAGAAAGAGATCGCCACAGACGGCGATGCGCTTGCGTCCCAGTTCCGCTACACAGCAACCGCGACGGGGGGCACCATCGTCTTCCAAGCCATCTCCGACCTCATCCTCAACTCGGCGCTGGTGAGTCTCGCGGTGGCGCTTGGCGGCACCATTGTCTTCCTCATGTTCATCTTCTGGGTGCTCGAAGGGCGGCCGTCGCTCGGCCTCGCGAACGTCGTGCCAATCGTGATTACCGTCGCGTTGTTGGCGGGGACGATGCGCTATCTTGGCATCTCGTTTAACGCCTTCACGGCGACGATTCTCGCCATCACCATTGGGCTTGGCATCGACTACTCCGTTCACGTTGTCCACCGGTTTGTGGACGAACTCGACGAGCAGGGAGCGACGATGCCCGCGCTCGAACGGACGGTGCTTGGCACGGGTGGCGCACTCACCGGAAGCATGCTCACCACCGTCTTCGGGATTGGAGTGTTGTTCCTCTCTGTATTCCCCGCGATTGGCCAGTTCGGGACGCTCACAGCGCTCAGCGTCGTGTACTCGTTTATTGCCTCGATGGTCATTCTCCCGTCGACGCTCGTCGTGTGGGACCGCTATTTCAACCGCGGTATGCCAACCTACGCGTCAGCTCGAAGCGGCGTTCCAGCGGACGACTAATCGTTGAGGAGGGGCGAAAGCCCCCACACCGCGGTGAACGTCGATGGAATAAATGCGATGAGCGCCGTTGTCATCTCGAGCGGCGCGAGAAATTGATCCGTGAAAAACGGCCCGCGTAACAAGAGCCAAAACACGTACAACGCAATCCCGAATGCGACCGACCCAACCACCAAGCGTATCCCCTGTTTTTTCATGTTTACCCCCCTGCCGGTTCCACAGAACTACTGACAGTCATACTATATGATGTGTCCAGACAGCATGACTGTTTCTGTGACTACCCCCAGCGTTCTTGGAGGTCGTGGAACTGCGACAAATCGTGGCCAAAGAGGACGGTTGCGTCGTGTTGGCGTTGGAGTTCGCGCACGCGATGGAGGCTGTCTTCCCACGCCCGGTTGTCCCAGAGTAGGCTGGTCGCCATGGGCCACGCTTCTTCGTAATTCGAGCGCAGATACACCTCGTCACCGGCGACGATGACTGACTCGTCTTCGAGGTGGAGAAGTGCCCCGAGCAAGCCGGGCGTGTGTCCGGGGAGGTGGTGGAGTTCGATTCCCTCGAACAAGGTGTGTCGGTGGCCGTGGATGAGCTGCCAGTTCAACTCGTGGTCGAAGTCGCTCGCGAGATAGGCCACAGAGCCTTCCGGCGTTTTGGCGCTGAAGTAGGCGAACGGAATCTCCGCACGGTGGACGTAGATGGGGACGTCCGTCCCGGCGAAGTGGTGGAGACCGCCCGCGTGGTCTAAGTGGAGATGGCTCATCACGACGGCGTCGATGTCCGCGAGGTCGTAGCCAGCGGCGTCTAAGTCGTCGTCGAGGCGGTGACCTGCGGGGTTGTTCGGCGTGAACGCCTGATAGAGCGGGGCTGGCCAGTAGCCAGCGGCGGCGTCATGGTGTGGCCCTGTGTCCCAGAGAATCGTCGCGTCGGGGTGGTCGATAACGAGGTTCCAGACGGCGAAGTCTTCGTAGGCCTGCTCCGGAGTCGGCTCGGCTGCGGTTCCCATGACGTAGCCGTCTAAGACGAAGTTCAGGTCTGCGCTGATGGTTCCCCGGTCGACAAGGGTAAGGGACGTAGCTCCCATGAAACCCCTTGAACCGCTGTCAGTAAAAGCTCAGCCCTGCCGGTAGATGAGGTTGCGCTGGATGGCGTTCGCTCCCTCGTAGATGACGGGGATGCGCACGTCGCGGTAGACACGGGCAATGCGGCGCTCTGAGAGGACAGAACGCCCGCCGTGGAGGTTCATGGCGCGTTCTGCCACCGAAACCGCCGTCTCTGTGGCTTTCGTCTTCGCCATGGCTGCCCAGAAGCCGGAGTTCTCCTGTTCGGCGACCATATCTGCTGCGCGCCACGTGAGCGACCGCGCGGCTTCGAACTCGAGGCGCATATCGGCGAGGTCGTGTTGGACGGCTTGGAACTCGCTCACGTCGCGGCCGAACGCCTGTCGGTCGTGGGTGAACTCCCACGCCTCTTCGATGGCGGCAGCTGCGAGGCCAAGGCCGTGGCCGCTGACGACGATGCGGCCGTGGTTGAAGAACTCGGCGAGCATGTAGAACCCGGCTCCCTCGACGCCGACCAGATTCGCCTCCGGGATGCGACAGTCGTCTAAGACGATGTGGCCTTGCTTGGAGGCGCGCATCCCCATCTTCTCGGGGATGTGTTCTGCCTCGTAGCCGGGCGCATCGGTTGGGAGGATGAACAACGAGTAGTTCCCGTAGCGGTCGTCGCCGTCACCGGTCTTCGCGTAGATGGTGAGCCAATCGGCTTCGACAGCGTTGCCAACCCAGTACTTCTCCCCGTTCAAGACCCACTCTCCGTCGCGTTTTTCGGCGGTGGTGGTCATCCCGGCGAGGTCACTTCCAGTCTGGGGTTCTGAGACGGCGAGGCCGGAGATTTGTTCGTTCTCTGCGACCGGCCGGAGGAAGGTTTCTTTCTGTTCTTCGCTGCCGTACTCGTAGACGAGTTCGCAGCCGAAACTGGCGAGTTGGAGGGTGAGGGCGATGCCAGCATCGGCTTTGAAAAACTCCTCTGCAATCGCGAGCGTCTCGTGCAACGAGAGCCCGCGACCACCGTACTTTTCGGGGATATCCTGAGCAATCAAGTTGGCTTCTTGGCCGGCCTCCAATATCTCCCACGGATATTCACCGCGTTCGAAGGCCTCTGCTGCGTTTGGCGCGATGTACTCTGCTGCGAAAGCGCGAGCCTCTTCTTTCACGTCACGGGCGTACTCGGGGACAATTCGGGCGTCGAGTAAGTCCATGCGTTTCGTTGGGAGGCCAGCCTATTATAGCTCGGCGCAGGCGCGCAAAATGCGGAGCGGAGAGGCAGAGAAGTCCACAGACACGAGATTCACACAGTCTGAAGATAGCTTCATTCGACTCCGCCTCACAGAGAGTACCATGCGTCGTTCGTGGCACACATCCCACCACCTGCCCCCGCGATGACTGACTCGGGGTGGGAGGTCGCGAGAATGCCCGACCAGACTGGCAAGACGGTCGTCGTGACCGGGGCGAACAGCGGAATCGGCTTCGAGACCGCCCGTGCGTTCGCGCAGAAGGGTGCGCACGTCGTCCTCGCCTGTCGAAGTGTCGAGCGCGGGCAGACGGCGAGCGACGAGATAACAGCCGCGCACCCGGACGCCTCGCTCGAAGTGCTCGAACTCGACTTGGCCGATCTGTCTGCGATTCACTGGTTTGCGGACGCGCTCACCGCGCGCCACGACCGGCTCGACGTGCTCGTAAACAACGCAGGCGTGATGCACGCACCCTACCGTACGACCCAAAACGGCTTCGAACTCCAGTTCGGGGTGAACCACCTCGGCCACTTTGCACTCACTGGGCTGGTATTGCCGTTGCTCACCCGGACAACGGCGGCTCGCGTGGTCACGTTAAGCAGTTTTTTCCAGCGACAGGGTCACCTCAACTTCGAGGATTTACAGAGCGAAGACGCCTACGACCGCTACGGTGCGTACGCACAGAGCAAACTGGCGAATCTGCTGTTTGCCGTCGAGTTACACCGACGAATTGACGAGGCCGGACTCGACGTGCTGAGCGTCGCCGCGCACCCGGGCTGGGCGGCGACTAACCTGCAATCACACGGCGTTTCGATGGACGGTGGGCGCGTCCGGCCACTCGTCTATCGATTCTTGAACCATCTCGTTGGGGTGTCTCCAGCACAAGGGGCCAGCTACGTGCTGTACGCGGCGACGGCTCCCGACGTGGTCGGCGGGCGCTTTTACGGACCGAGTCGGTTGTTCGAGATGCGCGGGCCGCCAACCGAACTCTCGCTTCCCGCGATTGCGGACTCAGCTGTAGCGACGAGACTCTGGGCGGCGTCGGAGGCACTCACCGGGATCCGGTACGACTTCGGCGTGCCGTTGCCGTGAGTCGAGGCATGGGCTCAGGTCCGAGCTAAGAGCGGCTCGTACACCGCCCGCGCACCAGCAGGCGGGTCGAGGTCGTCGAGTGCCGCATCGATATCGAGTGTTGCGAGGGCCTCGTGGTCTGGCTTTTTGCGGAAGATGAGCGCGTAATAGAGGTAGTTCGCGCGGAGCAACCAGACGGCTCGGGCTGCTCCCTCGTCGTCGGTGGCGGAGTAGGTCGTCCACCCCGAGTCGGGAAACAGATGGTGTGGGCCGGTGTGGTCGGCTTCAACCAACGCGTCACGGAGGCGTTTGGGATACGGGATGTCGGTCATGCCGTTGCGGTGGAGGTGGCCGATTTCGCGGCCCGCGAGCCTGAACTCGACACCGCCAAACCGGTGGGCGTGAGCGCTGACTCCGGGCCACGCGGAGACGGTCTCGATGACGGAGGCGAGCGGTCCGTCGAGGTGTGGGAGGGTTGGTTCCATCACGTAAGAGAGGGCATCTGCGGCAATAACGGTCGTTCTCGGGTCAATGCACGATACGTTTTTCGTTAATCGTGGTGAATATACATTGACACGCGTGGGGTACCCACGTCGTTGGTGATTACCATGGCAGATAAACCGCATATGAACCTGGCCGTCATTGGCCACGTTGACCACGGGAAAAGCACACTGGTTGGACGCCTCCTCTACGAGACGGGAAGCGTACCAGACCACGTCATCGAACAGTACCGTGAGGAGGCCGCAGAGAAGGGGAAGTCCGGCTTCGAGTTCGCCTACGTCATGGACAACCTCGCAGAAGAACGCGAACGCGGTGTCACCATCGACATCGCCCATCAGCGATTCGACACGGACAAGTATTATTTCACCATCGTGGACACGCCGGGTCACCGCGACTTCGTGAAGAACATGATTACGGGCGCGTCCCAAGCGGATAACGCGATTCTCGTCGTCGCCGCAGACGACGGTGTTGCGCCACAGACCCGCGAACACGTGTTCCTCGCGCGCACCCTCGGGATTGAAGAACTCATCGTCGCCGTCAACAAGATGGACGTCGTCGATTATTCTGAAGACGACTACCGCACCGTCGTAGACGAAGTGAAAACTCTCCTCAAACAGGTGCGCTTCCGCTCTGAGGATGCGACGTTCATCCCGACCTCGGCGTTCGAGGGCGACAACGTCTCTGAGCACAGCGACAACACGCCGTGGTACGATGGGCAGACCATCTTAGAGGCGCTGAACGACCTCCCAGAACCACAGCCGCCAACCGACGCGCCACTTCGCGTCCCGATTCAGGACGTGTACACCATCTCCGGTATCGGGACCGTCCCAGTCGGACGCGTCGAGACCGGCATCTTAGAAGTCGGCAAGAGCGTGACGTTCATGCCCTCGGATGCGACGGGTGAGGTGAAGTCCATCGAGATGCACCACGAAGAGGTCTCGGAGGCGCGCCCCGGTGACAACGTCGGGTTCAACGTCCGTGGCATTGGCAAAGACGACATCCGCCGCGGTGACGTGGCCGGGCCCTCGGATGATCCGCCAAAGGTCGCAGAGACCTTCCAAGCCCAAATCGTCGTGATGCAACACCCGTCCGTGATTACGGCGGGTTACACGCCGGTGCTCCACGCCCACACCGCACAGGTCGCCTGCACGGTCGAATCCATCGACCAGAAAATCGACCCGGCAAGCGGCGAGGTCGCAGAGGAGAACCCGGACTTCATCAAGGCCGGTGACGCCGCCGTCGTGACGATGCGCCCGCAGAAACCGCTCGTAGTCGAGCCGTCCTCTGAGATTCCCGAACTCGGCTCGTTCGCGCTGCGCGACATGGGCCAGACCATCGCGGCCGGCAAAGTGCTCAAAGTCAACGAGCGCTGAGTTCTCCGTTTTTTGGCGAAACTGATGGGGAGTGAGACGGTACGCTAGTTGCTAGCAACACGTATCGTACTCGGGCACCATACCTCCCCCGTGGCAAAGGACGATTTCAGCTCGATACTCAACCTGCCAGACGACTTTGGGCTCGGTGAAGACCTCGCTCGAAGTGAACAGAAACTCCGAATTCGCACGGAGAGCCGACGCTATGGCAAGCCAGTAACCATCATCGAAGGCTTCGACGCTGCGATTAATTTGAAAGAGCTTGCGTCGACGCTCAAGAAGAAACTCGGAACGGGCGGGACGGTTGAGGACGGCACCATCGAACTGCAGGGCAACCACCGCGACCGGCTGCCCGCGCTGTTGGCCGCAGAAGGCTTCACCGTCCTCGACTGAGCAGGTGGGCCAGAGCGGCCGCGCCGAATCCGTCAGTTTTCGTGACTCGCGCTCTCATTGGATGATTGGGTCGCACGATAGTGTGTGAACCTATGCACCTAGCGCGTGTTAATATAACATAAGGTCATTAATATTATTAGGTGGCGGTGGATAGGGGGTATTCAATGGTGTGAGTTCTGCGGAGCGCCCGCCGTTTTCGGCAGGGCGGTTCGTGGGACTCCACGCCGGGCAAGACGCACGCGGGCTTCCCTGCGCGCTCACCTAAGTCATGTCCACAACACTACCCCCCAATCGAGAGGAGACTGACGAAGTGACAGAACAAGATTCCGAGTCGGCGCTCGCCACGGCCCGACGTCAACTCAAACAGGCCGCCGCTCACCTCGACATCGACGAAAACATCGTCGAACGTCTGAACCACCCTGCCCGCGTCCACCGCGTCGCCGTTCCCTTAGAACGCGACGACGGCAGCCTCGACGTGTTCACGGGCTACCGCTCCCAGCACGACGCCGTCCGCGGCCCGTACAAAGGTGGCCTTCGCTTCCACCCACACGTCTCAGAGGACGAGTGTATTGGCCTGTCGATGTGGATGACGTGGAAGTGCGCCGTGATGGACCTCCCCTTCGGCGGTGCCAAAGGCGGTGTCGTCGTCAACCCGAAAAAGCTCTCTGAGGCAGAAAAAGAGCGCCTGACCCGCCGGTTCACCCAGGAACTGCGCGACGCCATTGGCCCGATGCAGGACATTCCTGCGCCGGACATGGGCACCGACGCCCAGACGATGGCGTGGATTATGGACGCCTACTCGATGCAAGAAGGCGAGACCACGCCCGGCGTCGTCACCGGCAAGCCACCGGTCATCGGTGGTTCGTACGGCCGCGAAGAAGCCCCTGGTCGGTCGGTGGCCATCATCACCCGTCTCGCGTGTGACTACTACGACATGCCACTTTCTGATACGTCGGTTGCCGTCCAAGGGTTCGGGTCGGTCGGCGCGAACGCCGCCCGCCTGCTCGACTCGTGGGGCGCGAACGTGGTCGCCGTGAGCGACGTGAACGGCGCAATCTACGACCCAGACGGCCTCGACACCCATGACGTGCCAACGCACGAAGAGGAACCGGAAGCCGTCATGAAGTACGACGCGCCACAGAAACTCGAAAACCACGAACTCCTCGAACTTGACGTGGACGTGCTCATCCCGGCGGCCATCGGGAACGTGCTCACCGAGGACAACGCCGACAACGTGAAAGCAGACCTCATCATCGAAGGCGCGAACGGTCCGACCACGACCGGCGCGGACAAAATCTTCGAAGCAAACGACATCCACGTCATCCCCGACATCCTCGCGAATGCGGGCGGCGTCACCGTCTCCTACTTCGAGTGGCTCCAGGACATCAACCGCCGTCGCTGGTCGTTAGACCGCGTGAACGAAGAGCTAGAGACGGAGATGAACACGGCGTGGGAAAGCGTCAAAGAAGAGTTCGACACGCGCGACGTGTCGTGGCGCGATGCGGCCTATATCGTTGGCCTCAGGCGGATTGCCGAGGCACATCAGGCACGGGGCGTGTGGCCATAACCGACGGTTTCACGACGCGAATCCGATAGAAGCCGGTAAACTTCACGAATTCTCGCTGTTCTAACTCGCCGATGAGCGATGGCGAAAGGTCTCTGCCCTGTGCGTCTCCGTCCAACAGCCGCGGTAAGGCGTGCTGTTCCGCCTCGGTGAGTTGGTCGAAATCGCAGACGGATGCGTCGACGGGGAGGCGTTCCCGACGTTCGATGACGATTTTCAACGACATAGTTTGTGTGCTACTCGCTAACAAACTACATGGAAATATATAATGATTGTGGCTGAACGAAAGACTGGCTATTCCGGTGCGGCGTCCTCCGGAACCGACCCTTCGAACATCGAGGCGTCAGCATACTGGTCGCGCAGTACCTTCTTGTCGAACTTGCCCGTCGCCGTCTTCGGCACTTCCTTGATGGTCACCACGTCGTCTGGCACCCACCACTTCGGATACTCGTCTTTGACGAGTGCGAGCAGTTCGTCTTTCAGCGCCGCTTCGTCGGCCCCTTCGACCGGGACGACGAACGCAATCGGGCGTTCCTGCCAGCGCTCGTGAGGCACGCCAATGACGGTGGCTTCTGCGACGTCGTCGTGGGCCATGAGCGTATTTTCGAGTTCGACCGAGGAGATCCACTCGCCGCCGGATTTGATGACGTCTTTGGCGCGGTCGACGATTTGCATGTAGCCGTCTTCGTCAATGCTCACCACGTCGCCGGTTTTGAGGTAGCCGTCCTCGAAGTCCTCTTCGTTCGCGTCGGGGCGTTTGTAGTACTCTTGGGTCACGGTCGGGCCGCGAATCCAGAGTTCGCCGAAGTCTTCGCCGTTCCACGGCACCTCATCGCCATCGTCGCCGACGACTTTGAATTCGAGGCCGGGAACCATCAGGCCCTGCGTCTTGCGCTTTTCCATGTAGGTCTCGTCGTCCGCATCCTCAAGGCCGGCTTTCATGTGCGCGACGGAGCCGATTGGCGACATCTCGGTCATGCCCCACGCGTGGAGCACTTCGATGCCTTGGTCTTCGAAGTAGCGAATCATGGCTTCAGGGGCCGCAGAGCCGCCGATAATGACCTGTTCGAGCGAGGAAATATCCACGTCATTGTTTTTGAGATAGTCCATCAAGCCGAGCCAGACAGTTGGCACCCCGGCGGTGATGGTGACGCCCTCTTCTTCGATGAGACTCGCGAGGTCTTCGGGGCTTGGCGACGGGCCGGGATAGACGTGTTTCGCGCCCGCAGCGGTGGTCGAGAAGGGAAGCCCCCACGCGTTGACGTGGAACATCGGCACGACGGGCATCACCACGTCGGTGTCGTGGATGCCGAGGCCCTGTGGCGTGAGCGTCATCATCGTGTGCGCCCAGAGCATCTTCTGGGTGTACTCGACACCCTTTGGCTTGCCGGTGGTGCCCGAGGTGTAACACATACCTGCTGGCTGGTCTTCTGAGAGCACCGGCCAGTCGAATTCGGCGTCGTGGCCGTCGATGAACGACTCGTAGTCCGTGACGTTGTCGAGGCCCGTGTCCGGAACTTCAGAATCCATCACAACGTACTGTGAGACGCCGCCGAACTCGGGTGCGTCCGTTGCGGCACCTTCGAGTTTTGGCAGAAGCGACGGGTCAACAAAGATAATCTGGTCGTCTGCGTTCTCGACGATGTACTGGACGTGTTCGTCCGGGAGCAGTGGGTTGATGGTGTGCAACTGCGCGCCAATCGTCGGAATCCCGAAGTACGTCTCGAAGTGTCGGTGGTGATTCCAGCAGAAGGTGGCGACGCGGTCGCCCTCCTCAATGCCCGCCGCGGTCATCGCGTTTGCGAGTTGGGCCGTGCGGTCTGCAAACTCGGTGTACGTGTAGCGTTCTACACCCCGATTTGTCCGCGAGACGATCTCGCGGTCGGGATACATCTTTTCTGCGCGCCACAAGAATGGTCGAAGGGTCTGGTCAGTACCACCTGGCATACTCAGTAGACAGTGCCGCCGACTTATGATTCTTGTTACCACAACGCCCGCGGGACCTGCAAACAGTCACAGCATGTGGCACCAATTTTTCCCACCGGCAAACCTATCAGGAATTACTCCAAACGACATGTGCATGAACAGAAGAATGTTCTTGGGCATGACGGCTGGCGTCGGGCTGACCGGGCTTGCTGGATGCGGTTCTGTCCTCGCATCTGTCCCGGCACCTGAACTGTCACAAGATAAACTCGAATCCGGTGGCTGGACGCTCATCGACGAACAAGACAAGAATATGTTCACCGAGTCGTACAGCGGGGCGACAGTCTCTGCGGCCGCCCACACCCTCACCTACGAGGACAGCGACCTCACCGCGCAGATAACAGAGCGCACCCTCGACACCATTGACGCCCAAATGGCCGTCTTCTTCGCCAGCCGGGTGGATTTTTCCCCGAACTTAGACAACATGCCCGCCGGAGCCGGGCGAAAGGAGGTCATGGAGGAGACCAAACAGACGGCGAAAGACAACTTCGAGCAACGCCTCAAAGACGGCGGCTTAGTCGAGATAGAAGAAGGAGAGACGACCTCGTTCACGCCCGAAACTGGCGAGGAGGGCGACCTCATCAAATACACCGCCGCCTACCCCTTCGAGGGGTTCAGCTTCGACGTGACCGACGAGAAATCCGTCACCGTCGAAGGCGAGGACATCGTCATCAACGGCTGGCTCGCCATCTGGCATCACGACGATTCGATTCTCATTTCAGGCGGGGCGGCTCCGGCGACAAACTACGCAGAGACAATCAAAAAAGAGCTTTCTGCTGGCGTGAGCGTCACCGTCGACATCGACCTCGGCTTGCAACCAACTGCCTACCGCGACGAGATTTTCTCGCTCATGCGCACCGTCAGGTAACCCGGTAGCTGACCGCAATTCCTTCGCCGACGGGCATCACCGCCGTCTCGAACGCCGGGTCTGTCCGAACCATCCCAAGATAGTCCGCAATGCCCTGCGTTCCCGCGTCCATCGCCGGGTCGTCGCCCTCGGCCCACGCGAGGAGTGTTTCGAAGTCTTGTACCCCCGACGTCATTGCATTGTCCGCGATGACGACGCCCCCCGGCGCGACTTTGTCTCGCACCGCGTCGAATGCGTCTTTGTAGCGCTCTTTTTCGTTGTCGATGAGCACCACGTCGAACGGGCCGTCGTACGCGTCTACGATGTCGATGGCGTCGCCGTGTTCGAACTGGGCGCAATTTGCGAAGCCGCCGCGTTCAAGATACTCACGGGCGCGGTCTAATTCATCGGCGTCGATTTCCGTGAGCACGAGTTCACCGTCTGCGGGCAATGCGCGGGCGAACCAGTAGGCGGAGTAGCCAAAGCCGGAGCCAAACTCGAAAATGCGTCTCGCATCGACCATCGTGGCGAGCAGTTGGAGCCAGCCGCCGACTTCGGGGCCGACCGTCGGGAACCCGATCTCCTCGCCGTAGGCGTCCATCTCTTCGAGAATCTCGTCTGGGTCCGGGCCGAGTGCGCGAACGAAGCGAGCGGTCTCTTCGGGGACAATCTCCGTCATACGTTGGGATTCTCACCCCACCGGCAAAACGCTTCTAGCGGTTGCGCCCGAGCGGGAACATGATGCGGTCTGGATGCTCGTTGAACGCGGTCAAAATCCGTTTGTAAAGGTCGTTTTTCACGCGCTGGCCCTGCCGTGGCTGCGTGAGATACCTGAGTCGGAGGTCAACCCAGGACTCTTCTTGTTTGATGTTCACCGTTGGGCGGTCGCGCACCTCTAATTCGACGGGGGTCTCTGCGAGTTTTTCGCGGTAGTTTGCGATGCTGTTCGCCATCTCGTCACCGAGGTAGTCGTCGGCCACGTCGACGAGCAACGATTCGGCGAAATCGAGGTCGGTCTCGAACGCCACTTGGATAGACAGTTCGTTCCAAACGTGGGGAAACTCCTCCCACGAGTAGTTGTAGACGTGCGAGGAGAGCACCACGCTGTTTGGGAGCGTGATGATGCGCCCGGAGGGTTGATTCGAGGAGACGAGTTCCCCGTTTATCTCCCAGAGCGTGGTGACGAAGAAGTCAACCGCGACCACGTCACCTTTCGACCCTTCGATGGCCACTCGGTCGCCGACTTGGTACGGTCGTTTGACCATGATGTAGAACCAGCCGATGAACGAGAAGAGTGGCTGTTGGAGCGCAAAGGTGATGGCAAAGCCAACGACGCCGAGCGAGACGAGCAGGCCAACCCACTGCTCGGTGATGATGGCGAAGGCGCTCACGAGCGCGAAGACGATGAACACTAACTGGACGATATTTTTGATGTCGTGTTGGCGCCTGCGGTCTGCGAACTGCGTGTTGATGAGCCGGGTCGTAAACAGATAGAGCCCGTAGGCGAG
Organism: Haladaptatus sp. DJG-WS-42; assembly: GCF_037198285.1. Classification (NCBI taxonomy): domain Archaea; kingdom Methanobacteriati; phylum Methanobacteriota; class Halobacteria; order Halobacteriales; family Haladaptataceae; genus Haladaptatus; species Haladaptatus sp. DJG-WS-42. Next base: position 2,628,574 of record NZ_CP147243.1, on the reverse strand, counting down.
AAACGCAATCGCCAACGTTGAGAGGAGTTTTGCGATGACGACGGTTGCCTGAAACCCGTTGATGATGAACTCATCTGGTGGGAGGCTATTTACAAAGACGGCGACCACAGAGAACGCCGCAGCGAGCAAAAACGAGATGACACCAAGTGGACGTTTCACTGTTCGTGCAATCACACCCCCGAACCAAAACCGTTGTCCAACACATCTCTCACGGATTTCCATGACACGGAGACCCTAGACAACCAGTATCATAATTATCAATTCTGCGACAGGTTTATGAACCCCGGGGAGGTTCCCTTCACCACACACGATGGAACCACTCGAAACGCTTTCAGCAATCTCGCTTCTCGGTGTCGCACTCGCGGTCATCGGAGAGTTCTCAGGAAGTCTGCTCACAACCACAACGGGGCTTGCAACGTTCGTTCTCGCTCTCGTGGTTGCCTTCAGTGTCATGACGTTCCGCCTCGCTCGCGCGACGGCGGTGTGGACTCGCACGACTGACCACATGGCAGACCCCTTCCTGAAGTAAGTAGTATCGATTCTTGATAATTATTCACTCGTCGTGAGCGACAGCGCCCCCAATCGGGGGTGTCGAACGACACCGAACTAAAGAAACGACCGTTCGCGAAAGTACACGACGAGGATAATCGTGATGAGAAACATCCCGAGGAGGACGGTGGGATAGGCGTAGGGCCACTGCAACTCGGGCATGTTGTAGGCGCTGCCAGCGAAATTCATGCCGAACAATCCCGTGACGAGCGTGAGCGGCAAGACAATGGTTGCGACGACGGTGAGCGTTTTCATCACGTCATTTGTCGACTGTGAGAGCACGTTGAGGTAGATGTCTCGCGCGCCGCTTACGAGGTCACGGTAGGTTTCGATGAGGTCCACTACCTGCACGATGTGGTCGTACACGTCGCGGTAGTACTTTTCTGTGGGCTGTTGGATTTGCTTCGGGTCCCCGCGGGCGAGGATGCCCACCGCTTCGCGCGAGGGCCACGAAACTTTCCGAAACGAGAGCAGGTCGCGGCGAACCGCGTTGATGGCTTCAAGTGTCTCGATGTCCGTCGAGGTCGTCACCTCGTCTTCGATGGCTTCGATTTGGTCTTCGAGCTGGTCTAACACGTCGAAGTAGCCGTCTACGATGCCGTCGATGACGCGGTAGGCAGTGAAGTCAGGCCCCCGTTCGAGCAACCGCTCGTCTTCGCGTAACACTGCCTCCCACGTGGTGTCGATGGCTTTGATTCTGGCCGCCGAGAGCGTGACGACCCAGTCGTCGCCGATGTAGACGCCAACGGGAATGTCGCGAATTTCCTCGTTGAACGTCGTATCACCTTTCCGGAGCCGCGCGGTTTTCATGAGGACGAACGTGTAGTTGCGAAACTCTTCGGTTTTCGGGCGGACGTCGTTTACGAGGTCTTCGACCGTGAGCGGGTGGATGTCGAACACGGCCGCCACATCGAGCAGCTCCCCTTCGCTCGCTTCGGTTGCCCTCACCCATGTCGTTCCCTGTGCGGCTTTCGCAGCGTCAAGGTCGTCGTATTGTGTGATTTCGCCGTCAACGAAAACGACCGCTTCGGTGGTCATGCGTCCGCCCCGGTAATCCAACTAATAGAGAGTAAGGTAACGCCGACCATCGCACCGGTCAGTGACAGCTCGCGTCCCGGGTAGGGTGCAACGATGCCGAGGGCGTAGCCGAACAGGCTGAGAGCCGTAATCGCAATCCCCGCACCCAGTACGGTGTTCATACGCACCGTGACACGGGCCCACGCAAAAAGGATTGCCGCGAATTAGTGCTCGATGCCCGCGATGAGTTCGTCTACGCGTGCCTGCTCGCCGTCGATCTGCTGTGGGTAGACGCCGATGCCGACGACGTAGTCGTCGCCGTCGCCCACAGCTTCGGTGACGTGAATGTACACGTCAACCTTCTCGCCGTTTGCGACCTCTGCACGGGCGCTGAATTTGGTCACCGTTCGGCTCTCTCCGAGCATCGAAACCGAGCGCTCGCCTTCCTGTTGGATGTCGCTCAGCCCCTTGTAGGCCGACTGAATCTGCATGACGAACTCCTTTGCAGACCACTCGCCAACGGGGTTGAACGTCTTGCCCGCGATGTCAACTTTCGGCGTCGAGAGGACGATGAAACGGGCGAGTTCCTGCTCACCGAGGAGGCCGAGGTCGACCTTGCGTTTGTACTCCTGGATGTGGTTCGTGACCTCGACCTGCCGTTCTTGGTCTGCAACCGAGAACGACCGTTCGACCGTCTGCTCACCGGAGGAATCCGGCGCTTTCTCGTAGCCGGTCTCGTCGAGGGACGCCGAGGCGACTGTCGCAGTTTCAGCCGAGAATTTGAGCGCCTCCGACCCTGTCAAGAAGCCAATACATCCGCTCAGTGAACCAACTGCCCCCATCGAAAACAGGGCAAGTGCTCTACGCCGTGATATCATCTGTTGTGCGCGTCTTACTCTTTGTTCCATATAAGTCTCTTGGCCTACCAATCAGTATGGGTGCACGTACCACCCCTCCACAAACGGAAGTCGACGCAACCGACGTTAGAGGCGATAGGTCGGGCCGTTGTCCGAATCTTCGATGGTGACGCCGAGCGCGTCGAGTTCGTCGCGCAGTTCGTCTGCGCGTTCGTAATTCCCTGCCTCGCGCTCCTGTTCACGCACCCGGAGCACGAGGTCAACGACCTCACCCGCGAGCGAAACGTCGCTTTCTGGCTCGCCGCCGAAGGTGAAGCCGAGGACGCCGCCACCGAGTTCCTCGAACAGCGTGACCGCCTCGTGGAGGCCTTTGTAGTCGAACTGGGCTGTGTCGTCCGCGTGGCGGTTGACCGCAGAGACGAGTTCGAGCAGTGCCGCGAGCGCCTCGCGGGTGTTGAAGTCGTCGTTCATCGCGTCGGTGAACGAGTCGCGGGTTGCGTCGAGAGCAGCTCTGAGTGCCTCGTCTACGACCTTGCCGGAGGCGTCCACGCTGTCGCAGGCTTCGACCGCGCGTTCGTAGCCCCGTGAAAGCGTCTCCCAGCGCTTTTCGGCCTCGCTGAACGTCGCCTCGTTGAACAGTTGTGTGCGGTTGTACGCGGCGGACATGAGGAACATTCGCACCACGTCTGTTCCATACTCTGCAACGATGTCTTTGGCCGTCGAGAAGTTGCCAAGACTCGTGGACATCTTCTCGCCCTCGGTTTCGAGCAGGCGGACGTGAAGCCAGTAGCGCGCGAACTGCTTGCCAGTGGCCGCCTCGCTCTGGGCAACTTCGTTTTCGTGGTGCGGGAAGACGAGGTCTTGGCCGCCGACGTGGATGTCGATGGTTTCGTCGAGGTGCGTCATCGACATCGCAGAGCACTCGATGTGCCAGCCCGGTCTGCCTTCGCCCCACGGTGCGTCCCACACGTCGCCGCCCGGCGGAGCGTCGTCGGGGTGGGCTTCTCCGGCTTTCCAGAGCGCGAAGTCTGCCGGGTTGCGCTTTTCAGAGCGTTCGGTCGGGTCGCCCTGTGACTCCAAATCCTCGACCGACTGATTCGAGAGTTTGCCGTAGTCGGGGAACGTGGTCACGTCGAAGTAGACCGACCCGTTCGATTCGTAGGCGTAGCCCTTCTCCATGAGCGTCTCGATGAGCGACTCGATTTCGGGGATGTGCTCTGAGACGCGGGGATAAATCTCTGCGCGCTTCAGGTTCAGCGAGCGCATGTCGGCGAGTGTCTGCTCGATGAAGTGGCGCGCCACCGACGCCTCGTCGTCGCCTACGTCGGCACCGATTCGCGCGACGATTTTCTCGTTTACGTCGGTGAAGTTCTCGACGTGGTGAACGTCGTAGCCAAGAAATTCGAGCCACCGGTGCATCACGTCAACGTGCACCCACGAGCGGGCGTGGCCGAGGTGCGCGAAATCAGAGACGGTGAGGCCACAGTAATAAAGAAGAACGGAGTCCGGGTTCTGTGGCGTGAACACCTCGCGCTCACCTGTGAGCGTATTCGTCACGTGTAGCGTCATTATCAAAGGATACTGAGCAAAGGTGTTTGAATCCGTCGGTGGCGGGTTCACGCACTCGCATCTGCGGGAGAAAGCGAGACGAAAAACGTTGCACCGCCCATGTCGTTGTCTTCGACCCAGACTGTTCCGCCGTAGCTTCGAACGAGCGTATCAACGAAGTAGAGACCGAGTCCGGAGCCACCGCTTTCTAAGCCTTTCACGTCGCGTCTGAAGATTTCGGTTTTCCGGTCATCGGCGATGCCGCCACCGCTGTCGGCGATGGCGACGATGACCTCGTCTGCGTACACCTCACACCACACGTCGAGTGAGAGCGTCCCGGTTGTGTTGTGCGTCACCGCGTTGCCGAGTAGGTTGTCGAACACCTGCGAGAGGGTGTCGTTCGCGGAGACGGTGATGCCATCGGGAATCTGCGTCGTGATGGTGACCTCGTCGTGGGTGTTTTCAATCTTGTCGGTCGCCGCGCGCAGCGACGCAGAGAGGTTGGTTGGGCCAACGGGTTTCCCCTCACCGCCGCTCATGGTATCGACGATGAGGCGCATCTCCTTTGTCATCGAAACGATGTCGTCACACCAGGTGAGAATCGTCGCAAGGTGACGTGCGCCCTCCTCGTCGGTGTGGGATTGGAGCAACTCTGCACGCGATTGGATGACGAACATGCTGTTCAACACGTCATGGCGGAGGATGTGGTTCAGAAAGTCGAGGCGACGGTTCTGAAATTCGAGTTCGCGTTCCTGTTCGAGCCGGTCTAAGGCGGCCGTGGCGCTACTCGCAAGAATCTCTGCGAAGTCGACGTCGTTGTCGGTGAACTTCTCGAGTTCCCGTGCGCCGATACCGAGCACGCCGTGGTGGCCGAGTGGAACCATGATGGCGCTGTGAATCGGCGTTTCCGGGATGGCGAGATCTTGGGTTTGGATATCGTCGAACACGTAGGTCCGTCCCGCGCGGAACACCGGCCAGATGAGTCCGTTGCTCGGACGGACGCTCTCATAGAGGTCGAAATCGGCTAGCGACTCCGTCTGGGCGGTGAGCGTCAAGCGGTCTGGGTCTGACTCTTTGAGCCACACCGCGGTGAGCGATTCGCCGAGGACGTCCTCTGCGACCGTGACGACCGCCTTTGCGACCGCTTGCTGTGACCCGGTTGTGATGAGGCGGTTGGTTGCCTCTCTGAGCGCGGTGAGCGTCTGTTCGCGTTGGACCCGCTCGGTCACGTCGCGGGTGTTCACGACGAACCCCTCGACGTTCGGGTCGTCAAAGCGGTTCTGGCCACGAGATTCGAGCGTCAGATACGAGCCGTCTGCGTGTCGAAACCGGTATTCGATAGTCGGGATGTAGTTTGGGTCCTCGAGCGCGCGAAAGAACTCTGCGATGGTGTGCTCTTGGTCGTCGGGATGGACATAGTCAAAGGCGTTATCGCCGAGAAGGTCGCCCGGCCCGTAGCCGAGTACCCGTGAAGTAGAGGGACTTTGATACACAATTGCCCCCGATTTATCGAGAATTGCGATGATATCAGAGGAGCCCTCAATCAGTGCCTGAAACTGCTCCTCGGTGTGGATGGAATCACCCATTAGTATATCTATTCTATATGTATCATAAATGAATATTACTCTCTCGTATCTCAATACGCTGGTACTGCTTCCAACTCCCGTTCGACCGTTCGCAACGCCGTCGGGCCGTCCCGTCGAGCGACGACGACGATGAGCGTCCCTTCTGTGCCTGCGGCAGCGAACGGTTCGATGTCAGCGAGCGCGAGACAGGAAAGCACGTGCCCCAGTGCGGTCACTGACACGTCGCCCGCAACGACGATGCCTGTCAGCGAACCCGCGCCAGCGACAAGGTGGGTGTCGCCAACGGTGACCAGTGCGTCCTCTGAGTCGCCCTCACCAAGCCCGCTTTGCATCGAGACGCGCGGGGCGCAGTCCGTCTGTTCGAACGCTGGCAAGTCGTCCGCGAAGCGACGGAGTGCGGCCGTGACGGCTTCCGTGTCACCGATGTCGAGAAAGCGAGCGGCGGCGGTGTAGTTGACAACGTCTGCTCTGAGTGCGAAGTGGAGAAAGGGATGCCCGCGAACCGCGGCCCGCGTCTCCGAGGCGAGTGAAGACATACTGTCTCATTTCGGTCACGATGATTTAGTCGTTCGGTGGAATCGATGCAAATACTCATTAGTCGAGAGATGAGAACACACCACATGCTTCGCGCGACCCTCTATCTCGACTTGCAGTGTGACTGTGTCCTGAGCAAAATCACAAGCGAGGGAGACGAATCGTTCACCGTCACGCAAGAAGAAGTGCTGGACGACGAGTACATCACGTTCCTCATCGAAGCCGGTGAACGAAGCGACCGCTTCGAGGCGCGCCTGCGCGAGGACGAGATGGTGACCGAGGTCGAGCGTATCGGAACCTCCGGGCTGCTCGTCACCAAACGCTCATGTGGTGCGTTGCCCATCATCCGTGAAAATCACGGCATGCTCCACGGATTAGACCGCGTCAACGGCAACGAGCGCGTGTTCGACGTCATCGTGTTCAGACGCGAAGACCTGAAAGCCATCGTTACAGACCTTCGGAAAATCGGGAGTGTCAGACTCGGCCGCCTGACGCCAGTAGACGACACGACGAGTTCGCTCTCGACGCGACAAGAGGAGGTCATCAGAGCCGCCATAGAACAGGGCTACTTCGACTGGCCTCGACGCATCGACGCGAAGACGCTCGCCGCCCAACTCGACATCACGCACACGACGCTCTTAGAACACCTGCGGAAAGCCGAGAAAAAGCTCCTCACCGAGGCGCTCCACCAGTCGTCGACGCAGGTGGCCGTTGGCAACCCACCCGTTGCTCCCGGCCCGTCTACGTGAGGGAGATAACCCCCGCGTGTTTCCGGAAGTGTACTTAAAGAACCTACATCTGTAGGATAAAGTCGTTCATGGTAGACCATGGTATACCAAACCATGGCTAACGAGGCAGGCAACCGACCAGCGAAGCACACCAGACGACGATTCTTACAGGGCACGGGCGCGACCGCATCCGCACTCGCACTCGCCGGCTGTCTTGGCGGCGGTGGCGGCGGAGGCGACGGCGAGAGCACCACCGTCCGCTACCTCTCAGACCGCGGCGATTCGAAGGAAGTGATGGACGCGATTATCGCCGAGTTCGAAGAGCAATCAGAGTACACTGTCGAAGTGACGTACACCTCGAAGGGGACTTCGACCGACCAAGAGATGCAGAAGATGGTGGCGGCGGGCAACCCACCGGACATCCTCTTTGACACCTCGACCGACGCCTACCGCCTCCAGCGAGACGGCGTCCTCGCGCCGCTCACCGACGCAGTGGCGAACAACGACCTCCCTGACCCCGTGAACGTAGACGGCGAGTCCTACTTCGCGGCGGCGATGGTCGAACCGCTGATGGGGTGGTATCGAAGCGACATCTACGACGAGAATCCAGAGACGTGGGAGAACTGGCAGGCAGAGGCACAGCGCGTCTCCGAAGAAGAGGACATGCAGGGGTACATCGTCCAGTCCGGGCAGACGAACAACGCCGACACACAGATGACCCAGTACCTCTGGCAAAATGACGTCCAAATCTACTCCGGGCCGTCTGACAACATCGAGGTCACGGTGGACAAAGGCGACAACCGCGCCGCCGCCATCGAGACGTTCGAGTGGGTCCAGCAGATGGCCGAGTACTCGCCCAACGGCAGCGGGTGGGAGTGGGGCGACGCGATTGGTGCGCTCCAACAGGAAAACGCCGCCGCGGGCGTCTCCGTAGGTGGACTGCCCATCCTCATCATGTCCAGTAACCGCCCAGATTTAGTGAAGCAGTTCAGCCCGATGCCGTTCCCCGTTCCACAGGGGAAGGCCCAGGACAAGTGGTGGGCGTACATGGAGGGCCACCTCGTGCGAAACGACGGCCAAGCGACGACGGGCGCACAGGAGTTCGTGAAGTTCTTCAACCAGTCTGAGAAGTTCTTCGACTTCGTGCTCTCTGCGCCGCTGTTCCAGTTCCCACCAAGCCGCGAACAGCTCGACAGCGACGCGGTCAAAAACAACGAGACGCTGAACGAGTACCCAGAAGTCCTCCAACTCGTCAAGGACAACTGGGACGTGTTCACCTCCGTCCTCGCCACGGGCGACGGCGGCGCGCCGAACCTGCTCGCCGCAGACGGCTACGGCAACCAGGTGTTCGGACAGGCCGCAGACCAACTGCTCGTCGGCGGGAAATCTCCGGAGGAGACCGTCGATTGGCTCGCTGAAAAGCTCCGTAGTCTCAAGCGATGAGCGTCAGCCTGAAAAACCGCCTTCGAACCCCCGACTTAGACGGGAGCACGTGGCTCTTGCTCGTGTCGTTCGTCCCGTTGGTGGCGTTTTTCATCGTCGTCTGGGTCGTCCCGATAGCGTACGCCCTCGGAATGAGTCTGTTTCAAGAGCCGGTGCGAAATCCGGTGTTCGTCGGGCTCGGCAACTACGTCTCACTCCTCACAGAGCCAACGTTCTGGGGCTTTCTCTGGAACAGCGTCGTCTACGCCATTGCGACGACAGGGCTCAGCCTCGTGCTCGGCCTTGGGCTTGCACTCGTCGTGAACCAGAAGATTCGCGGTGGGGCGGCCCTACGGACGCTGATGATTTTCCCGTATCTGTTGCCGACGCTCGTGGTCATCTTCATGTGGAAATTCATCTTAGACCCGAACATCGGCGTCCTCAATCAGGTGCTCGAAAACGCCGGTCTCATCGCAGAGCCAATCGCCTTCTTCTCGACGCTGACGTGGGCGATGCCCGCCGTCGTCATCACGAGCGTCTGGAAGTTCGCGTCGTTCGCGTTTTTCATCCTGCTCGCCCGCTTGCAGGCCATCGACCCCGACCTGTACGAACGGGCGCGCGTCGAGGGCGCGACGACGTGGCAGGCGTTCCGCGACATCACCATGCCCCACCTCCGAGGAGCCATCCTCATCATCCTCCTCGTCCGGGGCATCTGGATGTTCAATAAATTCGACATCATCTATCTGACCACGCGCGGCGGGCCACTGCAGGAGACGACCACCCTCCCGATTCGCGTGTTCCAAATCGCGTTCAACGAGGTGAACTTCGGTGAGGCGACCGCGCTCGCAGGCATCATGTTCTTCCTGCTCGCGGCGGCCGCTGTGGTCTACTTCCGTACGTTTGCGCCGGAAACGGAGGTGGCCCACTGATGGCGACCGCTGATTCCAGTTGGTTCGGCCACCGAACCCAACAGCGCCTTCAGCGCATCGCCTTGTACGTCACCGCCTTGCTCATCACGACGTTCGTCGTGGTGCCCGTCTACCTGATGGTGGTCATCGCCCTGCAGTCTCCGGCGGCCACCTTCGCGGGCGGACAGGTGAACTTGATTCCGAAGGGTTTCACGGCGCGAAACTTCCTCGTTCTCTTGAACACCACCGAGACGGTTCGCTACTTCACGAACAGCCTCATCGTCACGGCGAGTTCGACGATTCTCTCGACGGCAATCGCGATTGCCGCAGGCTACGGCCTCACCCGCTTCGAGTTCCGCGGGAAGTCCATCGCAGCACGCGCGGTGCTGTTCAGTTACATGTTCAGCCCCATCGTGCTCGCCATCCCGCTGTACGTGATTTTCTACAGCCTCGGGCTGTTGAACAGTTACTTCGCGCTCACGCTGGCGCTCACCGCGATTTCCGCGCCGTTCACCATCTGGCTCATGTGGCAGTACTTCCAGACGGTGCCCCTCTCGCTTGAGGAGGCGGCGTGGGTGCGCGGCGCGAGTCGCTTCCGGACGGTCTGGGACGTTGTCCTGCCCGTCGCCCGGCCGGGCTACATCTCGGCGGCGATCTTCGCCTTCGCCGTCGCGTGGAACGATTTCACCATGGCGCGTATCGTCATGAGCAACGACGACATGTACACCATCAACGTCGGCGCGAGTCTGTTCTTAGACCGCGTCACCATCGGATGGGGCGAGACGATGGCCGTCTCGCTGCTCATCTCCATCCCCCCATTCCTCATCGCGCTGTTCCTCCAGCGATACCTGCTGCAGGGGTTCAGCGTCGGAGGGCTCGAATAACTATGGCACAATCCATTCGACTCGACACGGTTCGCAAAGAGTTCACAACACTCGGCCAGACGCACGTCGCAGTAGACGACGTTTCACTGGAGATTCCCGCCGGTTCCTTCACGACACTCGTTGGCCCCTCTGGGTGTGGGAAAACCACCACGCTGCGAATGCTCGCCGGGCTCGAGACGCCCACCTCAGGGCGGATTCACTTCGGTGACGACGACGTGACCGACCTCCCGCCCCAGAAGCGGAACGTCTCGATGGTGTTCCAATCCATCGCGCTCTACCCCCACATGAGCGTCCGCGAGAACATCGGGTACGGCCTCAAGATTCACGGCGTCCCGAAAGCCGAACGAGACGAGAAAATCGAGGAGGCCGCCCGCGTGCTCCAAATCGAAGAGCAACTCGAAAAGATGCCCGCGGAACTCTCGGGCGGACAACAACAGCGCGTCGCCCTCGGCGGCGCGTTCGTCCAAGACCCGGAGGTGCTCCTGCTCGACGAGCCGATGAGCGACTTAGACGCGAAGCTCAAATCCGAGTTGCGCGTCGAAATTCAGCGCCTCCACCAGGAGTTGGACACCACCATCGTCTACGTCACCCACGACCAGACGGAGGCGATGACCATGTCAGACCGCGTGGTGCTCTTGCGTGAGGGCCACGTCGCGCAGTTCGACCCGCCACGGACGCTGTTCCACCGGCCACAGTCAGAGTACGTGGCGGGCTTCATCGGCACGCCCTCGACCAACCTGCTCCGGTGTTCGGTCACGGACGCAGACGGCACCCCAACCATCGAAGGCCACGGCATTCGGTTGCCCGTTGGCTCCCACCTCGATGGACACGTCGGCGAGACGGTGACGCTCGGCGTCCGGCCACAATATCTCCGACCGTCCGGCGGCGACATTCGATTCACGGTGACCGCAGAGGTCGTCGAACCGCTCGGTACGGAATCGGTGGTACACGGCAAAACCGCAGACGGCACTCGCGTAGACGTGGTCTCTGCCGAAGTCGATGACGCACAACCGGGTGACGAACTCACCGTCGGGTTCGACCGCGAGGACTGCTACATCTTCGGGGAGAACGGCGAGACGATTTGCTTCGGTGACGACCTCGCGGCGAACCAAACCCAGCTTCCATGAGTGACAGACCTCTCTCAGACGTGACCGTGCTCGAACTCGGGCACATCATCGCCGGGCCGTTCTGTTCGCTGTTGCTCGCAGACATGGGCGCGCGCGTCATCAAGGTCGAACACCCAAAGGGCGGCGACCTCGTGCGCGATTCGTCGCCGCTTGGCAACAGCTCGTTCAACTACGTCAATCGGGACAAAGAGAGCATCACGCTCGACTTGAAAACCGACGACGGGCTCGACATCTTCCACCAACTGCTCGCGGATGCGGACGTGGTCGTCGAGAACTTCAAGCCGGGCACAGCAGAACGCCTCGGCGTCGGCTACGACTCGCTGAGAGAACAATACCCAAAACTCGTCTACTGTTCGATAAAGGGGTTCAACGAAGGCCCCTATGAGGAACATCCCGCCCTCGACCCGGTCGCAGAGGCACTCTCGGGGCTGATGAGCGTGACCGGCCATCCCGGCGAACCACCCGTCCGGTCGGGGACGAGCGTCGCGGACATGGCCGCCTCGCTTTACGGCGCAATTGGCATCCTCGCTGCGCTCCGCCAACGCGAAGAGACCGGCGAGGGACAGAAGGTGTCCGCGCCGCTGTTCGAGAGCACCGTCGCGCTCATGGGCTACTGGCTCTCGTTCACCCAAGCCTACGACGACGTGCCGGAACCCCTCGGCGCGGGCCATCCGAACTGGGCACCCTACGACGTGTTCCAGACCGCAGACGAGAAGTGGGTGTTTGTCGGGCCATCTGGCGAACACCAGTGGCGTGCATTTTGCAGCGCGCTCGACCTCTCGCTCCACGAAGACAGCCGCTTCGAGACGCTCGCAGACCGCCGCGAGAACGTCGAGGTGCTCACCGACTTGCTCGCCGTCGAACTTCGACAGTTCGACCGGGCAGCGATTGTGGACAAACTCCACGAGGCGGGCGTCCCCGTCGCGCCCGTGAACAACATCCGTGAGGTCTGTAACGACCCACACCTCGCGGCCACGGACGCGCTCACGTCGATTCACGTCGCGGAGGGCGACGGCGACAGCGTGAACGTGCCGCGCTCTCCCATCCGCTCGTCTGCGTTCTCGCCGATTGACTCGGACGATCCGCCGACGCTCGGCGAGGACACCGGCTCGATTCTCGCCAGCCTCGGCTATTCGAGTACAGAAATCGAAGCGCTCAGAGAACAGGGCGCTATCTGACCGCGCGGGCGAGCGAGAGCGCGTCGTCCAGTTCCACTTCTTCTCTTTCACCAAGTGCAGAAAGCAGCGCGGCCACCCGCTTGTCGGTCGGTTCGACGTCCGCACGAGTGAGGAGTCGTCGCGCTGCGCCGCGTCCCGTATCAGGGCCGAACAGCAGGCGACGGGTCCCGCCAAACGCTGCGGGGTCGAACGGCTCGAACAGCGCCGGGTCGTCCAACATCGCGGCGGTATGTAATCCCGATTCGTGGGAGAACACTTGGTCGCCTAGGAGGGGTTTCCAGTCGGCCACGTCCTCGCCAAGCGCGTCGAGAACGGCGTGAGCGTGGGTGAGCAGATTCGTGGTGTCGATGTTCGACTCGACGGCCTCTTCGCCGAGCAATCCGGCGACGACGAACTCCTCTGTCGGGACGTTTCCGGCACGCTCGCCGATGCCTGCGACCGACACGTCTACGCGGCCAACGCCCATGTCAGCAGCAGCGAGCGCGTTTGCGGTGGCGACGCCGATGTCGTCGTGGAAGTGGACGCCGACGCGCGTGAGGTCGGTATCGAGGGCGGTGAGCGTTTCTTCGACGCCTCTCGGTGTCCGACTGCCGACGGTGTCTGCGATGGTGACGTACTCCGCATCGACGGCTTCGACGACTTCTGTGAGAAAGTCGAGGTCCGTGCGAAACCCGTCCATCGCGGTGAAGTGGACTTCGAGGCCGGTGTCGTGGGCAACGTCGAGCGCCTTCTGAATGGACGTAAGCAGGTCGTCGCGGGAGTCACCGAGCATAAACTCGCGCTGGGCGTCGCTCGTCGGCGCGAAGAGGTCGATAACGTCCACGCCCGCGTCGACGGTGGCTTCGATGTCGCCTTCGATGGCGCGGGCGATACCCGTTGTTTTGGCGGTGCCGTCGTACCTGGCTGCGACGCGCTTCGTGCGGTCGTCTGCGACGGGAAACCCGAGTTGGATGTAGTCCACGCCGAGCGCGTCAAGGTGGCGGGCGGCGGCGACCTTTTCATCGACCGAAAAACGCCGCCCCGGTCGTTGCTCTCCCTCTCGGAGGGTGACGTCAAGCAGTTTCATGGTGAAAAGAGGAAAGCAACGACCAAACGATTTCCCCCTGCATGTGTGGGTTTCCGCGGGCGAAGCCGCTAAGGCCGACCTCTCCCAAGAGATGTTATTAATGAAGGCGCTCGTGATTGCCGCCCACGGTTCGCATCTGAACGCGGAGTCGAGCACCCCGACGTTCGCCCACGCGGACACGATTCGAGCCGCGGGCGTGTTCGACGAGGTGCGCGAGGCGTTCTGGAAAGAAGAGCCGTCGTTCAGAGAGGTCATTCGCACGCTCGAAAGTGACGAGGTGTACGTCGTTCCACTGTTCATCAGCGAGGGCTACTTCACCGAACAGGTGATTCCCCGGGAACTGCGCCTTGCTGGCTGGGACGTGGCCGACTGGGACTCTGACGGGTTGAGCGCGACCCACGTCACGCTCACGAGTGAAGACACCGGAAAGACAGTGCACTACTGCGGACCGGTTGGTACCCACGAGTCGATGACCGACGTGATAATTCGTCGAGCAGAGTCGGTGACGGGCGACCCCGAGGTCGGGCCGGACTTCGGTCTCGCCGTCGTCGGCCACGGCACCGAACGCAACGCGAACTCCGCGAAGGCGATTCACTACCACGCAGACCGCATCCGCGACTCCGGGCGATTCACGGAGGTCGAGGCGCTGTTCATGGATGAGGAACCAGAGGTTGACGACGTGACCGACTTCTTCGAGTCGGAGGATATCGTCGTCGTCCCGCTGTTCATCGCGGATGGCTTCCACACCCAAGAGGACATCCCCGAGGACATGGGCCTCACCGACGACTACCGCACGGGATACGACGTTCCCGCAACGGTCGATGGCCACCGCATCTGGTACTCGGGGGCGGTCGGTACCGAGCGCCTGATGGCAGACGTGATTCTCGAACGCGCCGCTGATGCGGGCGCGCCCGTTGGCGACGCCGTTGAAACAGTGCGTGAAGCAACCCGCGCCGTGGGAGGTGGGCAATGACGGAACCCCACCGCGCCGCGCTCAGAGAAGCCGCCGCAGACGGCGTCTCGTGTGACGGTCTCGTTGTCTCACAGAACGAGAACGGCTACACGTTCGAAACGCCCGCGACGCGCCACGAGGGCCTGAGCAAGGAAGCGTTCGACGCCGTCGCTGCAGACCACCCGTGGCTCGTGTCGAACTGGGACTACTGGCAAAGCCTCGACGACCCGGCACGCCGCGCGTTTTTGCGCGATCTGGAAGGTGCAGACGGGACGAGCGTGGCGACCCGCTATGAAACGCTCAGCGACGGTCTCTCTACGGAGTGGGGCGAACTTCACATCACCGCGGCAATTACTGAGACGGGCGAGCGGACGTATCGCGTGTGCCACGTCACAGATGCAGGCGTGAATGCTGAAACGTTAGCCAGCTACACCGACCCACTCGACGCCCGCGATATCGCGAAACGCGACGCGGATGGTCGGTATCGACCGCTCAAGACCGCGCCGACGCTCGCCGGTGGGTGGGAGTTCGTCTCGCTCTCTGGGCGCGACCTGCTGCGGACGGTGGACTTTTTCTACCCAGCGACGGTCGCAAACTGGTATCGAGAGCGGGAAAGCGAACTTGATGTGACGCACTTCCGCGAGACCGCAGAACGCCAGACCGGAATCTACGACATCATCGACGAGCTTCCGGTGGAGGCGGTCGAGTGGGTGGCCGAAGCGTGCTGTGTCGATTCCCAGTGCCTGAAACGCCGCGAGTGGGACGAAGATGCAGAGACGCCCCTCTCGGTACCGCGTGGTGAGGGTGAGTTCCCGTGTCGAGAACCGTGTTCGCTCGTCGTCGCCGCGGCGCGAAAGTGGACGAAACTCGAACAGGAATCGGAGCAAACCTACGAGTTGACGCTGACCGAGAGCGAGTTCGAGCAGTTAGGAGAACTGGTGGAGGCGGTTTCGGAGGGGCGCGTAGCTGAGATTCGAGAAGCCGACGTGTACGATGGTGCAAACCGGTATCGGGCGCGCTACCTGCGGGCAAAGCGACTGACCGACGGGCGATTCGAGCGCTAGCGAAGTTTCCGGAACAGCGGCCAGAACGGCAACGCAAGCGTCACGGCGACCGCCAGAATGAGTGGCATGAACGTAACTCCGGTAACAGTTGTTCGGCTATCGACGATGAGCAGGCCAACGAGGCAGGCAAACAGGTACAGCCACGCTAACACCGCTTTCGACTTCACTCGGTCTCCGAGCGGAATGCGCCACGCACCAAACATGACGACCTTCTAATTCAGCAGAGATTATAAATTTCAGTCAGACGGGTGTAGGACGGTTTATATACTTCAAATATCGTGAGCGTCACGAGAGAATGAAATAAACCGCGACGAGGACGCCCGCGAGCACCGCGAGCACGCCAAACAAGAAGACCGTGCTGTTTGCGGTGAGCAGCGCGACGAGCGCGAGGACGAGCGCGGCGACCCCGAGTATCAACACGGGCAGGTCTTTCGACTCAAACGTGGAGCCCTCGAACAGCCCGCCGGATGACTCCGGGTTCGGAACCGGTTTCCCGAGCGATTCATCGACCTCGACCGGTTGTTTTTCGACCGTCGGCTCAGCGATTTTCACGTCGATGAACTTCGTCTCTGCACCGTAGGCGGAGACGACTTTGAGTTTCCCGCGAACGGGGCGCTTGCCGTCGAAAACGGAGATACGAACCGGCCGGGTGGATTCGGATTTGACGTGGTGGTTCCCCGCTTCGAGGGTGGCGACTTCCGAGAGCGCGTCGTCTAAGTGCAGGTGGACGTGCACCGGCTCGCCGTGATTGACGAGATTGACGGTGAACGTCCCGCCCGTCTCAAAAGAGTCCGGTGTCTCAAGTGCGTGGAGTCGGCCGCGGTTGACGTGCACGGGAAGCGTATCGGACACGTCACTGAAGTCAACGGGACAGTAGAAAAAGGTTCAGGCCGCAATGTCCTCCCGCATGTCCGGCGGGAGGAGGTTCGGGATGCCGTCCTCGATTGGGAACGTCTCGCCACACTCGGTGCAGACAAGGGTTCCAGAGAGGATTTCTTCGTCGTCGCGCTCGTCGACCTCCAGTTCGAGGTCGCTCTTGTCCATCGGACAGCAAAGAATGTCCATCAGCGATTCCTTCATCGAAGCTCACCCGTGGTCATACTGAACGTGTGGGAAGGTATCGCTAAAAGCGTGACGGGTCTCCGCTCCGTTTTATTCGAGCGGGTTCTCCAAGATGACCGTCTGCTCGCGGTCTGGACCCATGCCGACGGCGAAGATGTCGGTGTCGAGTTCGTCGCTGATGTATTCTAAGTACGTCTGTGCGTTGTCCGGAATCGCGTCCCAGCCGTCTTCTGCGACGGCGCTCCAGTCAACGTCGTCCCAGCCTGCGAACTCCTTGTAGGTCGGCTCACAGCGCGCCCACTGTTCGGTGGTCGGTGGGACCGTGAAGATTTCCTCTCCGTCGAGGGTGTAGGAGTGGCCGACTTTGAGGTCGCCAAGCCCGGCGAGTACGTCGATGTGGTTGATTGCAAGGCCAGTGAAACCGCTCGCGCGCTCTGCGTGGCGGAGCATCGGCATGTCGAGCCAGCCGATGCGGCGTGGGCGACCGGTGACGGTTCCAAACTCGCCGCCTTTCTCGCGAATCTGGTCTGCGAGGGCTTTCATGTCGCCGTCGAGTTCGGTCGGGAGCGGCCCCGTGCCGACCCGGGAGAGGTAGGATTTCACGATGCCGACGACGTCGCCTTTGCCGACAATGGTGGGTGCAACGCCCGTGCCGACGGACGCGCCGCCGGAGGTCGGGTTCGAGGAGGTGACGTACGGGTAGATGCCGTGGTCGATGTCGATGGACGTGCCCTGTGCACCCTCGAACATCACGTTCTTCCCGTCTTCGATGGCGTTCGTGAGGAACTCGCCCGCGTTCACGGTCATGTCGCCCTCAGCGAGGCGCTCGCCGAAGCGTTTGTACTGATCAAACAGTGCGTCCACGTCGAACTCTGCGCCGGTTTCGACGCCAAAGACGTCCTCTGCGAGGGCGCGTTTCTGTGGGACGACGTATTCGAGGCGCTCGCGGAGCACGTCGGGGTCTAAGAGGTCGCCGATGCGGATGCCGCGGCGACCGGCTTTGTCCTCGTAGGTCGGACCGATGCCGCGGCCCGTGGTGCCGGCGTCTAAGTCGGAGTCGGACTTGGCTGTCTCCTCGATGCCGTCCAGCACTTTGTGGTACGGGAGGATGACGTGGGCGCGCTCTGCGACGCGGACGTCCGGTGAGAGGCCGCGCTCTGCGAGCGCGTCAATCTCTGAAAAGAGCGTTTCTGGATTCACGACACAGCCGTTGCCGAGGACGCCGATTTTGCCCCGGACGGCCCCGCTCGGAACGAGCGAGAGTTTGTATTTTTCGCCGCCGTGGACGACGGTGTGGCCTGCGTTGTCGCCGCCCTGGTAGCGGGCAACGATGTCGGCATTGTCGCCCCAGAGGTCAACGACGCCGCCTTTGCCCTCGTCGCCGAGCTGCGAACCGACGATGGTTACGGTCATACGCGGCAGTTCCTGTTACCGGGGTAAACAGATTACGGAATTGCCGACGCGATAAACTCACAATACGTGTCATGTTGTGTCGCAAGCCGAAGCGTTAATTAATGCCACACGCAAAGACCGAATCTACCATTCTATTCGGGTGTGGCGACAGCAACCTTTAAAAGCTTCAAACACAAGTTAACAAATGCCATGATAGACCGACTTGAGAAGGAAGTCGATATGCTGGAACGTCACCTTCAAGTCCTGAAGATGGTCATCGAAAACGAACCCATCGGGATCGTGAAGATGTCCAACGAAACCGGCTACCCGCACCACAAAGTACGCTACTCCCTCCGCGTGCTCGAAGAGGAGAACCTCATCGAGCCATCGAGTCAAGGTGCAATCACAACCGACCGAACCAAAGAGTTCGTCGCCGAACTCGACGGCAAGGTCGACCAGATCATCGAAAAGCTCGAAGGAATGAAAATCGAAGGCGCGACCGAACTCGCATAATCGTTCTTCGCTAGCTACCCCAACTACCGTCTGCAACGCGCAGACGCCTCTCTTTCGTTTAGCTATGTCGTTGAACGTCCCTACAGTTCTGGGACGTTCATATAGAACTCGCCGCCGCGTGCTTCAATGAGACACAGGTGATAGCCCTGCTTGCGCGAGAGTTTCACGAAGCTCTTTCGCTTATCCCGACTGAGCAGGCCGCCACCTGCAGCATCGACGGCCGTTTCGAGCGCTTCTGGCTCGTAAAAGCTCGTCGTGACGAAGAACGCAGCACTCAGGCTGTCCGAGGTTTCTGCGACGCGCGTCCCCTGTTTGACGAGCGACGCGAGCATTGCTTCGGTGGCCGGGTCGCGCGAATCGTTGAAGTTTGCGACCACGAGGGGGTTGCCCATCCGGTCGCGCAACACCACGTCGAATTTCAACTGCTCGCGGTGTTCTTCGCCGTTTTCTATGTATTTCACGCCGACGTTCGCGTTCAGCTCTGCGCGGTCGATTTTCGGAATCGCCTCGTAGAGGTCGCCAAGCGCGTTCGTGTTTCGCGTGTCCGCAATCTCGAATATGAGCGTCTGAATCGTCCACGCGACGAACCGGTATTCGACGGTGTTCGTGAGGAACGTCTCGAACTGCGCGCCGTTTACGGCAACCGACGACGCGTCGAACTGCGTGTGGTGTTCGATACGGAGGTTCTCGATGACCCCGTCTGGCTTCGCTTCGCCGTGGAAGGCCTTTTCGAGCGTTGCCTTCCCCTTCGTGTGGTAGCGGATGAAGAGGTTCGTGCCGTCTAAGGCGTCCGTGGGCGAGAGGGTCTGTTCGCGGCCAACGGCCGCGCCACTCGCTTCTGCCTGTGAGAGCAGGTCTTCGAGTCGCGTCACCTCGGCTTCAAGCCGCTCGACGTCTGCCGCGAGGTCGTCACGCTCTGCGCGCAGGTCATCGCGTTCCGTGCTGGCCTGTTCGAGTTGTGCTTCGAGGCGTGTCACCTCGTTTTTCTGGTTTTGCAACTCGGCTTTGAGGTCTTCGAGTTCGGGAGCTGGCTGTGACGCTGTTGGCTGCTTTGGCGGCGCGGTTGGCGTGCCCGTCGCCCGCTCTGACACCGATTCGCGGACGCGCGAGCGGTCTGGCTTGCTCGCCTCATTCACTCGCTTCGAGGTGTCGATGCGCGCACCGGAGTCTTCTGTCTTCGCCGGGTCGAGCGACGGAATCGTCCGCGTTTCGAGTGCCTTCGCGCTCAGGCTCGACGCACTGGGTGCGCGGCTGACCTCCGCGGGTTCGCGCTCTTCAGACCGGGGCAGGCGCGACGCAGGCGGTGACTCTGGCTCTGCGAGCGGGTCTGGAGCGGACTCGGCGTCGGGTTCGGGTGCTGGCTCCGGCTCAGAGTCCGACGCTGGTTCCGGTTCGACGTCCGTGGTGGCCTCCACTGACGCTGCCTCGCTGTTAGCCATGGTTGGCTCCGCAGGTGCATCGTCAGCAGCAACGGAGGACTCTTCAGCGGTATCGTCAGCGTCGGGTTCCGCTTCATCTGTCGGCGCCGGCTCCGGTTCTGGCTCAGGGTCGTCCACAACGTCTGGCTCAGCGACGGGCGTTGGTTCGGGTTCCGGCTCCGGCTCTGGCTCTGGTTCTGGCAGGTCAATGATGTCGATATCGACCGCGTTGACCGAGTAAATCCCGACTTCGTCGGCCGCGCGGTCGAAGGCTTCGTCGTCGGTGAGCATCCGACCGCTGGTGCCGACAAAGGCGATGCTCTTTGCGCGCCCGGCGTAGTAGACAACGTAGTAGTCGCCAGACAGCACGTTTTCAGACAGCTCGATGTAGCCGCTGAAGTTGCCGCTCGTGAGTTGGTCGTTCACCTCACGAAGCGGTGTGTCGTTGGTATAGTACTTCGCGCGCGTCTCGCCGTCTGCTTGTTGCATGAACAAGAGCAGGGGGAGCGACGAGTGGGGCGCGGCGTACGCCGTGCCGGAGGCGTCCTCGAACGCCGCAATATCACCGTCTGCGATGCCGACGACGCGGCCGTTCAGCATGAAGAGCCACGCGCCGCCTGCAGATACCGCGCCGGAGAACGCCTCGTCGGCGAGCGTATGCAGGCCTCGGTAGCCTTGTGCGAACGACCGAGCGTCCCACGCCTGGATTCGCTCGACCGTAGTTTGGTCCATAGTCACAAAAGCAAGAATAACGGCAAATAGTTTCCGCACGACTCATCATATTCTGGAAAGAAAGGTGAGAGAGAGAGATGACCGGTCAGAGTTTGGACTCTGCGTCTTCTGCAAGTTCCTGCATACGCTTGCCGATACGGCCTGCGTTCGAGAACTCGTCTTCGCTCATCGCGTTCGCGAGTGCGTTACCGAGGACGAAGACGGCGTGTTTGTGCTCGCTTTTTGACTTGTGAACATCGGCTGGCGTGACGTCGAGTTGGTAGTACGGGTCAAAGAGGGTCGCGTCTACACCCGAAATCTCCGAGTAGTTCTCCATGATAGTCACCATCTGCTCGTGCAGCTGAAGAAGTTCATCTTTGTGCATTAGCGGGTGTTTAGCGAGAACGCCGCTTAAGAATTTCTGACAACTGGTACCACAATTGGCCGGGTTAGAAGACGTATTCGTCTTCGTGACCCATCATCCCGTCGTCTTCGAACCCACCCATCGGTTCGTCGTCCATCGGCCCGCTCGTCTTGTACGCTTTGAGCCCGGCTGAGATGAGTTGCTGGACGGCCTCTTCGCGGTTCATGAATTCGCCGCTCTCTACCATCTGCGTAATCTGCATCTCGAGGTGCTCCGGGATTGTTAGCTCAACTTTGGGCATCGGAATAGTCGCCGCTTCGTGGGAGCCGTATTTAACTCTGACGGGGAACGAGATTCGCGCTACGTGAAGACATGTGACGATGTTCGTTCGTGCCAGTGGCCCAGAAAAGACGCGTGCACAGCGTGAGAGGTGCGTCCGCGGGTGCCAATGAGAACTCGCCCAGTGCGCGACGGTTCGACAACTCTTACGACTTTCCGACACGTAGAATGGGTATGAGCGAGCGAGACGTGACGAATGTCTACAAAGAGTTCGGTGAAAAACGCCTGCCGCCGGGACAGCGAGAGACGTCTCGGTTCCCCGTCCTCTCGAAGGGCGGGACGCCAAAATGGAACAAAGAGACGTGGAAGTTCGAGGTGTGGGGAGCCGTCGATAACCCGCTCACGCTCTCGTG
Source organism: Haladaptatus sp. DJG-WS-42 (assembly GCF_037198285.1). Lineage (NCBI taxonomy): Archaea > Methanobacteriati > Methanobacteriota > Halobacteria > Halobacteriales > Haladaptataceae > Haladaptatus > Haladaptatus sp. DJG-WS-42. The sequence goes on along the minus strand of NZ_CP147243.1, from coordinate 2,607,002 downwards.
GGAGGAGTTCACCGACCTACCGAGCGAGACCCAATTACAGGACTTTCACTGCGTCACCGGGTGGAGCAAACTCGACTGTTCGTGGACGGGCGTGACGTTCCCGACGCTCGCAGAGTTGGCACAGGTGCGCGACGACGCCACCCACGTCATGTTCTACGGGATGGACGACTATTCGACTGACCTCCCGCTCGCAGAGTGCATGCGCGACGAAATGCTGTTCACGTGGGCGTACGAGGGCGAGCCGCTCGAACCCGACCACGGCGGCCCGCTTCGGGTCGTGATGCCCCACCGCTATGCCTACAAGGGCTCGAAGTGGGTGAAGGGCGTCGAGTTCCTCACCGAACCAGAGCGCGGCTACTGGGAGAAGCGCGGCTACTCCCAGACGGCAAATCCGTGGAACGAGGAACGCTATAGTTAGGCTAAATAGTCGCCAGCACTGAATACCGGTAATGGAACCCCTGCGCAGCGACGAGACGGTGGCGCACGCGGCGGACGACGCCACCTTCGTCAGTCGGGCCTGCGAGGTCGCGCCCGTTTCTCTCCATCGCCTTCTCGACACCGCAGACGCGCCACGATTCACGTGGAGCGCGCCGAACGCCCCGTCTATCGTCGCCTTCGGTTCGACAGAAACCCTCACCGCGTCGGGCGCCACTCGCTTCGACGCGATTCGCACGCAGGCAGAGACACTGTTTTCACAGAGTATCACCCCAGAGCGCCTCCCCGAAGCTGCCCGCCCGCGGTTGTTCGGGGGGTTTTCGTTCAACGAAGGGCCAACTGAAGACGACAACTCTGCGTGGGCTGGGTTTCCCGACGCCCAGTTCGTCCTCCCGCGAGTGCAACTCGCCCAGACCGACGCGAAAACGTATCTGACGGTCACGCTCTCGGGGCCAAACGCGACCCCTGCGACAGCGGCGAATCTGCTCAAACGCGAACGCGAAACACTCGCTGCGCTGCCGACAGCCGAACCCGAAACCCAACCACCCGGCGTCTCCTCCGTGCAACTCACCACGCCGCGCGAAACGTGGAACGCACAGGTCGAAGCGGCACTCTCGCGCATTCACAGCGGCGAACTCACGAAAGTTGTCCTCGCACAGGCGCTCACCGCAACCCTCGACACTGAACTCTCCGTGCCTGGTGCACTTGCCCGACTCGCCACCACGTATCCCGATTGTCACCGTTTTCTCGTCTCGCCTGACGAGGAGGGAGCGTTTTTCGGCGCAACTCCTGAAGGACTCGTCTCGCTGCGCGGGCGTACGGTCTCGACGGTCGCGCTCGCCGGTTCGACGGGCCGCGGCGACACACCGGAAGAAGACGAGTGGCTCGGCGAGGAACTGCTTACGAGCGAGAAAGACCGCCACGAGCACAACGTCGTGGCTGAAACCATCCGCGAGCAACTCGAACCGTTCGCGTCGAGCGTGACGCTCGGGCCACTCGGCCTGCGTCGGCTCGCAACCGTCCAGCACCTCCAGACGCCCATCAGCGCCGAACTCAGCCACGATGAACACGTGCTCTCACTGGTTGAGGCGCTCCACCCGACGCCCGCCGTCGGCGGCCTGCCACCCGAGCGCGCGAAACAGACCATCCGCGACACCGAAACGTTCGACCGTGGGTGGTACGCCGCGCCTGTTGGTTGGTTCGACGCCGCCGGGAATGGGTCGTTCGCCGTCGCGTTGCGCTCTGCGGTGGCTCGCGGCACGGAGGCGACGCTGTTCGCCGGAGCCGGTATCGTCGCTGACTCAGACCCCGACGCCGAGTGGGACGAAGTACAGCTCAAATACCGCCCGATGTTGGACGAACTCGAATGAGCGCACCCAACAAAAACACCCTCTGGGCGCGCGTGCTGGTAGACGAGTTTGCAAAGGCTGGCCTCGACGCCGTCTGCATCGCCCCCGGCAGTCGCTCGACGCCGCTCACCGTCGCCTTTTCGCGCCATCCCGACATCCGTGTGTTCTCCCACCTCGATGAGCGGTCTGCCGCATACTTCGCGCTTGGCCGGGCGAAACGAACCGGGCGACCAACGCCGCTTGTCTGCACGTCGGGAACCGCGGCCGCGAACTTCCACCCGGCGATCATCGAAGCGTCGCAGGCGCGCGTTCCGATGCTCGTGCTCACCGCAGACCGCCCACCCGAACTCAGAGACAGCGGCGCGAACCAGACCATCGACCAAGAGAAACTCTACGGGAGCGCCGTCCGGTGGTATCGTGACCTTCCTGAGCCAGCGGTCGAAGACCGCAAACTGCGCTCGCTTCGGACTGATTGTGCGCGAGCGGTCGCGGAGGCTGAAGGCACCCATCCCGGCCCCGTGCATCTGAACGTTCCCTTCCGGAAACCGCTCGACCCCATTGAGGTTCCGGGCGACGTTCCCGATGGGTTCGAAGAGGAGTACCCACTCGCCACGGCCGGCCGAGACGGGCCGTTTGTCGAAGTCGCAGAGGGACGCCCGACGCTCGATGCAACGACGCGCGATGAACTGGTAGAAACCTTCGAGCAGGCAGAGCGCGGCCTCATCGTCATCGGCCCAGACGACCACGGCCCGGCCCCAACGGCGATTGGCGCACTTGCGGACGCGACTGGCTTCCCAGTGCTCGCTGACCCGCTCTCGCGGGTTCGGTGGGGGCCACACATCGCCGACCGCCCAATTCTCGGCGGCTACGATTCCTACATAACCACCCTCCCCGAACCGGCTGTCGTCCTCCGCTTTGGAGCCGCACCGACCTCAAAGACGCTCCAACACTATCTCCGTGACTCGGGTGCGCGCCAGTTCGTGGTAGACCCCGTTGGTGAGTGGCGAGAGGCGACGTTCACCGCGAGTGACCTCGTCGTCGCAGACCCAACACAGGTGGCTGAGGCGCTCTCAGAGGCGCTCACAATGGACGCGGGCGAGTGGACACAGACGTTCGAGGAAGCGGAAACCCGCTACTGGGAACTCGTCGCAGCCGCTCACGAGGAGGCGTTTTTCGAAGGGACGGTGCTCTCTGATGTGGTCGAACTCGCGCCCGACCCGACGACGCTGTTCGTCTCAAACTCCATGCCCGTGCGCGACGCAGATCGCTTCGGAAAACCCCACGAAGCGACGATTACGGCGCTCGCAAATCGTGGCGCGAGCGGCATCGACGGCATCACGAGTTCGGCGCTCGGCGCGGCCAGTGCGACAGACGACCCGCTGGTGCTCGTGACCGGCGACTTAGCCTACTACCACGACATGAACGGCCTGCTCGCGCTCGCCCGGTGTGGCGTGGATGCGACCATCGTCCTCATCAACAACGACGGCGGCGGCATCTTCCACATGCTCCCCATCGAGGCGTTCGACCCACCGTTTACGAGCCAGTTCAAGACACCACACGGGCTGGATTTCGAGCCGACTGGCGACCTTTACGACCTCGACTTTGTGCGCGCAGAAGGTCGAGCCGAGTTCCGCGAGGCGTTCGAGGAGTCTGTTGGCAAGGCCGGAACTCGCGTCATCGAAGTGCAGACGGACGCAGAGGCAAGCCATCGATTCCGCGAGCAACTCACAGCACGCGTAACCGAGACGCTGTAAGCGAGCCGCGGCGCAGAATCTTTTTGCGCCGCCCGACCCGAGTGGTCGTATGGTTTCAGATATTTTCGACCCCGACCGCTGGGACGCGATTGCAGAATTCGATTTTCAGGACATCACCTACCACCGCGCGACCGACCAGGGCACCGTCAGAATCGCCTTCGACCGCCCCGAGGTCAGAAACGCCTTCCGCCCCGGGACGGTTGACGAACTCTACACCGCGCTCGACCACGCGCGTCGCCAGACGGATGTTGGCTGCGTGCTCCTCACCGGCAACGGCCCCTCGCCGAAAGACGGCGGCTGGGCGTTCTGTTCGGGCGGCGACCAGACCATCCGCGGCGACGACGGCTACCAGTACGAGGGCGACGAGGCCGGAGCCTCTGACACGGGCCGCCTGCACATCCTCGAAGTCCAGCGACTCATCCGCTTCATGCCAAAGCCCGTCATCGCCGTCACGCCGGGCTGGGCGGTCGGCGGCGGCCACAGCCTCCACGTCGTCTGCGACATGACCCTCGCCTCCGAGAAGGCCATCTTCAAGCAAACCGACCCGGACGTGGCAAGCTTCGACGCCGGCTTCGGCTCCGCGTATCTCGCCCACCAAGTCGGCCAGAAGAAAGCCCGCGAAATCTTCTTCCTCGGGAAGGATTATTCGGCCGACGAAGCCGCCGAGATGGGCATGGTCAACGAGGTTGTCGCCCACGAAGACCTCGAAGACGTGGCGCTCGACTGGGCCGCAGAAATCAACGCAAAATCGCCAACCGCCATGCGGATGCTCAAATTCGCCTTCAACATGGATACTGATGGGATGGTCGGCCAGCAGGTGTTCGCCGGTGAAGCGACCCGGCTTGGCTACATGACCGACGAGGCAAAAGAGGGCCGCGAGGCCTTCGTCGAGAAGCGCGATCCCGACTTCTCGAAGTACCCGTGGCACTATTGAACGGTGTACATACAGCACAGTCAATACCAGTTGTAACCCTACGGGCCTCAATGCATTGAGTCAGTTGATTCACACTCAATGCCAGCACTATATACACTGTCAAACTTGGATGTGCTAGTGGTAGATCTCCATACGCCCAATATGGTGTTCAAACACGTCTGATGTCCTAACCGGAATGAATTTACAGCCTGCTCACGGCTGGTTGTCGTATGATTTTTCGGTAATATCACACACTGCTTGGACAATGCGACGAACCTCAACTGGATCCTTCGACTTAATCGTGAACTGAATACCTCTGCTGTCTCGTTCACAATCCACAACTTTTTCTAGATTTTCGACTGCTCTACAAAAATCGTCCCTACCCTTTGGCTTTAGCCACCAGAAAGGACTCCCGTGAACACTGCTGGTTGTTGCATGGTTACCAGGAGTACGCCATTGGAGTTGCACCTCTGACGTACTCCATCGACTTCGATACTTGAACCGGTGTAGTATCGGTTTTAGCTTCACGCTTCCCCTACGAAATTCGTAATCATCCAGTTGTTCGATTGATTCTCTGATGCTGGTTCTTACCTGGAAAGTGTGTGTTTGGATGCCCAAGTACGAGGTGAATATAAGTAGGATGAAGGAAGCCTGTTGAAAATCAAAACCAGACACAACTAGCGCATAGGTGTCACCGCACTTGCTTTTATTTTACTATCCGTCGCTTGGCAGTTCGAGTCTTTGAAGACGTACTGATGATTCTGCCGTTCTGAATTACCTATGAGTCTAAGTCTTTGAGTACGGTTGGTAGAATTCTTGTTTGCGTTGTATGCACCCAAGAAAAGTGTTCCCGTGGCACTACTGAGTGCGAGAGCCAAGTAACAGCTAAACGCACCTCGTTCGTTTGTTTTGATATATGGTGGATTCTGCGGCGAACGACGGTCACGACGCCCGAGACGCTGGGGGAGTTTTCATCTGTGGGGCGGGAATCGCGGGCCTCACCCTCGCGTGGTGGTTAGACAAGACCGGCTGGGACGTGGTCGTCCTCGAACTCGCACCCGGTCTGCGAGACGAGGGGTACATGATAGACTTCTTCAGCTCCGGCTACGACGTCGCAGAGCGGATGGGGATTCTCTTCGAGTTGGATGCCGCCCAGTACACCATCGACACGATTTCAAACGTGAATCAGGCGGGAAAGCCAGTCTCCGCGCCCGATTACAACCTGTTCAGACGCCTCCAAGACGGGCGGCTCCTCTCGCTCATGCGCGGGGATTTAGAGCGCGTATTGTACGAAGCACTCCCCGACTCCGTGGAGCTGCGCTACAGCACCACCATCGACGCCGTGGCGCAGGACGGCGACACAGTCTCGATGACACTGAGCGACGGCACAGAGGAAGAAGCAGACTTACTCGTCGGCGCAGACGGCATCCACTCGCGGGTCAGAGAACTCGTGTTCGGCCCGGAGACGCACTATCTGCGGTATCTCGGCTATCACACCGCGGCGTACATCTTCGAGGATGCGTCGTTTCGCGCCGCCCTCGACGGCGAGTTCAGGAATCTCACCGTCCCGAACAAGATAACTGGCTTCTACCCGATTCGTGGGGACAAAGTTGCGACGTGGTTCGCCCACCGCGAGCCTGAGAGCGACTTGCCGGAGAACCCGTGTGCCGAACTCGGCCGCCGGTTCGGTGACCTCGGCTGGCTCGTCCCCGACGCGCTCGACCACTGCCCCGAAAACGGTTCGGTCTATTACGACCAAGTCGCCCAAATCGAGCTCGATGAGTGGTCGAAAGGACGCGTCACGCTCGTCGGTGACGCTGCCTACGCCGTCTCGTTGCTCGCCGGACAGGGCGCGTCGATGGCGATGGGTGGGGCGTACGTGCTGGCAAAGAAACTCAAAGCGGCCGACTCTCTCGAAGCCGGATTGGCAGCGTACGAAGCGTACCTGAAGCCGAAAACGCGCGAAAAGCAGGCGTCTGGCCGTCAGACGGCGAATTATCTCATCCCGCCGACGAAGTGGCACATCACCGCCCGCGACCTTGCACTCAGATTCTCGACGTTGCCGGGGATGTACCGCGTGTTAGCGCCCGCACTCGCCGGAACCGAGAGCGTCGTCGAGTAGGCAAGACGACGAATTTACTGCTTTCTGCGTTCCACAGAACCACAGTCGCTATGTCGCTGCCTTCCTAACTGCCAACAGAATGACTGACACCGCGACCATCTCGCCGACGAAGGCGTGGGTGATGGCCGCCCGCCCGCAGACACTTCCCGCCGCGGCCGCCCCCGTCATCGTCGGCACCGGACTTGCCGTCCACAACGGTGTCTTCGCTGCGCTGCCGGCGCTCGCCGCGCTCGTTGGCGCGCTGCTCATCCAGATTGGGACGAACTTCGCAAACGACTACTACGACGCCGTAAAGGGCGCAGACACCGACGAGCGACAGGGCTTCACCCGGGTGACACAGGCCGGTATCATCGCCCCAGAGGAAGTCAAACGCGCGATGTACCTCACTTTCGCCATCGCCATCGTCTCGGGGACGTACCTCGTCTCCGTCGGTGGGCTTCCCATCGTTGTCATCGGCCTCGCAAGTGTGGCGAGCGGCATCGCCTACACCGGTGGCCCGTATCCCCTTGGCTACCACGGCCTCGGTGACGTGTTCGTGTTTGTCTTTTTCGGCATCGTCGCCGTAACCGGGACGTACTACGTGCAAGCCGTCGATGCCGTGGCGGGCATTCCAATGACCGTCCCACCGGGAACGCTCCCACTCTCCGCATTGGTGGCGAGTCTCGCGCCCGCCGCGCTCTCAACGGCGATTCTCGTCGTGAACAACATTCGGGACAAAGAAACCGACACGAAAACCGGAAAGCGAACCCTCGCGGTGCGACTCGGCTACCGGTGGAGTCGCGTCGAATACCTGCTCATGCTCGCCATTGCCTACGCCGTGCCCGCAATGTTCGCCCTCGACCCGGCGTACTCGCAGTTCGCGCTTCTGCCACTCCTCTCGCTGCCGATTGCGGTGCGCGTCGCGCGGACCGTACTGACCCGAACTGACGGCGCGGCGCTCAATCCCGCGCTCGAACAGACCGGCCAACTGCTTGCGATTCACTCGATTCTGTTCGCCCTCGGGTTCGCCGCACCGGCGGTACTCTGATGGAACGCACCCGATTCTCGTTGCCGCTCAAGACACCCCTGAACACAGCCGCAGGCGGCATCGCAGCGCGCGAGGGGTTTCTCGTCCGTGTGACCGTAGACGGCGTCTCCGGCCTCGGTGAGGCGACACCACTCCCCGGCTGGACTGAATCGCTCGACGCCTGTGAAATCGCGCTCAACGCAGTTCGCCCGGCGGTTGAGTCAGAGAAGGTCGACGAAGCGATAGCCGCCCTCTCAGAGAATCCGGCCGCCCGCCACGGCCTCTCGCTCGCGGTGGCAGACGCCCGTGCGCAGGCCACAGACCAACCGCTCTACCGATTTCTCGGCGGCGAAATGCGCGTCGAAACCATTCCCGTGAACGCGACGATTGGCGCGGGAACCGTTCGAGAGACTGTCGAAGCCGCAGAACAGGCGGTCGCAGACGGCTTTCGTACGCTCAAGCTCAAGGTCGGCGCAGACACGGTCGCTGCCGACGTAGAGCGCGTGGCTGCCGTCCGTGCTGCAGTTGGTGAGCAAATCGAACTCAGAGCTGACGCGAACGGCGCGTGGGACGTTCCCACGGCGAAGCGCGCAATCGACGGCTTCGAGAAGGCAACTCTCTCGATGCTCGAACAGCCCCTCCCTGCGACGCACCTCAAAGAGCATGCCCGGTTTCGCGGCGGTGACGTGCGTATCGGCCTCGATGAATCGCTCACTGAGCGAACTATCGCAGAAATTCTCGACGCGGAGGCGGCCGACGTGCTCGTGCTCAAACCAATGGCCCTCGGCGGCGTCGATGTGGCGCGTGAAGCGGCGGTTGCCGCACGCGAGGCCGGTGTCGATTGCATCGTAACGACCACGATTGACGGCGCGGTGGCGCGGGCGGCAGCAGTGCATCTCGCCGCAAGTCTGCAAGACGTGGCGGCATGTGGGCTTGCCACCGCAAGTTTTCTTGCCGCGGATGTGGCGGAGTCAGACCCCGTGCCCGTCACAGACGGCACAATCGCGGTCCCACAGGGAAAGGGCAATGTTCACCCAGTCCTGAGTGGACTATGATGCGAGACTGGGTTGCCCAGCGAGCGCGTGCCTCGCCCGACGCGACTGCGCTTATCGACGCCAGCGATAACACACACTGGACGTACCACGAGTTGACCAGAGCGGTGAATGAAACCGCCGGACACCTCGCCGGTGTGGGTGTGCTTCCTGGCGACCACGTTGGCGTCCTGCTCGAAACGAGCGTCGCCTACGTCCGGCTCATCCACGCTGTCGCGCGGCTGGGCGCGGTGCTCGTCCCGCTGAACACGCGCCTGACCGAGGCTGAACTCGCCCCGCAAATTGAGCGAGCGGGCGTGTCGGTGCTCGTCTGTAGCGACGACACAGAAGCGACCGCCGCCGCAACTGAGGGGACGGGCGTCTCGGTGGTGTCGCTCGATGCAAGTCGCAGAAACCACGTCACGAAACTCGATTCTCAGCCGACAGCAGAGGTTCAGCCGGCGACGTGGGACGCAGACGACCCGCAACTCATCATGTTCACCTCCGGGACGACCGGCCAGCCGAAGGCCGTCGTCCTCACCCACGGCAACTTTGCGGCGAGCGCCGAAGCCTCGGCCTACCGCCTCGGCACGCTCCCCGACGACCGGTGGCTCGTCTGCCTCTCGCTCTATCACATGGGCGGGCTGTCCCCGATTCTGCGCGCGGCGCGCTACGGTTCGACTGTTGTGTTAGTCGAAGACTTCGACGAACAGGCGGTGGGCGACGCCATCGCTACCTACCAGCCGACGGGTATCTCGCTCGTGCCTGTGATGCTCTCGCGCCTGCTCGATGCTGGCGTCTCCTTTGGCTCATTCCGATTCGTGTTGCTCGGCGGTGCGCCAGCACCCGACGACCTCATCAAGCGATGCGAACGCGAGAGCGTCCCCGTCTACCCAACCTACGGCATGACCGAAGCCGCCTCGCAGATTGCCACCGCGACGCCAAGCGAGGCGTTTACGTATCCCGGAACGGTCGGCAGACCGCTCTTTGGCTCAGACGTGACCGTGGTCGGTGACGACGGCGACCCCGTCGAGCCGGGCGAGCCGGGCGAGCTCGTCGTCTCCGGACCGACAGTCATGAAGGAGTATTACGACGACTACGAGACGACCGTCGACGCCTTTTCAGCGTACGGCTTGCACACGGGCGATATGGGATATCAAGACGAGGGCGGACGACTCTGGGTGGCGAACCGGCGTGCAGACCGCATCATCACGGGCGGTGAGAACGTCGACCCGGCAGAGGTCATGGCTGTGTTGTGCACGCATCCGGCTGTGGCCGACGCGGCCGTGGTTGGCATCGACGATGCTGAATGGGGCGAGCGCGTCTGTGCGCTCGTCATCACAGAGGGTGACGAAGACGTCACCAGCGACGAACTGAAAGCCCACTGCAAAGCCACGCTTGCGGGCTACAAGTGCCCGCGCGTGGTTGGGTTCGCCACAGAGTTGCCTCGAACGGCGTCGGGGACAGTCGAGCGCGAGAAAGTGCGCGAGGCGCTTCGCCGATAACGTCCACGCCAAGGGTTTAGAAGCGCACGCGACCTATGAGGGGCTGTGTGTACGCTCACTTTCGCGTGGCAGGTGTTCGACGACACGCCGCTCGTCGTCGCTGCCAACCGTGACGAACGTGTAGACCGACCCTCGACGCCGCCGCAGGTCAGCGACGGCGACCCAAAAATCGTCGCGCCGGGCGACAGCGAAGCCGGTGGAACGTGGATTGGCTACAACGAACACGGCGTGTTCGTCGCCATCACCAACCGCTGGATTGAGACAGAACTCAACGCCCCGCGCTCGCGCGGCCTGCTCGTCAGAGACGCACTTTCCTACGAAACGGCAGAAGCGGCGACGCGATACGTCGAACGTGAGTTAGATGCGCAAGAGTACGATGGGTTCAACCTCGTGCTTGCGGATGCGAACGCCGCGTTGTTCGTTGAGTGGGACGGGCGCAAACAGATTCGAAATCTCGACCCCGGCGTCCACGTCGTCGTCAATGTTGGAATAGACGGCGAGTTCTTCGAGCCGCCGCGATTCCCCGAAGCGGGTGAACAGCAGTCACAGAACGCGATTCGTCTCCTCAACGCGCTCGAACCGACGCCGGCAGAGACTGCAACGGGCTGGCTCCACCGGGCGCGAGACGCGATTTCTGACCACGACTTTGGCGTGTGTATCCATGAGGATGGCTACGGCACGCGCTCGTCATCGCTCGTCACGATTGGCGCGAGCGGCGACGGGACCTACGACTTCGCCGCCGGGTCGCCGTGTACGACCGAATACGAACCCGTCGAAGGTCAGATTTAACCTCCTTGGGGCAATTGGTTCAATCCATGAGTACGGCAGAAGCGGAGGCTGAACTCTCCGAGGACGAGCGGGCAGGACTCGAACTCATCCGCGAGACGGGTGGCGTTTACCAGAGTGACTTCTGGAAAAAACTCGATGTGAGTTCCCGAAAAGGGAGTCGCATCGTGGAGTCACTGCTGGCCAAAGATTTCATCCGCCGTGAGGAAGCGGTGTACAACGGCCACACGACGTACTTCGTCACGCCCGCGCCCAAGGATTTAGACTTTTCACTGCTGATGGCGGGCGACCTGCTCTCGCCGTTCATCGGTGAAGAAGACATCGACCCGCGCAGTGACGCCCTGAGTCACTGGATTATGAACCTCGCCTACAACGGATAGACTCACTCCTCGTTTTGCTGTTGGTAGGCCGTGCCGATTGCGGCGCCCATTGCGATTCCCATCGCCACGCCAATCGCAATGTTGTCCATCGCGACGCCGAGCGCAGCACCCATCCCTGTACCAATCGCAATCCACGCACCCAGTGACATCGTGTCGTCAGCCATGGCTCAAAATCGGTGGTGACCGAGAAAAAGCTACGTTAGCTCAGGCGAGCGCGCTGCCGGCGCGGATGATGACTTCTTCGCCGAAGGCCGGACCGATGAGCTGCAGGCCAACTGGTAAGCCATCGGTTTCGCCTGCGGGCACGGAGAGTGCGGGCAGGTTTGCGAGGTTCACGGGCACCGTGTTCGCGTCTGCGAGGTACATCTGAAGCGGGTCAGAGAGACTCTCGCCGAGCTTGAACGGCGGCGTTGGCATCGTTGGGCTGGCGAGCACGTCCACGCTCTCGAACGCCGCGTTGAAGTCCTGTTTAATCCACTCACGGGCGTCCTGTGCCTTCTTGTAGTAGCGGTCGTGATAGCCCGCAGAGAGGGCATACGTGCCGAGGAGAATGCGGCGTTTGACCTCGTCGCCGAAGCCAGCCTCGCGCGAGCGGGCGTAGGCTTTGTTCCAGTTGCCTTCGTAGCCACCGGAGATGCCGTAGCGGACGCCGTCGAACCGGGCGAGGTTCGAGGAGGCTTCCGACATGGCGATGACGTAGTAGGCTTGTACGGCGTGTTCGACGGAGGGGAGCGTGACTTCTTCGACGGTTGCGCCCTGCGCTTCGAGTTCCGAGAGTGCGTCGTGGAACTGCTCGACAACACCGTCGTCTGCGCCGGAGACGAGTTCGGTCGGGACGCCGATGGTGAGGCCCTCAACGTCGCCGGTTGCGGCGTCAGCGTAGGTCACGTCGGGCTTCTCGCGAGTGGTCGCGTCGTGTGGGTCTTTCCCGCTAATCACGTCCAAGAGCGCGGCGGCTGCTTCGACGCTCGAGGCGATTGGCCCGATCTGTTCTAGCGAATTTGCGTAGGCGACGAGGCCGTAGCGCGAGACGAGCCCGTAGGTCGGTTTGATGCCGACGACGCCACAGAACGCGGCGGGACAGCGAATCGACCCACCGGTATCAGAGCCAAGCGCGAGGTCTGCGTCGCCCGCGGCGACGGCGGCGGCACTGCCACCAGACGACCCGCCCGGCACGCGGTCTTCGTCGAGGGGGTTGAGTGTCGGGCCGTAGGCGGAGGTTTCGGTCGTCGTCCCCATCCCGAACTCGTCCATGTTGGTCTTTCCGACGATGGTCGCGCCTGCTTCCTTCAGGCGAGAGACGACAGTTGCGTCGTACGGTGGCACGTACTCTTCGAGCATCTTTGAGCCGCACGTCGTGCGGACGCCTTTCGTGGAGATGTTGTCTTTGACAGCGACGGTCTTGCCCGCAAGCGGGCCATCGTCCGCACCGTCGATGGACTCCTCAGTGAGGAAGATATTGAGATCAGTCATGAGACGCGTGGTCCTTTGAAGTAGCCATCCTCCGTCTCTGGAGCGTTCTGGAGCGCTTCTGCTTGCGTGAGCCCGTCGTGAACTTCGTCGGGGCGCATTACGTTCACAAGGTCTGCCTCCTGTTCAACCTCGGGCACTTCGTCAAGCGCACCGAAGTAGTCGAGGATGTCCCCGAACTGTCGGGCGAACAGTTCGACCTCCTCGTCGTCAAGGTCGATGCGCGCGAGGTCTGCGATGTGGCGAACCTCGTCTGCGTCGACAACCGTATCGCTCATGGCTTTTTGCACACGCGGGCAAGCGGTAAGGGTTTCGATGCTCGGGTTTCAGGACGTGAACGCCTGACAGGTACACTGACCCGAAGTAAATTTGAATTCAGTTAATTTGTCGAAATCGACAGACAGAAGGCCTGATTCGCCCGAAGCATTTAAGTCGCCAGAGATACAACAAAACGGTGTATCGACGCCGTCTCTGCTACTTCTCTCTGCAGTGTGATACACCAGACAATGACTGATACGAGTATTCGAACCCGAACAGACGAGCGGACGAGCGAGCGAGAACAGCCCGAACAAACACAGGAAGAAGAGCTTGTCTGCCCGGAATGTAGTGGCAACCTCCTCGCCGACGCAGAACACGGCGAGACGGTGTGCCAAGACTGTGGCCTCGTCGTAGACGAAGGCACTATCGACCGCGGCCCGGAATGGCGCGCTTTTGATTCTTCAGAACGCGACGAAAAGTCCCGCGTCGGCGCACCGACGACCCAGATGATGCACGACAAGGGACTGTCAACGAACATTAGCTGGCAGAACAAAGACGCCTACGGTAAATCCCTCGGCTCCCGCCAGCGCGCGAAGATGCAGCGGCTTCGCAAGTGGAACGAACGCTTCCGCACGCGTGACTCCAAAGAGCGCAACCTGAAACAGGCGCTCGGCGAAATCGACCGCATGGCCAGCGCACTCGGCCTCCCGAAAGACGTTCGTGAGACCGCGTCGGTCATCTACCGCCGCGCACTCACGGAGAACCTCCTGCCCGGCCGCTCCATCGAGGGCGTCGCCACGGCAGCGCTCTACGCCGCCGCCCGCCAAGCGAGCATGCCCCGGAGCTTAGACGAGATTACCAACGTCTCTCGCGTTGAAAAGAGCGAAATCGCGCGCACCTATCGCTACGTGGCCCGCGAACTCAAACTCGAAGTGCGTCCCGCTGACCCAGAGAGCTACGTCCCGCGCTTTGCCTCCTCGCTTGGCCTCTCAGACGAGGTCGAGATGCGCGCCCGACAACTCCTGAAAACCGCGAAACAGCAAGGCGTCCACAGCGGGAAGTCGCCGGTCGGCCTCGCCGCCGCCGCCGTCTACGCCGCCGCATTGCTCTCGAACGAGAAGGTGACCCAGAGCCAAGTCTCTGATATCGCGAACATCAGCGAAGTCACCATCCGCAACCGCTACCACGAACTGCTCGAAGCAGAAGAGCAGGTCATCTAAGCGGAACACTGACGGCTTTTCCGGGTTTTTTCGACCCATGGAGACGACTCGCCATTTCACTTCGACCGTCTACATCGTCAACGACGGAGCCACAGCTCTCCACGACCACAAACATCTGGACATGTGGCTCCCGCCCGGTGGCCACATCGACCGCGACGAACTCCCCCACGAAGCCGCCATCCGCGAAGTGAAAGAGGAGACGGGCTTGGACGTGACCCTGCTCGCAGAGCGAACCGGTGCGTCTTCCCTCACCGTCGAACCACTCCCCGAACCCGCCCATCTCCAACTCGCGGACGTGAACGTTTTTGCAGAACACGTTGGCCACCAGCACATCGATTTCGTCTATTTTGGGTCAGTCGAACACCGCGACATCACACCCGAAGACGGCGAAATCGAGACGTGGCACTGGTTTACGAAAGCCGAGTTGCGCGAAGATGGCGACCGACTTGAACCCGACGTGATTGTCCACGGCATCGAAGCCATCGACGCCGTCGAAGCAGCCCAGTAGCTACAGCGTACCGAGCGGTTCGACGCCGAGTTGCTGGAGCATTCCCAAAATGTCGAAATTCGCCCACCGTTCTGCGATTTTTCCGTCTTCGAGCCTGACCGCGCTGATACCCATGATGTCGATTTGTCTGCCCGTCGGTTCGAGACCCATGAACGGCCCCTCGTGGGTGCCCGTCACGCGCCCCCAAAAGGCGACGTGGTCGCCTTCTTCGACCATGTGCGAGACGTCAAAGCGCAGGTCAGGGAATGCGTCTCTGTATCGCTGGATAAAGGTGGCGAACTCAGACAGATGCTCCTCGCCAGAGCCTGCGGGGTCGTGGTAAATCTGGTGTTGTGTCAGAATCTCGGGCATGGCGTCTACGTCGCCCTTGCTCCAGACTTCTTCCGTGTAGCGACGAACCAGCTCTTTTGGTCGGATGTGTACTGCCATACCAAAACTACGGCGGCGAGAAGAGTCAACGTATCGCGGCCTACAGCAACGACTTGATGTACTCACCGACGTGGTCGTCCATCCGCTTTTTGTAGCCCGCCTGCCGCGCGAGTCGGTCGAGTTCGCGGGCGATGAGACTCCCGTACTGTACCGCCTTTTTCTCGCGGAAGGCAATCGGGTCTGGCGTCCACTCTCGGACGGCCATCCGGAAGGCGAATTTGCGCTCGCCACGCGGACTCACGAGCAAGTCCTCCGGCAGACGAAGGCTCGCTTCGACTACCTCGTCGTGAAGCAGGGGCGCGACGGGTTCGACGCCCGCGGCACGAAGCGCGAGTACGTCGCGGGGGAGTTGGGCTGCGAGCGTCGCAATCACTTCGCGGGCCGCACCCCGAACGGTGTCCGCTTCGACGCGGTGGTCGTCTGGCGCGCGGGTGATTTTCTCGTAGCCGCCGAACAACTCGTCTGCGCCCTGCCCGACCGCGAGAGTGTCGTACCCGTCTGCGGCGGCGCGTTTCGCGGTGAGATAGAGCGGGAGGGCGATGCCCACGTCCATCGGGTTTGTTCGCCCAGTCGCACGCGCGACCTCGGGAATGGCTGCTTCGAGTACATCGTGAGTCACTTCGATGACCGTGAGGTCTTTGCCGAGCAGTCGCGCGGCTGATTGGGCGGCCTCGATGTCGTGGCTGCCGGGGAAGCCAGTCACGTAGAGCGGGCCGTCGAGATACGCGCCGAGGGCGGCCGAATCAACACCGCCAGAGAAGGCGACGGGCGTGTCTTCGGGAAGGGCAGAGAGTTGTGTTTCGACCGCGGTTCTGGTCGATTCGATGGCCTCTGTACGAGACTCGAACAGTGGCGGTTCGGGTAACTGCCACACCTGCTCGTCGCCGTCTGTAGTCCGCTGACAACCTGCTGGGACGAGACTCGGATTCGTGAGGTCGCGGTGGTCGAAGCTCCACGCCGTCGGGTCATCAGTCTCCGAGAAAATGGGATAGCGGCCGAGCACGTCGCGGACGAGCGCGCCGTCAAGGTCGCCCGCGAAACCGCCGGTTCCGGGGAGTGAATCTCCTGAATCGAGCGCCCGGCGGACGGTGGCCGGGTCCGTGCCGTCCATCACTCAAGCATCGAGGACAGCCGGTTTTTCACGCGGCGTTTCGCGCCACCGGCAGCCTGTGCGAAGCTGATGTGCCACGGGGTGCGCTGGCCAACAACGCTCGTGCGACCGTCGCGGATGGCTTCGAGAATGGCGGGAACGCTCCGTTCGTCTGCATCGATTTCGGTGACCGCCTGCCCGACCATCTCGCTGATGTGGGCGTCGCTCCCGGCGGTCATCGGGAGGCTCCGAGCGCGGGCGAAGCGCTCTGCCTTCCGGTTTGCCCGGCCGGTGAGAAGCCGAGAGTTGTACACCTCGATGGCGTCTGCGCTTGCAAGCTGTTCAGTGGTGATGTGGGGGGCGACGCCGCTCCGGGATTTCTGGAACGGGTGGGGGATGACCGCGAGCCCTCCCTGGTCGCGGATGCGGTCGAGCGTTTCGTCGAACGGCCGGTAGGACGGGATTTTCTCGTGGATACCAAAGGCGAGAATGTGACCCGCGGCGCTCGTGATTTCCATACCGGGAATGCCAACCAGCCCGTACGCTTCTGCCTTCTCAGCGGCTTCGAGGCTGGCGTCTATCTCGTCGTGGTCCGTGATGGCGAGGGCGTCCAAGCCAACGGCTGCTGCCTGTTCTAACAGGAGGTCGACGGGGTCGCGCCCGTCGAACGAAAGCTGTGAGTGTGTGTGAAGCTCGACCGACAGCACACCCGGAGGTAGCGCGTCGGTCTTGAAAAGGGCCTCGGAATCACGAGCGCCTGCGCTGGCACATCACAGCGCGCCCCAATTTTGGGCACGTTCATGCACATGAAAAGGTCTTTACCCCGACTATCTCAACAGATAGGTGAATGAGTCTTGCCGAGTCGGACAAGGAACTGGTGGTTGCGCAGTTGGGCCGAGAGCCGACTGACGCAGAAGAAGTCCTGTTCGAAAACCTCTGGAGCGAACACTGCGCCTATCGCTCGTCGCGCCCCCTCCTCGGCGCGTTCGAAAGCGAGGGCGACCAAGTGGTCATCGGCCCCGGCGACGACGCCGCCGTGGTCAAACTGACCGACGACGTGTACATCACGATGGGTATCGAGAGCCACAACCACCCGTCGTACGTCGACCCCTACGACGGGGCGGCGACGGGCGTTGGCGGCATCGTCCGCGACACCCTCTCAATGGGAGCCTACCCAATCGCGCTCGCCGACAGCCTCTACTTCGGCGGCTTCGACCGCGAACACTCGCGCTACCTCTTCGAAGGCGTGGTCGAAGGGATTAGCAATTACGGCAACTCGATTGGCGTACCGACCGTCGCCGGGAGCGTGGCCTTCCACGACGATTACGTCGGCAACCCGCTCGTGAACGTCGCGTGCGTGGGTCTCCTGCCCGCAGACCGGATGGTCACCGCAGAAGCCCAATCCGTTGGCAACAAACTCGTCCTCGTCGGAAATTCGACCGGCAGAGACGGCCTCGGCGGCGCATCGTTCGCCTCCGAAGACCTCGCAGAAGACGCAGAAACCGAAGACCGCCCTGCCGTACAGGTCGGCGACCCGTACACGGAAAAACTCCTCATCGAGTGCAACGAGGCACTCTTGGACGAGGAGCTAATCGAATCGGCCCGCGACCTTGGTGCGGCGGGCCTCGGCGGCGCATCCAGCGAACTCATCGCAAAAGGCGGGAAGGGCGCGGTGCTCGAACTCGAAACTGTCCACCAGCGCGAGCCGAACATGGTCCCCCTCGAAATCCTGCTCGCCGAATCCCAAGAGCGGATGGTGTACGAAGTCACCCCCGAAAACGTCGCACGCGTCGAAGCACTCGCAGAGCGCTACGACCTCGGCTGTTCGGTCATCGGCGACGTGACCGACTCCGGACGCTACATCTGCACCTTCGAAGGCGAGACGGTCGTCGACGTGCCCGTCGAATTCCTCTGTGAAGGCGCGCCGATGAACGACCTCGCAACGGAAGCCCCAGAAGAAGTCGAACGCAACCTGCCCGACATCGACCTCACAGACGCCTTCGAAACGCTCGTCGGCAGTCCGAACACCGCGAGCAAGCGCTGGGTCTACCGGCAGTACGACCACGAAGTCGGCACCCGAACCGCAATCGGGCCGGGCCAAGACGGCGCAGTCCTCGCCATCCGCGAAGCCGAGCTGGGCCTCGCGTTCACCGCGGGCGCAGACCCGAACTGGACGAGCGCGAACCCCTACGAGGGTGCCCGCGCAGTGGCGCTCGAAAACGCGACGAACCTCGCCGTGAAAGGCGCAACCCCACTCGCAGCAGTGGACTGCTTGAACGGCGGCAACCCCGAAAAGCCCGACGTGTACCACGGCTTCAAGGCAATTGTCGATGGCCTCGCGGACATGTGCGCAGCCCTCTCGGTACCCGTGGTCGGCGGGAACGTCTCGCTCTACAACGATTCGCAGGCCGGACCGATTCCACCAACGCCGACGCTTGCGATGGTCGGGACGAAAGACAGCTACAAAGCACCACCCGCGTTCTTCGCCGGAGAAGGTACGCTCCTGCTCGTCGGCGATTCCGTCCTTGCTGGCGAAAACTCTGGACTCGGTGGCTCTGAGTACGTCGCCCAGTTCGGCGGAGAAGACGAGTTCCCGACGCTCCCAGACGACGCCCCAGCGTTCGTCAAAACGCTCGCCGGAGTCGTGAATCAGGACACCACGCTCGCCGCCCACGACGCGAGCCACGGCGGCCTCGCCGTGACGCTCGCCGAGATGGTCACCGAGGAGACGGGCGCAGACGTGGCGATTTCGGGGGACGCCTCCGCGCCAGAACTCCTGTTTCACGAACAGCCCGGTCGCGCCGTCATCGAGACGACCGACCCAGAGGCTGTCAAAGAAGCCTTCGACGGCGTCGCGCCGGTGTACGACCTTGGTACGGCGACGACCGAGGGGACGCTCTCGCTCACGGTCAACGACGAAGCACTGTCAGCCTCGTCAGAAGCAATTGCCGACCTGCGCGCCATCATCGAGCGCGAACTCGAATAACTCGGATGTCTCGTTTTTCAGGTCCTTAATCACTGGAGAGTGGCGTCGCTCTGGGCTGGTGACGAAAGCCACAGTAGAAAAATCAGGACGTTACGCCAGTGCGAACGCGAGACCGAAAACGACCGCAAGCCCGATGAGGGTGATGATGAAGCCCGTCGTGACCTGTCCCATCGAGAACTCTTGCATCGGGGAGGTGACGCGGCCTTCGACTTCGCCTTCGTGGTGGTCGTGGTCGCCGTCGTGTGTGTGGTCGTCCATATCGGAGCATTTGGCCGGTGGTACTTTGCTATGTCGGAGTGTAGTTACGGCGATAAAAGAACGATAAGCAAGACATTTCAAAGAATAGATGTTTGGGATTGCATATGCAATCTCGTTGGAAGAAAATGATAATAATCGCATTTATTTTAGGAGGATTAGTTGTCTGGATTCCCTCTTTGTTTGTTGACCAATCGTTCATTTCCCCCTCTGAACCACTCGGAGAATTCACTCTCGGTCTAGTTCAATTAGTAGCATTATTTCTCCCAGTCTTAGTAATTCTAATTCAGATATTACTCGATTATTCTCACAGACGACAGCAGAAAAAAGGCCTAAGTGGAGGAGTGGGTGTATTAGGTCCGCAAGAATTTCGGTGGTTTATTTTCACAATTGGAGGTATTTCTAGTATTCTATTGACTATGGGACTAGTCACCCTTTTTCTATCTCTCAACTTGCCTGGACCAATTGAAATTGCAGCATCGTTTATTTTATTTGGTATTTTGCTAGCACCAGGCACTCTAATTTTGATGTCTTATTTGACTTTCATTGACGGAAATTACTAAGAGGGAAGTGAAAATTTATAGTAATTAATTCAGTTGGAGATATTGAACAGTTTGTAGAAAGTTGCTTCAGTCGCGCCCCTTTTGATACTCGGAGACCCTACACACGATAAAGAATGCTCACCAAGCGGATCATCCCCTGCATCGACGTGGCGTTGGACGACGACGGAAACGCGGCGGTCTATACGGGCGTGAACTTCACCGACCTCAAGTACACCGGCGACCCCGTCGAGATGGCGAAGGCGTACAACCAAGCGGGCGCAGACGAGTTCGTCTTCCTCGACATCACCGCGAGTTCCGATGGCCGTGAGACGATGCTCGACACCGTCTCGCGGGTGGCAGACGAGGTGTTCATCCCGCTCACCGTCGGCGGCGGCATCCGAACGAAAGCCGACATCAAAGAAACCCTTCGCGCGGGTGCAGACAAAGTCTCGATTACAACCGGTGCGCTCGAACGCCCCGAACTCATCGAGGAGGGCGCAGCGGCGTTCGGCAGCCAGTGTATCGTCATCAGCGTGGACTCCCGGCGGCGTTTCGACGAACAGGGCGAACACTACGTCGAAATAGACGGTGAGTCCTGCTGGTTCGAGTGTACGGTCAAAGGCGGCCGTGAAGGGACGGGAAAAGACGTGGTCGAGTGGGCAATTGAAGCCGAGTCGCGCGGTGCTGGCGAGCTGTTCGTCAACTCCATTGACGCCGACGGGACGAAAGACGGCTACGACATCCCGCTCACCTCGGCGGTCTGTGACGCGGTTTCGACGCCGGTCATCGCTTCGTCGGGCTGTGGCGGCCCCGAAGACGCCTACGAGGTGTTCACCGAGGCGAACGCGGACGCGGCGCTCGCGGCGTCTATTTTCCATTTCGATGAGTACACCATCCGCGAGGTCAAAGAATACCTCGCAGAACGGGACGTTCCAGTACGTCTCTAACGAGAACGGGGTTACTGAGCAGCTTCGAACGCGGCGCGGAAGGAACCGGCCTTCTCACGGACGCGCGCGGCACCTTCTTCGAGTGCTTCGAGTGGGTCGACTCCTTCGACCGTTTTCACGGTGAGGATGGGGTCGGTTTGCCCACCGGACTGCTCAGGGTTCATGTCGTACGTCGCCGCAGACACGTCCTCGAGTTCGAGGAGCGCGCCTTTCAGGACGTTCATGAACGTGTGGTCTTCGCCCGCAATCTCGATGGAGAGTTCATTCTCCGTCTTCTCGATGACCCGCAGTTCCATACCCATTAGTGCCAAAGCCGGGCGTTTGTACCTTTCGAAGGGCTACGCTCAGGTGGTCGCTGCACCACCACCAAGAAACCCAGCACTCCTCGAAGTACGAGTGACGTTGTGACGCCTCTACCGTCTGTCGCGCTGCGCTACTGGCGCGACTGAGACGGCACCGCCTGCCTGTAAATCCCTGAAAGACGCACATTCCAGACACGCACTAACGCGATTGTTGTTGTCCCCAAAAACCCGCCGGAAATGCCCCGATACCCCTGCCCCACAGTTCAAACAGTGTTCCATGTTATCATCCCTCCCACGTGGAACGACGGCTAGGATGGGAATATGAATGTTGGACGATACTACTCGCTGAGAATCGCCACAAATGTTAAATTCGATAAAAGTCAGCGCTCGTGATCAGTCCTGACAGCAGCCGCCTGCCTTCTCGCCGAAGTCAACGGCGAGTTCCGCGGAAATCGCGTCGTTTACGGCGGCGAGTTTCGCGTCGAGTTCCGCCTGTGCGGTGAGGAACTCGTCCATCACGGGCAGTTCGTGGAGGTCTGCCTGTGCGTTCTGGAGGTTGTGAAGGTCTTCTTGGGTCGCCTCGCCCGTCTGACGAGCCAGCATGAACTCCTGGCGGAGCTGTTCGAACTTCTGGACGCGCTGTTGGGCTTCCTCTGAGTTCTCGACCTTTGCTTTGGTTTCTTCGAACCGCTGGTAGGTCGGTGAGTCGGCAATCGATTTGCCGAGTTCCGTGCCCATGTCCTCCAGTCGTGCGGTTTCCATACTCATGGCCGTCGCTTAGTGAGCGAGACGTTTGAAAGTGCCGGTCACCGCCATTTTGGGACGGTGTGGCTAAAAGTGGTCGCCGACGGCGAGGCGCGCGCCGAGTGCGACGAAGATACTGCTCGTGACCCAGCGAAGCCCGCGATTGAGCGACGGCCGCGCGGCGAGCAGGGCGCGCACCCGCCCAGAGAGGAAGGCAACAGTCGTGAGATACGTGAGCGTCAACACGGCGTAGATGCCCCCGAGTAAGAGAAACTGGCCGGTCGCGGTTGCAGAGTCAACGAACTGCGGGAGGAAGGCAAGGAAAAACAGCGCGACTTTGGGGTTGAGGACGTTGATGGCGACGCCTTGCAGGTAGCTGTGGTCGCTTTCGTCGTCGTCCTCGATGGTGAGCGGTTCGTCGTCGAGAAACGTCTGGATGCCGAGATAGATGAGGTACAGCGCACCCGCGTACTTGACAATCGAGAAGGCGGTTGCAGAGGTCTGTAAGAGGACAGAGAGCCCAAGAACGGCTCCGAGCGTGTGGACAAGAATGCCGGTGCTGATACCGGCAGCCGAAAGCAGCCCTGCTCTGCGGCCGTCGCTCACGCCGCGGGTGAGGACGTAGATGGTGTCTGGCCCCGGCGCGAGGATGAGGCCGACCGAGGCGACGATGAACAGTGAAAGCGACGGGGCTGCCATTTGGTAACACTGTGGGTGTCTCGGATAAAAATGGCCGGGAAACCCGTCAACTGCCCGAGGAAACCGCCACAATCGTTAAGTGAACACAGTCGATGACCGTCTCAATGGCATGGGTGCGGGCAGTGGCGTTGGTAGGGCTTCTGCTAGTGCTCGCACCGATGGCAGCCGTGGCCGACCAGCCGACGTCGTCGCCTGCAATCACGGTCACGAGTTCGAAAACTTCCGACGGCGTGCGGTATGACATCGCAGTCGAACCGACAACTGCCGATGGTCTCTGGGTTGACCCAGGTGTCGAGTTCGACGTCGTCGGAGTTTCTGGACTGACAGAAACCAAATCTGGTGAGCGACGCTTCTATCGGTGGGACGGGTCGTCGTCGGTCGCAAAACTGACGCTCGAATACACGGTCACGAACTCACACGCTGTCTCGGGTGGCCCCGAATACACCAAAACCGACGAGTGGGTGCTCGGCCCCGTCCCTGCGCTCGAAGTGACGTGGCAACAAGACGGCGACCAACACACCCTCCGGCCGTTCGAACAGCGTGAGACCGGCGTTACAATTGCCACAAACGGCCCCGGCGTCGTCGGGAAACGCTATGCCTTCCTCGGCCCGTACGACCAGTATCAGCGCACCGCAAACGGTGAAACCATCCGGCTCGTCATCCCACGCGGCGCGGAGACGGTAGACGAGCCCTCGCGCATTCTCGACACGCTGAGCGAAAGTAGTGGCTCACTCGGCATTGGCGAACCGCGCGGGTCGGTCCTCCTGTTCGCGTTACCGGACCCCGCCCGCCGCGGTGGCGAGTCCTTCCTCCGGATGCGAGAACTCTGGGTACACGCCGATTCACGGCTCGACACGCCGAACAACGTCTGGCTCCACGAGTACGTCCACACCCGCCAAGCGTTCACGCTGGCTCCCGAAATGCAGTGGCTTCGGGAAGCCTCAGCCGAATATTACGGCGCACGACTGGCCGCGGAACAGGGGCTCGTGAGCGAACGCGAAGCCCAGCAGTTCGTCACCAAGCCGGGCTACGAAGACGCCGTCCTCGCAGAGCCTGCGTCGTGGGACAGTCGGGCGGTACCGTACACGAAAGGGATGCGCACGCTCGCAACCCTCGACCAACGCATTCAGACCGCGACCGACGGCGAGCGGTCGCTCGCTGACGTTTTGACTCGACTCAATACGTACGACGGAACCATCACCTACGAGGTGTTCGAACAGACCGTCGAATCGGTCGCAGGCGAGTCGGTGGACGACTGGCTGTGGGAACAAGTGTACGAACGCGACCCACTGAAACCGCTGTCCACGCCGTGGGTGATGCACCAAGCCCGCGAAGCGGTCACACCCCTCGGCCTCGCAGGCATCGGACAGACGTCGGTTCTTGGCAGCCTTGGTGTGGCCACACTCGGCCTCACAGCACTTGGGCTAACCCGTCGATTCTATCACGGCCGCCGCAGGTAGCGGACCGCGAAAACCGTCGTAAGCACCACTCCAAGGACCAACAGCGCTGCCGCGAGCGTGAAAATATTCATGCCAAACGAATTGAGGTTGACGTCGAACACATCGCCACGCGCCGGGGTCTGGTCGTTAAACACCTCATCAATTCGCTCTGGGTCGGATTGGTCGGCCGTCTCAGTCGAGGCAGGTGGTAAGTCATCGTTCGTGTCAGGCGTCGGCGTTGCCTGCGCTGGCGTTGGTTCAGGCGTCACGTCGTCTTGATTCTGTGACGTGTCGGCTGAGCCATCCGTGGCTTCATCGGTGCTGGAACTGTCGCGGTCGCGGTCTCTGGACGAGCTGCTCGAATCGCTGCCATCATTATCAGCTGTATCGTCTTCACCGCCGTTTGAGCCGCCTGTGTCTGCACCATCCGAGTCGCTCGTGTCGCCGCCCGTCGAGTCAGCTCCCGTCTCGGTGGAGTCACTGCCCGAATTTATCGACTCGTCGTCGCTATTCGACGTGTCGGCGGTGTCTGCAGGCTCATCCGACACCCCGTCTGAATCGGTTCCGTTCACCGAATCTGTATCGTCGTCGGTGATTGGTTCACTGGGTGTGTCGTCGGTCGTATTGTTGTCGGTCGCAGGGGGTTCTGTATCCGTCTCGTTGTCACCGGTCACCGACGGCTCGGTGTCGCCGGTGTCGGTTTCGTTCGTATCGGTCGGGGTGTCGGTCTCGTTCCCACCCGTCTCGCCCGAGGTATCCGTCTCGGTCGTGGCTGGGTCAGTAGGCGTGTCCGTCTCGTTAGAACCTACATCGGGTGTGTCAGTTTCGTTGCCACCCGCGTCTGGCGTGTCAGTTTCGTTGCCACCCGTGTCGTCTGGGGGGTCGGTCGTATCGCCTGACGAGTCCGTGTCGTTTGTTGGCGTGTCCGTTCCGCTATCGTCGGACGTGTCCGTGTCGTTTGAGTCGGAGTCTGGTGGGTCAGTCGTGTCACCGTCGTCAGTGGTTCCATCGTCGTCGGTTTCGCTGTCGCCGTCGTCTCCGTCCCGGTCGTGTCCCCAATGCCAGTCCTTGTGGCCCTTGTGCCAGCCGTCGTTCCAGTCGTGTTTGTCCGTCCCGCGGTGTCCGTCACGCCACGATTCGTCGTGCCCAGTACCCTTGCCACCCCACGAGGAATCGCTCTCGTCATCCGTGTCATGGCGGTGGCCGCCGCGCTTGTCCGGATGCGTGACGCCGTCGTGGGAGGCGTGCGTGGTGTGTTTTTTCGAGTTGTCTGTGTTATCGTGGTCGCGGTCGTCCGTCTCGTTGTGCCCATGAGATGGGCCGTCTCCGTTGAACGAGGCGGTACCGTAGTCGCCAGCGGCCGCGCTGTCTGGGGTGGCGAACGCGAGCCCCGGGGCGAACACCAACACGAACACGAACGCCACAACGACAAGTGGGGTTCCGCGTCGAGGACGCCCTCTCACGTCCGTCCTCCTGCTGTTCGGTGGTGAAACAGAGTTCGCTCGTCGACTGTGGCACCCATATGTCACTCTCCGACTGGAGTCGGTTTTGTTATGGACAACGTGAATATCCGCGAGAGAAGGACGATTGGTGTAAGCCGATGCTAAATTCTGCACGCGGAGAATGTAGCAAACGGTGACCGGTCACCACGAGCACTGGCCGGGTGAGTTGAACGACGAATTTTACGCATACTGAGGCCGGTCTATGGAGCTGTGAACGGAGAAGCGTGTGCCTAACGAGTGGCTAGGACACACGGTCAGTCGGGGAAACGTCGCTGTTAAACGTCAGTAGCCGCTACGAAGGCGCAATGACCAACGAATCGGAGTACTCAGAAGGCGACCTCCGAAACACGGGCCTCTCGCTCAAACACGACCGGGAGTGGGACTACGAACTCGACCGCATCATCGACGCTGTCGAAGACCGCGATGCGAAGAAAGTCGGCCTCCAATTTCCTGAAGGCTTAAAACGTCGCGGCCCTGCCGTCGCAGACGACCTCCGCACGCTCCTGCCTGACGACGTGACCGTGATGATTTCGGGCCAGCCGTGCTACGGTGCCTGCGACCTCGATACCTTCCTCATGCGCCGCACCGACGTGTTCGTCCACTTCGGCCACTCGCCGATGAAGGAGTCTGACAAAATCATCTACGTGCCACTCTTTTCGAACGTCGAAGTCACGCCCATCATGGAGGAGGCGTTAGCCGAACTCGACGGCGATGAGGTTGGCCTCGTCACCACGGCCCAGCACATGAACCGCTTCGACGAGATGCGCGACTTCTTAGAAGCCGAAGGGTTTACCGTCCACACCCGCCGCGGCGACGACCGCCTCACCCACGAAGGGCAGGTGCTCGGCTGTAACTACGCCTCTGCAGACATCGACGCAGACCACGTGCTCTACGTGGGCGGCGGCAAGTTCCACCCGCTCGGGCTCGCCATGGAGCACCCCGACAAGAAGGTCGTCATCGCAGACCCCGTCAACATGGTCGTCACCATTGCAGACACCGACAAGTTCCTCAAACAGCGCTACGCCTCGGTGCACAAGGCGATGGATGCAGAGACGTGGGGCGTTATCTTCTGTACCAAAATCGGGCAGGGTCGCTGGGAGATTGCCCAAGAAATCTTAGAGACCAACGAGAACGCCTACCTCATCACGATGGACGAGGTCACCCCAGACCGCCTG
The DNA here is from genome assembly GCF_037198285.1 of Haladaptatus sp. DJG-WS-42. Lineage (NCBI taxonomy): Archaea > Methanobacteriati > Methanobacteriota > Halobacteria > Halobacteriales > Haladaptataceae > Haladaptatus > Haladaptatus sp. DJG-WS-42. The sequence continues at coordinate 2,580,155 of NZ_CP147243.1, read as the reverse complement.
CTCAACTTCGGGTTCGACGCCTACGTGAACACCGGTTGTCCGCGCATCACGACCGACGACGGACCACGGTTCAAAAAGCCGATGCTCACGCCCGGTGAGTACGAGATTGCGATTGGCGAGAAACCACTCGACGAACTCGAATTCGACACGTTCCACGGGACCTGGTGAACATCGCTCGCAGCGCACGTTTATCCGCTCCCATCGCCTATTTTCAGGTATGAGCGAGGGTGCATTGACGGGGACGCAGGGAGAGGGCCGACGGCCGGAGTCGAACACCGAACTGCGCACGATTGGGTTTCGATTACGCGAGATTCAACGATTGTTGAGCATGCGAGTACTGCAAGAAAACGTGCGACTCGAAGCCGAGGGGTTAGCGCCGGTCACCGAAGCTGTATTCTTCAAAGAAGGCACACCGGGGCACGCCGTTTCGCACCACCACGTGAAATCGCAGGCAGCCCAACTCGGCGGGCTTGACCTCGGCGCAGACGTGCGGGTGGCGCTCCTCGGTGGCGCGGTCATTTCAGGGACGACGGGGCCCATCGACTACGTTCCGACAGAGAGCCTAAGACTGGAACTGCGTCCCCGAGACGACTCGTCCATGCGGTACGAAATTCGGGCCGTCGTCGAGGAAACGGGGTGGTCGCCGGTCACGGTTCGGCGCTACGAACTCGGTGATGACGACTGGGAGGTTCTCGGCGTCGTGCGAAGCGTCGAGACCGAATAAGTTACCCCTCCCCTTCCGACTGGTACGGTTCTCCGACCGCGTGTTGCGGGAGCAAGCCGAGAATTTCGTTCAGCAGGTCGTCCTGTGACTCGAACGTATCTTCGTGTGACCGTTCGAGAAGCGCTCCCAGGTTCTCGTGGCCGTCTGCGAGCAACAGCGTCACGTCCGCGCACGCAGTTGTGACGGCTCCCCGAGAGAGCGGATAGTCGAGTTCGCCGAGTACGTCGTCTAGTTCGTTGAGCTTCACTTTCTCGTTCATACGAAACAGACGCGTGCACGGTGCTTAGCGGTAGTTCAGGCGGACGTGACCGTCCCGTCTCACACACCAGATAATTACTATTGTGCATACACAAAACTATTAGTATGTCTATGGGGAATGGTGTGTCAATGAGCGCAACCCACGATGTCAGCCGAGCCCTCGATTGCTGTGAGCCAGATGATGCAACTCCCGTGACCCTTGATGCGACCGAACTCGATTCGACGGGGGCTGCGTACCTCCGGTCGCTTCGCGGCGCACTCAAAGAGAACAACTTCGTCCCCTCACGCCTGCGGCTCACGGCGGCGTTCGATGAGGACTGTTCGCTTGCCACCCAGCGCGAAATCGACCGCGTGCGCGAGTACGTCCGCGTCGCGGACTTCCTCGGCGCGACGACGCTCTCAGTCAGCGTCGATGCCGTTGAAAACCCTGAGAAGGTGCGACCCGCGCTCTCTGCGTGCCGAGAGCGCGCAGACCGAGAAGGAATCACCCTTGAGGTGACAGGCCCAATTACACTCTAATGGGAACCAAACGCGCACTCGAACAACAGTTGGCTGTCGTCGCCGGGTTCGAGCGACCGAAAGCGAGTCTCGAACAGTACCGGACGCCGCCCGACCTTGCCGCACACCTCATTCACATCGCCGACTTGCAAGGCGACGTCGAAGACCGCCTTGTGGTCGATTTAGGTACCGGCACCGGCATGCTCGCGCTCGCCGCCGCCCTCCGCGGCCCCACACGCGTCGTGGGCGTGGACGTAGACCCAAAACCGCTGCAAACCGCCCGCGAGAACAGACGTCGTGTCGGCACGCGCACCGACATCGAATGGGTGAACGCAGACGCCACGCGCCTGCCGCTCTGCCCCGACGAGCAAACGACCGTCGTGATGAACCCGCCGTTTGGCGCACAGGACGACAACGTCCACGCAGACCGCGCATTCTTAGCGACCGCCGCCGCGCTCGCGGGCGTGTCCTATTCGGTACACAACGCCGGAAGTCAGCAGTTCATCGAATCGTTCGCCACAGACCACGGCGGCGAGGTCACCCACGCGTTTCAGGCCGCCTTCGAGGTGCCAAAACAGTTCGAGTTCCACACCGAGGCATCGAGAACGCTCGATACCGAAGTGTTCCGCATCGAGTGGTAAGCTACCCCTCGTAGGTTTCGCGCGCCGCCACCTGGATGCGTGTGCCGTTGTCGCGCACGTAGATTTTATCATCTGTTCGCGTAAAGTCGAGGCCGCCGACCGCCACGGTTTCGTTCGGCGCGGGGAGCAGGGCTCGGTCGAGCGTTTCGTTCTCACGCGTGACGATGACGTCGTAGCCGAGCTGTGATGGGACGAGCGAGATGTTTTTGTTCGAGATCGTGAATCCAGCGCGCGATTCGTCAGAGACGAACGCGAGGGTTTCTGGGGCACCGGGGCGCTGGAGGTGGACTTTGTACACAGAAGCATTGTCAACGACCGTCCAGCCGTCTCTCGTGACCGTGATGGTTTCCTGCCAGCCAACGCCGCCGACGCGGACGGTTTCTTGACCGGAGAAGGCCAACCGCCCCCTCGTCACTGCCGTTGTCCAAATATGTCGTTGTTCGCTGATGACGATGACGCCGGAGGTGTTCACGCGCGTCGTCTCGTTGAACGCGCTCACGTTGATGGCGAGAATCATCTGATTCGGTACGTCCTCTGCGTAGGAGATGGTGTAGTCTCGAACCTCGACGGCGTTCAGTCCGGGGGCGGTCGGGTCGTCAACCGTCGTGAGATTGACCGGGACAGTCGGAACGCTGAGGAGCAACAGTCCCACAACGAGCAGGCCGGACGCTGCTTCCCACCGAGAGAGGTCGAGTGCGCGGATGAGCGGTCGGTCTGAGGCGCTCACGCCGACGGCGATGAGGACGGCGAGCGAAAAGACGAGCGCCGTGCCGAGCGCCCGATAGAGGACGAACGTTTCAGCGCCGCGGAACCAGTACACGGCCCAGAGCCCTTGACCGACCGAGAACAGGAGCGCGCCGAGCCAGAGTCGGAAGGCGTTTGGCCTGACCTTGCGCCGGTGGATGAGGAACACGCCGAGAACGACGCCCGCGAACAGGCCGAGTGCGTGGCCCTGAATCGCAATCGACGCCCACCACGGCGTCTGGAAGACGGGGCCAGCTTGGGCCTCAGTGATTGGCGTGCGGAGCGCGCTGTAGACGAGACTGATGACGCTGCTCGCAGAGAGCCCGATGATGGTGGTGAGTGGATAGCGCACGAGCGCGAACCCGGCGAAGGCGAACACGACGCCGGAAAAGCCGATAACCGGGCCGAGCGCGAACATGCCGGTGAAGATGCCGACGACGACGACCGCGCCGACGAACGCGAGGATACGCGCGAACGGATTGGTGCGAAACGAGGTAAACGTCTGCGTGCCACGTTCTGTGGGATAGTGGCTGAAGGCGTACTCGGCAATCGGGGCGAGCGCGAGCGTGCCGATGAGGTTGCCCAGCAGGTGTCCGGGACTCGCGTGGGAGAACGGCGCGGCGATGATACCAAGCGGGTAGAGATACGACCACGCCCGGAAGGGAATGACCAGCGGGCGATACCAGTCTGCGATGCCCTGTTGGAGAAACAGGTAGACGAAGAGGACGCCGACGATGACGATGAGGGTGCCCCACGGCACGCCGAGGACGAGTCGTTTCCGGAGCGGGTCGCCCCACCGGCTTTCGTGCCGGTCGAGCCACCAGACCGCAACAAACGAGACGAGAACGGCAAGCACGGTGGCCAGTTGCCAGAGGAAGCGCCCGGACGGGAGGGAGACCATTAACAATGAGTGAGAACCTCCTGCCTCTTTGTTCCTCCGTCCGGTGATTTGCCCAGCACCGGGGAGACGACACGTTTAGGCCGGTGGTGGCCACAGTGTCGCACATGATTCACTCAGACTGGGGCGATTGGCTTCCGAAAACGGTTGCGGAGGCAGAGCCAGAGGGCGTTTCCGTCTGGTATCTTGGATGCAACGGCTTCATCCTCAAAGGCGCAGAAGGAACGACGCTGTTCATCGACCCGTATCTCGGCACGGGCGACCCCGGCCGGACGCTCCGCATGGTTCCGGTTCCGTTCGACCCCGAAGACGTTGTTGAGGCTGACGCGCTGCTCTGTACGCACGAACACTCAGACCACGTCCACGGCGAGAGCCAAGCGCCCATCCTCGCAAACACGGGCGCGACGATGTACGCTCCCGATGATAGCCTCGCGGTGGCGAAGGAAGAAGGCTGGGCTGAGACGTGGGACGTCTCAGAGCGGCAGTTCCACGAGGTCGCAGAAGGCGACACGCTCACCGTTGGCGAGTTCGACATCACCGTCGAAGTCGCTCACGACCCAGACGCCACGCACCCCGTCTCCTACGTCATCGAACACGACGCGGGGACGTTCTTCCACGGCGGCGACTCGAAGCCGCACGAAAAATTCGAGCGGGTCGGCGAGGAGTACGACATCGACCTCGGCGTGCTCGCCTTCGGCTCTGCGGGGATGATTCCAGATAAACAGACGCGCGTCCCGAAGTACACGAAGTGGTACGCGGACGAAAACGAGATTATCGACGCCGCACGGGCGCTCAAACTCGAGCGTTTACTGCCAAGTCACTGGGATATGTGGAAAGGGCTAACCGCAGACCCGACTGCGCTCCACGACCACGCACGGCGTTTCGAGTATCCGAAACGACTTGAAATAGCAGAAATTGGCGACTGCGCCTCTCTATAGCCCGTTTGCACGGGCCGAATACTGTATTTTTTATGGAATTTCTCGGGTAGTTTTATGTATTTTCCGGAGAGATTCAGAAGTATGAGTAACTCACCCGTCGCAGAAGAACTCGCGGTTTCTCTAGAGGATGTCACGGTCACGAAATCCTATCAAGCAGAGAAGTTTCCGGTTCCTGCTATCGAATTCGTGGTCGAATCCAAGCGCGACGCCGACGCGCTCGTTCGCATCATTGACTACCCCCCGGAGAATATTCCGAAAGATGACCTCGGCTTTCACCCTGAGTTCGGCGCGAGTCACTGGACGGTCGCAGAGGACCACATCGTTTTCGAGCGGACGGTTGCGGCGGGCGAATCGTACACGACCGTCTACGGGATTCGAGACGTAGACGACGAGGGAATCGAGGCGTTCCTCACTGAGCCTGAACTCGTCGTCGTGGATGCGAGCGCAGACGTCGAAGCCGTCCTCGGCGAGGACAACAATCAAGTCGTCCGCGAGGTGCTCGCGGGCACCACAGAGACGCTTCCAGGCGCAGATACAGCAGACACGGACCACGAGGAGATCGAGATTCCAGACCCCGAACCAGCAGACGAGGAAGACGAAATCGAACCACTCGAACTCGAAGACCCCGACCCAGCGCCAACTGCAGTCGAAGAGCAAGCCGACGCTGAACACCCAGCCGGTGCCGACGAGCCTGTCGAACCAGTTGCAGAACCCGCAGAGAGTGACGCGGAGGACGAAGCAGAACAGGAGACTGAAGCAGAGAGTCGCGGGCCTTCCATCATGCCGGGCAACGTCGCGGCGGCGCTCGCAGCCGAAGTGCGCGAAGGGCGCGTGTCGAGCGATGCACTTGACGTGTTGCGCGAGGAACTGACCGAAGAAGCCCACGACGACAGCAACGACGTGCGCGTAAAACACATTCAGGCGCAGGTCGCAGACCTCACAGCGTACACGTCCGCGCTCGAAGAGTTTATCGACGAAAACGGCCCCGGTCGCCACCTCCTCGACAATCTCAAGAGCGAACTCGCAAACATAAACGACGATCTCCACGACCTGAACCAGCGCGTTGCGTCCAACGACAAATCGATTCGCACGCTCGAAGACGACTCGCTCGAACTGCGCGACAACATCAACGAACTGGATGAGCAAGCCGCGACCGTCCGCGGTAACCTGGGCGCGCTCGAAGACGACGTGTTAGAGGTGCGCGGGGACGTAGACGACATCGAAGGCGACGTGAGCCGACTCGACGAGACGATAGACGACGTGGTTGCAGAACAGGAAGAACAACTTGCAGAACTCACCGAGAAACAAAAGCGCCGCCTTGATGAGGTACAGGCAACCCAAGCGGAGTTAGAAGCGACGGTTGCGGAGATGAAGCAGTGGCGCGACCAGCTCGCTGGCGTGTTTGGCGGCAGTTCCGAATAAGGACCGCAATCTGTTTTACAGGCAGTCCCTTGGACTCGGTAATGACCGAGACGATTCCGGTCGCCGTGCCACGCAAGGGCCGCCCGCTCGAAGCCGTCTTAGAGCGCCTCGCGGCTCGCGCCCGGGAACTCGACGAGACCGCGCCGTTCGACAATGTTGCAGACCACGTCATCTCGACGCTCCGCTACGAGAAGGCCATCACGAAGGGGAAGCAAGCCGCGGAGCAGTCCGTCTACGACCGGCTCGCCGACTATAGCGACTTAGCCGACCCGGAAGCGCCCGAGTTTACGCTGTTGCGTGACGACCGCGAGGCGATGCCCCGCCGCATCGTGTTCGACAGCGTCACCGTGCCTGTTGGTGACGTGGAAGTCCAACTCGTCGGGCGTGAAGAACCGTTTCGCGCGCTCAGAAAACACGAGTTTGCGCTTGGCTTTGATAGCGCAGACCTCGTGTTAGAGGAGGTAGTCGAGTTGCGCGAAGAGCCGCTCGCGCGCATTGCCGACCTGAACGCGCGTATCAGCCCGCGTGATACGGACGTGCGCGTCGTGACCGGCCTCGGCGATACGGTGTATCACACGCTGCTCGTGAGTCAAGAGAAAAAGGCTGACGGCCCAGACGTGCCCCTTGGTCACGAGTTCGTGAAAGCCCACGACGGGCCGTTGTGTATCTCGCCGCGATACGAACGCCTCGTGGAAGCCGTCCTCGGCACCGAGGCCATCGAGAATGTCACCTTCTGCTATCCAGACGAAGGCACCGAGGAAGAAGAAGCGATTGCGGACGTTGGCCTCGGCGTCTATCTCACGGTGACTGGTTCGACGGCGCGCGACTATGGCCTCGAACTCGGCGAACGACTGTTCCCGAGCGAAACGGTGTTGCTCGAAAATCACAAGGAGGCAACGACCGACGCCGCCCGAAAGGCAAAGATGCTGTTCAGTAGCCCCGACCTCGACACCAAACTGTCGGTCTGAACGCGCCTTTTTCGGAAGCCGAGGGCCGAGTGGCCACAATGGTTTGTCACGGTTTGTCACTTATATTGTTTGAATTTGTCTAGAGCCATTAACCCCATTATAGAATATTAACATTATAAATCATAAAGGTTTTTTACTGGCTCGTAGTTCGCTTTGTTGTAGTGACAAACCATGAGCGTACATACAGCAGTACATCGCCGGTCTGCACAGCTTCCCTACCAGCCAGCAACCCCACCCAGTCGAACCACATGCCACGACACACTGACGACCTGACCGCACCACTCGTCCCGCACATCTACGCGGATGGCGAGGACGACCGAGAACCAACGCGGACCGACTTGTACGAACAACTCACGCAGCTCCGAACGCAACTCGACCAACTCGAAACAGACCTGAGAGACTCATTCCAATGTTAGACGACTACATCACCGACACGAACTTCGACATCAAAGACATCGACAACCCGAAAGCCCGCGAACTCCGAAACAAGCTCAACACCCAAGACTACGTGTTCGCCCCGGGCCTCTATCACGCCTTAGACGCCCGGCTCGCGGAGATGGCTGGCCACGATGCAGCCTACATGTCCGGCTACTCGACCGTGCTTGGCCAGTTTGGCTTCCCTGACTTAGAAATGGTCACGATGACCGAGATGGTCGAGAACGCAAAGCGAATGTGCGAAGCCACGAACCTCCCAGTCATCGCAGACTGTGACACGGGCTACGGCGGCATCCACAACGTCCGACGTGCAGTCCGAGAGTACGAGAAGGCCGGCGTCGCCGCCGTCCACATCGAAGACCAAGTCTCGCCAAAGCGCTGTGGCCACATCGCGGGCAAGCAAATCGTCTCCCGAGACGAAGCCCGCGCCCGCTTCGAGGCCGCCGTGGACGCAAAACAGTCAGAAGACACTATCATCATCGCCCGCACGGACGCCTACGGCTCCGCAAACGGCGACTGGGAAGAACACTTAGAGCGCGGGCGCATCTACGCCGACGCCGGTGTCGACCTCGTTTGGCCAGAGATGCCAGACCCATCGCGCGAAGACGCCGTGAACTACGCAGAGACGATTCACGAGACCCACCCAGACCTCAAACTCGCGTTCAACTACTCGTCGTCGTTCCGCTGGTCTGAGCAGGAAGACCCACTCACCTTCCAAGAACTCGGCGACCTTGGCTACAAGTACCAGTTCATCACGCTGTTCGCGCTCCACTCCGGCGCATACGCCGCCTACGAGGACATGAAGAACCTTGCAGAGAACGCAGAACAGGCGCAGTTCGACTTAGAACAGAAGTACATCGGCCACCCAACCGAGAGCCACCACGAACTCTCGAACGTTCCACGCTACCAGGACATCGAAAAGCAGTTCGACCCACTCGCCAGAGAGCGCATCGAATCTTCAGAAGGGTTCGCAGAGTCAGACGACTGAGCGCTCTCGAATCGTTTTTCCGTATCACTCATGCAGTTGACATAGCATTTAATCAACTACCCGACAAAGCAGACTACCAATGACAGAACGAATACACGGCAGACAGTTTGTTCGAACGTTTTTCACCACGCCAACCGCGGTGGAAGGAGAGCAAGACTCAGCGAAGATGCTCCGGAGCGCAATCAAGCTCCGTGGGATGAAAGCCCCAGACGTGTGGGTTCCGGACAATGAAGACGCGACCGCCCCCTCGATGCGCGACGAAGGCGCCGAAAACATCATCGACGTCGTCTCAGAAGGCGGCGCGGAGTTCCCCGGCGAAATCCATCCGCGCATTGTCTGGCACCGCGACAGCCCGGCAACCCGCTATCAAGGCTTCAAGCACATGCTCGAAATCGCAGACCCAGAGCGCGGCGCGATAGAGCACATCGACGGGTTCGTCATCCCCGAAGTGGGCGACATCGACGACTGGAAAAAAGCGGACGAGTTCATCACCATCGTCGAACACGAACACGGCCTGCCAGAGGGCAGTATCAACATGTCCGTCATCGTCGAAAGCGGTGAAGCCGAGTTGGCGATGGGCCACCTCCGCGACGAGATGGGCAAGCCAACGAACAACTTAGAACGCCTGTTCATGCTCGTCGACGGTGAAGTGGACTACACGAAGGACATGCGCGGGATGACGCCCACCGGGTCGCTCCCTCCGTGGCCGGAACTGCGCCACAACACCTCGCGTGCAGCGAGCGCCGCGGGTCTCATCGCGGTCGATGGACCGTACGACAATATCCGCGACGTCGAAGGCTACCACACTCGCATGACCGAGAATCACGCGAAGGGGATGCTTGGCATCTGGTCGCTCACACCCGGCCAAGTGGTCGAAGCGAACAAAGGACCACTCCCACCGAAGACCGGAAGCTGGCACATCGAAGCCGGAGACCGCCGGGTCGAACTCACGCCCGAAGACGGCGTGCAGGTGTACGACGGCGACCGCGTGTCGGTCACAGAGACCGACGGTGGCTACGTCCTCCGCGTGGGCACCGACGAGCAGGAACTCACAGAAGACGAACTCCGAGAGGAACTGTTGAATCTGACCGTCTACGTCCCGAGCATGGACGATATCGTGGACTCGATGGAAGAGTTCGAGACGGCGCGCGACGCGGGCAGAGGCGCAATCGCCATCACGCAGTCGGCGACGATTCGCATCGGCGAGGTCGACATCGCCATCAACAAAGACCGGATGTGGGACGAAGCGACCTTCCAAGCAGCGATGACCCCGATTGCACTCTTCCAAGACGTCTACGAGAATCGGCCAGACCAACACGACGACTTGGCGGCGTTGTACGGCGAAGACATCGTCGAGCGTGCAGCAAACGTCGGACGCTGAGCAGGCTTCATTTTACTTTTTCGAGCGGAGAGCCAGTGCTCTCAGTCACAAAGCGAAAAGAACAGGCTGACACCCGACTGCGGGTTCAGAGGAGAATCGTTACTGGATGTGGCCTTCGCGGCGCAGCTGGGCGGCGTCCTGTTTGGTGTAGCGCCACTCGATGTTGGCCTTCTCGTCTTGCCACGACCACGGTTCGATGAGAACCACGTCATCCTCGTTAATCCATGTCCGATACTTCATCCGGCCGGGAATGCGTCCCAGCCGGGTTTCCCCGTCTTGACACTGGAGACGGACGTGGTTGCCACCGAGCATCTCGGTGACGACCGCGAACATCTCGTCGCTGTTTGGCATGCGGAGGTTCCTCCGCCCACCTTCTTCTTCACTCACAGTGGGATTATGTGGTCACGACGGATAACTCATTGGAGATACGTGCGAGCGAAGAACACACCGAAAAAGCGGATTGCGAGGTTACTGCTCGTCCCAGGCTTCGAGTAAGGCCGCTTCGTCCGCAAGCCCGTCTTCAGGCAGGGCGTGGTTGATGACGTAGGAGCCTTCCTCGTGGGTGTTGTCCCACATGTCTTGGTGGGCTTTCGGCGCGTCGTCCCACGCGGTGAGGTGGGTTTCTGGGACGCCGAAGGCATCGAGTTCGATGGCTTCGTTCATCTGGGCGACCTCCCACGGATTTTTCATGTGCGTCCCGAAGATTTCGGTGGACGGCATGTAGATACGCCGCTGGCGCATCCAGACCTGCGGGGCGTAAAACGAGTAGCGACGGCCCGCCATCTCCTCTGCGAAGACGACGCTTCCCTGATATGGGAAACAGAGCATCGAAGAGACGGCGAGCGTGTTCTGGCCCGCGCGCTCGAACACCACGTCGGGGTTGCCACGCGGGTTGTTCGGCGACTTCAGGATGCCACCGAGCGCGATGCCGAGTGGCTTGAACATCTTGCCCATGTACGCGCCCAGATTGCTCGGGTCGTCGATCGATGGGAAGCTGTCCATGAACTCGAAGGAGTCGTTTTCTGCAGCGAGAGTTTCGAGGCTGATGACGCCCGTCACGTCGTACTCGCTCTCGACGTAATCTGCCTGCTCGTCGGTTTCGGTGATGACGGCGACGCGTGCGCGACTACCGAGTGCAGACTCGATGGCGTCCTCAGCAACCGCGTCTTCGGTGCCGGAAACGTCTTCTGGCGTGCCGTACCAGACGAGCACCGACTGGCCGGGCCGGAGGTGTGCCCGCGAGAACATCTCTTCGGGTTCGACGCTGCTGCCTTTCCCGATAAAGGAGAGTTCGTGGCCCGTCGAAGCGCCGTAGAACGTGAGGCGGCCGCCGTCTCCAAGGAGTTGGTAGCTGCGCGAGAAGGCGAGTTTCCCTGCGTGCGAGACGGCGTAGTCTGCGAGTTCGCCGTCGTTTTGTTCGCGGTAGGTGTCGAGGAGCGGTTCGCCCGCAGCTTCCCACTCGGCCCACTCGTCGGGGTCGTGTGGCACGTCGGTCATGGCGTCTACGAGCGACGCATCTTTGCGGTTGATGGTCGCGGTCGCACCGGCGTCGCGAGCGCGCTGGGCGCGTTCGTCACTGGAGACGAGACCCGTGACGTTGAGTCCCTGACTCGCGGCCATGACGACGGCGTCGCGGCCCGTCCCGGTGGATGCACCTTCGACGAAGAGGTTCGAGTTCGGCTCCACGTCGAGGCTGGTAAAGAGGGCGCGGTAGATGGTGCCCATCGTGAGAATGTAGGAACCGGCCTCGGTGAGGTTTAAGTTCTGTGGTGGTTTGAACAGCTGCGTGCCTTGGGCGACCATGAACTGCTGGTGAGAGCCGTCCGGCGTCTGGTAGCCCTGAATCTCGTAGCTCGAGAACATCGGGTCTTTCGACGCTTTCGGGTCGATTGGGTCGAACTGTCCGGCGTAGACGTTTACGAGGTCGCCAACTTCGATGCGGCCCTGTTCTTCGATTGCCTCACCGACGGAGACGACGTAGCCAAGGCCGCCGGAGCCGGTGATGTGCCACGGAATGTCGTGGCCTTTGAACGTCGAGACGGGGTCACCCGCGATTGCCCACGAGTCGTTGAAGTTGACTTCGGAAGTGAGCAGGTAGACGAGGGCGTCCATCGGGCCGGGCTCTTCGACCGGCACGACGATTTCTTTTTCTGCCTCATCGTTGAGCGGTTCGCCGTGGATAGGTTCGCCGTCGTCGTCGCCAATGATACCCCATGCAAGCTGGTACGGAGGAATGTCGGTTTCACCAGGATAGAACGGTGCGCCAATTGGGAGCAGATCACCGGCTTCGATGAGGTTTTCGACGAGGTCATCGGAAGCGAGCTCTGGTGGTTCAATCGTTCCCATGGCTCACACGTTCCCGGAGCGCAGTGATAAACGTAACTTGTGCAAAATCAAATACAATGGTTAATCGCCAATGTCGCGTGTGGTGAATTTTCAGAAATGGTAACTAGACAAGTTTTGCCCGGTACCCAACGTGTTATATGTTACAATGGGACAACTGTGAGAGTACTGAATGCCATCTTCAAACATGACGCTTCTGTCGTACTTCACCCGGGCGACACGGCTCTTTCCGGAGAAAGAAGTCGTTTCGTGCCCGCCGGATGGAGACCGACGGTACACGTATGCGGAGTTCGAAGACCGCGTTGCCGGACTCGCCGCCGGGCTTGCTGAACTTGGCGTCGCTGAAGGGGCGCGCATCGGGACGATTGGCTACAACCACCACCGCCACTACGAGGCGTACTTCGCCGTTCCGCTCTCTGGTGGCCAGCTTCACACCATCAACGCCGTCCTCCCCGACAGTCACGTTTCGTACATCGTAAACGACGCCCAAGATTCCGTTTTGCTCGTAGACCCGGGTGACCCGCTCAAAACAGTCGAGCGCGTCTGGGATGCTATCGACTGTGTCGAACACGTCGTGGTCATGAGCGATTCTGTCCCTGACACCGACCTTCCAGCAGTTGCCTACGACGACATCGTAGTCGAAGACGCAACGGTCGAGTGGCCGGAACTCGACCCAGGCCAACCGGCGAGCATGTGTTATACGTCGGGCACCACGGGCAAGCCAAAGGGTGTCGAGTACACCCAGTCGATGCTGTATGCCCACGGCATGATGCTCATGTCGCCTGCGAGCATGTGCATTGACGAATCTGACGTGGTGCTCCATACCGTTCCGATGTACCACGTCAATGCGTGGGGGCTTCCCTACGCAGCGACCGTCGCGGGCGCAAAACAGGTGTTCCCCGGCCCCTCACCGACCGTCGAAGAACTCGCCCATCTCATCGAGACAGAAGGCGTGACGCTCACCGGCGGTGTGCCGACGGTGTGGATTTCCATGCTCGAATATCTCGACGAACACGACGTGGACATCTCCTCGCTCGACCGCATCGTCGCGGGAGGGAGCGCCGTCCCCGAAGGTGTCATGCGAACCTACGAAGAGGAGTACGGCGTCACCATCGACCAAGCATGGGGGATGACCGAAACGATGAGCATCTCCAGTGTGTCGCGGCCAAAATCCTACATGCGCGACTGGCCACAAGAACGCCAGTTCGAAAAACGGGCCAAGCAGGGCATTCTAGCTCCAAGCCTCGACATGAAAGTCGTGAACACCAAAGGTGAAGAGATACCGTGGGACGGCGAAACGTTTGGCGAACTCTGGATCCGCGGGCCAACCGTCGTAGACGAGTACTACAATCGACCGGATGCGACCGCAGACAGCTTCGAAGGCGACTGGCTCAAAACAGGCGACATCGTCACCGTAGACGACCACGGCTACATCGAGCTCGTCGACCGAGACAAAGATATCATCAAAAGCGGTGGCGAGTACATTTCGAGCATCGAACTCGAAAATCAGCTGATGGGTCACGACGAAATCACGGAAGCCGCGGTGTTCGCAATCCCCCACGAGAAGTGGCAAGAGCGCCCCGCAGCGACGCTGAAACTGCGACCTGAAAGCACGCTCACCGCAGACGAAGTGCGGGAATTTTTGAGCGACTCCTACCCGCGCTGGTGGCTCCCCGACACCATCTTGTTCGTCGATGAAGTGCCGAAAACTGCAACTGGAAAGTTCGATAAGAAGCGATTGCGAGAGCAGTTCGAGCAGACGACGTTAGAGCAGACACCAGACAGATAATATTCTCAAACAGTTTCTTGTGCCAACGTATGCCAGAGCCACCCGCGAGAAGCAACCTCTCCCATGCCATTGAATGTCCTTCGTGCATACGATAGACACCTTCATATGCGCCTTGGAAATAAGCCGAAGCAGAGATGGCAACACTGTCATTCGAACCGCTCTCGTACGACGACATTCCAGTCGAGGAACGACCGACGCTGTTCCAGGCATTGGTGCCCGTTCTCGGGATGCTCACCTTCCTGAGTGTCGGTGCAATCGGGCTTGGCCTCGACGCCCACATGCCGCTGTTGTGGGGCATCGTCCTCACCGGGCTTGTCGGGCGCTACTGGATTGGCATTTCGTGGACTCGCATGTACGAAGGCATCGTTGATGGACTGCGCATGGGGATGCAAGCGATACTGATTATCTTCATCATCTACCTGCTCATCGCCACGTGGACGGGGTCGGGCACGATTCCCGCACTCATCTACTACGGCCTCGATATCCTGAATCCGCAGGTGTTCCTCCCCGCGACTGCACTGCTCGCGGCCATCGTCGCCTTCTCCATTGGCTCCTCGTGGACCACCGCCGGGACGCTCGGTGTTGCGTTCATCGGCATCGGAGCCGGGCTTGGCGTCCCCGAGCAGATGACCGCTGGCGCGGTCCTCACGGGGGCGTACACAGGCGACAAAATCTCGCCGCTCTCAGACACCACGAATCTCGCTGCGGCCGTCACGAACACCGACCTCATGACCCACGTGCGCACCATGCGCGTCGGGACGTCGATTGCGATGGGGATTTCGCTCGTCCTCTACACCATCCTCGGGCTCAACGCCGCTGGCGCGATTCCAGCAGAGAGCGTGGGGAACATCCAGTCGGCAATTGCAGGAACGTACAACCTCTCGCCGCTCGTCTTCTTGCCGCTGCTCATCACCTTTGGCCTCGCACTCACCGGCTTCCCCGCCCTGCCAGCACTCGGCGCGGGCATCTTCGCGGGTGTGTTCACGCAGTTCTTCCTCCAAGGGCCACTCACGGTTGCGAACTTCGTCGCCGCGTGGGAAGTGCCGATGTATGGCACGGAACCAGAGACCGGTTCTGAGCTTGTCAATGGCCTCCTCGCCTCCGGCGGCGTCGTAGGCGATTCGGCATGGACCATTACCATCGTTGTCGCCGCACTCGCACTCGGTGGTATCTTAGAACGCACGGGCGTTATCGCCGTGTTGACCCACCACCTGAGCAAGGCCATCACGTCGGTCGCTGGCCTGACCATCGGGACGGCCGTCTCCGCCTTTGGCATGAACATCCTCGCCGCAGAGCAGTACATGAGCATCGTCGTCCCCGGGATGAGCCTCCGTGGCCTCTACGAGGACTTCGACTTAGAGAGCCGCAACCTCTCTCGTGGCATCGAAGCCGCAGGGACGACGACGAGCGCGCTCATTCCGTGGAACGCCGGTGCAATCTACATGACTGGCGTCCTCGGCGTCGCGCCGTTCGCCGGTTCGATGGGGCTCCAAGGCTACGCGCCGTACTACTTCCTTGGCTTCCTCTCGCCGCTCATCCTCGTCGCGATGGGGCTGACTGGCTGGCGGATTACGAAGCAAACAGAAGAGACACAGGCTGGTCTCAAGGGCGCCATCTCGTCGCTCGGCGACGACTAACCGCCCACCGTTCTCTTCGTTTCACTGATTTATCGAAATTCAATCATATTTTGCGTATAAAACACCTCGTTTGAGTGAGTGGTCTTTACGAAACCAAAACAACAGTTTTGGAAGCGAAAACACTGACCCCACATTTGTGAAACGGAGGAGGTGAAAACGAAAAGACGTACTAGCGAGTGGAGAGGAACGCTACGACAGGTTTGGCAAATTCGAGCTTTGGTCTGACATATTGATGTTCACTTCGATGACGTTTGCCGTGCTCATCACCAGTTCTGGAATCGTCTCGTGAAAGCGGTCGCCTTTGAGGCGACTGGTCGGCCCGGAAACGCTGAGCGAGCCGAGGACGGTTCCTTCACGGTCGCAGATGGACGCACCAACAGCCCGCAGCCCTTCGATTTCTTCTTCGTCGTTGCACGAATAGCCTTGCTCGCGGATACGCGCTAACTCCTCGTGGAGGTCCGCTGCAGTGGTAATCGTGTTCGCCGTCCGAGAGACGAGACCGTGGCGCTCGACGATGGTGTCGACGCGCTCTCGCGGGAGTTCCGCGAGGAGTGCTTTGCCGGTTGCAGAGTAGTGTAAGTAATCCGGTTTCTGGAGTTTCGCGGTCTGGTAGTCGCTGCCGACTGCTTTCGGGCCGTGGACTTTGTAGAGGTTGATGCCAAGCCCATGTTGTTCGGTCGAGAGGTGGACGTACTCGCCACACTCCTCTGCGAGTCGGTCGAGTTCGGGGCGGGCAACGCGATAAATCTGTGAGCGGTTGCGGACGTACTCTCCGAGGAGGAGGAACTGGTAGCTCAGTTCGTAGTCATCGCCCGATTTGACGACGAGATTCTTCTGTCGAAGCGTCGTGAGGTGGTTGTAAACGGCGCTTTTCGAGAGGTTGAGGTGATTCGCAAGTTCGGTGACGCGAGCGCCATCGAGTTCGACAAGCGTGGTGATGATGTCGGCCGACGTGCTCACCGTCTGTAACGTGCGAGAAGAGCGATCGCCCGGCAATTCAGCCATGTGTAAACCATGAACCGTTGGCACATAGCCGTTTCCCCCTCGAACAATCGTGGAAAACGGTTGAAACCCACATGCGTGGGTCGAATTATAACCTGACTGTCAAAATTACGAATGGCACAAACGAATCAGAGACGAACTGAAACGGTAGGAGACGGCTGATTTAGGGGGTGTTCTCATTTGCGACAACCTCAGAAGCGACATTTGGGGTAAATTATTATTACTTTCCGCGCGCGTGCGCGTGCGCAAACTAATATTTATTACTCTAATCAGCTGTTTTTTGGCGACAACCGATGCAATACAGTCTGTCGCGTAGGTACAATCGGACGAGGAGATGGTGATGAACGGTGGACAAACAGCGAATCGAGCGCTACTGACAGGCGAGGTCAGCCATCGCCCCGGCGAGAACGCGGGTTGCTGCTGCACAGTCCTCCCAATCGGTCCACTCGAGCGGTGAGTGAGAGATGCCGTCTTTGGATGGCGCGAACAACAGCGCTGCGTCCGTGACTGCCGCCACGTTCATCGTGTCGTGGGCAGCCCCGGAGTGGAGGTCGAGCGTCGAAATATCGGCCGTTTCGCCAGCGACGTGGAGTGCGTCGCGACACCGATTTGCCATTGGGACGGGTTCGCGATGCCACGGTCGGTCGAAGCTCGTTTCCACATTGCGTTCGTTCTCGAGACGTGCAAGGCTCGTTTTGGCCGCAGACACAATGTGTTCCATCGACGCTTCGGCAACGTCTCTTACGTCTACGGTGAGCGTGGTTGCTCCGGCAATCACGTTTGGAGCGTTCGGTGAGACGCCGAGTTTGCCAACGGTTCCGACCGCGGTTTCGCTTTCCTGTTCGACGTACTCGTTGGTGGCCGCCTCGATGTCGAGGATGAACTCACTTGCCGCAGCGAGGGCGTCGGTTCGGTCACCCATCAGCGTGGCTCCGGCGTGGTTCGCTTCACCGAGAATCTCGATTGTACAGCGGGTGATACCGGTAATCGTCGTCACGACCCCCGCACTCACGTTTTCGGCTTCGAGTCGGGTGTCCTGTTCGATGTGGAGTTCGAACCATGCGTCCCACGCACTGGCATCAACGATGCCCTCACCAAGATAACCAATCTCAGAAAGGACGTGTTCGAGTGAGACACCGTCGTCGTCGGTGAGCGCGAGCGTTTCTTCGACTGTGTAGTCTCCAGTGGCAACCGCAGAGCCGAGCAGTCCCCCACCGAAGCGCTGGCCTTCCTCCTCGGTGAACGAGACAACCTCAATCGGTCGTTCCGGTGCAATTGCTGCGTCTTGCATGGCCCGGACGGCTTCAAGGGCGGCGTAGACACCGAGTGGCCCGTCGAAGATGCCACCACGGGGAACCGAATCGAGGTGGCTGCCCGCGGCAATTGGTGGCGCATCGGGGTCTGCACTTTCTGGCTCCCACCGACCTACGATGTTCCCGACAGCATCGACATGAACGGCCAGGTCCGCGGCTTCGAGCCGTGAGATGAGAAAATCACGAGCCTTGCGATCTGCCTCGGTGCCGGTGAGAACAGTCCGACTTCGACCGCGTTCGACAGCGACAGCGCCGAATTCGGCGTTCGCTTCGAGGTCATTCTGCAATCGCTCTGTGCATACGTCCATATATGGCCAGCACTTTGTGGAGAAGTAGTATTTTATTCTTCCTATTGCGGGGAAATTCTGGAAAATTTCCAATTTGTATGTTTCGCGTGCGAGCGAGAGCCACACAGCAGAACGGTATGTTTTCAAACAACGCATCGCTGAGCTATCGGAAGTACCGCATTGAGAGTGAGACAGCTCGTTTCGAGTATAAACAACAATGAGGAACGTTATTTCGAAATTCCGCTCATGAG
This sequence comes from Haladaptatus sp. DJG-WS-42, assembly GCF_037198285.1. Taxonomy (NCBI): domain Archaea; kingdom Methanobacteriati; phylum Methanobacteriota; class Halobacteria; order Halobacteriales; family Haladaptataceae; genus Haladaptatus; species Haladaptatus sp. DJG-WS-42. The sequence goes on along the minus strand of NZ_CP147243.1, from coordinate 2,561,638 downwards.
TTGCTCAAACGCCTATTTTCGAGAGGGAGATGGGATCGCGTAGAAACTCCTCACAGTATATAAAGAGCAATAAAACTGCCAGTCGAGAGATAGTAGTAGTTCTGACAGAAATAGGGGGTTCAGTGAATTTGGTTTTCTAGCGACGCGATTGTGGCTCCGTAGACAGGCAGAACTCGTCGTAGACAGGTCGGAGTGAGGCGCACAATTGTCTAACTCTGTACACGGTATCACAGTGTCTCAGTAGTTATTTGAGTAAATCTCCATTGAATAACAACAAGTGTCGTCGTTCGAGCGGGTGCACCATAGTTCTGCGCTGCGGAGATTCCCAAACCCCACCCCCGCTTTCAGAGAATGTTTCTGGGAGTATTATGTAAGAAGTAAGAGTGAACTGTCTGGGACACCGAATGATTTAAGTGCAGTAACTTGGATAGCCGAAGGTATGTCTCGGGATGGCAATGCAAACGAAAATCAACACGAACAGGCTTCCTCTCCGCATCCGGAAAACCGCTTGAATCGTCGGAGATTCATCACCGCAGCCTCGGCGACTGGCGCGCTTGCGCTCGCTGGCTGTATGGGTGGCGGCGACGGTGGCGATGGTGGCGACGGTGGCAGCGGCGGAGATGGTGGCTCGGGCGGCGACGGTGGCAGCAGTGGTGAGCCACAGTCCGGTGGCACCCTCAACTGGGGCGGCAGTGTCCCCGTCCAGACCCTCGACCCACACCTTGAGAGCGCCGCCGCATCGGCTCGCGTTCTCGAAAACATCACCGAAGGCCTGCTGACGGTCGACTGGGAATACAACCTCCAGCCAGACCTCGCAAAGTCGTGGGAAACGTCAGAAGACAACACGAAACTCACCTTCGAGCTCAGAGAGGGCGTGAAGTTCCACAACGGCGAGGAGATGACCTCAGCCGACGTGCTCGCCTCGCTCGAACGCGTCGCAAACGGCGAGCAATACCTCGCCAACGGCTACTTCGAGAACGTCGATTCGATGAAAGCGCCGGACGATTACACGTTCGAAATCACGCTCACCGAACCGTTTGCGCCGTTCCTTGCTCGCATGGCGACCTCGGAGATGCACGTCGTCCCCGAAGCGCAGGCTCAACAAGACCAGATCAAAGAGCCAATCGGCACGGGTCCGTTCCAGTTCGACAGCATGGAAATCGAGAGCGAGTTCGTGATGACCAAGTTCGAGGACTACTGGGGCGAACCAGCGATGCTCGACAAGGTCGTCAAAAAGGAAGTGTCGGACGCAAGCGTCCGACTCCAGTCGTTCCAGGCTGGCGAACTCGATTTCATCAACGACGTCCCACCAAAAGACGTCCAGAGCGTCGAATCACAGTCGAACACGCGCTTTGAGACCACCTTCCCGAAAGCGCTTGTCTACATGGGGCTCAACTGTAACCGCGAACCGTTCGACGACAAACACGCTCGCCTCGCACTCGACTTCGCTATTGACAAAGCAGAAGTCGCAGAGGCAGCCCTCTACGGTACGGGCAAGCCAGCCGCGACCCCAGCCGCACCGGGCAGCCCGTGGGAGAACACGGACTTAGAACCACGGCCAAAGGACTTAGAGAAGGCGAAAGAACACCTCGCACAGTCGGCCTACCCAGACGGCTACACGGCGACGTTCAAGATTCCAGAGCCGTACGCAGCACAGGTTACTGCGGCGAAAATCATCCAAGACTCCGCCTCCGAAGTCGGCATCAACTTAGAGATTCAGAAGATTCCGTGGAGTCTGTGGCTCTCTGACGTCTACAGCAAACAGGACTTCCAAGCGACCACGTCGTCGTACCTCGCACTCTGGTACCCTGACGTGTCGTACTACAAGTTCCTCCACCCGAACGGTGCGTACTTCTTCACCGGCTGGGAGAACGACGAGTACAACACGCTCGTCGAAGACGCCCGCCGCATCTACGACACCGACGAGCGGGCAGAAAAGTACCACCGCGCCGCAGAAATCCTGCAAGAAGACCGTGCAGGCCACCTGTTCTTGTTCTGGCAAGCGAACCTGTTCGCCGCAGATTCGAGCTACCAGGGCAAAATCGGCGCACCGGACGGCTCTACCCTGCGCTTCGAAGACAACTGGCTCGACCAATAATTCGACTCTGAACGATGTCCCTGCACAACTATCTCGCTCGCCGGGTCGGGTTCATGGTGGTGACACTGTTTCTCGTGTCACTCATCACGTTCGCCATCACGAACATCCTCCCGGGCGACGTTGCACTGTTGATTCTCGGCCCGAACGCCGGCGAAGAGAGTCTCCACCAACTCCAGACCCAACTCGGCCTCAACCAGCCACTCTACATCCAGTATCTCAGCTGGGTACAGGATGTCGTGGTTGGGAACATGGGCACCTCCATTCGCTTTGGAGACCCCGTTGCCCAGCTCATCGCTGAAAAACTCCCACGGTCGCTGATGCTTGCGGTGGCTGCGACGTTCGTCGCCATCATGCTCGCCATCCCCCTCGGCGTCATCGCCGCCGTCAAGCAGAACGAAGGGCCCGACCTCGCGGCCTCCTCGTTCAGTTTCATCGGCGTCTCCATCCCCATCTTCCTCTGGGGGCTAGTGTTCATCCTCGTGTTTGCGGTATGGCTCGACTGGTTCCCCACCGGTGGGTACGTCCCGCCGAGCGAAGACCCGGTTGCCACGCTCAAACACCTCGTGTTGCCAGCCACCTCGATGGGCTTTGCGCTCACCGCCTACGTGATGCGGATGACTCGCTCCAGCATGATTGAAGTGCTGAGCGAGGAGTACATCCGCTTTGCCAAGGCAAAGGGCATGACTCAGCGAGTCATCGTCCTGCGTCACGCGCTTCGCAACGCAATCATCCCGGTCATCACGGTCATCGCATTCCAGTTCAGCTACGCCTTCGGTGGCGTCGTTGTGCTCGAAAAGGTGTTCGTCTGGCCGGGCATCGGGAATCTCACGCTCACCGCCATCCAGAGCAGGGACATCCCGCTGTTGCAAGGCTGCATCATCGTGGTTGCCCTCATCTTCATGCTTTCGAACTTCACGGCCGACCTGTTGTACGCCTACTTCGACCCACGCATCCGCTACGGAGGTGACGAATAGATGTCGAATGCAGAAGTTACGAACTCTGCTGATAAATCGGAGTCGCTCAGCGAACAGTACGCCCCACAGATAGAGCGCACAAAGCGCTTTGTCCGGAAATTCCGACGCAACAAGAAGGCGATGATCGGACTCGTCATCGTATTCACGCTCATCTTGACCGCGCTGTTTGCACCCTACATCATCCCACACTCAATCCAAGAGACGAACATCCCGGACCGGTCACAGGCACCGTCGCTCGAACATCCGTTCGGCACGGACGACCTCGGGCGCGACATCTTCAGTCGCGTCATCATGGGAACGCGTATTTCGCTGAAGGTCGGCTTTGGGTCGATTGCTGCAGCCCTCGCCGCCGGGACGATTATCGGAACTGTCTCCGGGTATTACGGCGGTGTGGTAGACGAGGTGTTGATGCGGATGATGGACGCGCTCATGTCCTTCCCGCCGATTCTCCTCGCGCTCACCGTGATGGTCGTCATCGGTCCCGACCTGAACAACGTCATCTTGGCGCTCGGATTCGTGTACACGCCGTACATCGCCCGCGTGGCTCGGAGTGCCGCACTTTCGGTGCGCAACGAGTCGTTCGTCGAGGCAGCAACTGCCCGCGGTGAGAGTGATTCATTCATCATCTTCCGCGAGGTGTTGCCAAACTGTATCGCCCCACTGCTCGTCCAAGGGTCGATTAACATCGCCTTTGCCATGCTACAGGAAGCGAGTCTCTCGTTCCTCGGGCTTGGCACCCAGCCCCCAAACCCGTCGTGGGGGCTGATGATCGACACCGGACGTGACTTTATGCAAACTGCACCGTGGATGATTATCTTCCCGGGAATGGCCATCGCCATCACCGTCATCGGGTTCAACATGCTCGGTGACGGCCTGCGCGACGTGCTTGACCCCAAGGTGGACACCGTCGAATGACTCAGGACAATTCCATGACTACGCCACTCTTAGAAGTCGAAAACCTCCGCACGCAGTTCCGCACGGAAGACGGCCCCGTCGTCGCCAGCAACGACGTCTCCTTTACGCTCGAATCCGGCGACACGATGGGCTTAGTCGGTGAGTCCGGCGCCGGAAAAAGCGTGACCGCCCGCTCTATCATGCGGCTCATCGACAAGCCGGGCGAAATCGTCGGCGGAAAGATTCTATTCAAGGGTACAGACCTCCGCACGCTTTCAGAAAAAGAGATGCGAGCGATGCGCGGGAACAAAATCGCCATGATTCCACAAGACCCGATGACGGCGCTCAACCCGGTGTTGACCGTTGGCTCGCAGATTGTGGAAACCATCACCGAACACCAGAACAAAGGCGAAAAAGAAGCCCGCGAACAAGCCATCCGCTCGATGGAGGAAGTCGGCATCCCCGATGCAGCCTCGCGCTTTGACGACTACCCACACGAGTTCTCCGGTGGGATGCGCCAGCGCGTGCTGATTGCGATTGGCCTCTCCTGTCAGCCTGACCTGATTATCGCGGACGAGCCAACCACCGCGCTTGACGTGACGACGCAGGCGAAAATTCTCGGCCTGTTGAACGACCTCCAAGAGGAGAAAGGAATGGGTATTCTGATGATTACCCACAACCTCGGCGTCGTCGCCCAGACGTGCGACCACGTTGGCGTCATGTACGCCGGGAATCTGGTCGAAAGAGCGGAGATGCACGAGCTGTTCCGCAGGCCGCGCCACCCCTACACGCGTGGGCTCATCAACTCGATTCCCGACCCCGAGTTGGAGTACGACGTGCTCCCAACGCTTCCAGGGTCGATGCCAGACCTCCTCGACTTGCCTGACGGCTGTAACTTCGCAGACCGCTGTGAGTACGCAGAACCGGCGTGTCGAACCGGCGGCGACCCGGCCCTCGAATCGCTTCAGAGCGGGTCGCAGGCGGCGTGTCTTCGTAGCGACGAACTCGACTTGAGCGAACCTGACATCCCCAAACAGGCGGCGGGCGAAGGCGCGCAGACGGTCGATTCGGCCGCAGACCCAGTGTTGACGGTGAACAACCTGAAGAAGTACTTCTCGGCCGGTGACGGGCTGGTTGACAGCCTTTCGTTCACCTTAGCCGACGGTGGGTTGCCCACCATCGAGCGCAAGCACGTCAAAGCAGTTGACGACGTGAGCTTCCACATCCAACCCGGCGAAACGGTTGGGTTGGTCGGCGAATCCGGCTGCGGGAAATCGACGGTCGCACGAACCGTGCTCAAACTCCTCGAACCGACGGGCGGGGAAGTGTACTTCGAGGACCAACCGCTCCACGAACTGTCGAGCCGGGAGATTCGCAGTCTCAGAAAGGAGATGCAGATTATCTTCCAAGACCCACAGAGTTCGCTCAACCCGCGCAAGACGGTGGGGCGAATCATCGGCCGGGCGATGGAGAAACACGACATCGCCACGGGCAACGAGAAGCGCGAGCGGACAGAAGCGTTGTTAGAGCGCGTGGGCCTCTCTGCTGAGGCTGCAAACAAGTATCCCCACGAATTCTCGGGCGGGCAACAACAGCGGATTGCGATTGCGCACGCCCTCGCTGCAGAGCCGAAGCTCATCATCTGTGACGAACCGGTGAGCGCCCTCGACGTGTCCGTGCAAGCCCAGATTCTGAATCTGCTCGAAGATATTCAGGAGAGCTACGGGCTGTCGTACCTGTTCATCTCACACAACATCGGCGTTGTCCAGCACATCTGTGACCGCGTCGCGGTGATGTACCTCGGACACATCGTCGAACAGGGGACGGTTCCGCAGGTGTTCTCTGCGCCGTTCCACCCGTACACAGAAAGCTTGCTTTCTGCGGTGCCCCACGCAGACCCCGAACGGGAGACCGAGCGCATCCTCTTAGAGGGGAGCGTGCCGAGTCCAATCGACCCGCCGTCTGGGTGTCCGTTCCAGACGCGGTGTCCGAAGAAGATTGGTGGAGAGTGTGAGACTGACGTCCCTGAATTGGAGGTCAAAGAAGACGGGACGGGCCACGAACTGTCCTGTCACCTCTCGGTTGCCGAGATGAGCGAGACGACGCTCGGTAACTAGTACTTCACGCCGAAGTCGACGATTTCGTCGGGGACGCCCCCGAGCATTTTTTCTGCTTCGTTCGGGATGTCGCGGACGGTCTGTTTCGTCTCCTCATAGAGGTCACAGAGGTCGCAGATTGGCGTCTCCGAACTGTCGATTCTGAGGTTGTGATACAGCTTTGGCTCTGGCGCGTGGACGAGCAACGCTGCACTCACTTTCCCGCGCTTGTCGCCACCTGCGTCAGCCCCCGCAGTCAGTGCAGCGAGTAGGCGGTCTGCGAGGTCGCCATCTGTCGTGGTGAACGCCTCGCTCACCGCGTCTACGACCTCGGGACCGACGAGCATGTTCCCAGCGACGGTGTGATTTTCTCCCGTTGTCTCGCCAGCCCACTCGACGCAGTCTGCGCCGGTGAAGGTGAACGGCTCGCCGTCGCGGTCGATGCCGTGGAGTTGTCGATAGCTCGCGTACTCGTCTGCCTCGAGAAGCGCGTCACAGGCGGTCGAAACGGAGACGCCGCGGTCTATGAGTTCGAGCGCGTGAACGCCATGGGCAGTTTTCGTCCACGATTGGGTGAGTACCGCGCCGTTCGCGCTCACGTGCGGGCAGGTTGCCCCGACGGCGACAGCGCCGGTGGTGACGGCGACGCCAAAGCTGTCTGCACCGGGGTCGTAGGCGGCGATTGAAAACGTCCCCGGAGCCGTCCCGCGCTGCCAGCGGCGGCCAGTTTTTGTGGTCATGTCCGAATAACTCGGGTGAGAACGCAAATAGCTACCCGATGGCACGACTAGCCCCGTGGCTAAAAACCGTTTAGAACCTTCATAATGAATTTACAGGAGTTCGTGGCTGCTTTGTATGAGAACCCGTTTTACTGAACTCGCGCCGCTACCAATCCGTGCAATAGTGGTGGGAATCCTCACGATGCCTGCCATGAACAAGTTCCTGAACTTCAGCCAGAGTGCTGGCTTCTTCGAGTCGCTTGGGTTCCCCGTCCCCGAAGCGCTCGTCGTGGTGGTTGGGGTCATCGAAGTCGCAGCCGTCATTATGATTGCGTTCGGTATCGCCGGTCGCGTTGCCGCGCTCTCGCTCATCCCTGTGATGATGGTGGCGATGGCGACCGTCGGACCGGGCTGGAAAAATGCCGTTGTGTTACTCGGCGCCATGGCACTGTTCGTCTGCGGAACAGGTGCGTACTCGGTGTATCGCCTTGGCGAACTGCCCGGAAACCCGTCGGCACAGACGTTCTCGCCCGGACGAACCGACAGCGGTCGATAGAACCGGTGGGCAGGTAACGGGTTAGTTCGTGACGAGCTCTGTCGAAACCGTGACAGCGTTCGCGACGTTGTCCATGACGGACGATGCACCCTCAGCAGCTTCTCTCAGCTCCGCAAGCTCCTCTGCTGTGCCATCTGCTTCGAGATGGGTCGTCACCTCGATTTCGTCAAATCCGTTTCTCACGTCGTCTGCGAGCCCGAGGAAGCCACGCAGGTCAATGTCTCCCTCGAACTCGAAGCGCAGGCTTTCGAGTTGGACGCCGAGGGCTGCACCGTGCGCCGCGTAACTTACCGTGAGACACGACCCGAGCGCCGCAAGCAAGAGTTCTGCGGGATTCGGCGCAGACCGCTCGCCGAGCAATTGGGTCGGCTCGTCGCTCTCGATGACGAACTCCTCTGAGTCGATAGTCTCGCCTGCGTGGTCGAAGTCGCTTACCCGCGTTTCACAGGAGACACCGCCCGTCCACTCTGTCTCTGCCCGGAAGGTGACTTCACCGAGTGTCGGGTCGTCTTCGACGGCGTCGATGGTCGAAAAGAGGGCGTTTAGGTCTAAATCGTTGCGTGTTTCTTCAGTGGGTTCGTTGGTCGTGGCCATTGGTTTCACTACTCATGTGAACCGAACACAACCACCCGTATAATGGTGGGTGAACACCCCTTGTTTCTCCGGGAAATGTGTGGAAATTACAACAGGTTGAAGGGGTAGTCTGCGATGATGCCGTCGACGCCAGCACGCGAGAGTTGCGCCGCCTCGTACCACGTCGCCACCGTCCAAACGTTGACGTCGCGACCCTCGTCGTGCGCGACTTGAACGAGGTCGATGTCGGCAAACGGCCCGTCGAGGTAGTACTCGTCACCAAAGAATGGTGTCCCTTTGACCATGTTTTTCGGCAGGTGAATCGCCTCACAGTCATAGGTTCGCGTGATGTCGAGTCCGGCCTCGATATCGTCCCAGAACAGCGTTCCGAGCGAGGCGTCTGGTGCAAGCTCGTTTACGGCGGTGAGAGCACCTTCGTAGAACGACGACACGAGAATGTCGTGGTCGTAGTCGTCGAGCACGTCGAAGACGGAGACAGCGAAGTCCTCCCAGAGCGCCTTCTGGGCGGTCAATTCATCGCCCGAGAGATTCGCCGCGAACTTCGTCTCGGTCGAACCGGGGTTTTTGAACTCGACGTTGACGCCGACGTGCGTCGGCAGTACGTCCATGACCTGGGCGAGCGACGGAACCGTCTCGCCGCTTTCGAGCACCGCTGCCCGTTTGACCGTGTCCCACGGCGTTTCCCAGACCAGCCCCGAGACGTCGGTGAGACCCTGCGTACCGCCGTCGCGCTCTGCGAGATCGTTATCGTGGAACACGACGACCGTCCCGTCGGCGGTCGGCATCACGTCGAGTTCGACCATGTCGGCAGCAGTTCGCCCGCTGGTGGCGTTTTTGAACGCCCCGACCGTGTTCTCGGGATACATCCCAGCGAACCCGCGGTGGGCGATGAGCGAAGGTGCGTCCATCTCGTCTTTGTGTTCGTGACCCGCGTCCCTGTCAGTTGCGGCGGCGGTTCCTGTGAAGGCAGTGCCTGCGAGGGTGACACCGGTTCCCTGCAGGAAGGTTCGACGACTCGTGGTTTCGAACATACAATAATTCACGAGTGATGGGTGGGAAATAAATTGCTAAGAGTGGTATCCTCCCGTTGCGTGTGAAAAATAGGCACACAGAGCGCCACGGATAAGCTATCTGCGCGCCAATGTACATGGTCGTGGCCACACATCGTAAACACCGTTATTCTGACAGTCGAGGGTTTGGGAATCCGTACGAAGGCGTGACGCTCGACCCACATATCCTACGCGCAGACAACACCAAGATAGACCCCGTCGACGACTACGCGCTCGCTGACCTCGTAGACGACTGGAACATCAAACGCGACGACATCACGCCACAGGAACTCATCGACCTCGGTCTCACCTACCTCCAGCTTGGGTTTCACACGGAGGCCGCAGACGCTTTCGAGCGCGCAGCGCGCCTCGCCGATGCAGACTCACTCGACGCCCAAGAGGCGTGGGTGAACAAAGGCGTTGCCCACTCACAGATAGAGGAGTTCGACGAGGCGATTGGTGCGTTCTACGAGGCGTTGCGCATCAACGACCGAAACGAGTTCGCCGCGCTCGCAGAACTGAACCTCGCCTTTGCCCTGTGGGAAGGCGACGATTCGTCACACCCGCTCGAACACGCAGAGCGGGCTGTCGAACTCGACCCACGAATGCCACAGGCGTGGTACAACCTCGGCTTTTTCTACGCAGAGCGGGCGCTCTGGGAGGACGCCGTAGACTGCTTCGAGAAGGCGATTACGCTTGGCTATCGCTCAGCCTCCGTCTACGAAGAACACGCTCGTGCGCTCGAAGAAGTGGGCAACTACGTCGATGCCGAACGCGCAGCAGAAGAGGCAGCAGCGATTCGGGCACAGGGCCACCAGCGTCTGCTCACCGAGTAACCCACGACGCTCCGGCAGGCGTCGCAGCCACCGATGAGTACTTGTGTGAATCTCGATGAACTGAGGTATATGAGAGCAGTCACCTTGGGTCCGGTTGGTACGTACTCCCATCGTGCGGCAAACGCGGTCGCAGACGAGGTCGAGTTCCGCGAATCGATGACCGCCATCGTAGAGGCGGTTGTCGCGGGCGAGTACCGCCGCGGAGTCATCCCCATCGAGAACAGCATCGAAGGGAGCGTCACCGAGAGTCTCGACGCGCTCGCTACCCACGACCTTGCCGTGGTCGCAGAGCTGGTCACGCCCATCCGCCACGCGCTGCTCGCTCAGGGAGAGACCTTCGAAACGGTCGCGAGCCACTCACAGGCGCTCGCCCAGTGTCGTGGCTATCTCGAAGAACACTACCCGGATGTCAGCATCGAAGCCGTCGCGAGCACCGCACGCGGCGTCGAACTCGCCCGCGAAGACCCGACCGTGGCAGGCATTGGCCACCCGGACACCGCGGGCGACGACCTCACCGTCCTCGCAGAGGACATCCAAGACCGCTCGTCGAACGAAACCCGGTTTCTGGTGATTGCCCCGCCCGAAGAGCGCAGCGTTGCAGGCGGGAAATCGACTGCCGTTGTCCATCCGAACGCCAACTATCCCGGACTCTTACTCGACGTGCTCGAAGCGTTCGCAGACCGCGACATCAACCTCTCGCGCATCGAGTCGCGGCCGAGTGGGAACCGTCTCGGTGACTATCTGTTCCACCTCGATTTCGAGGCAGGCATGTACGAAGAACGCGCCCAAGCCGCCATCGACGAGGTTCGAAAGACGGTCTCGAAGGGCACCGTGGACGTGCTCGGTTCCTACGACACCAAACACATCGTCTGAACTGAACAATAAATGAGTAACACACCAGCGAGGACGCCAGCAGGCGACCAGCGCGCGAACTACGACTACCACGACGACACCGTCGCCCGGCCGGGGCTGGTTTCAGATTTAGAAACCCATGTCGCAGGCGATGTTCGTTTTGATACCTACACGCGCCAACTCTACGCCACCGACGCGAGTTCCTACGAGGTGACGCCCATCGGCGTGGTGTTCCCGGAATCGACCGCCGACGTGCAAGCCGTCATGGAGTACTGTGCCGCCCGGAAGATTCCCGTCCTCCCGCGCGGCGGGGGGACGAGTCTCGCCGGACAGGCCGTAAACGAGGCCGTCGTCCTCGACTTTACCCGCTCCATGGACGGTCTCGTGGAGGTAGACCCCGAGGCGAAAACCGCCCGTGTCCAGCCCGGCATTACCCTTTCCGTACTCAACGACGCGCTTGCACCCCACGACCTCAAGTTCGCCCCCGACCCGGCGGCGGGCGACCGAAGCGTCATCGGCGGCGCGATTGGCAACAACTCGACCGGGTCGCACTCGCTCAAATACGGCCTCACCGAAGCCTACGTCGAAGAATGCGAGGTGATCCTCGCGGACGGCACGGTGACGACGTTCGGGGAGGTGACGCTCGACGAACTCAGAGCGGGCGCAGGCGACGAGGATTTAGAGGCGAGAATTTACGCAGAAGCCTGTCACATCCTCGATGACCTGCACGACGAGGTGGAAGCGCGCTACCCCGACCTGAAACGCAACGTCTCGGGGTACAACTTGGACTCCTTTGTCGAACAAGCAAAATCGGGGTCGGTGAACCTCGGTCGCCTGCTCGCCGGGAGCGAAGGCACGCTCACGCTCATCACCGAGGTCACGATTTCGCTTGTCGACGTTCCGGAGTCGAAGGCGATGGCGCTGCTCGCCTACGAGAACATTATTGACGCAATGCATGACGTGGACCCAATCGTCGCCCACGACGCGGCCGCCGTCGAACTCGTAGACGACGTGTTGCTCGACTTAGCCAGTCAGACCGCCGCGTTCGAGAATATCTCGGAACTCGTTCCGGACGGAACCGAAGCCGTGTTGTTAGTCGAGTTTTACGCAACTGACGACGACCACGGCAGAGAACAGGTTGCGAAACTCGTCGCAGACCGCGTTGCGGGAGAGGGCCACGCCTTCGACGCCGTCGAAGCCTACACCGAAAAGGAGCAGGCGAACTTCTGGAAACTCCGGAAGGCGGGTCTTCCAATCTTGCTCTCCCGGACAACGGACAGAAAGCACATCTCTTTTATCGAGGATGCGGCCGTACCCCCAGAACACCTCCCCGAGTACGTCGCGGGATTCCAGCAGATTCTCAAAGACCACGGGACGGAGGCGAGTTTCTACGCCCACGCCGGTCCGGGCGTCCTCCACGTCCGACCGCTGGTGAGTCTCAAAGACGAAGCCGACATCGAGATGATGGAGTCGATCGCAGCTGACGTGACCGACCTCGTCGTCGAATTTGGCGGTTCGGTCTCCGGCGAACACGGCGACGGGCGGGCCAGAACCCAATGGAACAAGAAACTCTACGGCGAGACGCTCTGGGAGGCGTTCCGTGACCTGAAGACGGCGTTCGACCCAGACTGGCTCCTGAATCCCGGGCAGGTCTGTGGCGACGTGAAGATGACCGAGAATCTTCGCTACGGCACGGACTATGAATTTGACGCCGGATTCACGCCCGCGCTCAACTGGGAGAACGACAACGGCTTTCAGGGGATGGCAGAGCTCTGTCACGGCTGTGGCGGCTGTCGCGGCCACCAAGAAACCTCAGGCGGCGTGATGTGCCCGACCTACCGCGCAGCAAACGAGGAAACGCTCGCCACGCGCGGCCGGGCAAACATGCTCAGACAAGCGATGAGCGGTGACCTCCCGAAAGACGAACTGTTCTCAGCCGAGTTCCAGCACGAAGTGCTCGACCTCTGTATCGGCTGTAAGGGCTGTGCCCAAGACTGTCCGTCCGGCGTCGATATGGCGAAGCTGAAAGCTGAGGTGCAACACGCCCACCATCAGCGTGAGGGGTCGAGTCTTCGGGATAAGCTGTTTGCGAACATCGACCGACTGTCCGCGCTCGGGAGTCTGTTCGCGCCCGTCTCGAACCTCGGGACGAAGATTCCCGGCGTTCGGACTGCCATCCAAAGCACGGTCGGCATCGCAAAGGAACGAAGCCTGCCGGAGTTCCAACGCCAAACGCTCAAAAAGTGGTTCCGCGCACGCGGGTCGATGCTGAGCGAGGAAGACGCAGCCCGGAAAGCCATCCTGTTTCCGGATACGTACACGAACTACAGCCACCCAGCGGCGGGCCGGGCCGCCGTTCGCGTGCTCGAAGCCGCTGGCGTCCACGTCAGGCTCGCAGACGAGACCGACAGCGGGCGTCCGGCCCATTCGAAAGGCTTCCTCGGGAAGTCGCGCGCCACTGCCCAGCGAAACGTCGCCGCACTCGCCCCGTACGTCGAAGACGGCTGGGACGTGGTGCTGGTCGAGCCCTCCGACGCCGTGATGTTCCAATCTGACTACCGAGACCTCCTCTCCGGCGAGGACGTGGAGGCGCTCGCGGCCAACACCTACGGCGTCTGTGAGTATCTCGATGTGTTCCAGTTAGACGAGAATATCGCCTACCGCGAGGTTGATACCTCGCTCACGTACCACGGCCACTGTCACCAGAAGGCGACGAAGAAAGACCACCACGCAGTGGGCGTCCTTCGCCGGGCGGGCTTCGAGGTCGACCCGCTCGACTCGGGGTGTTGTGGCATGGCTGGGAGCTTTGGCTACGAAGCAGAGCATTTCTCGCTGAGTAAGGCAATCGGAACCGTGCTATTCGAGCAAGTTGAGGAGAGTCCCGGCGACCAGATTGTCGCGCCGGGGGCGTCCTGTCGCACGCAACTCGGCGACCGCGAGGGTGCGACCGAGGAGCCGAAAACGCCAATCGAACTGCTTGCGGTCGCGCTTGGCGAATACTAGTCTGCGGTGTGAACGGCGCGGTCTTCGACCGCCGCAAGGGCAGACTCGAGGTCTGCGATGAGGTCGTCTATGTGTTCGACACCGACGGAGAATCGCAGAAGTGTGTCAGTGATGCCGAGAGCTGCGCGTTCTTCCGGCGAGAGTTCTGAGTGCGTGAGCGACGCGGGGTGTTCGACCAGCGATTCAACCCCACCGAGACTGACGGCGAACGTGAACTCGTCGAGTTCTGCAACGAGGTGTTCGACGGTTTCGAGCGAGCCGTTGAACACCGCGGTCACGACGCCGCCGGGGCCGGACATCTGCTGGCGGGCGAGGTCGGCTTGTGGGTGGCTCGCTAAGCCGGGGAAGTAGACGGTTTCCACGAGGTCGTGACCGTCGAGGAACTCGGCGACGGCTTGGGCATTTTCTGCGTGCTGGCGCATCCGCATCGGGAGCGTCTTGAGTCCGCGAAGCAGGAGGTAGGAGTCGAACGGCGAGAGCATGTTTCCGAGACCGATTTGTTGGAGAAACTTGAGGCTATCTGCGAGGTCGGGGTTGTTGGTGATGGCGACGCCACCCATTGAATCGGAATGCCCGTTCAGATATTTCGTCGTGCTGTGGACGACCACGTCCGCGCCGAGGGCGAGTGGCTGTTGGAAGTACGGCGAGAGGAAGGTGTTGTCGACGCCGAACAGCGCGCCGTGTTCCTGTGCGACGCCCGCGATGGCTTCGATGTCACAAAGGTGGAGCAGCGGGTTCGTCGGCGTCTCCATCCAGATGAGCGCGGTGTTGTCCTGCATCGCGTCACGGACGTTTTCGGTGTCGCGTGCGTCCACGAAGCTGACTTCGATGCCGAGTTTTTCGGGGAGAAATAGCGTGAACATCGCTTTGGTGCCGCCGTAAAGGTCGTCGAAGGCGACGACGTGGTCGCCCGGGGTGAGCGCGGCCATCGCCACCGTTGCGATTGCGGCAGTGCCAGAGGCAAAGGCGAACGCGTTGTCGCCGCCTTCAAGGGCAGCGAGACGGGTCTCGACCGCGTTTCGCGTCGGATTCGAGAGCCGAGAGTAGACGTACTCGTTTGCGTCCGGGTCAAGCGAGAGGAGATCGGCCGTCGGGTCGATACCCGGGACCGCAAACGTAGAGGAGAGGTGAATGGGCACCGTCACGTCGCCAACGTGGTCCTTGCCAGCCTGTGCTTTCTCCCCGCAGGTGACCGACACCGTCTCGACATGCTGTGTATCCGTGGAACGCGCTCGCCAATCCATACGATACATTACGGTAAAAACCGTGAAATAGATTTAGTTTTTGTCCGATAATACCAGAAATAATTTTGCAAACGTATAGATTACCATAAGTAATGCAAAAGGGGCGGCGCAGGTGCTCAACGAACGAGGAACTGTGTCTCGTATTGCAGGAAGCGGGCTAGTGGCCGCGGTGGCCCGGTGTCTGGTATGGCACCAAAGAGAAACACCACAGCCCGGTTTCTCGAACATCGGGTAGGTGGAGCGCTACACCGAATGTTGCAATCGATTGGTTCGGGGTGGCATAGCATAGTCCTGCCCGTTGCGGTGAGTTCTGCCGAGTTGGGCACCAAGTGCCACCGAAAACCTATCTTCAGAGATGACTCCCCAGTCTGCAAGCATATATACTGTCTGCGGGCGAAGGTCCAGTCATGCAAGGCGCAGACCGATTCTTCCGGCTGGTCATCATCCTGACGTTCGTGCTCATCTTCATTGGGGTTGTGGCGAGCATTTTCCTCTAGCGATTTTCACCGGAAATCCGGTGTGGCCTACAGAGGTGGTGTCTAGGCAATGAACTACGGCGAGCGCGCATAGCTGGTGGTCCTGAAAACAAGCGGCTGTCGGCTATTTCGCCTCCACACCGAGCAGCGTCGCGGTGTCGAGCACTGTCGCAAACTCGCCATTGAGGTGTGCAAGTGCGAGTGCGTGAGATTGGGCTGCATCGTACGCTGTCCCATCGTACCCGGTGCGTTCGTGCGTCGCTGTCGCGTCTGCGACGACGTACACCGTAAAGCCGAGATTTTCTGCCATTCGCGCCGTCGTTGAGACGCAGTGGTCTGTCGTCAATCCGGCGAGAACGAGCGTCGTGATTCCTTCGGTTTTGAGTCGGGATTCCAAGTCCGTCCCGATGAACGCACTGTTTACGTTTTTGGTGATGACGGGTTCGCCTGCTGCGGCAAGCCCCTCTCTGAGCGCGCTTCCGGGCTGGTCTGGTCGCAGCGGTGAGTCGGGCTCTGTCGAATGGTGTTTGACGTGGAAGACGGGCCGACCGGCCTCGCGCCACGCGGCGAGCAAGGTGTCGAGGTTCGCTTCCATGTCAGGGTTGTTTCGCGGCCCCCATGCGGGGTCATCGAAGCCAGCCTGTACGTCGATGGTGATGAGCGCTGTGTTGTCGGAAAGTTCAGTCATCTGAGTGCGGTAATAGTGAGCGGACACGCCTCGATGGTGTCCTCGTTTCGCTCGGGGAGGAGGTACTGTTTCCACTCGCGGGTGTGTGAATCGCCCCAGTCACCGATGTCCGCGTGCGGGCAGACGCCGTCGTAGTCCTCGATACGGTCTCTGATGATGCGCCGCGCTTCTTTTCCAGCCTCGGTGTCGCCTGTGATACCCTCGAAAATGGCGCGTGGTTGGGCCGTAATTTCGAGGCCGTGTGGCGTGTGCCGGCTCATGCGCTGTTCGTAAAATGGCGCACGGGCGGTTGGAAACATCGGCTCACCGGCAAAGCAGAACTCCCAGTAGGGGTCTGTTGGGTCGGTTGGGATGTGGTGTGGCCACGGTTCCGGGTCGTGGTCGTGGAGGAACTGGAGGATGTTCCAGAAGTGGTCTCTGTACTCGGCTTCGCCCAATGCTTGCTCAGGTGGTCTAAAGAAGATGACCAGCGATGTTCGCTCGCCGTACTCTTCGAACACCTGGACGTACTCGAAGAGGGTGTCCGTGAGGGCGAGCAGTGCCGACTCCTCGGTCATCGAGTCACAGAAGGTGTAGAGTGCGTCGCCGCTTCGTTCTGATTCCATGCCGAAATAACACGGGAATGGTGCACCGTCGTGGGTTCCAAGCATCGCGTTTCGAAAACCCTCGTAGTGGCGTTCTGCCCATGCAGGAAGCGTGCCGTCGTCAAGTGCCTCGTGTAACTGCGCTTGGGTAAACAGTCCGGAGGTCGATTCGACCGACATGTCTAATAGCGGCAGTAGGGACGTGTGGTGTATGACTGTGCCGGTTGACGAGGTTCGTACACAGTGTTCTAGAGCGTTACAACACCGTGACGCGATCTCCCACGTGAATCTCGTTCCCCCAATCTGACTCGGGGACGGTCGTGTTCACCGTCACGCGAAAGAAGTGGTCGAACTGCTCGCGGGTGGCCCACTCGGGAAGCGTTTCCTCACGGCGGGTGACGAACCTTGTTCGAAACGCCGGTGTCGCCTCGCCGGTGTCTGGGTCACGGGTTGGAACGACACATCGCTGGCACGGGTTCGTCCCTGCGAAGGTTGTCTCACCGATGGTGAATGGTTTGGCTGTGCCGGGGTCGCCATAGAGCTGGTCTTCCCAGAACGGCGGACACCCACCGAGTTCGAGGTTCGCCCGAAAGCGCCTGCGGACGTTCGAAACCGAGAGGTCGTACCACGAGGCGATTTCGGCGAGCGTGGTGGTCGCGACGACCGTTGGACCCGACGCGTCCGTGTCGTCAGGCGCGCCGCCCTCCGATTGTTTTTCGAGCGAGACCTCCCGGTCGAAGTAGGTAGAAAGCCACGCCTCGAACCGGTCGCGGTGGTCGTCTACGTGGCCGGACACAGACTGGTCAGTTCCGCGCACGCCGATGGTCGCTCGATTCGTTTCAAGGTTCATCGAGAGCGCGAGCCCGTGGACTGTCGCCGTGCGTTTGCCGTTTACGAACCGGCCGTCCGCAGCAACGAGTGCGTACGTACGGTCGTGGGAGAGGCCGCCGTTTTTGACCAGCGTCGCCCGGTCACAGGTGACGCCATCGAGCGACTTGATTGGATAGACGGTGATTCGGTCGAGGGTTGGCGTGGGCACTGTGGTGGGGTAAGCAGGGGAGCATCTCAAAGCTTCCTCTGAAAGCAGGTCTGGAATCGACACTGGAAATCATTCCGTCCATGCCACAGGCTTTGGCGTCGTGGCCCGAAACGCTGGTATGACTGAACCGCTCGCAGTCGTCGGGGCCGGAGCCGCGGGGTGTGGTGTCGCCTACGCCCTTCGAGAAGCAGACTTCGACGTGACGATTTTCGAAAAGAGCCGCGGCGTCGGTGGCAGAGCGGCAACGCGGCGTCGGAACGGATGTTACTACGACCTCGGTGCAAACTACATCAAGCCCGCAGACGACCGGACAGAGACGTTGCTTACCTCGCTTGGAACCGACGGGCTCGTAGACATCGACGCTCCCGTCTGGACGCACGATGCGAGCGGGCAGATTCGTCGTGGAGACAGGGAGGAAGCCCACAAGTGGAGCTACGAAACCGGCCTCACCCAGTTTGCAAAGCGGTTGCTCGGGGAGGCGGCTGCGACGGTCGAAAAGGGCGTGGAAATCGCTCGGCTCGAACGGACAGCCGACGGCGATTGGGCTGGTTGGCAGCTTTTCGATACGACCGATACGGCTGTTGGTCGGTTCGAGACGGTGATTCTTACACCGCCCGCACCGCAAACATCTGGGATTCTCCGGCGAAGCCAGTGGATTGACGCTCGACGGCGGCAACTCGTAGAGGCCATCGACGCTGTGCCCTACCGAACGATTCGCTCGGTGTTGCTCCACTATCCCTTCTCGATTGAGGTGCCCTACTACGCGCTCGTCAACGGAGACCGCGAACATCCGGTTGGCTGGCTTTCACGCGAGGAGTGTAAGCCCGGACACGTCCCGGACGGCGAGAGTCTGCTCGTCGTCCAGTTGAGCCCGGCATGGTCGGAAGAACACTACGACCTGCCCACGGAGCGAGCGGGACGCCGTGTTGCACAACTCGTTGCGGTGTTACTCGACGATTCTCGACTGGCAGACCCTGATTGGGTCGATACCCAAGGGTGGCGCTATGCACTCCCGGATGTCCGTGTCGATGAAGAGACCGTTCGGAGCGCAGAAGACGAAGGGCTGTTCTTCGCCGGAGATTGGGTCGTTGGCGAGGGGCGGGTACACGCGGCGTTTTGGAACGGCGTGTCGGTTGGTGAACGAGTCGCTGAAGGGCACAAGTAGGAAGGATAAATTGTGTCGCACGCGCACCGGGTTTCCGGTGAAATGCGGGCGCAGGGAGTGCGGTCGCTGAGAGACGCTACTACTCAGTTGTTTCGACGAGAACCTTCTTTACGACGGCTGGTTCCTCGAGCAGCTGGTGTTCGGTGTAGCTGCCTTCGGCACTACCGCCGCTGCGGTGGGCTTGCTCGATGATGTCGAGGAAGGCGTGTTCTTTGAGGAGGTCGCGGACCCGACGGAGCGAGAGAAAGTCAGAGCCCTCCTGCCTGCAGATTTCTTTGTACACGTCGTAGATTCGGGTCGTACGAAAGCCGTCCTGATTCGGGTTGTTGAGCGAGAGGACGGTGAGCGCTTGGAGGACGAACCGGGAGTGTGGCGTCGAACCGCGGATGAGTTCTCTAAAGCGGTCGGTTTCTGCGCGTTCGCGCGCTTGGACGATGAACGCCTCTTTGACCGTTTTCGCCCCAGTTGACTGGGCGATTTCTCCGGCGTAGCGAAGGATGTCGATTGCCTTGCGGGCGTCACCGTGTTCGCGCGCGGCGAGAGCGGCGGCCCGCGGAATCACGGACTCCTCTAAGACGTTGTCGCGAAACGAGTCAGAGCGGGCGTCCATAATCTCTCGAAGTTGGTTCGCGTCGTAGGGCGGGAAGACGTACTCGCGTTCACAGAGCGACGAACGGACGCGCTCGTCCATTCGGTCTTTGTACTTGATTTTGTTGCTGATGCCGATGACGCCAACCTTGCAGTGGTGGAGCTTTCCGGCTTCGCCCGCCCGAGAGAGCTGCATCAAGATGCCGTCGCTGTCGAGTTTGTCGATTTCGTCTAAGATGACGAGCACCACGTCGTACTGCTGGTCTAAAATCTTCCAGAGGCGCTTGTAGTAGGTCGCAGTCGAGATGCCCTTATCCGGGATTTTGATGTCCGTCACCGCTGGGTCGTTGACCGCGGTGGCGATGGTCTGGACCGTTTGGGTTTCAGTCGTGTCCTGGGCACAATCGACGTACGCCATCGCAACCGTCACGCCCTCCTCGTCTGCAGTCTCGATGAGCCGACGGGAGACGTATTTCGCACAGAGTGATTTTCCGGTGCCTGTCTTTCCGTAGATGAGCACGTTGCTCGGACTCTGTCCGAAAATTGCTGGGTTCACGGCGTTTGCAAGGTGACCGATTTCCTCGTCTCGCCCGACGATTCGTCCGCCGTCCGGTAGATGGTTGATTTCGAGAAGCTCTTTGTTCGCAAAGATGGGGTCTTCTCGAGTGAAAAGTTCGTCAGCCTCAGACATTCTGGATATTCACCCCGTTTCCGGTGAAATGGCTTTACGTTTTCTGTCTACGGGCGGTATTGGTTGCCTGCACAGGCTGCGAAGCGTATGACCAACGGAGTTCACGCGCACACCGGGTTTCCGGTGAAACTGTCTGCGAAAATGGGGCGCACCAGCAAGCAGAGCGATTCCGTTCAAAAGCTTTGTTTGCGATTGACTTAATGGACTGTTATTCAGGAATACTACTTAATTATTCCTATATCAGAGACTCGTCTTGTTTGAGTATATCTCACCGGAAGCGCCCAAATATTTACCGTCATAATTTTTATAATTCTGGTCCACCCTTCGGTTCTGACGTCTCTAGCTGAGTTTCAACACCACAGAGAGGTCCACGTCTCCTGTTCAATGAGTCGTCTTTCAGTCCCGTCCGTAGAGTTCACTGTTTCACCGGAAACGCGGTGTGCGCGTCTCACTGTACTGCTGTCACCCTCAGCGCGCATCTCCTTTTTCGAGACGTTCACCTCATAGCCCACCACCAACACCGATTTCACCGGAAACGTGGTGTGCGCGCGCTCTATCCCGTTGCGTTAGTTCATCGAGTGTGGTTCACCGGAAATCCGGTGTTCATCAGATCCAGCCTCGACCCAATGACGCTCCACAGCTCCACCGGTATTTCACCGGAAACGCGGTGTGTGTTTCACAGCGGCTGTTTCAATGGCTACTCGCGGGAATTATCCAGCCACCCACGGATACATCCGCAACTCGTTCACCGGAAACGCGGTGTCTATACTCGCAAAGACACTGTCTCGGTACAGACTCTCGGTACAGACAAAATGAGCAACCAACCGCTGTAAGTCTGTCAGAGCGGATCGGTCAGTGGAGATTGGACAGAATAGGTCAGTCGAAGTAGTTGTAGCCCCACGATTCGAGGAGCGAAATAACCATCTCGGGGTGTTGCATCCCTACGAGATACGCGGCTTCGCGCACGTCGAGGCGGCTCAAGTCGGTGTCCATCGCCTCTTCAAGGTCACTTTCGAACCGGCGGTATGAACGGTCTGTCTCCGGTTTGACGAACAGCTGGTGTACCTTGTCGCGGTCAGACTTGACTTTGTCTCGGCGGAAAATCCACGGAATCTCTGCAGCATCGCTTGTCTCCGCTGTAGATTGTGCGGAGCCATTCCCCGAGGCGTCCACACCGGCTGGTTCGCCGGTGCTATCGCCTCCCTCAGTGGCGCTGTCTGCGTCCTGTGGAGCCGTCTCTTCCTCGAAGATGTCCGCAAACGGGTCGTCTCCGGCACCGGATTTCATGCCGAAACCTCCGCGTGCTCCGCGGCTTCGCCATCGACTTGCTCGCTGATGAACGCCGCAAGCTCGTCGAACTGCGCGAGTGTGTCGAGTTCGTACTGGCGTTTTCGCGCCCGGTGTTCTTCGACGTAGGTGAACGCGTTCACCTGCTGTTTCCAACAGCCCTCGAACAGCGAGGTGCGGTCGCGAATGGAAACAGGTACCGAAAAGCCGAGTTCCGAGAGCGCTGCCTCGTACTCGCGTTGGTCTGCGGTGTCTTTGACTTCGTTTGGTACCACGGCGAGCACACCGACTTCTAAATCAAGTTCCGATTCGAGCCCAGCCACGATGTCCTGTAACCCTTCGACGCTCTGGTGACCTTTCCCAGAGAGTTCGAGTGGGATGACCACGTTGCGCGTCGCGTAGATTGCGTTGTACAGATGGTCGCCCGTCGTCGCCGGTGGGTCGACGATCAACACGTCGTAAGATTCGTGAATCCGAGCCTCCGCGAGCACCCGGTGGAGTTGTTCGTAGCGCGGGTACGTGTACTCCGGGTCGGGATTCGTCTGCTCTTCGATTTCTGAAGTCCGAAGAAGCAACTCGGTCAACCGTTCGAGCATGTTGTGGCTCGGAAGGACGTCGATACCCGGTTCGGCAGTTCGGACCAAGTCCGCAAACGCGCCGCCCGGTCGCCCAATCATATGCCGGACGAGATTGTCCGACCCACCCTCGTTGCGAGCGGCTTCGACAGCAAGTAAATAGGTCAAACTCCCTTCTTGTGGGTCTAAATCAATGACGAGCACGTCCTGCCCGGCTCGGGCGTGTGCCTTAGCGAGATTTGCAGAAAGCGTGGTTTTCCCGACACCACCGGCCTCCGAATAAACCGTGTACGTGAGCATGATACAGTGATGGCCGAACACCTACAAAAACACCCGTCAGACAGTGAGGTATTACTGGACAGTGTTACTGAGCAGTGTTAATTGGTGGCTTCGGCATGGTTGCAGATTCTCGCGTCGTGGGCTCGACACGCCCCGGGTGGCACGCTGCCCGCGACAAGAGCCACATTTTCTTCGTGGGCGACCCGCCGTTGCCGGTGACAGCGCGGTTGCTCGATGCGGTGCAACGATTCGCTGAGTCGTGCACGCCCGGGCTCGGTTGTCGTACCACGTGACTTGGAGCGACATCGAGGTCGTGACGACGCTCGTCAATTGGTCGTTGGTGGACATCGGCATTGCTTCACCATCGAATGCAGCTCTTGGTACTGTTTCTGATGATATGGGAGGTGAACGTTTCGCGGTTTGAATGCTGAAGGCAAACTTGGGAGGTTTCGCTAAGCCCACCTCAACTCACAGCAGAGGTACATGGCCCTCAGAAATCCGACTTGAAAGACTTGGCCGCACGAAATATATCGGTTAACAGGTGTGAGCGATTTTTTGTCTGGCGGGTTTTCTCAGCGGTTGGAGAAGGTAGATCGATTGTGACGATAGTTCCAGACGGGGAGTTTTCTTCAAACTGAATTTCAGTGTTTGATTGGTTGGCTATAGAATAAACGAACGACAAACCAAGACCAGCACCATGAGAGAGGGGCGTTTCCTCTGGTTGCCAGAGTGCTTCAATCTCGACGTTAGGTATCCCAGACCCTGTATCTAAAATTTCCAGACGCGTCAAGTTTTCCTTATGGGTCGTCACTGAAATCTCAACTTGTAAATCTGTGAGACTGTTATGCTTGATTGCGTTATCTAATAGCTCGTCGATTGCTTCTTGAAATAGTGGGTGTGCAAGGGCTGGGGCAGTCTCTGGTGCGGATAGTTTGAAGTCGACTGAAGGATATTCAGTTCTGAATTTCGCCAACGATTCCAGTGCGATATCGGTGATATCGACTTGGATTGGTTTACTTGGTTCTAAGGTACGTTCGAGAAGTTGTGCTGTCTCCGTAATGTTAAGCAGACGTTGGATGTGCCTGTCCAGTAGGGGAACGTATTCATCTAAGTTTTCAGGAGAAGGATCGTCTTTCAACAGTTCTGTGGCACCGTTAAGAACGGTAAGTTCATTCCTAAGGTTGTGTCTGAGAACACGGTGGGTCACAGAGAGTTGCTTGTTCAACTTACGAGACTTCTTGTACTGGGTGTCGAGTTTCATATGGCTTTTCTGAAAGTTCACGTAGAAAAACCCAAGTGGAGCGCCAATTGCCGCTCCGACACCACTTGAAACGAGAAGCCCATATACTGGGTCATCGATCGGTTGGTTCGTCCACACGTTAAGTGCAATATTAAACACAGTAATGGAGAGGGCGATTGTGAGAAGGGAAAATACAATGACCAGCATATGGAAGGCTTCACCTACTGTCATTCTGTTTTTTGTTACCCGATAACTTGCATATAGCAGTGAGAAGCCGGCTAAGACCGGCACAATCATTTCAGCCATTACTCGAGAGGGATTTTGCATGTGGGTTAATGCATGGGAAATCCCGCCAATTACCAAGATAAGACCCATCACAGCAAATGGAAATCCCGTATTCACTCGGATCCATCGTTCGACCGCATTCATTTCCTAATATTACAACACTTGATACATATCTTTTTACAACATTCAATAGTTAATGAAGAAGAAATTGCCGGTTGATGGGGGAACGCCCCGCCGTCCAATTGTAGAGATTCCAGTAATCATCGATTTGCCACACTTTGGATGGGATTGGACAAAGACACAATGTCCTGAATAGCAAAACGTGGGTTTCAGGTGTATCAATTGGAACTCCACCATGTCTGGATTTTATAGAATGTTTAGAATCGACGGAGGGTGCCCTAGTTAAGCTGAGAGGTGTAAGAAGTTTGCCAAGCCAAAGGAGGGATTTGAACCACGGTCGCTCTCCCATTCGCTCCCTGATTCAAATCCCTCGTGAAAACTACTGTCGCTCACGGTGTTGTTCGCGACAAGAAAGCCAAAGGAGGGATTTGAACCCTCGACCTAATCCTTACGAAGGATTCGCTCTGCCAGCTGAGCTACTTTGGCGCGTTCTACGCATTCTAATGTGGTCGGATAACCGCAATAAGGGTTGCGAATCGGACTCCCCAAGCGCACGGTTCTCACGCTTTCGTCAGGCGAACATCGAGACACACGTTCACTTCGTGGGGCGCGTACGACCGCACGGTGTGGCGGGTTTCAACCGTCACGTCATACGTTGGCTCTGCGGCAGCGCGGATGGCGGCTTCGCCGGGGCCGTATGGGTCGTCGTCTGACTGGAAATCGTAGTAGTGGAGCACACAGTCGTCGCCCGCGAGAGCCACGGCCGTGTCGAGAAATTCGTTTGCAGTGTGTGGAAGATTCATCACAATGCGGTCGGCCCAACCGGTGTACTCTGCCGCGACCGCTCGCACGTCGCCGTGGATGGCGGTTACGCGGTCTTCCACGTCATTTCTGCGGGCGTTCGCTTCCATGTACATCACTGCGGCTTCGTTCAGGTCGGTTCCGACGACGGTCGCCTCGCGTTTTGCGAATGGAATCACGAACGGCCCGACGCCCGCGAACATGTCGAACACCTGTTCGCCCGCGGTTGCTTGTTCGGTCACGCGGTGGCGTTCGGTTGCGAGTCGTGGCGAGAAATACACCGTCGCGAGGTCTAAGCGAAACTCACAGCCGTACTCTCGGTGGACGGTTTCCGTGCTGTCGCCGACGAGAATGTCCCAGTCGCGCACCCGCAACTCGCCTTGCACCTTCGAGGCGCGATTGATCACCGTATCGAGCGGTAAATCAGACTGTGCGATTGCGTCTGCAATCTCCCGTGCGCGGGTCTCGTCGTCCTCGTCGATGATGGCAATGTTCCCAATGCGCTCGTAAGCAGGCTCGAAACCGAGAAGCTCTGCTGGCATCGTGAGCGTATCGCGGGCGGGGGCGTCGTGAGTGACGAGTTCGTAGCCGGAGACTGCTTCGCTGACGGGGATGTAGAGCTGTCCGTCTTCGACTGTAATCTCGTGCTCGTCGTCTATCACGCCCTGTCCGGCAAGCTGCTGGCGGGTTTCCTCCCCCTCGGTCACCGGAACCCGGACGCACGTAACCTCCATGGATATTCGTCTTCACCCGGGAGCAGGCGTAAGGTCTTCGGTCGTCGTGGAACTGCTCACCCAACGCCAGTGCGGTTCGCTTAACTCGGCGCGTGGCCGAGAGGGCGTATGCTCACGTTCATCGGCCTCGGTCTCTACGACGAACGCTCTATCACCATCGAAGGGCAGGAAGCCCTTCGCGAGACCGACCGCGTCTTTGCAGAGTTCTACACCAGCAAACTCGTCGGCACGACCCTCGAAGCCGTCGAGGAGTACCACGACATCACCATCGAGGTGCGTGACCGCGAAGGCGTCGAACAACACCCAGAACCAATCTTGGACGCCGCAGAAAGCGAATCCGTTGCATTCCTCACCGCCGGTGATACGATGATTTCCACGACGCACGTAGACCTCAGACTTCGGGCGGCAGAACGCGGCATCGAAACCCGAATCATCCACGGCACCACCGCCGAAGCCGCCGCTAGTTCGCTCACCGGCCTTCAGAACTACCGCTTCGGGAAGGCAACCACGCTTCCGTTCCCCTACACCGAGTCAATGGGCATCCCCCAGAGCGTCATCGACACCATCGAAGCCAACCGCGAGCGCGGCCACCACACCCTCTGTTATCTCGACATCAAAGCAGAGAGAGGTGACTATATGACGGCGGATGTGGCTGCGTCGCTGTTAGCTGAGGATTGGGACGAAGACATGCTCGCCGTCGTCGTCGCTCGTGCGGGTAGTCCAGACCCCATCGTCGCCGCAGACCGCCTTGACGCGCTCGCCACGCGAGATTTCGGTGAGCCACTCCACTTGCTCGTCATCCCCGGCGACCTCCACCACATGGAAGGAGAAGCGCTCGCAGAACTCGCTGGTGCGCCACGCGATGCCGTCGAAGAACTGAGTCCGAACTAAGCTTCTACTTACTCCACTCTGCCGTCGCCGTCTGCGCGCATCGGGGCGTCCATATTGAACGCCTTTCGCAGGTCGTACTCGTCGCCAGTGACGAGAAACAGTAGGTCTTCGATGATGACGAGTACGTCCGGCAACTCGCGCACGACGAACCACGTGATGAACACGAGTGCCACGACCGCAAGACTTTGGCTGATGAGACGGTCTGCGATGATGTAGGATACTCTGTACGGGTCAGAGAGCGAAAACACGGACATGACGAGATCGGGTGCGATGTGGAACTTCTGGAGCCCAAAACCGAGTCCGATGAAAATGTTTCTGATGAGATTCAGTCCGTAAATCACTGGCAGTGACACGGCAAGTGCACGGAGCTTGTTGCGAAGCGGTGCGCGGACTGCACCAATCAGCCCCACAAAGATGGCCATGCTCCCGATTCCGGTACACGCGATGAGAATGGTATAGGTGAGCGCGTGGTTCGGGTCGTTTTCGGCGGTGAAGTAGAACGTCGAACGGAAGTCGTGATGGCCGTACTCGGCTCCAGAGACGACGGTTGGGTCGACGCCAAGCAGTTGCATGAGGAGCTCCGTCTGGCGCGCGACCAGCTCGATGAGCACCTTCTGGAGCGGAATAATGGCCTCAAACGGCATGAACACGACACCCATGAGTGCCACCGCACGCGTCAGCACAAAGAGCGAATCTCTCCCGTTCCAGAGTAAATATGCGACATAGAGGCTGAGCGGGACCGCCGCCGCACTGCCCACACCTTCGATGATGCTCTTTGCTACGAAGGCGAAATGATAGACGAGCGAGAGCCAGAACGCGGCGAACAGCACCCACGCACCAACCGATACAGGGCGCGCGAGGTCGCGGTCGCGGAGTTCGATGACCGCACCCACAGAGAACGTGACGATGACCAGCCACGCTAGGGGGTCAGAAAACTGCGTCAGCCACGCCAGCGCCGCCAGTAGCTCTCCGAGCATTTTCAAGTATGGTGAGTAAGCGAATCTGAACTAAATGCTTTGTCTTTGGCCGTGTTTGTGCGGTGCAGTCGCCACACCGATGGCTCACAGGATAGCTGTCGCTCATCGGGTGAGCGCGAAAGAAATGTGGAAGTTAGAAACGGGAGTGAATCCCGGTGTTACGCTTAGTTGCTGCGGCGCACTGCGAGGAGTGCGGCTGCAATGAGCGCGATGACTGCTGCAAGCGCGCCGAAGCCTGGACCTTCTTCTTCAGTGGTCGTTGGCTCGTCGGTTGGCTCGTCAGTCGTGGTGTCGGTTGGCTCAGCCGTCGTGGTGTCGGTTGGCTCAGCCGTCGTGGTGTCGGTCGGCTCGGCCGTGGTCGTGCCACTGCCGATCGTGATCTGAGCGGAGTCAGTCACTGCGTTGCCGTCGTCACCAGTGTACGGACCGTCGTCAGCGCCTTCGGACGTGACGAAGTCGTACTCTTCGTTGTCGTTCGAGTCCATGTGAGGCATCGCGATGAGCTCCTGGTCCTCTTCGAGGCTGGAGTCAAGGGAGACCTCAACATCCTCGTGCGTACCTGCGTCGAGGTACTCGGAGGTGCCGACAACGCTACCGAGTGCGTCGCCGTCGAGGAGCGTTGCGTCGTGGATCGTCACGAAGCCGCCCTCGGAGAGCGTGACCGAGGAAACAACAACGGACGAGCCGTCGGTTTCCTGGTCGTCGAACGTAACTTCTGCGGATGCGCCTTCGCCGACAACGCCGTCGACTTCGTCGCCGAGCACGGTGCTACCTTTGCGGATGGTTGCCGTGAATTCAGCGCCGGTTGCGACATCGGACATGTCGAACTCAGCCGAGAAGGTGCCGTCGGCCTGGACGTCAACCGTCTGGGACTTCAGGAATGGCGAGTCGCTGTTGGAAGAGCGGAGACGGATTGTCAGCTCGGTGCCGGGTGCAACGTTGGTCGTACCCGAGACCATGCTGGACGAGCTCTTCGCAACCGTGAGGTCGCCGTTCTGGAGGTTGTCGAATTCTCCGTCAGGGTCGTCGAGAGAGAAGTCCGTGGAGACGCTCTCTTCTTCCTCATCGTCGACGTATGGGTTCGGACTCGTCGTCTCGTCCTCGTCGCCAACGGTGAAGGATGCTTCGTAGTTCTGGCCGTCCTCAAGCTCAGAGAACGCGCGAGTGTCGATCACGACGAAGAACGTGTTGTTGTCTTCGTCAGTGTAGAGCGTCGCGTCAGTGTCGTCGGTTCCAAGAGTTGAAGCGTTTAGAACAACTTCGTCCTGGTTTGCGTCAGGGTTGGTTTGCTCAAGACGGAATTCGAGACCGTTTGCGGCGAGGTCTTCGAGGTCACCATCGTTAACGTAGCCGTAGAGGCCACTTGCTTCGACTTGGACAACAAGACGGTCGCCTTGTGGGCCAACTGTAACAGTGTCGCTCTCGCTGACCTCACCGAGGAGGTCTTCGAGGTCGTCAGAGTTCGCTGCACCCGTTGGTGCAACCCACGTCTTGATGCTATCGGTAGAGCGCTCGCGAAGTGCGAGGGTACCAACGCCCTTCTCATCGGTCACGTCACCGTCAGCGGTGATCTCATCGGACGATGCGACGCGGAGGTCGTAATCGCCAGCGGCGAGTGGTGAGGTGAGGTTCGATGCGATATCGAGGTCCGTGTTACCGGAGTCGTAGCTGGTCACACCGTCACTACCGAATTTGTCGTCGTCAAGAACGTCGAAGGCGGTAGTTGTGTTGTCGGTGGTTCGACCGGCAAGGAAGGTGTTTACTTCGAGCACAACTTCGCCGTCTTCGTCGTCGTCGACAACGTGGACGCGCTCGAGGTAGTTGACATCTTCGCTGCCAATGAAGACCCACGCCTCGGTGGAATCTTCCATGTTAATCGTGATTTGAGCGTTGTCACCAACTTCCTCGGCCGTGACGGACTGGCCGAAGGTGATGTCGGTGTCGAGTTCGTTGACCGTAACGGATGCGGTGTCGGATGCGGTGGTGTCGTTCGCGTTGAACTCGAACGTGTAGTCACCAACATCGTCGAACTCGGAGAAGTTTGCAACAACGGTGTCGTCGCCCGTGACATTGAGCGTGACCTCGTCGTCATCCTCGTTTGCAGAGACGAAGTCGTTGTCGCTCTGGTTGAAGATATCGTCGAGGTCTTCGCTGTCGAGACCGTCCGCCGTGATGTCAACCTGGAATGCACCACGGTTGGACGTGACGTCGATGTTTGCGTTGCTTCCTTGGAGAACTTCTGTGTCGTCCTCGTCGGTTTCAGTGGTCAGCGTCTGGACGGCAACTTCGAACGAAGCCGCATCAACTTGGCTTTCGCTCGGGCTCGTCACACCATCCTGGATGTCACCGTTGGTGACATTATGGACTGTGTTACTGTCTGAAGTGATGACGTATTCGCCATCAAGGTCAGACGTGTCAACGATAGCCGTCTGGTTGCTGTCGAGAGTGAATTCGGTTACGAGTGAACCAATTTCACTATCGTCGTTTTCACGAATCTGGAGAGTATCTCCAGCACCTGCTTCTGAAGTGGTACTTGCGTCGATCTTTAACTCTTGACCCTGCCAATACGTCGAGGCAGAGGACAGAGTATCATCGGCGTCGCCTGCGTTTGCTGCAGCCGCAGAGCCTGCAAAGGCTACTGTGCCAGCAAACACGGACAGGACCATAAGCCCTGCCAGGAGGAGACTCCGAATTTTTGTGTTTGTGTCTGTCATGGTTTATTTATGTGTTGTACACACCGGCAACAGCACTTTCGCGTCGACCGAGTTTGGGAGTCGCATAACCCGAGAGATCTCGGGTCCGGCGAGCGTTACTCCGTACTGTCACCATGGGTAGGGGTACAGTGCAAAAGATAGCCTCTCATTATAAATGCTTTGTGGTATTCTGCGAATTGTGATAACTCGTATCATCCAACGAGTCGCCTGTCAGATGGGGGTTTTACAAACCCACTAATCTGCGTCTGACGAAAGTCAGACAATACGCCAACTTATTCACACAATCTGATTGTTTTGACTGTACAACACGTTACGGCGGTCGATAATTCCACACGCAAGGTGGCGCAAGCAAGCTGCGATGCAGCCCGTAGTTGTCGTTGATTTTGACTTTCACACACGTGCGCGCGCCAGACAATAACGAAAGCTTGAGTCTCACAACCCCGCCACACTCAGCAGTCGCTGGCAGTCTATGGATTCAGAATTTCGACTTCGTGACCGCCTGCCGCGTGGGTGAACGCATAGCGGAAGTCACAGCTCTCCGGGTCGCGGTATTCGTCTACATCGCGCGTGACGAGCGTCTCCCAGTACGATTCTAAATCACTGGTCCGCACGGCGACGTGTCCCCACGCGTCGCCGAATTCGTAGGCGCGCCCATCGTAGTTGTAGGTGAGTTCGATGGACATTTCTTCGGCTGCTGCGCCGCGCGGTTTCATGAAGTAAAGCGCGAAGCTGTCGTGTTCGGAGCGGCGGAACAGTTCGTAATCGAGTTTGTGGGTGTACCAGCCGATGGCTTTCTCGATGTCTTCGACGCGGAGCATGGTGTGGTCGAGCGACCAGCGCGCGCCGTGGTCGCGCTCGACGAGTTCGATTTCGTGGCCGTCTGGGTCCTTGACGAAGGCGTAGGAGCCGCCACACGAATCGGGGTCGCGGTAGTCCTCGACGCCCGCGTCCATGAGTTCCTCGTAGGCGTCGTACACGTCTTCGACGCGCACGGCGATGTGCCCCCACGCGTCGCCAAAGTCGTAGGTTCGGTCGTCGTGGTTGTAGGTGAGTTCGATGGTCGCACCGTCTTCGTGCATGTCCGGCGGGCCGAGATAGACGTTAGTGAAGGTGTCAGCCTCCCAGCGCCCTTTCTCCTCGTAGCCGAAATGGGTTTGGTACCAGTCGAGGGATTCGTCTAACTCTTCGACTCGCATCATCACGTGGTCGAGGGTTCCGTCCATGCTGCAGGCTGTGGTCTGGCGACCAAAAAGCACACCGGCCACCTACCCGTCGTGCCGGAAAATTCGTTTGAGCGCCGGGGCGTAAAACCACCACGCAACCGTCCAGAGGGCAATCATCCCGAGCGGGAATACGCGGGTGCCGAGTGAGGCGATGAGACCGACCGTGAGATAAAACTGCGCGCCACCGGCGAACACGAGCAGCCCGCCGGTGAGGCGTTCGTCTTCACTGCCAAAAAATCCGGTCGCTGCGCTCACGAGCGCGCCAATGTAGAGTAAGGTGCTCGCGGGCCACGCTTGGAGCGAGCGGGGAAGACCAAGTGTGAACTGCGTAAGGTAGGCAAAGAGATTCGTGAGATGGAAGGGGTTCGTGTTCACGAGGCCAAACGAGAAGATAAACGTGAACTGGCCGTTTACGAGGATAATCGTCCACGGAAGAAGTCCGACGACGAGAAGCGCGAGCAGGCGACGGACAGCAGCCCGATTCGAGGACGAATCCATCTACTTGCGAGCGATGATGCGAAGGATGTCTTCGTCTTCGAGGACGTGGTCGAGACCCACCTGTTGGGCATCGTGTTTCGCGCTCGGGCCCGTCACGCGCGCGAAGCGGAATCGGTCGAGCAGGTTCGCGCCGAGCTTTTTACAGGCATCTTCGATGGTTTCCCCTCGCTTGATGATGAGTGGCTCTTCGAAGTCCGTCCCCCGACCGGGTTTGTCCATATAGACGCGAATGAGACCGAGTTTCTTCCAAATCGTCTCTTTGAGCGCGTCTAAGCCCTTCTCTGCCTCGGCGCTGATGAACACCACGTCGTCCGGGTCGAGTCCCTCTTCGCGGAGGTCTTCGTGGACGTTCTCTAGATAGTCGTGGTCGATGAGGTCTGCCTTGTTGGCGATGACCATCGACGGGAGATAGACGCGGTTTTTCATCAGGCCGTCGATGAGGCGGTCTACGGTGATGTTCTCGCGGATGACCACGTCCGCGTTGACGTACCCCTTCTCCCGGAGGATCTCTTTGATGACCTCTTCTGAAAGATCGAGATCGACACTCGACGTGACGTTGATGCCGCCCTTCCCCTTTTTCGTGACTTTGAGGGAGGGTGGCCCGGTGTCGATTCTGACCTTGTTGTTATACAGTTCCTCGCGTAAGCGCGAGTAGCGCTCGATTTCGAACACCGAGAGCATGAAGATGACGAGGTCTGCGGTTCGGACGACAGAGAGCACTTCTCGCCCTCCACCGCGGCCGCCCGCTGCGCCTTCGATAAGCCCCGGCACGTCCATTAGTTGGATGTTCGCGCCGTTGTACTGCAACATCCCGGGGTGGACGTTGATGGTCGTGAACTCGTAGGCCCCCACCTCACTTTCTGCGTTGGTGAGCGCGTTGAGGAGCGTGGACTTGCCAACGCTCGGGAAGCCAACGAGCGCGACCGTCGCGTCGCCGTGCTTCTCGACGGCATAACCGTCGCCACCGCCCGCGGAGGCTTGCGACTCCAACTTCTCTTTTTTCTCCGCGAGCTTCGCCTTCAACCGTCCAATATGCGCCTCTGTGGACTTGTTGTAGGGCGTGCTGGTTATCTCCTCGCGGATGGATTCAATCTCCTCTTCGAGCCCCATTACTTCAGTATCCGCGTCGCCCGTCGAAAAACCCTTTCCATTGTGTCGATTGGTTCTGCGTCGAAGATGCCCTTCAGGAGCGAACACAAACAGGCAATTTCGACATGCTTTTGCAAGGGTGTCGTGTGGCCCTACGTACCTGATGTCTGATGCCGAACGCTTCCGCGACAGCACCCAAATCGTGCTTCCCGCAGACGTGTATGCGACGGTACGCGACGGCCTCGAAGCCGAGTTCATGCTGACAGCAATCGAAGAGCACCCGAACGCGATTCGACTGATTGGGAGCCCAATCGACGTCAAAGCCGCGAGCGATTACCTCGCACGTCACGGTATCCCAGTGCGCTAAGGACGCTGTCGCCAAAAGACAATTCTTAAAACCGACCGAGCGGTTGTGTCGGATATGGCTGGAACTATCGAAGCACTCGTACCCGGCGGTAAGGCCAACCCTGGCCCACCGCTCGGTCCCGAGCTCGGCCCCACCCCTGTTGACGTGCAGGCTGTTGTTTCCGAGATTAACGACCTGACCGCAGCGTTCGACGGCATGGAAGTGCCCGTCACCATCACGTACGACGACGATGGCTCGTTCGACATCGACGTCGGTGTGCCACCAACGGCCGCCCTCATCAAAGACGAAGTCGGCTTCGACACCGGCAGCGGCCGCCCACAGGCGGACTTCGTCGCTGACATCACGGTCGAACAGGTCAAGAAAATCGCACAACAGAAACAGACCGACCTCCTCTCGTACGACGTGAAGAACGCGGCGAAGGAAGTCGGCGGCACGTGTGCCTCCCTCGGTGTCACCATCGACGGCGAGGACGCTCGCACGTTCAAACAGCGCGTCGACTCGGGCACGTACGACGACATCCTCGTCGAATAACCTACACAACTGTTCTCACGGCCACGCGCCGTTCGACGCTTTTAAGTTCGTCTTAGGCGTGAAATCGGGTGAGGCAGGCACGCAGCCTGTTTCATCCCGTAGAAGCTACGAAAGCGTACTACGGAGGTGAATGATGGCAGAATATGATATAGTGCAAGCAGTCTCGCGCGCACTCGACGAGGCACCTGAGCGGAAGTTCCGCGAAACGGTCGACCTCGCGATTAACCTGCGCGACCTCGACTTAAACGAGCCGTCGAAACGTGTTGATGAGAGTGTCGTCCTCCCACAGGGGACCGGTCAGGAGACCCAGATTGTGGTCTTCGCCGATGGTGAAACCGCACTCCGAGCAGAAGACGTCGCTACCGTCATGGGTAAAGACGAAATCGAAGACCTCGGAGATGACACGAACGCAGCCAAGGACTTAGCAGACGAGACCGACTTCTTCGTTGCAGAAGTTTCGAAGATGCAGGACATCGGTCGGCACCTTGGTACCGTTCTCGGTCCACGCGGTAAGATGCCAACACCACTCCAGCCCGACGACGACGTTGTCGAGGTAGTGAACCGTATGAAAAACACCGTCCAGCTCCGGAGCCGCGACCGGCGGACCTTCCACACCCGCGTGGGTGCAGAAGACATGTCTCCTGAGGACATCGGCGAGAACGTCGACGTTATCCTCCGGCGTCTGGAAGCAAACCTGGAAAAAGGGCCGCTCAACATCGACAGCGTCTACGTCAAGACGACGATGGGCCCGAGTGTGAGGGTGGCATAATGTCTGCAGAAGCCGAGCGCAAAACAGAGGTCATTCCCGAGTGGAAGCGCGAGGAAGTCGGCGCACTCGTCGACATCTTCGAAGAATACCAGAGTGTCGGCGTCGTCCGCATCTCCGGTATCCCATCGAAGCAACTGCAGGCCATGCGCCGCGACCTTCACGGAAGCGCACAACTCCGCGTCAGCCGCAACACGCTGATGACGCGTGCGCTGGAACAGATCAACGACGGGTTAGAGCAACTCGTAGAGCACGTAGACGGGCAGGTCGGCCTCATCGGCACCAACGACAACCCGTTCGGTCTCTTCAAGAAGCTCGAAGACTCGAAGACGCCAGCCCCAATCAACGCTGGCGAAGTTGCACCCAACGACATCGTCATCCCAGCAGGTGACACCGGCGCAGACCCCGGTCCGTTCGTGGGTGAACTCCAGCAAGTTGGCGCAAACGCCCGCATCCAGGATGGCTCCATCCACGTCTTAGAGGACTCGAAGGTTCTCGAAGAAGGCGAAGAAGTCACCCAGCAGCTCTCGTCCGTCCTCGCCGAACTCGGCATCGAGCCGAAAGAGGTCGGTCTCGACCTGCGCAGTGTGTACTCAGAAGGCGTGTTGTTCGCCCCAGAGGAACTCGCCATCGATGTGGACGAGTACCGCAGCGACTTAGAGCGTGCCGTGGCCCAGGCCCGGAACCTCTCGATCAACGCGGTCTACCCAACGGCCCAGACGGCACCCGCACTCATTGCCAAAGCAACGGGCGAGGCAAAGAGCGTGGGTCTCCAGGCCGCCATCGCCAGCCCGGACCTCGCACCCGACCTGGTCAGCCGAGCAGACGCGCAGATGCGCGCGCTCGCTGCCCTGATCGACGACGAGGACGCCCTGCCCGAGGAGCTTCGCGGCATCGAAGCCGCCGCTCCCGCGCAGTCGGCTGAAGCTGATGAAGCAGACGAATCGACTGATGACCAAGCCGCTGAGACCGACGCCGCGGACGAAGACGACGAAGAGGACGAAGAGGACGCTGGTGAGGGTCTCGGCAACCTATTCGGATAAGCTACAATGGAATACATCTACGCAGCGCTCATCCTGAACGAGACGGACGCAGAGATCAACGAAGAAAACCTCACCGCAGTGCTCGACGCCGCAGGCGTTGACGTCGAAGAGTCCCGTGTGAAGGCGCTCGTCGCCGCACTCGAGGACGTCGACATCGAAGACGCAATCGAGCAGGCAGCCGCAGTCCCTGCCGCCGGTGGCGCCGCAGCCCCAGCAGAGGGTGGCGACGACTCCGACGACAGCGACGACGAAGCCGAAGCAGCGGACGAGGGCGACGACGACGAAGAAGAAGAGGACGAAGAGGCCAGCGGCGAAGGTCTCGGCTCCCTCTTCGGCTAAACGTCACGTCACTCCAACCTACAACTTTTTATTGGACGCTGTGTCCTGAGAGTCATCACTCGATACCTTCTCACAGCCAGTCCCTGAGTTTATACGCAAAGCCGGAACCAGTCCGTGCTGGATGACCCTCGCTGGCGTTAGCATACAATTCGCCCCCGAAACCACTCTCGTGACCCTCGGATTCGTCGCCGGTGGAATCTTCCTCGGGACGCTGAGCGGCCTCATCCCCGGCCTCCACGCGAACAACTTCGCGCTCTTGCTCGCGGCAGGCGCACCGCTCGTTCCCGGCCCGCCCACGCTCGTTGGCGTTTCGATGCTTGCAGCAGGGGTCGTCCACACTTTCCTCGACGTGATTCCCGCACTCGCACTTGGGGTGCCAGATCCGGCGTTCGCCCCCGGTGCACTGCCCGGCCACCGGCTCGTGCTCGCGGGACAGGGGAGAGAATCGCTCCGACTCTCCGCGCTCGGGAGCGGTCTTGCGGTCTTTTTCGCCGTTCCACTGGCGATTCCAGTGACAGAGCTGATGACGTGGGCGTATCCCCTCATCGACGCCCATCTCTGGGCCGTTCTTGGCGCAATTGCGCTCGCACTGCTCGCCGGTGAGCCAACGACCAGACGGAAACTATGGGCGATGGCGATTCTCACCGCCAGTAGCGCCCTCGGAGTGGCAACACTGGACTTGCCCGCACGCGGGCTGTTCCCCACGGGCGACCTGCTCATGCCCCTGTTCGCGGGGCTGTTCGGCGCACCCGTCCTCATCGATGCGATGGACGGTGCAGGCGTCCCTGAACAGGCGACGGCTGCGGTCACGTCGTCGAAAAAACTGGTCTGTGGAACTGCGGTTGCCGGAACGCTCTCGGGCGCAATCGTCGGCTATCTGCCCGGTGTGTCAAGTGCGATTGCCGCGACTGCGGTGCTTCCCGCCCTCCCTGCTGGCGAACGAACGCGCGGATTCATCGTCGCGACAAGTGGCGTGAACACGGCGAATACGATTTTCGCGCTGTTCGCGCTCGTCTCGCTTGGCACCCCACGAACCGGCGTGCTCGTCGCGCTTGACGACGCTGGCGTGCCGCTCAATCTGCCCGTCCTCCTTTCGGGGATTTCGATTGCAGCGGCGGCCGGGTTCGTGCTCGTCCCTCGGCTGGGTGACTGGTATCTCGGAACTGTTGGCAGACTCGACTACACGATGCTCTCACTCATCGTCCTCTGCCTACTCGTCGTTCTTTCGTGGGCCTTTGCTGGCTTGCTTGGTGTCTGTGTACTCGCGGCGGCGATCGTTCTCGGCATGGTGCCTGTTCGCGTTGGGACCCGCAGAGTCCATCTGATGGGTGTGCTCCTCGGTCCGCTTGTGCTCAGAGATGTATGTGCGAACCTACTAGCTTGCTGGTAAGAAAAGCACACCCTCTTGCGGTCGTTCCGATGTGTTTATGACAATCCCATACAGGATGATGGATAGATGCACCACATGGTTGGATCCGGACAGGAGTGCACCGATGGCAGATAACGAACCGCCTTCTGAAGCTGGCTTTGTCGAATACGGCATCGACGACAAACCGCCGCTCGGCGAATCCGCCTTGCTTGGCCTCCAACACTACCTCACGATGGTCGGCGCGAACATCGCCGTTCCGCTCATTCTCGCCGGGGCGATGGGGATGCCCGCGTCCGCTACGGCGCGGCTCGTCGGCACGTTTTTCGTCGTTTCGGGGATTGCAACGCTCGCCCAGACGACGTTCGGAAACCGGTATCCAATCGTCCAAGGCGCGCCGTTTTCGATGCTGGCTCCGGCGCTCGCCATCATCGGCGTCGTCGGCAGCTTCCCCGGCAATCCCGGCTGGGAAGTGATGATTGTCCACCTCCAAGGCGCGATTATCGTCGCCGCCCTCGCGGAGGTGGCAATCGGCTACTTCGGCGTCGTTGGCAAACTCCGGCAGTTCCTCTCGCCGGTCGTCGTCGCCCCGACGATTGCGCTCATCGGCCTCTCGCTGTTTTCGGTTCCACAGGTCACGAGTGCGACCCAAAACTGGTGGCTGCTCGGGCTCACCCTGTTCCTCATCGTGCTGTTCAGTCAGTACCTGAAAGAGAGTAACAAGGTGTTCAAACTGTTCCCCGTCTTGCTCGCGATTGTCGTCGCCTACGTCGTGGCCGCGGTGCTTTCGGTGACTGGCTTCTACGCACCCGGAACGCCCGGCTACGTTGACTTCTCGATGGTGACGAGCGCACCGGCGCTGCTCCCAATTCACCCGCTTCAGTTCGGGACACCAGTCATCGAAACCTCGTTCATCGTCGGGATGTTCGCGGGCGTCGTCGCCTCGATTGTCGAGTCTTTCGGCGACTATCACGCCGTTGCCCGCCTCTCGGGCATCGGCGCACCAAGTGAAAAGCGCATCAACCACGGCATCGGCATGGAGGGCCTGATGAACGTGTTCGCGGGCATCATGGGCGCGGGCGGTTCGACTTCCTACTCAGAGAACATCGGCGCAATCGGACTCACCGGTGTCGCCTCTCGCTACGTCGTGCAGGTCGGCGCGGCCATCATGCTCGTGATGGGCTTCATCGGCTACTTTGGCCAACTCATTGCGACGATACCAAGCCCAATCATCGGCGGCCTGTTCATTGCCATGTTCGGCCAGATTGTGGCCGTGGGGCTCTCGAATCTCAAGTACGTTGACTTAGATTCCTCGCGCAACATCTTCGTTCTCGGGACTGCCATGTTCGCCGGACTCGCGATTCCAGCCTACATGAACAACGTCGCTGCAGTCGACCCGAACATTGCTGGACCAGAAATGCTCCGCATGGGTCTCGAAGGCGTCCCACTCCTCGGCGCAGTGCTCGGCACGAAACTCGTCGCAGACACCCTGTTCGTCATCGGCGGCACGGGCATGGCGGTCGGCGGCCTCGTCGCCGTTGTGCTCGACAACACCATCCCCGGCTCGGACGACGAACGTGGGCTCACCGTCTGGCAGGCGATTGCCGAAGACGACGAGGACTTCCAGACGTTCTTCGAGCGCCGCGGTAACGACGGCGCGAGCGGGTCGCCAGAAAGCGCGGATTAATCAGTAGCGGGTCTCAGTTTTTCCACTTAATCGAGCATCCACGCGACGGTAGGAACCCTTTGTCTACATCCTCACCCGCGAGCACGGCGTCGATTGCCTCGCGCATGTCGTGTTGGGTTGGCTCGTCGTCTGGCGAGTGTGCATCGTCAAGTCGGCCGTGCCACGCGAGTTCGAACGCGTCGTTTTCCTTGCGGAACAAGAACGGGTCTGGCGTACAGACCGCACCGTAGGCGCGGGCCACGTCTTGGGACTCGTCGTAGAGGTAGGCGTCGTACTGGATGGTGCCGTTTTCGACGAGTTCCTGCATCTTCTCGAAGGAGTCATCTGGGTACTCGTCTGCATCGTTCGGGCTGATGCCGACCACCGCAACGTCGTCGTAGTCCGCGGCGAGGTCGTTCAGCAGCTCGAATTTCGCCTTTGCGTACGGGCAGTGGTTGCACGTGAACACCACGAGCAGGGCGTCGTTGTCGGCAAACGAGTCGAGCGTGTAGGTCTCGCCGTCGGTTCCCGGAAGCGAGAAGTCGGGTGCGTCGTCGCCAACGTCTAGTTCCTCTTCGGATTCGAGCAGTACCATGGCTACGCAAAGGGCCTCAGGGGAAAAGTGTGTTCTGCCAGTGATTCCGCGCTATTCCGTCGCCGGGGACGTGGTGGGTGCGGGCTGACTGCTCGCCGCTCGAATTGCGGCTGTCAATCCGATGGCGAGCGCGGCGAGCGCGGCGATGAGATAGAACGCCACATCCACTCCCGCAATGTCGATGACGTAACCGAACACGGGTGGGCCAATCGCGCCGCCCGCGGAGATGCCGATGGTCATGAGCGCGAAATTCTTGCCCACGTCTTTGCGCGCCGAGGCGCGGTCTGTCAGTTTCGCACGGGCGGGTCTGCTCACGTCGATGGTACTCTCAAGGAGCAAGACAAAGCCGAGCGCCAGCAAGACGGGCACCATCGAGGAGGCGAGCACGGCGGCGAGTACGGTGAGTGCGCCGTATCCGGCGTAGAGGACGTACTCTGCAAGCGCGCGGTCTGAGAGCCACCCGCCGAGCAGAATGAAACCCGCGCCCACCGCGAGCATCGCAGAGGAGGCGAGGCTGGCGTCTGCGCTCGCAAACCCGTACCCCGCAGAGAGCAGCGTCTGCGAGTAGGTGCGGATGCCCCACGCGGCGAGCGAGTTCACGAACCAGAGAACCGTGAGCAGGAGGATGAGTGGTGTCGTGAGCAGGGTTTTGAGTTCGTTTGCAAAGTTTGGTGTCGAACCGGTGGCTTGTGTTTTTGGGGGGTGGGTCACGTCCCTGCTGACGTACCGCCAGAACGCGCCGAGACACACCACGGCGTAGAGTCCGCCAAAGGCGGCGATTGTGAGGAACGCTTCGCGCCACCCGCCGCCGAGACTGAGCACGAGCGGGACGAGCGCGAACGGCGCGGCCAATCCGAGCACGCCGGTAAACCCGTGGATACTGTAGGCTCGTCCACGTCTCGATTCGTCGGTGGCAGCGGCGAGTATCGGATAATGGGCAGGGTGGTGGCCCGCGACGCCGATGCCGAGGACGACCTGTGAGACCAACAGCCACTCGTAGCTCTGGGCTATGGCGGCGAGGGCGGCCCCCACCGCGCCGAAGCCGAGCGAGATGCCGAGGACGAGCGTTCGGCTGTAGGTATCGGAAACGTAGCCAAACGGCAGTTGGAACAGCGTCACGACGCCGCCGAGGACGCCCACCGCGAGACCGAGCTGGGTGGTCGAGACGGAAAACGCCGGGCCAAGAAGCGCGAACGCGGGCGGCAGCAACATCAGATACATGTGGTTCACGAAGTGTGACCCGCCGATGAGCGAGACGACGAGCGCAGATTCGCGGTTGTCTGAGAGGGCAGTTCCGGTGGACACGACGTATCGTCTCTCATCGCTCCGCCTGCTTAGCCCTCCCGACTGCGACAACGGGGCGAACGATTTTGGGTTTTGGCGCGAAACGTCGGGTATGAGCCAGTTCACCGTCGCTGCCTGTCAACTCGATTCGACCGACGACAAACAGGACAACGTAGCTCGTGCGCTCTCGTTCGTCGATGAGGCCGCGAGTAAGGACGCAGACATCGTCGCGTTCCCCGAGATGTTCCCGTATATCGGGTCGAAAGACGCCTATCCAGAAGTTGCAGAGGAGATTCCCGGGCCACTCACCGACCGTCTCGCCGCGCGCGCAGAGGATTACGGGATGTACATCCACGCCGGTAGCATGTTCGAACCGGCACCGGACGGCCGGGTCTACAACACGACCGCGCTCATCAACCCCGACGGCGAGGTGGCGGCGACCTACCGCAAAGTCCACCTGTTCGATATCGACGTGCCCGGTGGCGTGACCTACGAGGAATCAGAGCGCGTCGCCCCCGGCGACGAGGCCGTCGTCGCGGAAACCGCGCTTGCGAACTTCGGACTCTCTATCTGCTACGACCTGCGCTTCCCCGAACTCTACAGCACCCTCGCGCGAAACGGTGCAGAGGTTATCTTCGTGCCCGCGGCGTTCACGCTGTTCACTGGCAAAGACCACTGGGAGCCACTCCTCAGAGCGCGTGCCATCGAGAGTCAGTGCTACGTCGTCGCACCCGGCCAGGTAGGAGACAAGAAGGATTCGGCCCACACCTACGGCAAGACAATGGTCATCGACCCGTGGGGCAACGTCACCCGACAGGCGAGCGACCGCGAGGAACTGATTACCGCGCCAATCGACTTAGACTACCTCCACGAAGTGCGCCGCGACCTCCCGTCGCTCCAACACAAGCGCGACGAAGTATACTTCTAAACCACTCTACGCGGTCTGTTCTTCGTACGCTTCGGGGCTGCGGAGCGCATCGAGTTCACGGGTATCGGCGAGTGAGACGGTGATGAACCAGCCGTCTCCGTACGGGTCATCGTTCACCAACTCGGGTGCGTTCGTCAAATCGTCGTTTACGGCTTCGACCGTCCCCGAAACGGGGGCATAGAGGTCGGAGACGGCTTTGATGGATTCGACGACGCCGAACTCGCTGTCTTTGGTAAGCTCCTCGCCCACGCTCGGGAGTTCGACAAACACGATGTCTCCGAGTTCGTCTTGGGCGAACTCCGTGATACCGATGGTTGCGGTGCCGTTCTCGACGGCGACCCACTCGTGCGATGCTGCGTA
This sequence comes from Haladaptatus sp. DJG-WS-42, assembly GCF_037198285.1. Classification (NCBI taxonomy): domain Archaea; kingdom Methanobacteriati; phylum Methanobacteriota; class Halobacteria; order Halobacteriales; family Haladaptataceae; genus Haladaptatus; species Haladaptatus sp. DJG-WS-42. The sequence continues at coordinate 2,519,534 of NZ_CP147243.1, read as the reverse complement.
CTTCAGGTCGTCTGGGATGTCAAACATGATTACTGATGTCGCTGTAAGAATCGAGGTGTTTCGACCGTCGCTGGAATCGTACGCCCTCGAATCTCAATTTCGACTGCGGTACCGGGTTCTGCAACCGCCTCGTCAACGTAGCCAATCCCGATTGGAAGGTCGAGCGTCGGACTCATCGTCCCGCTCGTGAGCGTACCGACCGACTCGCCGGCTTCGAGAACAGAACAGCCCGCTCGCGGGACGCCTCGCCCGTCGAGTTCGATGCCGACCATCGACTGGTCGGGTTCTGCGTCTGCGAGCGCGTCGCGGCCGACGAACTCGGTGTCGAGGGAAACGACGAAACCGAGTCCTGCTTCGAAGGGCGTCCGCGGTTCAGTCTCGGGGTGAAAATCCTGTCCAGAGAGGAGGAGTCCGGCTTCGAGGCGCAACGTGTCGCGCGCCCCGAGGCCGCAGGGCTGGACCCCCTCGAAGGTGTTCCAGAGCGCCGCTGCATCTTCGACATCGAACACGATTTCGAAGCCATCTTCGCCGGTGTACCCCGTCCGCGCAACGAGACACTCGACGCCGCCGATGGTGGTTTCACAGACGGAAAACCGGCCGAGCGCAGACACGTCCGTGGACGCCTCTTCGTTCACCCGTTCGACGGCGTGTGGCCCCTGCACGGCGACCATGGCAGTCGAGGCGGTGCGATTCTCAATGGTGACCGAGAGGTTCCACTGGGCTGCGTGGTCTCGCCACCGTGCTTCCATCTCCTCGTCGTGGCCCGCGTTCGGGATGAACAGGTACGTCTCGCCGTCTGGAAGCAGATAGACCACTGTATCGTCTACAATGACGCCGTCTTCGCGGGTGATGCAGGCGTACTGGGCGTCGCCTGCTGACAGGTCGGCCACATCGTTCGTCGTAAGCCGGTTCATGAGTTCCGTCGCGTCCGGTCCCGAGACGAACACCTCTCCCATGTGGCTCACGTCGAAGATACCGACCGAGTCGCGGACGGCAGCGTGTTCGTGGGTAATCGAGGTGTATTTGACGGGCATCGCCCAGCCGCCAAAGTCCGTCATTTTCGCGTCGTGCCCGCGGTGGATGGCCCCGAGCGGTGACTCGCGCAGACTCATTCGTCTAAAATCGTCTCGTATTCGAAGACGCCGTCGAACGCGCGTTCGAGGAGCCGTTCCATATCGTCTTGCGTCGTGATGCGTGGGTTCCCCGTGAGACTGCCGTCCGAGAGCGCCTGCTCTGCGAGTTCGGGGATGGCTTCGCGTTTTGCGGCCGTCGATTCGAGCGTCCGCGGAATCCGAACGTCGTCTGCGAGCTGCCGGGTTGCCCGCACCGCTTTGTACCCCTCTTTGCGCGCCGGTTCGTCTTCGTCGATGGACTCGCCGAGCGCGGCGGCTATCTCAACCATTTTCTCCGGAACCTGCGGCAGGTTGAACTCCATCACGTACGGGAGGATAATCGCGTTCGCGAGACCGTGCGGGACGCCGAACTTGCCGCCGACTTGATGCGAGAGGGCGTGTACTGCACCGAGTCCGGCCCCGTTGAACGCCATCCCTGCTTGGGTGCTCGCGCGTGCCATCTTCGCGAGGGCGTCGTCGTCACCACCGCGATATTCGACGGCGCGAACCAGATTCGCGCCGACTTTCTCGATTGAATCGAGCGCAAGTGCTGAGGTCTGACTCTGCGCTTTAATCGAGACGTACGCTTCCACCGCGTGAGTGAGCACGTCCATTCCCGTCGCGGCTTTTACCGGTGGCGGCGCGCTTTTTGTCAGGTCTGAGTCGATGAGTGCGAGGTCAGCGAGTAGTTTGACGTCGCCAATCTCCTCTTTGATGTTCGTTTCTGAGTCTTTGACAATACACCAGTGGCCGACTTCACTTCCCGTCCCCGAGGTGGTCGGGATGTAGATGCTTGGTGGGGTAGCGTTCGGAACGTTGCCAGACCCCGTGAAATCGAGGATGTGGCCGTCGTTCGTCGTGAGAATGCTCGCCGCCTTCGCGGTGTCCATCGACGACCCACCGCCAACGCCGAGCAAGAGGTCTGCGTCCGCGTCGTCGTAGGCGTCTGCGGCCGCGTGAACGACGGTATCTGTCGGGTCGGGTTTGACCCCGTCGAAGATTTCGTACGTTTTGCCCGCCGCCGAAAGCGATTCGAGGATGGGCGCTAACACGCCCGCGTCTCTGACGCCACTATCGGTGACGACGAGGACGGTGTCTGCATCAAATCGTTCGACATAGTCGCCGGTCTGGGACGCCACACCCGCACCGAAGAGGACTCGGTTGGGGACGTTCCACATCTGAGATTGTTGAGTCATGATATGCTACGTGGATGGTGTGTCCGCCGAGTCAACGACGCGAGCAACTGGCAACCCACGTCAGTGTTTCGGAGCCGAACACACCGGTCATGCAACCTGTGTGTTGCTGTCTAGCGTGCAAGGTGGTTCTGCCACATACCTGCGGATGTTTAAATAGGACTTTCCGCCGGTTCCCACCGGCCCGCCTAAGTATATTGCACGTAACGTACAAGTGAGGAATGGCGAAAATCACAGGACAAGACGAGTTCGAAGTCCGCTTCATCCGTACCCCCGAACAGTACGCCGTTGGGGTTCGGATAAAGGTGCACGACGGCGAGTGGTCAGACCAAATTCTACTCACCGCTGGTCAGGCAGACCAGTTCATCAACGAACTATCAACCGCTCGCGACCGGTCACGACGGGCGGCGATGCGCGAACTTGCCAAAGAAGAAGGTGCAGACGACGACGAACTCAACGCGCTTCTTGACGAGGCGCTCCCCCTCGAAGACGACGAGTTTTAGCTATCGAGCGGATACATGGGTCGCGAAACGTGTTCGTACGTGAACTGCGTGAGGTCTGGGTCTGCCATTCCCGGCGTCGCTACCTCTCGGATTTCACCAACGAGTGGCTCGAAGCCAGCGCGGTAATGAACCGTACTCTTCACGACGAGTACGGAGTGGGCTTCGGGCGTGAGTCCCTGACTTCGGAACGCCTCGGGGTCGTACGGCTGTTGCCGGTGTGAGCCGACGATAACCGAGATGCCATCTACGTCGAAGACGACCGTTTTCCCGAAACTCACTTGCAACCCAGTGGACATCGGGCCGCGATTTCTGTACGTTCCGTCGGTGATGCGCCGAACCGTGCCCGTCACCGAGAGCGGGTCGCCGTTTGCTTCCGTGTGCCCGCCGAGTTCGACTTTGACCGCAGCACCCACACCGGCTTCGACGGCTGTCTCCACGGCTGCAGGGTCGTACAGCATGGCGAGCGCGGCGTTCTCGACGCCCGCAGAGAGCAATGCATCGAGGAGCACGGTACCGTCCTCTGCGGCCCCACCACCGGGGTTGTCGGAGATGTCTGCGAGCAACAGTGGGTTCTCTCCGTTCCACTCCGCGGCTTCGGTGGCCGCGGCTTCGACCGACGTGTACGACCGGTCGAACTCGCTTCGCCTGTCCCACGCTTCGCTCGCGAGTTCTGCACAGACGGCTCGCGTCTCGTCTGCACAGCCTTTGTCCGTGACGCCAACCACGCTGAAGCCTGCTTCCGGCACGTCCGCGTAGGCGTAGCCCCCAAACACCGAAATGTCGGGGGTGTGGGCGTGTTCTGACCGCGACGCAGAATCGAGAAGCGACCGCATCGGTTCGATGGCCGTTTGGAGCGGTGGCAGCGGCGGCAGTAACCGCTCGCGACCCACGACGACGACTGGGTCGAGATCGCCAGCAAGGGTGGCAGCCATCGCTTCTGCGGCTTCCCTGCCGGTCTCCCCGATGTCCACGTGCGGGTAGGTGTCGTAGCCGAACAACCCGTCTGCCAACTCGACCATTCGGTCTGAGATGTTCGCGTGTAAGTCGAGCGTCGCCATCACTGGCACGTCGCCCGCTGCCTCGCGGACACGTTCGAGGATGTAGCCGTCTCCGTCGGGGTGGCTCGCTGCGACCATCGCGCCGTGGAGGCCGAGCAACACCGCGTCTGGGTCTGCCTCCTCAATGCCTGAAACGAGCGAGTCGAGGAAGGATGTGAGCGCCTCGTCGGTGACGATGCCGCCCGGCGTAGCGTTCGCCGCAACGGTCGGGACGACCTCCCAGTCCTGCTCGTCTGCAACGTCGAGAAAGCCGCCGAGGTCGGTATTCGTGTCGGTGAACTCGGGGACGATTTCGTCGCCGTAAAACAGCGACGTGGCCGCGAACTCGTCGTAATCGGTCGTGAGCGACGAGAACGTGTGCGTCTCGTGTTTGATGCGCCCAATAACGACGGTTTCACCGCTCACAGGTAGGGGTCCTCCATCTCATCGAACTCGACGACGACGCTGTTGACCGTCGTAAACGCTTCGACGCCTTCGAGGCCGCCTTCTCTGCCAATGCCTGACTCTTTGTTCCCGCCCCATGGACTCTGTGGCATCGAGACGGGGAACGAGTTCACGGCGACGAGGCCGTGGTCTAAGTCGTCTGCGAGTTGTGTCGCCTCGAGTCGGTCTGTCCAGAGCGAGGCGGCGAGCGCAAAGCGCGAATCGTTCGCCACCTCGATGGCTTCGGCGGTCGAATCGACCGTGATAATCGAGAGCACTGGCCCGAAGATTTCCTCGCACGCGACGGTCATGTCGTTCGTGACGCCATCGATAATCGTCGGTTCAAGATAATGGCCGTCTTCGAGGGCGGGGTCGTCCGGGCGCTTCCCGCCTGCGATGACGGTCGCACCTTCTGCCGTTGCCCCTTCTACGTACGCCAGCATCTCTTCGAGTGCGCTGTCGGTGATGACCGGTCCCATGTCCGTCTCGGGGTCGGTTCCCGGCCCGAGCGTGATGCGTTCGGTCTTTTCGAGGATGCGCGAGACCAACTCGTCGTGGAGCGATTCGTGGACGACGAGTCGAGAGGTGGCCACGCAGTTTTGCCCATTGTTCGAGAAAATGCCCTGTACCACGCCGCGGGCGGCATTTTCCACGTCGGCATCGTCGAGGACGATGGCGGGGGCTTTCCCGCCGAGTTCCACGTCCACGGGCGTGATGTGCTCGGCCGCCGCAGAAAGGACGTGCTGGCCAACGCCGACCGACCCGGTGAACGTGATGGCATCGACGTCGGCGTTCGATGCGAGTTCGTCGCCGACTTCGCTGCCCGACCCGGGGACGACGTTCACGACGCCTGCAGGGGTCGCCTCGACTAAGAGTTCACACACCCACATCGTTGCGAGCGGTGCCTGACTCGGCGGCTTGACGACCAGCGTGTTGCCGGTGGCGAGCGCGGCGGCGATGCTCCGCGTGCCGAGCAACAGCGGATAGTTCCACGGGACGATGTGCGCCGTCACGCCGTAGGGTACCCGCTTCGTGTAGTTGAACCGGTGGTCGGGGGTTGGAACGGTGTCGCCTCTCACCTTGTCGGTCACGCCCGCGTAAAATCGGAACTGGGCGATTGCCTCACCAACCTCGCCCTCTGCGGTGGCGAGTGGTTTGCCCGTCTCTTCTGCGAGCAGATACGCGAGGTCGCCCGCGACCGCTTCGAGTTCGTCTGCGACCGTGGTGAGCGCGGCTGTGCGCTCACTGGGTGCGGCGCTTGCCCACTCGTCTTTCGTCCGCGCGGCCGCGGCGATTGCCTCTCGAGCCTGCTCGCGCGTCCCTTTCGCAACGCTGCCAAGCGACTCGCCAGTGGCTGGATTCGTGACGGAGAGGGTCGCTTCTCCCTCCCGCCCGTCGCCGTCGATGAGCAGTTCATATTCGACCATACCAGTGTGAACATCGGTGACACGCCTATCGGTTACTCCACCATGTTGGGACTCTTTATATGGGGTCGAAACGGGTAGTTCTCGGAAAAACCGATTGCAGGAGCGGGTGCAGTTATAATATATCGCAAGTCTGCGGGTCAAAGGCTATGGACTGTGCCATGCGTTGACTACACAGACGCTTAGATGAGTTTGCAACTTGATACAGCCGACATTGACTGGGTCAGACTGGTGTGGACGGATTTAAACGGTGTCGCCCGCGGTATTTCGCTGCCGAAAGCGGAGTATGAACACGCCACAGACGAGGGTGTCGGGTTTGCAAACGGTGTCGCAGAACTCACGCTCGAGCCCGGCCTGCTCGACGACCCAAAGTACGGGCCAGAATCTGGGGATATGATGGCCATCCCTGACACGGATTCGCTGAAGCCGGTTTCGTGGGAAGAGAACACCGCAATGGTGTTCTCAGACCTCACGCGCGTCGATGGCTCGCAACTCGACCTCTGTTCGCGCGGCGTGCTCAAGAACGTCATCGCGGAACTCGAAGCGGAGGGCTACACGCCGCTCGCCGGAATCGAGACGGAATTTTCGCTCATGGTCGAGACCGAAGACGGCCTCGAACCGTTCAATACGCGCTGTTCGTACGACATGGACGCCGTAGACCAAGCGCGCTCGCAGTTCGAAGACTGGCGCGAGGCGATGGCCGCCGCGGGCTACGAAGTCACCGGCGCACACCAAGAGTCACAGCCCGGCCAGTACGAGGTCAACATCAAGTACGACGACCCACTCACGGCGGCAGATGGCGTCATGTTCTTCCGGCATATGCTGAAAGCCGTCTCGCGACGCCACGGCCTGAAAGCGACCATGATGCCCCGCCCCTACTCGGGCGAGGACGCAAACGGGATGCACTTCCACCTCAGCCTGTGGGATAGTACCGTTGAGGAAAACCAGTTCGCCGCAGCCGAGAACAACCTCGACTTCCCAGCAGGCCAACACCCCGCAGAGGGAGCCGGAATCTCGGACGACGCGCGCTACTTCATCGGCGGCCTGCTCGACCACATGAAAGCGCTCACCGCAATCTGTGCGCCGACGGTCAACTCGTATAAGCGACTCATCCCCGGCATCTGGGCACCCTCGTCGATTGCGTGGGGGCCGGACAACCGTTCGACGGTGCTCCGCATCCCGCCGGAACTCGGCAGCGCAAGTCGCATCGAACACCGCGTCCCTGACACGTCGATTAACCCGTATCTCGCTATGGCCGCCACGCTCGCGGCCGGACTCGACGGCATCAAAAACGAAACTGACCCGGGCGAGCCAACGACGAAAAATGCGTACAACGAAGACTACGAGACGCTCCCGCGGACGCTGTGGGGCGCGTTACAGCACTTAGAGCAAGACGAAGTGCTCCGTGACGCGCTTGGCGACGATCTCGTCACCGAGTTCATCAAAATCAAGCGCGACGAGTTTGACCGCTACCAGAACCACGTCACGTCGTGGGAGCGCGACGAGTATTTAGACGAGTTCTAGGCGTTCGCTTCTTTGGTGAGCAGCGGTTTTACGGCTTTGAGGATTTTCGCTTCAGACCGACGCAAATGCTCGCCAACCGTCGAAGTGTTCGCAGAATCGAGTTCCGCGAGTTCGGCCAGCTTACACGCTCGCGGCGAGTCGTAGTAGCCCTCGTCGATGGCCCGACCCAACACCTCTCGCTGGCGAGGTGAGAGGTTCTGGACGGCTTGTTTTACTTCCGTCAATCCAGTGAGCATCCGGTCGAGTTCAGGGGATTTGAGCGATTCGACCTCGACGGTTCCAAGCTCGCTCAAGTCTTTGTGGGCTTTGCTCACGAGTTCGTGTGAGGAAGCCACGACGCTCCAGTGTTCCCACCCGTTTTCGACCGTCGAAGGGACAGTCGGGAAACATTCGTTTCGCAGGAGGACGTTGAGCACCGGCTCCGTCTCGGTGTCGTAGTCGCCAGCGAGACTCACGAACGCCGTCTGTTGGGCTTCGTCGTAGTTGATGAGGTGGGCTGTCGTCATCACTTCGTGGTCAGAAAGCCACGCGACGAACGCATCCGGGTCTGCGACGTTGGTCGCCTCAATCATCGTCACGCTCGTGCTTCCCAGGCGATAGGAATAGATTATCGTCGCTTCGATGTCGGGAAACGTGACGTTGACAGCTTCCGTCCAGCATCCTCGATGTTTGATGCTAAAGGTGTATTCGAGCATAGGAGTCCGGGGATTGAATGCGCTTAGCTGGCACACCACATATACCTGCGGATTGTCCTTACTGGGTGAGAGATGGACCGCCAGTCAGACTGTTTCGGTTGTGAGAAAAAACGTCGTGAGCGAGCCTAGTCGCGGCTGAGCGCTGCCTTGATTTTGTCGCCGCGCAACTCGATGATGACGGCGATGACGAGCAGCGTGAGTGAGAGGTAGAAAATCATCGACGCGAGCGCTGGGACGATGGGCGTAAACCCTTGGGTCATCCGCCCGTGAATCCACGTCGTGACGGTGATGTCAGACCCCTTGAGGTAGGAGACGATGTAGTAGTTGTTCCACGAAAGGACGAACGCGAAGATCGCCCCCGACACGATGCCATCGGAGACGAGCGGCAAGATAACGTCCTTGTACAGCGTCACCGTGTCCGCACCGAGGTCTTTCGCGGCTTCCTCTAAGTTCGGGTCGACGCTGAGCGCGGTGATGGAGACGACGAACATCACGATGGGTGAAATCCAGACGAGTTCGCCGATAATCGCCGGAAGCACGCCGTAGCCAAGCCCGGTCAGGTTCGCCCACATCGACATCCCGAGTCCGAGCAAGATGAGCGGGAAGAAGATGGGCAACAGCGCGAAGATTTTGAACAGCTCTTGGCCCGCGAACTCGTGGCGGGTGTAGGCAAGCGCGCCAGCCGTCCCGATGATGGTCGAGAGAATCGTCACCGGGATGGTGATTTTCGCGGTCGTCAGCACCGCAGACTGCACGCTCGAAGAGGCGAGCGCCTTCGCGTACCAGTCGGTCGTAAACTCGTAGGGGAACGAGAAAATCTGGCCGTCGTAGAACGACGCGATGACGAGGCTGAACAGTGGCAACATGAAAAACAGTGCCACGAGTCCAACGTAGCCGTACCAGAGGCCGCCCCCGATGCGCGATGCGAGTGAGGTGGATTGTTCGGTACTCATGTTAGCTCCCCCGTGACGCGATTTCGCGCAGGTCGATTGTCCGCAGGATGACGATGCCCGCGATGACCGTGATGATGAGCAGGCCAACCGCCTGTGCCGACCCGAGCGGCCAGTTCTGTGAGTAGCCAAACGAGTAGCTGATGTTGTTCGCGGCAGTGTAAATCGACCCACCACCGAGCAAGAGCGCCTCGACTTCGGCACCCAGACTCAGGACGAACACGAACAGACAGCCGATGATGATGCCGGGTTTGCTCATCGGGAGCACGATGTCCCGAAACAGCATGTACCGGCTCGCCCCGAGGTCACGGGCGGCCTCGAACGTCTCATCGGAGATCGCGCCGATGGAGAGGTAAATCGGGAACAGCATGAACGGCATGTAGACGTACGTCGTCCCGAGGATGATGGTCCACTCTTGGTAGAGCAACGACGGCGTCGCAATGCCGAACTGCCCGAGGAGGCTCTGGAGAACGCCGCGTTTGACGAGGAACAACACCCACCCGAACACGCGGATGTTGACGCTCGTGAACAGCGGCACGATGAGTGCGAGCAAGAACAGCAGCTTGAACCGCTTGATTTTGCGGGCCAGCGCGTAGGCGGCCGGATACGAGAACACAAGCGTGGCGAGCGTCGTTGCGACGCTGATGAGCACGGTGTTCGACATCACTTCGCCGTAGACGCCCGTCCCGTCGATGACGCCGCCGATAATCTCTGCGTAGTTGGCGACCGTCCACGTCGCTGGATTGAGCGACAGTGCGTTGCTCGGCATCATCGAGTACAGCACGATGGAGAGAATCGGGCCGATGAACATGAACACCAACAGCACCGTGAGCGGAATCATGAACACCGTCGGCGGGCGGGCAAGCGTCCGCAGGATGCTCTCGTCGCCCGCAGTGCCAAGCTGGTGCTGGAGTTTTTCTATCGTAGACATGGTCACTCCGGAACCGGGATTGCTTTCGCTGCCTCCCACTGGAGGATAGCAGTGTCGCCCATCTCGATACCGAGTTGCTGGACGCGGTCGAAGCTCATCTCTGCGACGTACTCAGCGCCTGCGTCTGTCGACTTGACCTCGATGAGCGCGGTGTTCCCCTTGATGAGGACGTTGGTGACTTTCACCTCGGTGCCCATGTCGTGGGTCAACGTCGGTTCGACGGCGCAGTCGTCGTGGCGAACGACGAGGTGAGTGAGGCGGTCGTCGCTCGACCCCCGTCGTGGGACTTCGGTCGAACCGTCGAACTCTGCTCCGGCGACGAGTACCGTGTCCTCGCGCACCGTGGTGTCCACCTCGAACACGTTCGCGTCACCCATGAACTCCGCGATGAACTTGTTGTTCGGGTTGCGGTAGATCTCCTCTGGCGGGCCCGTCTGGATGATGTTGCCGTCGTCGATGACGAACAGTTTGTCGCTCATGACGAGCGCAGATTCGAGCGAGTGAGTGACGTAGATGAACGTCATGTCGAGTTCGACGTTCAGGTCTGCCAACTCACGCTGGAGCCGCTTTTGAAGCACGTAGTCGAGCGAGGCGAGCGGTTCGTCGAGCAGGAGGATGTCCGGGTCGTAGGCGAGCGAACGCGCGAGTGCAACGCGCTGTTTTTGCCCGCCAGAGAGTTCTGTTGCCTGCTTTTCTGCATACACGTCGGGTTCGAGGCGGACGAGTGAGAGCAGCTCCTCTACCTTGCCGTTTACCTCGCCGCCGCGGGCTTTGATGGGGAACTCGATGTTTTCTCGGACGGTCATGTGCGGGAACAGCGCCCAGGACTGGAACACGAGACTCGTCGGCCGTTCCTGTGGTTCGAGCGTCGTGATGTCTTGCCCGTCGAATTCGAGCGTCCCGGAGGTTGGCGTGAGATGCCCGGCGATCATCCGGAGGAGCGTTGTCTTCCCACAGCCAGAGGGGCCGACGATGGTGGCGAACTCTCCGGATTCGATTTCGAAATCGACGTCCTCGACGGCGACGAGCGAGCCGTATTCCTTGCGTAGATTTGTCGCTTGTAACATGTGTGTGGTGTATGTCGAAATGGGGGAGGGGGACTAGATGCGGGTCTTCGCTTCGCGCCAGATTGGTTCGAACTTGTCTAAGTCCGGGATACCTTCGTAGAAGACACTCCGGTCGATGATGTCTGGTACATCGTCTACGCGCAGCACCTTGCGCTGTTCGTCGTTGTAGTTCTCCCACGCCGTTTTGTGGGGCACAACGTTCGTCCCGCCCGAACTCGGCCACGAGAGTTTGAGGGCGTTCTCGCCGTTCATCATGTAGGCCATGTAGTTGTCAGAGATGTCCGGCTGCTCGCCTTTGACGAAGGCAGTCGTTTCGACCCAGATGACGCTCCCTTCGTCTGGCACGACGGCTTCGAACTCGTAGTTCCCGTCGCGCCGAAGCGTGCCGTTAATCCAGTTACCGCTGATGAATCCGATGTCGATTTCGCCGGCTTTGAGTGCCTGGTTCATCGACGCGAAATCAGGGAGCAACGTGGTCGCGTTGTCGAACAGGTCGAACGTGGCCTGTCTGACCTGTTCTACTTCCTCTTCGGTGTGTTCTTTGAACGGGTCGATGCCCTCCCGGAGCATGATAATCTGGATGCCCCAGAACATCAGGTCGTAGACACCGACGTTGTAGTCGCCCGACCACGCGGCGTCGTAGCTCTTGTAATCGTTCTCTGCGACCGTGTCGGTGTTCACCGCGAACGAGGCCCACCCGAACCGCTGTGGGAGACCGTAGAGTTTGCCCTCCGTGTCGAACGTGTAATCGTCCTCATTGAGGAAGGCGTACTTGTACCCGTTTTCGCGCTTGAACAGGTCGATGTACTGGTCGAAGGTGTAGGGCTTCCACGACTCGTAGTCCATCGGCCGGATAAGGTCGGCCTCTGCGAGCCGCGGAATCCACGCCATGTCGAACGTGGCTTGGTGGAACTGCTGCCACTCACCCGATTTCAGGCGGTTGAACGCCTTCGGATTCGACGTGAACAGGTCGATTTTCGTCTCGGCGTTGAACTTTTGGCGAAACGGCCCTTGGACGTTCTCTGCATCGTAGCCCGTCCAGGTCAGGTGTGCGAGCGTTTCTTGGTTGTTTTTCTCTTCCTCGGATGGCTCGTACAACCCGGGGTGGGGTTCGGCTTCAATCATCGACAGCGGGGCACCCTCGCCACCGCCGCCACCACCGCCAAGACAGCCAGCGAGGCCGGACACCGCGGTTGCACCCAGCGCACCAGTTGCTTTCATCCATTCTCGTCTCGAAAATTCTAATTCATCTCTCATGGTTTCTCGACCTCGGTTGCGTGCCGATAGTGTCAGTGTTGAGCAACATGTATGCTATCAGGCACCTCGGTCACGTTTGACAAGATTTTGGGCTGTAGACCAATACCATTCTGCCACATATGTGCGTCCGTTTATTATCCGGCACAGACAGCGGGAGGTCTACTGCAGGGCCGTCTGTCGGTTTTTGACGACTGTTCTGCGAGAAAGAAAACCAACTGCGCGGGTTAGTTCATCCGCTCGACTTCGTAGCCTGCGCTCTCGATAGCTCGCCCGATTGACTCTGCGTGTTCGGTCCCGCTCGTGACGACTTGGAAGACGAGGTAGGCCTCGCCAACGCGCAGGTCGTCTACGGCACGGTCGTGTCGCACGTCGCGGATGTTCGCTCCCTCGTCTGCGATGATGCCGGAAATCTGGGTCATCTTGCCCGGCTGGTCGTCGATTTTCACGCGCAGGCGAAGCAGTTGTGCGCGTTCGGTGAGCGCGTGGGTCAACACCGTCTGGAGCATGGACATGTCGATGTTCCCGCCACAGAGCAGGGGGACGACAGTTTCACCCTCGACGTCGAGGTCGTCGCTGAGGAGGGCGGCGACCGACACGGCCCCGGCTCCTTCGACCAACTGCTTTGCGCGCTCTAAGAGAATGAGAATCCCGCTCGAAATCTGGTCGTCTGAGACGGTGATGACTTCGTCTACGTGGCGTTCGATGAGGTCGTAGGTCAACTCGGAGATGCCGCCGGTCGCAATCCCGTCTGCAATCGTGTCCGGGTGGTCAATCGAGTGAGGGCCCCCCTTATCGAGACTTTCTGGTACCGTTGCCGCCGCCTCGGCTTGGACGCCAACGACGTGAATCGAGGGGTCGAGCGCCTTGAGCGCCGTCGAGATGCCGCCAATCAGCCCGCCGCCACCGATTGGGACGATGACCGTATCGACCTCCGGGAGGTCTGCGTGAATCTCTAAACCAATGGTTCCCTGCCCGGCGACGATGTCCGGGTCGTCGTAGGCATGGACGAAGATAGTGTCGTCGGCCTCAGTGAGCGTCTTCGCGTACGCCATCGCCTCGGGGAAGTTGCTCCCGTGGAGTTCGACGTCGCCGCCGTAGTCGCGGGTTGCGTCGATTTTCGTCTGTGGGGCGCTTTTTGGCATCACGATGGTCGATTCGATGCCGACCGTCGTCGCCGCGAGGGCAACACCCTGTGCGTGATTTCCGGCGCTTGCGGCGACAACTCGGTTGACTCCGCCTGCGGCGGCGACTTGTTTTAGCTTGTTGTACGCCCCGCGCGTTTTGAACGACCCCGTCCGCTGGAGATGTTCCATTTTGAGGTGAACGTCCGCGCCGGACATTCGGCTCAGCGAGCGACTCGTTTCGAGCGGCGTGTGGCGAACAACGGCCTCGTTGTCGAACCGTTTTCGCGCTGCCCGAATATCACGAAGTTCGATACTGACCATTGGTGCATAATACCCAATAAGGCCGTATAAACAGTTTCGCGTTCTTCGCCGGGAATTTATCAGTGCGTCGGGAAGTGTCGGAGCCGGAATCGAGGGCTTACTCCCACTTCTCGCCCGCAGTGATGACCACATCGAGCCAGTTTTCGCGCGGTGGCAATGGGCACGTAAAGGCGTCTGAGTACGCACAGAACGGATTGAACGCGAGGTTGAAATCGAGCGTGAGCACGTCACCGTCTTCGACCGCGTGGTCGGTCTCAAACTCCATGTAGCGACCGTACTGGAACGACTGCTGGCCGGTTGTCTTGTCGCGGAAGGGGACGAAGTACGGGCCGTCACCTTGGCGGTAGGCTGCGAGCGTGAACTCGTCGTCGCGCACCTCGAAGCTGAGCGTGAGTGAGCGTTCGTACTCGACTTCCGGTCCCGCCGTCGTTTCGAGTGAGACGGTATCGGGGTCGTCGTGGACGGTTGCCGTCGCGTTGATACGGTAGGCAGGGTCGGGTGGGAAGTACTGGAGGCCGTCGAACTGGTCTCGGTTTTCGGGGGCGACCGGCGACTGTTTGTGGTCTCTGAAAAACTGGTCTTTCTCTTCGCGGTGGGCTTCGAGTTCCGAGGCCCACTGGTCTGCGTCGAACGCGGCGTCGCTCATTGGCGGGCTTATCAGACGCTCACGGGTAACGCTTACGTCTACAGCAATGGCCGTCAACGCGACTCAAAAAGGAGTCTCAGCCAAGACTTACTGTGTCTCGGTGATGGTCAGCTCGTAGCTCCCGCTGCCGCTGTAGGAATCGACGAGGATGTGGAGGTCGGTCGAAACGTCCGGGTTCGTGATGATGACCGCTTCCTCGCTGTTCGCGCTGTAGGAGTAGTAATCGAACGAGTACGTCGTCGGGCAGGCACCCGTGCCGTCGCTCACGTACAGGTCGAAGTCAGCGCTGCTCGGACCCGAAAGCGTAATCTCGACCTCGCTTGGGGCCGAATAGCTCCACGCGTACGACCAGCAGTCTGCGTCAGCACTGCTCGATAGCGAGTCGTTCACCGTCGTCGTGTCGGTTTCGCCGCTGCCGCCGCCACCGCCTGCGCCTCCGTCGTCAGGGTCGGTCGTGACGGCGTTTCCGGCGTCTACGCGGCCGCTGCCTTGCTGGCTCGATGAAAGACCTACGTCTACCGCCGTGTTCTTCAGGTGCGTCCGGAGTTCAGACGCTGAGAGGCTCCATTGTGCGAGCGTCAATCCGGCAACCCCGGCGACGACCGGCGTCGCCATCGAGGTGCCAGAGATTTTGTTGTAGCCGTCGTCAGTCCACGTCGAAAGGACGTTCGTGCCGGGTGCGGCGAGTTCGAGGTTGCTTCCGTAGTTCGAGTACGAGGCGAGCGAGCCGTCCGGGTCGAGCGCGGAGACAGCGAGACATTCAGAGTACGCGGCTGGATACGACACCGAGCCTGCACCGTCGTTCCCAGCGGCTGCGGCGATGAAGACACCGTGGGTGTTGTAGGCGTACGAGACGGCGTTTTTCATCGTCTGCGTGTAGCCGCCGCCACCGAGCGAGAGGTTGATGACGTCTGCACCGTTGTCCGCGGCCCAGACGATGGCGTCTGCGATGTCGGAGGTCGAACCCGTCCCTTCCTCGCTCAGAGCGCGGGCAGAGAGAATTGAGGAGTTCCCGATGCCGGAAATGCCTTCGCCGTTGTCCACTTCACCGGCCGCGATTCCGGCGACGTGCGTGCCGTGGTACTCGTCTGCGAGCACGTCTGGGTACGGGTCTGCGTCGTCGTCAACGAAGTCGTAGCCGTAGTTCGAAACGCCCCCGTCCATGTTGCCGTCTAAGTCTGGGTGGTCGTATTTGACCCCTTGGTCTACCACGGCGACGGTGATGTCAGAACTGCCGAGCGTCGTGTCCCACGCCGTTGGTGCGTTGACCATCTGGTCTGCGTACTGGTCGCCATAGCGCGTGTCGTTTGGCGTGTACGCCGTCGAGACCGTTGCGTTGTCTTCTGCGTATTTGATGTACGCTTTCTTGCGAATGCGTTTCTTGAACTTCTCCTTTGCTTGGTCGCTCGCGTTGTCGTTAAACTTGACCGCAACGTAGCGAAGACACGAACAGTCGTGGACTGCCTCTGCGTGTTCGGGAACGTGTTTTTCGACCTCCGCACGGTGGTCGGGTGCGCCTATTGAAACGCCGACGAGAACTTCGTTTTCCTTTGACCCGCGACGCCGCCCGTTGTTTGGTCCCTGTGCAGTCACCTGCCCCATCGAAGCGAGAAGTGCCGCAGAACCGGTTGCTTTTAAAAATGTACGCCGTCCAATCGGGAGTTTGTCACCCATGGTGCGACTTAACAACCGAGTGTAATAATTATAAATTTTACTACGAATTTAAATAAAATAAAATATTGTGCTGTGATGAACAGAACTGGTGTGCGGAGTAAGGGAGTTTTTCACTGCGAGTGGCCAACGGTGACCAATGACGACCCCCACAATTGTCGCAATCTCGGGCAGTAGACGTCGACAGAGCTACACGAAACGTGCACTGAGACACGCACTCGGCGCCGCTGCAGAGGCCGGGGCAGAGACCGACCTCATCGACCTTGGTGCTGCATCACTCCCGCTCTATCACCCCGGACACGACGAGAGCGAGGAGCTTGATAGGCTTCTCAAAATCGTCCGCGAGGCGGATGGCGTCCTCATCGGCTCGCCAGTGTACCACAGCTCCTACTCCTCTACGTTCAAGAACTTCCACGACTACTGTGGATTTGACGAGTTTTCCGACACCGCAGTTGGCCTCCTCGCAGTCGCCGGTGGCAGTTCCTATGGGAGCACTCTCGACCACCTCAGAATCACGGTTCGGGGTGTCCATGGCTGGGTGATGCCCCACCAAGTCGGTATTCCAAGCGTTCGGAGCCAGTTCGACGACGACGGCTTCGTCAATGACGCGCTCGAAGCGCGCATCGAGAAACTCGGGACGGAAATTGTCGAGTACGCGACGCGGTTGCGGATGTCGATTGGCTAGTATTACTGCTAAGTAATACTGTCCAGTAAAACCTTTCAGAACTACAAAATCACCCGCCACATGAGCCAGACACCAATCATCATCGCCGAGTATGACCCCGACTGGCCAGCCCAATTCGACGCGGAAACCACCGACATACGTGACGCCATTGGCGACCACATAGAACGCGTCGAACACATCGGGAGCACGGCGGTTCCAAACCTCCCGGCGAAGCCCATCATCGACATGCTGGCCGGTGTTGCCTCGCTCGAAGACGCAGTCGAATGTATCGAACCACTCGAAAAACTCGGCTACGAGTACGTGCCATCGTTCGAGGACGTTATGCCGGAACGCCGGTATTTCCGGAAAACAGTGGGTGGAACGCGAACCCACCACCTACATATGGTCGAAACGGGACGCGAATTCTGGACGCGCCATCTCGCGTTCCGCAACTATCTCAGAGAACACCCAGCCATCGCAGACGAGTACGCCGCGTTGAAACGAGACCTTGCAGAAATCCATCGAAACGATATCGGCGCGTACACCGACGGTAAAGACGAGTTCATCCACCGTATCGAACGTGAGGCGCGCACCGATAGCTGAGGGTCAGACGTTCCTCACGACCACGAGTAACGCGTGATGGTTGTAGGTGGCTGGATCTGTCGTCTCGAACGTTGTTTCACGGATTTCTTCAATCTTCCAGTCCACAGCGAACGCTTTTCGAATCAGGGTTTCATTCGTGCTTGGACCGATGCGGCCATCGCGTTCGCTGAACCCAAGCATGACGTAGCGCCCGTCGGACCTGAGCGCGGTCTTGAGGCTCTCTGCGTAGGCGACTGCGTCCTCGGGGCCGAACATATGAAACAGACCGCAGTCCGTGATGGTATCGAACTGCTCGCCGAGTGAAGCAAGGTCGAACGTATCGTGTACGGTGAAGCGAGCCCGGTCACTGAGTCCGCGGTGTGCTGCTTTGGCTCGTGCTTTCTCTATCGCGTTTATGGCTGCATCAACACCGAGAACACAGTGTCCTTGGGATGCGTAGTGGAGGGCGTTTTCACCAGTTCCACAGCCCACATCAAGAATGGTTCCCTCGATTACGCCCGAAGTCTCGAGTTCAACGAGTGCTGGTTGTGGCCGACCGATGTCCCACGGCGGCGTTCCGACGTATGATTCGTTGAAATCAAACTCCGCATCCGGCTCGTCACCGCTCATCAGTACCCTCCACCCGTTGCATAGCAGAATAGACGCGTAGAGCGCGAATAAGGCAACTGCCTCTCTTACGATTCCATATCGTGACATCCAGTTTATTGCACCGGTAGCAAGTCTTTTTGTGAGGCGTCTGTTCTCACGGAGTATGAGCACGCGAGATGAGCTTTTAGCGCTCCTACTCGAAAATGCCCGCTATTCGACTGAAGACTTAGCCCGACAGACGGGCGCAGACGCGGAAGCAGTAGCAGCAGCAATCGAGGAATTGGAAGCGTCGGGCCTCATCCGCGGCTACCAAGCGGTCGTCGATTGGGACCGAGCAGACCAAGAGCGCATCCGGGCGCTCGTCGAGTTGAACGTCACGCTCGACCGCGAAACCGGCTACGACGACATCGCCGGTCGTCTCGTGAAATTCCCGCCGGTGAAATCGCTGCGGCTCGTGAGCGGCGACTACGACTTCGCGCTCGAAGTCGAGGGCGACTCGCTTCGAGAAGTCTCGAAATTCATCAGCGAGAAGGTGGCTCCCGTCCCCGAAATCACGCAGACGGTGACCCACTACATCATGGAGACGTACAAAGACCGCGGCCTCGAGATGGGCGACGGCCACGACGATGGCCGGCTCTCGTTTTCGCCATGAAAATCGCAGACCGCGTCCAGCAGATTCCGCCGTCTGGGATCCGCAAATTCTTCGAAATCGCAGAGGAGATGGACGACGTCATCTCGCTTGGGGTCGGTGAGCCCGATTTCACCGCGCCGTGGGCGGCACGCGAAGCCGCGATTGACTCGCTCAAGGCGGGAAAAACCTCCTACACCGCGAATCGTGGGATGCGTGAACTGCGCGAGGAGATAGCAAAGCGCGTCGCCTCCCAGTACGACCTCGCCTACGACCCTGACGACGAGATTCTGGTCACCGCAGGGGCGAGCGAAGGGCTTGACGTGGCGTTTCGCGCCCTCGTTGACCCGGGCGACGTGGTCGCCATCGCCCAACCGTCGTACATCTCTTACGTCCCGGGAGTCACATTCGCAGGCGGCAAGCCGCTCTCCGTGCCAACCCGCGAGGAAGACGACTTCAAACTCACCACGGAGATACTCGATGCACACGGCGTGGCCGATGCCGACATGCTGGTGCTTTGCTACCCGAACAACCCGACGGGAGCCATCATGACCGAAGCGGAGATGGCAGAAGTCGCAAAGTTCGTGCGCGAACACGACCTCACGGTGCTCGCAGACGAGATTTACGCAGACCTCACTTACGGCGACGAGCACACCTCTATTGCCACATTTGAGGGGCTTCGCGAGCGAACTGTCGTGTTCAACGGCTTCTCGAAAGCCTACGCGATGACCGGCCTCAGACTGGGATACGCAATGGCGCCACCCGAGGTTATCGCTGCGATGAATCGCGTCCATCAGTACACGATGCTTTCTGCGCCGACGACGGCGCAGTACGCCGCGCTCGAAGCCCTGCAGTCGTGTGATAACGAGGTCATCGAGATGCGAAAGCAGTACAACCGCCGTCGCCAGTTCGTCCTCTCGCGGTTCGAGGAGATGGGTATCGACTGTTTCGAGGCTAAAGGCGCGTTCTACGTCTTCCCCAAGTGTCCGTGGGACGACACCGACGCCTTCGCAGAGGCGCTGTTACAAGAACAGGGCGTCGCACTCGTCCCCGGCCATGTGTTCGGCGAGAGCGGGGACGGCCATCTTCGAGTGTCCTATGCAGCGGGCCTGAACGAGTTGCGCGAGGCGATGGCACGAATCGAAGCGTTCCTCGGGTGAGACCCCGGTTTTCAGCCGATTTTACCGTTCGAGCTACGCGGCCCTCTCTTCTCAATAAACCACATATTGAGATATAGAATCGCCGTCTCTTTGGCGTATTCGAGCGCGTACTTGGATAGAACTGGCCGCTCGGCTGGGTCAGCGGCTTGTGTGAGCACTAGTGAGTTGAAAACTGACGACACGCAGCAATTCGGGCGAGGTTCCGACGTCTTACGCGATGAGCGCGGGGAGTTCGCTAAGACTGGCGATCTGGTAGGTTGGGGCGACGTCCCAGTCAACTGGTGTGTCATCGCGTGTGAGCAACGCTGAATCGATGCCCGCGTTTTCGGCGGCGGCCACATCGCAGGGCTGGTCTCCGATGTACACCGCGTTCTGTGTGTCGAGGTCGGAAAGTGCGGCGTTCAGGTAGTAGGGGCTCGGCTTTCTTCGACTGAGGCCCTCGGGGGTGAACGGGCAGCCGTAAACCGTAGAAAAGTACGCTTCGAGGCCGAAAAAACGGAGAATGTAGGACAGCACTTTCGGCGGGTTGTCGCTGACGATGCCGAGTGGCAGGTCGAGGTCGAACAGCGCGGTCACGTCTTCATAGAGCGACCGAACCCCCTGTCTGAACTCACGTTGTTGCTCGGATTCGATGAAGTCGGTCATCTTCCCGCAAAACCGCACCGGAGTAATATCGTATTGCTGGGCGAGTTGTCGAATCGTTTCGAGATTGTGCGCGCCGAGCTGGCGGAGGTCGTCCTGCGTTGGACGGCGAAGGTCGAAGCTATGGAACGTTGCTTCTGCCACGCGACGAACGGTCGTTCTATTCGGTGGCTCAACGAGCACACCGTCGTTATCGAAAATGACCGCATCGTAGCGCATGGATGGCGGTTCTTTCACGGAATATGATATAAATGTGCCCAATTCGTAGACACTGGCTCAGACACAGCGAGTGGGGATAGCCAGCGAGCAGCCCGTTTGAATACCGGTTTCATCAGATTTTCTGAAAAGTACTTCTCTATCACCTGTTGCGCGTGAAGTCGTGATTATTACACGTTGACTGTGAAAGACTCTTTAGATAGTAGTCAACTGTAACCTATGTTTCCAGCAGTTATGACGTGGAAATTGTCGCTTAATCCAGAGAATCAGGTATTTTGGTCAATTTAGCTCTTCATAACCATACAGTGTAAGAAATCAGATATATAAGCGCAACACTTTTTCTCTCATACAGAGTATTATCAGAGGATATGGGGAAGAATAACGCCGACACTGCTGGCTCTGACCAGCACGGCGACCGGGGGGACGCCGTCACGGAAACGACTGAGGAAACCTCTGTCGGTGCAGTAATGGGTGCGTACACGTGGGAAGACTTCAAGCGAGAGGTCTACTACGACGAGAACGGAGCACGCCCAACCGACCTCATCGGAGACGTCATCGAATTTGACGCGAGTGAGTACCTTGGCTTCGACCCGACCGACATAGAGGCTCGGTTGGCGAAGGCAGCAGGCAAGGCAGCCGTCCTCGATGACCACTTCGATTCGTTCCTAGACGTAGAGACAACCGACGTTGCGGTCGGAGACTACTACTGGGAACACTTCAAAATCGAGTACTACTACGACGAGGAGGGCAAGCCGCCGGTTGATAAGAAAACCGGAGAAGTCGTCGAGTTCGACGCGAGCGAGTACCTCGGCTTCGACCCAACCTCGCTGCCGAGCGTTCTCAGCTACGGGAACGTCGTTGGGGAGTGCATCGGTGACGTTAGAGAAGAACGCACAGTCAACGTGCTCGAAGATCTCGATGAGGACGCCTTCTTTAGAAACCCAGACGGGACGAAGACCGTCGTCAATCGGTACGACTTAGAAAAGGCCGTGCCGCTCTCGAAGAAATCACACTTCCACGAGGTTGACCGGTACTGGGTCAACAAGCCGTTTGCGTTCGTGAGTATCTTCCACTCGAGCAAGGAGAACGAACACAAGTACTACCTCGTAGAGCCGTACCTCACGCCAATCGAGCGCGAGCTAAAGGAGTACCTGACGAACAAACTCCGCACGGCAATCAAATACTCTGATGAAGATGTCATCGTCGAAGGCGACGAGGCAGACCGCGGAGCCGTCATCGCGCGCGAGACCGAACGACTCCTCGAACGCTACGACCTCTACGCCCGGCCAGCGGACGAAAAGCAGAGCTTGAAACAACAGTTCTTAGAACTGCTTGGCCGAGCCGAAGAACTCGAAGAGGAAGAAGTCATCCGCGACTTAAACGGTATGTTGACTCGACCGGAGCCCGCGCTTCTCGAAGAGGACGCGCGGATGGTCACGGAGTACCAGGTCGAGAAGCTGCTCTACATGCTGAAACGCGACTTCATTGGTTTCGAGCGCATCGACGGCGTGAAATACGACATCAACGTGGAGGACGTTTCGTGTGACGGGTACAACTCACCCGTCTTCGTCTACCACTCTGACTACGAGCAAATCATCTCGAACATCTTCCACGGCGAGAAAGACCTCGACGATTTCGTCGTCAAACTCGCCCAGCGCTCTGGCAAAGGTATCTCGAAGCGCCAGCCACAGGTCGGGGCAACCCTGCCAGACGGCTCGCGTGCCCAGCTCACACTCGGGCGCGAGGTGTCAGACCACGGGACGAACTACACCATCCGGCAGTTCAAGGAGGTGCCGTTCACGCCAGTGGACCTCATCAACTGGCACACCTTCTCGCTTGATGAGATGGCCTACCTCTGGGTGTGCATCGAGAACAACAAGTCGCTCATCTTCGCAGGCGGTACTGCATCCGGGAAGACGACCAGCCTGAACGCGGTGTCGCTGTTCATCCCGTCGAAGTCGAAGATTGTGTCCATCGAAGACACGCGCGAAGTCGAGTTGCCACAGCGCAACTGGATTGCCTCGACGACGCGGCCTTCGTTTACGGCTGACGACCAAGGTGACGTAGACGAGTTCGACTTGCTCGCCGCCGCACTCCGGCAGCGCCCAGAATACATCGTCATGGGTGAGATTCGTGGGGAAGAGGGCCGGACGCTGTTCCAGGTCATGTCCACGGGTCACACCACGCTCACGACGTTCCACGCGGACTCGGTGGGTGAGGTTATCAAGCGCTTTACGACAGACCCAATCAACGTCTCGAAGACGATGTTCACCGCGCTCGACCTCGTGAGCATTCAGACTTCGACGCGCGTCCACGGGAACAAAGTGCGCCGCAGCAAGTCCATCACGGAAATCAACCACTACGACCCGGAGAACGACGAAATCAACGTTCAAGACGTGTTCCAGTGGCAAGCAGAATCCGACGAGTTCCTGCGGATGGGTGAGTCGAACACGCTCGACGAGATTCGCTTCGACCGTGGCTGGTCGTACGACCAGTTGGACGAAGCAATCTACCTGCGGAAAATCGTCCTTGCCTATCTCATCAACAAGGGGCTGAACAGCTACCCACAGGTGGCCGCCGCGTTGCAAGGGTTCATGAACGACAACGACACCATCATGTCGCTCATCGCAAGCGACGAGTTAGAAGCACGCCTTGAGGAACTCCGGCAGATGGAGAGCGTCATGATCGACATTGACCCCGAAAAGGAGGCGATGATTCCACGGCCAGATCCGTACGCAGAGCTGCGGGCGCACACGGATGAAATCCTCGCGGAAGCCGAGGAAGACCTCTTTGCACGCTACCGCACGGAAGAGATGCCAGATATCGAACCGGCGCTTGCCTCCGGTGCTGACGAGGCGGGAGCCGCCACTGACGGCGGCGACGATACCGACGACGACGAGGACGACCCGTTCGAGGCATTCGACTTCGGCGGTGGGTTTGAGCCACTGGAGGACGACGAGTAAATGGCCCCAGAAACGATGAGCGCTAGCAGTGGCTTTGAAGAAAAGTCCATCAGCGATTCGTTCTACCCGCTCTACCGACGATTGTTCAGCGACGACAGCGAGTTCGTCTCTGACGTAGAAGAAAAACTCGGCGCGGCACGAATGCCCCACACGGTGGAGTTTTTCCTCTCGTGGGCGCTCGCCATCGGCGTCTTACTCGGGCTCATGCTCTGGTTCGCGGGGATTGCCCTTGGCTACATCATCTTCGTCCTGTTTATCGACGGGACGCCGGTGTTGCTCGGATTGAATCTGTCACCCGACATGCTCGCCTTCGTCAACGCCATCAAGATACCGGCGTTGGTGTTGGTGACTGGCCTCGTCTTTGGGCTGATTGGCTTCGGGATTGGCTTTGGCTCGATCGTCTTCGTGCCGTACTACCGGGCGGGTGAGCGAAAGCGGGAGATAAACATGCTCCTGCCGGACGCCATCTCGTTCATGTACGCCCTCTCGGTTGGGGGGATGAACCAGATCGAGATTCTCCAAGCGATGGCGAAAGCCGAAGACACCTACGGCGAGGTCGCAAAGGAGTTCCAGAGCATCGTCCTCGAAACCGACTACTTCGACACGGACTACCGGTCTGCAATTCGCAACCAGGCAATGCAGTCACCGAGTGACGAACTGGGGCAGTTCCTCACGGACATGCTCTCGATCGTCAACTCTGGTGGCGACATGACGCGCTTCTTGGACGACAAGAAAGAAAAGCACATGCGCACGGCAAAGCAGGAACAGGAACTCACGCTCGAAACCTTAGAGCTGTTCGGTGAGATGTACATGACGCTCTCGCTGTTCCCACTCCTGCTCATCATCATCCTCGTCATCATGAGTATGCTCGGGGAGGCCCAAGACTTCCTGCTCTACGGGACCGTCTACGGCCTCATCCCGATGACGGGCGTTGGCTTCCTCGTACTCGTCGCGACGGTCAAGCAGGACGAACCCGGCGACGGCTACCTCCAAGAGAAGGGGATGGAAATTCAACAGAGCGAACAAGGCATCTTCAGCCTCGGCATCATCGAGCGCTACACGGGAACGTACGCCATCTTCGACCGCATCAAGAGCAAGGAAGGGACGTTCGTCACGATGGAGCTGCTCAAGAATCCGCACCACTTCTTCCGTGACTACCCGGTGGCAACGCTCGCGCTCACGGTGCCCGCAGCACTCGTGTTGCTCGCGTTCGCCATCCTGTCCGGTCTCGCGCCTGCTTCCTTCGAAGAACTCATCGCGAATCCGATTGGTGGGACGTTCTTCTGGGTGTACATGCCGGTGTACATCACGCTCATCCCGCTCGCGGTGTTCAACGAGTGGAACCTCCGCTCGCGCTGGAAAATCATCAAGAACCTCTCTGATGACCTGCGCAAGCTGTCGAGCGCGAACGACACGGGGTTGACCCTGCTCGAATCGCTGAAAGTGGTCTCTGATACGTCGCGCGGAAAACTGGCAGAGGAGTTCGAAGCCATTCACGCGAAGGTGAACTACGGCATGAGCCTGAAAGAGGCGCTCATCGAGTTCAACAACACCTACCACATTCCGCGTCTCGCCCGCACGGTGAAGCTCATCAGCAAGGCCCAAGAGACCTCGAGTAACATCACCGCGGTTCTCTCGACGGCCGCACAGGCCTCCGAGAATCAAGACGACATCGACCGCGAGCGGGTTGGCCGCACGCGCATGCAGATCGTCATCATCATCATGACCTATCTGGTGTTGCTCGGCGTCATGGCCATCCTAAAGGTAAAATTCCTTGACGTGATGGCTGGCCTCTCTGCGCAGGCAAGCGGCGATTCAGGAAGCTTCGGTGGCGGTATCGACACGCAGATGCTGTCGATGCTGTTCTTCCACGCCGTGACCTTACAGGCCGTCCTGTCCGGATTCATCGCGGGCTACATGCGCGATGCAAGTCTCATGAGCGGCGTGAAGTACGCAGTCATCCTGCCAACCTTCGCCCTGCTCGTCTTCATGCTAATATGACCGAACGCGCACA
The DNA here is from genome assembly GCF_037198285.1 of Haladaptatus sp. DJG-WS-42. NCBI lineage: Archaea > Methanobacteriati > Methanobacteriota > Halobacteria > Halobacteriales > Haladaptataceae > Haladaptatus > Haladaptatus sp. DJG-WS-42. Next base: position 2,494,157 of record NZ_CP147243.1, on the reverse strand, counting down.
AACATCGATGGACTTTCTGGTGGGGATGAGCATGTTCCTCATCATCGTCATCTTCGTCCTCTCGTTCGTCCCCGGCCTCATCGAGCCGTTCAACGACAGCGTCCAAGAGGATACGGTCGCCGTAGACCGCGTAGCGACGCAGCTCTCGAAGGGGATGCTTGGGTCAACCGCGGAGCCGTTCATCTTAGATGCCCAGTGTACGGAGGCGTTCTTCGATGAAACAGACGACCCAGGAGATTGCAATTTCGACCCGGGAACGCCAGTCGGGGATAGATTCGGGCTTTCGAGCACGCAACAACTCAACATCACCATTGAGCGTGACACGAATGGTGATGGCGACCGCGAAATTCTGCGGATGGACGGTGCTGGCAACATCGTCGATTCCGGCGGCTTCCTCCTCAAAGAGGGTCGGAGTCCGCCAACGTCGACGGGGTCTGTGGTCGTTGCCCGACGGGTCGTTTACCTCGATGGGCAGGACGTGTCACTTATCGTGAGGATGTGGTAATCATGCGAGCACAAGCACACACGCTCGAAGGAATCATCGCGTCGTTCTTGCTCATCACTGGGCTGGTCTTCGCGCTGCAGGCGACGGCCGTGACCCCGCTGTCTGCGAGTACATCGAGCCAGCACATCGAGAATCAAGAACGCGCGATCGCAACTGGCGTCTTAGCGAGCGCGCTCGAAAACGAGTCGCTCCACGTCGCACCGCTCTACTGGAACAACTCGACCTACAAATTCCACGATACGACGTCGCGCCAGTACTACGTCGATAACCTGCCTTCGGCGTTGACGTTCGGGAATATGCTCGAACGCACGTTCGGGGATTCAGGGATTGCGTTCAACGTAAACCTCGTCCACCTGACTACGTCTGGCGACGAACGTACCCGCCAACTCGTCTACCGCGGGGTGCCAAGCGATAACGCGGTCACCGCCACCCGACTCGTGACGATTTACGACGACGACGTGCTGTACGACGCAGACGGCAACCCAACTGACTACACGGTCTCAGAAGCGGCGACTAAAGACGAGTTCTACATGACCGATGCCGCGCCGGACAGCGCGGTGTTCAACGTGGTCAAAATCGAGGTGGTCGTATGGCGGATGTAGGCGACCGTGGCCAGATTATTCTGGTTATCGGCCTCGTCCTCGCCGTGATGTTCGTCGCCCTCTCGCTGGTGTTGAACACGGCCATCTTCACGGAGAACCTCGCGACGCGCAGTAACGACGGCGCGGCAGACAGTGCCATCGAGTACCACCACGACGCCATCGCGAGCACACAGGACGCGATTGAGTACGCGAACGCGAACGATAACGCGGACTATCCCACGCTCGAAGCGAGCGTCGAAAAGAGCGTTCGCGACTACAATAATTTGAGTTCGATACACAACGCGCGAAACGGGAAAGTGACCGACGCTGTGGTCACATCGCACACGCGAGGCATTCAGGTCGAACAGCGCGCGTCTTCGACGCTCACGAACCGAACGGGAACGGCTAGCTGGACGCTTGCGACGGACGCAGAAGGCGTGCGTAACTTCCGAATGAACGTTAACCCTGAGTCAACGAGCTGCACCCAGTTCTCTGATTGCTTCTACGTCGAGCTCGAAGATGCAAGCGGTGACACGTGGCGGATGAACGTCGAAGAAGACGGTAGCGGGAATGTCGAAGTCGCTGTGGAAAACGCCACGGGAACCTACACGTGCTCGACAACCAGCGCAACGGCGTGGATTAACGTAACCGCTGGAACGGTTGGCGGCCAGCCGTGTGACGCCTTACAGTTCGGGCAAGGACTCTCACCGGACTACGACGTGCGGTTCGTAAACGGCGACCAGACCGTCGGCACCTACGAACTCGTCATCGGAAGTAATTCGTTCGACTCGGCGCAGTACGGCAGTACCGACAGCGAACCGGACTACGAGGATGCCATCTACGCGACGACCATTGACATCACCTACAAGCATCCCGACCTCACGTACTCTAACACGGTCGAAGTGGTTCCGGAGGAGTCAGCATGATGGACAACAGAGGGGTTGCCTCGACGCTCAACTACATCCTCGGGCTTGGGATTGCGACGGTGCTCGTGGTGGGGATACTCATCGCGGGCGGGAACCTCATCGAAGACCAGCGCGAACAGGTCATTCGCAACGAACTGTCCGTGCTTGGCCAGCAGATGGTAAACGATATTTCGGCGGCAGATCGATTCACGGCAGAAGGTGGGGCTATCACCATCGAACGCGACTTGCCGACGTTGGTCGCCGGTGAGCACTATCGAATCACCGTGATCCACGAAACGGGTGACGAGTATTCGCTCCTGCTCAGAAGTTCTCGGACAGACGTTTCGGTGCAAATTGATTTCAGAGCCGAGACGACCATCACCGAATCGTCGGTTGATGGCGGGTCGGTGTCCATCGTGGGCGACGGTACCGCAGTGGAGGTGCAAAATGGATAATCGTGCCGTGAGCGACGTGCTCGGATTCATCCTCATCTTCTCGCTCATCTCGGTCACCATCGGCATCATCTACGTCTCGGGCGTGGGTGGCCTCGACGACACGCGGGACGCCGAACGCGTCAACAACGCAGAACGCGCCTTCGACGTGATGGCGCACAACATCGGCGATATCACGCAACACGGCGCGCCGAGTCGGGCGACCGAGGTGCGACTGGACGACGCCCAACTCTCCGTAAACGAGGAGGTGTATGTCGAGTACAACTTCATCAATGCGAGTGGCATCAGCGAGTACGCCTACAACGTTTCGATTAAGCCAATCGTTTACTCGTCGCACACGGGTACGGACTTGGTCTACGAGGGTGGTGCAGTGATTCGCCACCAATCGGACACCTCGCGGATGGTGAACGAACCGATGTTTATCTTAGACGGTGACCAGCCAATGGTGCTGCTCGTCCGGACGTGGACGCCGACCAACGAAGACGTAGGCGGGTCGAAAACGGTGCGCGTGCGCGCAATTCACGACGCGACGACGCTCGACCAGACGGGGGACGACGAACCCTACAAAATGTGGCTGAACGTCACGAGTCCTCGAAGTGAAGCGTGGGAATCGTATTTCAACGACGACGGAAGCTGTGCGGAGGTTGTGACCGACGACAACACAGTCGCGTGTCGGCTCGACGGCGTGCAGAAAGGCTCCGTTACGACGATTCGGACGACTATCGAAATCGAGTGACGCAACTCAGCGCAGCCGCACCGCAATCTCGTTTTCAGTGATGTGGAGGAAGGTAATGAACCGTGAGTCTGCGGTCACTTCGTAGTCGAGCGTGCCGCCTGAGTTCCCGGTGTCGACTCGCGTCGATTGACTCCCCTTCCCCTTTCCGGGGCCTTCGTGGACGGTGAGTTCGAAATCCGGGCTCATCAGCGAGAAGTAGTGGTTGGTGAGGAAGTCGAGCGACGCTTTGCTCGCATCTTCTGTGTAGCTTGGGTAGTTTTCTCCTGCGTCGCAGATGCCGTCGTCGTCTGTGTCACAGTCTGCGATGTGCTCGTTTGCCGTCGCAGATGCACTCACGTTTCGACTCTCAATCTCAGGCCCGTAGTGCCACTTGTTGTCGCTGCCTTGTGTGTCGATGTCGCCATAGGTGAGCGGCGTATCGCTCGTGAAGTTCATTGTGAGCACTTCCGTAGCGCAATCGATGTTGAAGTTCGGGTCTGTTGCGGGGTCAATCGACGTGTTTTGCCACTCGTGGTGTGTTCCCGAGGTGGCATTGTAGTAGTAGAGACTCACGTCGAGGTCGCCCGCACCGCCGCCACAGAGTTTCTGCTGTGAGGCAACGTGGAGTTCGAACTCGACGTCGGCCGTGTCTTCGGTGTAGAACGACCAGTGGAGCTGGTTGAAGTCGTTTTTCTCAGAAGAGAGGTGAATCGTGAAGTTGTTGATTTTGTGATTCGAGGCCATGGCGGGCACTGAGACGGAGCCGTCGCGTTCTGGCATCTGGAAGTCTTGGAGCGCCTCACCGGTCGATTCGAGTTGGAGGGTGACAATGTCGTTGTCGTGGTCTGCGTACACCGTGCCCGTCGTGTGCGTGCGGAAGTACTCCTCCCACCCCTCAGAGTAGGGGCCTTTCACGGTGACGTTGATGGTCCCGTTTTTGAGGGGGTTCTCATATGCGTCTTTCGTGCCGTTGTACGGTGCGCCAATCTCCGTCCCGTCTGCGGCTTGGGCGCTCGCGGTGGTGTTCGGGAAGATGGCGTGTCCGCTTTCACCCTGGTCGATGGAGATGCTGGTCGCCCCGGATGACGTTTCAGACCCGACAGTCCGTATCAGCGGGAGCGTCAGGGTTGCCTCTCGGTAGTGGAACTCCGGCGGGGAGATCATACGTGCGGGGCCGCCACCGTCTCTGCGCCAGACGCCACCGCCTTGGTAGGCGATTTCTGCGTCACTGGTGGTAAAGACAACCGCGCCGAGACTTCGATTGTAAATCGTCTCTTCTGATCCCATTCCGTCGTAGTCGTTGTGCGTTATCCGAATCCACCCGAGGTCTTCGCGCACTTCGAACTGTCCGTCGCCGTTCGGGAACTCAATCGTCTGTTGGTTCGACGAGCCAAGCGCGACCAGCGCGGCGCGCGAGTCGAACAGCGTCATCGACTGCTCTGCGCGTTCGAGCTCCGACTGCTGGCGGGTATCTTCGATAACCACCGCGCCAAGGGCGGCGACGGCCGTTGTTCCAAGTAGCACGATTACTAGCAGGAGGACAGTGCCAATGGGCGCTGATTGTCCACGTGAGTCACGCGTAAGCGCGCGAGAGATGTACGCTCGCAACCCGAATGGCCCAGTCATTGATACGTGCTTAGTTTGTCAGACAATAAAATAATCTGGTAAATGATGAAAGTTTAACAGTTTGATGTGTCAGCGGTTTAGACTCGGCAAGAAGGCTATATTGTTTCCGAACGACAGTACAAGTAGCCGAGATGTACGACAAAATTCTGTTTCCAACCGATGGGAGTCTCGGGATGTCGAACGTGCTCACCCAGTGTCTCTATCAGGCAATACAAAGCGGTGCAACGGTGCACGTTGTCTACATCGTCGATGTACGGTCGTACATCATTCTCCCCGAAGAAACCCAACAACGCATCATCGAACTGCTCATCGAAGAGGGCCAACGCGCGCTGGCGCAGGTCGAAACGCGCATCGATGCAGAAGGTGACGATATTCCGACCATCTACGAACTGCTCCAAGGTGTCCCCCACGAGGCGATTCTCGAATACGCAGACGAAGAGGACATCGACCTCATCGTGATGGGAACCCACGGCCGAACCGGGGAGCACAAGCGCATTCTCGGCAGTGTCGCAGAGGAAGTCGTCAGAAATGCGGATGCACCCGTGTTGACGGTGCGGATTCGAGAAGAAGACGTAGAGCAGATGCACGAAGCGCGCGCAAACGCGGAGGAAGCGGCCGAGGACGCAGACGAATCGCCGCGCTACATCGAGTGAGCAGTCGTTTTTCGACCCGTCAGCTCCGCCACGTCGAGGGCGTACATCGAGAACACCAGTTCGTCGCGTGGCGTGTCGAAGATATCGAGCAGTGGAAGGTCTGCTTGGCGGAGCGCGCGGACGACTTCGAGGTTCAACTCGTCGTCTGCAATCTCGCGCAGCGTACCGGCCGCGATGACACTCTTCCACTCGCCGTCTATGTTTTCATACACCACGAGCCTCGCGGTCTGGGTGTGCTCGACGTAGCTCCGTTTCTCGCTCTCGGTGCCGTATCCAAGGCGAAAGTAGAAACGAGTCGAACCGGGGTCAAAGCCGTAAGAAATCGGAATCGCGTAGGCGTCTGCGTCCATCGCAAGCGAAAGCACACCCGACCCACCGCGGTCAAGCAATTGCTGAATCTCGCCTTCAGTCATTTCCGCGGGGTGCATGTTGCTCATACCTGAACAGACGCGGGGCCAGTCCAAAAAGCTAGGCTCGATTACAGGTCGCTCAGTGTTGGTGGGTGAACAACAACACGTCGTTGTCGTGCGTCGAGACACAGAGGTCGAGCAACCGACTCAGTTCGAGGCTGTTGTAGTCGTCTTCGCAGACAACGAGGTCGTCAAACGGTTTGTCGCAGGCAGGACACGCGATGCGCACCGTGTTCCGGTAGGTCGTCACGCCACCTGCGGCTTCGTGGGGCGTCAGCGACTGCACCAGGTCGTCATAGGTGTCTGAATCCATCGCTAGAGTGCTCATCGCCCTCCGTGATAATTCTAGGTGCGAGGGACGCTGTATTCTCGGCTATCGGTCGGTTCGACTGCTGCTCGTGACCGTGCCAGTTGAATCCACCGTCGCCATCAGTGTTTCGCCGTCGATAGTAATTGCAACCGTCACGCGGGAGTCGTCGACTGTGCTTTCCAGTTCGCCCGACCCGAACAGCCGCCACGTCGGCGCTTCCTGTGGGTCGATCCCCCGGTCGTAGAGGAAGCCGTGGAGCGCAGGGTGGGTTTCGACGATGAGTCCCTCCTCGCTCATTGGCAACTAAACGTCTCACAGGAGTGAGGAACGTAGTGGGGAGGACGCCATATATAGTATTACTGGGCAGTGTTACTGGGCAGTGGTACGAACGGCTGACTGTCTCGTGTCGGTCGGAGAAATCCCGTTACTTGCGATCAAGCCACGACCAGTGCGCCGATGAGCGAGGCAAGTACGAACACGAATATGAGGCCGAAAACGCCGCCCAGCACGACGGACGTCCCCGCGAGAAAGCGGTTCAGCTTGTGGAGACGCGAGAGGCCCGTCACCTGTAACGAGAGTCCGTAGAGGCCAACGATGAGGTTGATGCCCGGAATCCACCCACAGGTGAGTATCAAGATGGTCGGATACGCCATCGCCTCGACTGTCTTGTGAAAGCCGTGTGCGCCGAACACAACCGCAACAACGTGCGTCCCGAGGGTGTGACCGAGGAAGAGCAAGTAGCCAAGCAGGCCAAACACGAAGATTCGAGTCGACAGGCTTCGAAGGGTGTCCGTAAGCACTGTCACTTCGAACACGAGACTCATACCGCCGAGGACGATGCCACCGAGTACCGCCGAGGCAGCGGCGTATATGAGGGGGAACCGATAGCTCGCACCCGGTTCGAGATTCGCGTAGAACGTCTCCGGCGACCGGATTACAGAGTGGGCGACCTTCACCCCTGCCATTCGTTGCTTCATGACAACCCGACTACGGATAGTCTGGTGTTAGTTATACGATAGATAGCAGACGTGTCATTTGCGAAACTCGATGTTATTTGATGAGATGAGAGTACGAACTATCCGCCGCTGAAAATGCCACAGGGCAACCTGAAATCGCACCACGGAAGTCCCGCTCAGTTTTACGTTATTTTATGAAATCACGGTCTACTCGATACTGCGATGGTACTAATCTATGAGTTGATGGTCAGATGTGGTAATTGGTCGAGCAATTTTTTCGACTGGTCGCAGTTGACTTGCCGGGACTGAGTGGAAACGAAGTTTCCACGAAGGTCGGCGAACTCGTTCGCCGGAAGTGAGCAAACACGGAGTGTTTTCGAGGTATAGCAAGTCCATTGACTGATTGAACGAAGTGAAGGAAGGAAATGGACTTGCCGGGAGTGAACACCGCCTCCGGAGGTGTGAACTTTGAAGCGGCTTTGCCGCTTCAAGATTTGAACCCGGAGTGAGACGGTCACCCTCACTTCGTTCGGGTGCTGCGACTTCCGGCAGAACGAGTTCTGCCGTCGTCTCGTTCGCGTCGCTCACGAGACTCACAGGGCTTCAACTCACGTGTAACTCACTTCGTGAGCCACACCGAATTCGCAGGGCAGGGCCCTGCTCATTCCCGACTGCGTCGTACAGTACTTACGCGCCACCAGCGACTCGCTACGCTCGTCGGTTTAGCGGCGGAAAGTAATAGTGGACTTGCCGGGACTGAGCAAACACAGAGTGTTTGCGAGGGACGGCAAGTCCATTGACTGACTGAACGAAGTGAAGGAAGGAAATGGACTTGCCGGGATTTGAACCCGGGGCCTCTCCCATGCCAAGGGAGTGATCTACCCCTGATCTACAAGCCCGCGTCAGCAATAATCGCTTTCCGGCGGTTGTTCATAAACCCATCGAACCACCCTCGCGTGCCCGGGAAATCCGCATAGAAACCGTTTAGTGGCTCAGGAGGAGAACTACCCGTGGGAACAACACGGCCGCAAATCTGACATCGCCGTGCGCTTGCACGGCTCAGGGATTGCGGTAGTGTCCGGCGCGTCCCGCGCCGAATCATCTAGAGCGGTCTGTGCGGTTCCTATCCTCAACTATGGCACGAATGCACACTCGACGCCGCGGCTCGTCCAAATCGGACCGACCCGTGGCTGACGAACCACCGGAGTGGAGCGACGTCGACGCAGACGCAGTCGAAGAACGCGTCGTCGAACTTGCAGAACAAGGTCACAGCCCAGCCGTCATCGGACTCAAACTCCGTGACGAGGGTGTTCAGGGCACGCCTGTCCCGAACGTCAAGCTGGCAACGGGGAAGAAGGTCACCGAAATTCTCGACGAGAATGACGCAACCAGTGACCTCCCCGAAGACCTCCGTAACCTCATGGAGCGCGCCGTGCGCCTCCGTGACCACATGGCGGAGAACCCGAACGACCACCAGAACAAGCGCGCGCTCCAGAACACGGAGTCGAAAGTGCGCCGACTGGTCTCGTACTACCGTGGCGGCGCCCTCGCTGCAGACTTCAAGTACGAGTACGAAGAAGCCAAAGAGCTTCTCGCATAATCGATGTCCGCAACCGGTCGCACCGGAGCAGACGCCCCTGACGCGAGTGAAATCGCTGCCGTTTGCCGCGACGCCGACTTCGTTCGGTTCGTCGCCCACGCAGACGGTGATGCGCTCGCCGCGACGGGCCTCATCGCCCGCGCGCTGAGCGATGCGGGCATCCCGTTCCAAGCGAGCGTCGCCCGTTCTGGGAACCTCGCGCGACCGGACAACACGGACGACGTCACCACACTCCTCGTCGGCGGGTCGAACCCGTCGTACGACGGTTCCATTGCCGCCAACACAGAGCCAGCCAGTGTGACTGCAGAGGCCGTTTCCCGAGAACTCGCCGCAGACCCCGACCCGGTCCTCACCCTCGCGGGTGTTGTGGCCGCAGAGGGGCATCCAAGCGAGTACGCTGGGATTCTCGAACGCGCAACGTCGCGCGACCTCGTGACCCAGCGCCCGGGCGTCGGGATTCCGACCGCCGACCTCGCGAACGGTCTTGCGCACACGACGCTCGCTCACGCCTCGTTCTCCGGAAACGAAGGAGCCGTGACTGCGTCGCTGGCTGACCTCGATTTGCCTGTTGACCTCGACACGCGCGCACAGCGACGCCTCGCCTCGCTGCTCGCACTCGCCACCGTCTCGGCTGACGGCGCGACCCCGCGAGCCGCGGAGGCGGTCGAGCGCGCCTTGCATCCCCACGCGACCGACGGCCCGTTTGCCACGGTCGAAGGGTTCGCAGACGTCCTCGACGTGGTCGCCCGCGAAGCGCCCGGGACGGCGCTTGCGCTGGCGCTCGGCCACGATGTGAAAACGCCCGCGCTGGAAGCGTGGCGCGCACACGCAAAGCGTGCGCACACCGCCCTTCGCGGGGCGACGACCGGCCGGTACGACGGCCTGTACGTCGCGCGCATCGACGCCGAAAACGCGACGGCTCCCGTCCGCACGACGGCCCGCTTGCTTCGGGATTTCCGCTCGCCGGAACCCGTCTCGCTGGTCGTTTCAGACGGGAAGGCCGCCGCGTGCGCGACCGAGGAACAGGGACAGCTTGGTGAGCGAATGGCAACCGCCGCGACCGCCGTCTCTGGAACCGGCGGCGGCCGCGACAGACAGGGCTATGCCGAGTTCGGGGCCGACGTGTCGGCTTCGGAGTTCGTCACGGCGTTCCGGGAGGCGCAATGAAGCGCGCCACCATCCGGACGACGCACGAGAACGCTTCCGCAATCGCGGCGGCGCTCTCGCCAGACAACACGCCTGAAATGCACATGACGGTCACCGATGATACCATCGAGCTGACCGTCGAACGCGAGACGACCGGCGGCCTGCAATCGACCGTTGACGACTACGTGGTGAACCTCACGGTGGCAGCACAGCTTACGAACAACCCGAAATCAGAATCCAACAATGAGTGAACGATCCGTCTCTCGGCGAAAGCAGCAGAAGCGTTGGTACAAGGTGCTCGCACCTGAGCAGTTCGACCGCGCAGAGCTCGGTCAGACGCCTGCTGACGAACCCGAGAAGGTCTACGACCGAACCATCGAAACGACGCTTGGCGAACTTACGAACGACGCCAGCAAGAACAACACCAAACTCACCTTCAAGGTGAACGACGTCGGCAGCGACGCCGCGTACACCGAGTTCGTCAAGCACGAACTCACCCGCGACTACCTCCGCAGCCTCGTCCGCCGCGGTGCCTCGAAAATCGACGCGAACATCACGGCCATCACGAAAGATGGCTACCGCGTCAAGATTCAGCCACTCGCCCTCACGACGAAGCGCGCAGACCACAGTCAGGAACACGCAATCCGCAAGCAGATGATCGAGATGGTCGAGGAGACCATCGAAGATCACACCTACGAGCAGATTGTCGACAGCATCGTAGACGGTCGCATCTCCTCTGCAATCTACGCAGAGGCGAAGACCATCTACCCGCTCCGTCGCGTCGAAGTCCAGAAGTTCACCCTCGAAGCCCGCCCCGACGAAGTCGAGGCGGAAGAGGAAGCGTCCGTCAGCGTTGACGAAGACGACGTTGCAGACGAAGTCGCAGCGGACGACGACGAAGCCCTCGAAGAGTAAACCGTACTCTTTCTTTTATAAACGCAAATCCTGAGTGCCGACCGCGGTCACTCGGTGACGACGAATGTTGCAATCATCCCGCCGGGTTCGTGCGGGACACAAAAGTAGGTGTACTCGCCGGGCACTTCGGGCGTGTATTCGAAGGTTTGACCCGGTGCGATCGAGCCGCCAAGGTCGCCCATCCACGCGTCGCGGGCCTCTTGCTCTGACTCGAAGCCGCCGGAGGCGAAGTAGGCTGCGTCGTCGGGGATGTCGGCCTCGTAGGCGGTGACGGTGTGGGTTCGCCCGCCCGTGTTCTTCCACACAATCGGCTCGCCGACCGGCACTTCGTAGGGATTGTTGGGGTGTTCGAATCGGTTTGCCGACATGCCAATGTCGAAGTCAGCGCCTCCTTCTGGCTGGCCGGAACTTGTACAGCCAGCCACAGAGAGGGTCAGTGCGGTTGCGGCGGTGGAGAGGAACGCACGCCGGTGCATACCTGAGGCTCACCGCCGGAACAATATATGTTCGCTGATTGCTCGTGTCCGAACATAAAGAGGTAAGGCCGAACCTCTCCACCGCCCGAGTATGCAGCCCCGTTTCGTCGGGCGGTTGGGTCTCGCCGATGCCGTCACGGTCGCCAACGCGGCACTCGGCTTTCTCGCCGCGGCCGTGGCGATGGTCGACCCCGCACTCGCCGCGCGACTGATACTGCTCGCCGCCGTTGCCGACGGTTTAGACGGTGTTATCGCCCGCAAAATGGGCGGAACACCCGTCGGTGACTATCTCGACTCGCTCGCGGACGTGGCCTCATTCGGCGTTGCCCCCGCACTGTTCGTCGTGAGCGTCGCCAACGCCCAGTGGGGCTTGGTACTCGGCGATTTATCGGTGCGGGGCATCGCAGCGCTCGGTCTCCCCGCGCTGTTCGTCGCCGCCGCAGTCATTCGACTCGGGCTTTACACCGCCTACGACGTGGCGAAACACACCACGGAAGGCGTCCAATCGACGCTCGCGGGGACGATTCTCGCAGTTGTCTACCTCGCTGGATTCCAGCAAGCGACGCTACTCGTCGCGCTTGCCGGGCTGTTTGCGTATCTGATGGTGACGACGATTCAGTATCCAGAACTGTACGCCCGCGACGCGATTGCGATGGGCGTGATTCAAGCGCTTGCGATTCTCGCGCCGCTCGTCGCAGACCGGATTTTCCCGAAAGCCCTCTTGGTAGCCGCTGTGGCCTACCTCGTGTTGGCCCCACGCTTTTACTGGCGATAAGCCCGAAGGGAAACGCTCTTAGGTTGACCTGCCGGAAGTTCACGTATATGAGCAACGGGGACGAGGAACCCGAGACCCCCGCGGAGGACGCACCCGCCGTAACACCCGAGTCGTTCGAGGACCGCCTCACCGAGGCTGAGGAATCCCTTGACGCGGCTGAAACCGAGTCGGACTTAGACGACGTCGAAGCAACGCTCGACGCCATCGAAGCCGACCTCGAAGCCGCAGACCTCCCAGAACCGGAGGACGACGACGAGGACGACCCCCGCGAGGAACTGGAATCGACACTGAGCGACCTGCGCGACGCACTCGAAGACGCTCGCGGCCCGTACGCAGCAGACGTCGTGAGCGAAATCGAGGACGCGAAGACCAAAATCGAAGACGGCGAGTGGACCGAACAGGGCGAAGACGAAGTCGTCGAAGCCGCTGAGTCCTACGCCGACGCGATGGGTGAGATTCTCGACGCCTCCGTTAGCGTCAAAAGTCCATCCCACTTCGACGTGCTCGGCGCGCTTGACGACATCGCAGAGGCGATTTCGAGCGCCGACCTCGACGCAGACGAGGACGCAGACACCATCGCAGCCCTCGTCGAAGCGACCGAGGCGTTCAAACAGGACGTAGAAGACGCCCAAGAGTGGGACGACCTCACCGTCGTCGAAAAGCTCGACGCACAGGACTTCTACGACGTGCTGACCCCGAAAAACCGCAAAGACTACCCACCGGAACTCACTGCGGTTCGCATCTACGAGCAGGGGAACAACCCGGAGATGATTCTCCTCGCGCTCGACATGCTCGAATCGAACTTCATGCAGGAACACTGCATCGACGCGCTGAAGCGCATGGGGTCGCCGGAAGCCTACGAGGCCATGCTCGGCCCGGCCCAGAAGCGCAAGAAGCCACAGATCGAGGTGCTCGGGAAAATCGGCAACCCAGAGGCTCTCGACACGCTGCTCGAATACGTCGAAGCCGACAACGACCCACAGCTTCAGAAGGTCACGATGAAGGCGCTTGGCGAGATTGGCGACGAAGCAGCCACGCAAGTCATCGCCAACAACCTCGTCTCTGAGAACGAAGGCGTCCGCAGTCAGGCCGCCCGCGCCCTTGGCCTCCTCGGAGACACCCGTGCCGTCTCGCCGCTCGGCGACGTGCTCGACGACGACGAATCGGACACGGTTCGCGCGAGCGCCGCGTGGGCACTCAACCAGATTGGCACGAAGGCTGCGTTAGAGGAAGTCGCCCGCTACAACGAAGACAAGTCCTACATCGTGCAGGTCGAAGCCGAGAAGGCAGACGACGCACTCGCAGTGCAGAGCGAACCGGCAGCCTAATCAGCCGAACCTTTTTGAACGAAGCCGAGGCCACTCCGGGGCGTGTTCGCCCGCGTGGTTCTCGTGCTCGCACTCGTTCTCACCGCGTTTCCAGCCGCGGCTGTGCCGGGTAGTGAAGCGCCCAGTTTCGTTGCTGTCTACCCGAATCCAGTCACCGACGATGACGCGGGCGAGTTCGTCGTCATCACGGTTCCCGAACACACCACCGGCAATTGGACGCTTTCTGACGGCGAAGACACCGTTTCGCTGCCCACCGAGAACTTGCACGGAACCGTCGCGCTGACAGTGCACCCCACCCACGTTTCAACGCTCACCGACCACCGAATCCTCGCGCTCCCTCGCGCCCTCGAACTCGCAAACAGCGGTGAGATCTTGACGCTCCGGAAAAATGGAAATCGCGTCGCACAGGTACGCTATCAAAACGCCCCAGAGAGCGAGCGTTGGGTGCGCACCGAACGCGGCTGGGCGTGGGAACCGCTTAGGGCGACCGACTTCTCGTCCGTTTCTGTTCAAAACACGACGGTCACGACGTTCGTCCTGCCGGATGCGCCGAACGCCACGCTTGAAACCATCCACTCTGCAGACCACCGTATCCTCCTCGCAGGCTACACCTTCTCGTCACCTCGCATCACCGACGCGCTCATCGCCGCAAAAAGACGCGGTGTCACGGTTCGCGTGTTGCTCGACCGCGAACCGGTGGGTGGGATGACGACCCAGCAACGCGACGCACTCGACCGACTCGCCGGTGCAGGGATTCCAGTAAAACTCATCGGTGGTGACCGCGCCCGCTACTCGTTTCACCATGCGAAGTATGCCGTCGTCGATTCTCAGGCGCTCGTCCTCACTGAGAACTGGAAACCAGCGGGCGTTGGCGGCAACGCGAGTCGCGGCTGGGGCGTCGAAGTCAGGAATGCAACGCTCGCAGCGGCGCTCGCAGAAACGTTCGCTGCGGACAGCGGATGGCGAGATACTACCTCGTGGGCCGAGGCACGGAAAACCCGCGAGTTCGTCGCTGCGCCGCCCGCAAACGGGTCGTATCTGTCTCGGTTTGCACCCACAGACATACGCGCAGAACGCGTCGAACTACTCGTCACGCCCGACAACGCAGAGACAAAATTGGTTGCCCACATCGACAACGCGACGGATTCGCTCCGTGTCGAACAGGTCACCATCGGGAGTCGTGACCACGCACTTTTGCGCGCCACACTGCGTGCCGCAGAACGTGGGGTTGACGTCCGCATCCTGTTGAGTGGGGCGTGGTACGTCCGCGAGGAGAACCGCGAGCTTGCCCGATGGCTCAACCAGCGCGCCACAGCAAACAGACTGTCGCTCGAAGCACGGGTTGCGGAGCCGCGCGGTCGGTTTGAGAAAATCCACGCCAAAGGCGCCATCATCGACGGCAACACCGTCGTCCTCGGAAGTTTGAACTGGAACGACCACGCGCTGCGTGAGAATCGAGAGGTCGTCGTCGTACTCCACGGAACCGACGTTGGCGCATACTATGTCGATGTCTTCGACGCAGACTGGCGTGGCGGAGCGTGGCACCTCTCAGTTGGCCTCGGTGTGGTTGTCGCACTGTCGGCACTCGGTGCAGGGGCAGCAGGGAGAAAAATCCGCTTCGAGGCTTAGTCGTGGGTAACGATGGTGCTGCGGAGTTCTTCGTCGATTTCCGCGGCTGCCATCTTCTCGACGAGCGCGTCGAGCACTTCTTCGCGCATGCCTTTGACGAACTTGATAGACCCGACGACGAGGTGGCCGCCACCGCTGACGCCGCCACCTTTGACCTCCGATTGGAGTTCCTGGACCATGTTCGGGATGTCAAGACGGACGCCGTCAGACCGAAGCACGGAGAAGTCCGGCCCGTAGCCGATGGTGATGACCGACTCGCCCGTTTCTTGCACCTTTCGGTCGTGGATTTCGCCCGTGGTCTTCCCCGGTGCGGGGTAGGTAAAGCGGTGGGCGTGGTGCTCTAAGTCGATGCGGTAGAGGTGGGCGTCGTTGTCGAGCACTTCGTGTTCGACGTGCGGCATCACCGAATCGAGTTGGATGTCCACGTCGCGCTCTGCGCGCGAGGAGAGGAACGAGACGAGTTTGCGGTGGCGCTCGTCGTCGTCGCAATCGACGTTGAGGATGTCGTTGATGAGGTCGCGGCCGTCGTTATACTTGAGCCAGTAGGCTTCGTAGTCGAGGGCTTCGCCGATATTCCAGAGGTCTTCCTCTGAGTAGCCTTCCGCTTCGGCGAGGGCGATATATTGGGACATCTCGTCTGCTTTCGAGCGGTCGGTGAGGCCCGCGACAGCAGGCACGTGGTTGAGCTCGTCTTTGATGCCCGGGTAAATCATCCGGGCGAGTTCAACGCACATCATGCCCGTCGTGATGCGGTAGTCCTCGTCGTGCATGTACGGGTTGACGTGCTCTTCGACGAGTGGTTCGACCGCTTCTGGGTCAGGGTGGTGGTGGTCAACGACGACGATTGGGATGTCGTAGTGAGCGAGGTTCTGGTAGGCCGGGATGTCCTCCTCGGTGCTGCCGTTGTCGAGCATGAGCAGGAGGGGGAGTTTCTGGCCGTGGCGCGCGCGGTCTTCGAGCGAGAAGTTCAGGTCGCGCACGACGTCTTCCATCTCGTAGAACGGGGCCTTGCTCGGCAGGCGCTTGAGCAGGTGACGGGCGGCCGATGGGTCTTGATGGGTCTCCTCGATGAAGCGCTCGATGGCCAACTGGACGGGGACGCTTGCGCACATGCCGTCACCGTCTGCGTGGTGGCGCATCTTGATTGGACGCCCTTCGAGAACTGTCCGGCGGAGCAGGGTTGCCACGCGCTTCAGGTCGGGCCGAAGCTTTTCGAATGCGGGCCAGTCGATGAGCGGCTCTATGTCAGTTGCCTGTGACCGTTTGTCGAGAGCGGCGGCGAGGCGAGCGGTGACTTCCTCGGCTTCCTCGTCTGCGAGTGCGTCGATGTTCGACGCTTCGACTTGCACGGCGTCGTCGCGCGAATCGACGACACCCGTGACGCGGACGACGGCACCGACTTCGATGTCGGGGTAGGCACGAACGCCAGCCTCTTCGAAGGCGGCACACGGAACGACGGCTGTCTCGTCGCGAATCTGGAAGATGGTCGGGCCGCCAGTCTGTTTGATTTGGACGACTTCGCCTTCTAAGTGGACGGTGTCCGTCGAAGACGGCGAGAGTGAGTCAGCGTCTGAAATCTCGTAATCGTGGGCGACTTTGACCGTCTCGTACTCAGGAAGGTCGCCAACGGTGAAGCTCAGGTCGCCGTTCTCACGGATCTCGGTGAGGTAAACAACGAGTTCGTCGCCGACGTTGTACGTCGCACTGAGTTGTGATTCGTGGACGAGGCCGGACACGTCGTCGGAAATATCGACGAAGATGCCGTAATCGACGACTCCGTTTACGGTTGCGTGGTAGTACTCCTCGGCGGTGACGTCTGAAAGCGTGCATTCCGCGGCGAGGTCATAGACAACAACCCGGTCAGAAGAACCTGTTCCGGCAGAATCGCCGGCGTCGGGTGGTGATGACATTCTTATTTTCCGTTTGGCTTTGCTCCGTTTAACGCTTTGCAAACGGTCTCTCTCGCACGCGAGGGTTGGTCGAAGGGCCTACCGCTCCGAATCGTACACTGCAGACGCAAGTGCGTCGCGGTGGCCTTCGTTTGGCCCACCTGCGATTGTGAGGAGTTTCGCGTCTCTGAGATACCGTTCGACGTGACACTCGGTGGTGTAGCCGAGGCCCCCGTGCAACTGCATCGCCTCGTTCGCGTTTTCGACGGCAGCTTCGGTCGCGTAGATTTTCGCCATGTGCATCGCGCCGTCGAGGGGGTCGCCACGGTCGGCGCGGTCTGCCGCCCGAAGCGTCAACAGGCGGGCGGTGTCCACGCGCGTCGCCATCTCACCAACACGCCAGCGAAGCCCCTGGAACTCGCTGAGCGGGCCACCGAACTGCTCGCGCCCGCTCGTATAGGCAACCGTCTTTTCGAGGGCGGCGCGGGCGATGCCGACGCCGCGAGCCGGGACGTTGACGCCGTTGTTGACCGTCTTTCGCTGGACGTAGGCCATGCCAACGTCGCCAACCCGGCGGCTGTCGGGGATGCGAACCGCGTCGAGGGTGACTTTTGGTGAGGGAACGCTCCGCGCACCGAGCGTGTCCCAGACGGTTTCGACCTCGAATTCTTCAACTGGAATCAGGAAGGCGCTGATGTTCTCTGGAGCCTCGTCGTCGGGGCCAGTTTTCGCGTAGGTGAGCACATAGTCCGCCTCGAAGAAGTTCGTCACCCACTGTTTGTGCCCGGAGATGACCCACTCGTCGCCATCTCGTGTCGCCTCCGTCTCCATCGCGAGTTTGTCGCTTCCAGCGTTTGCTTCACTGAGACCGAGCGCGCCGACCGTCTCGAAGCGCGCCATTTCTGGGAGCAAATCGTCTTTGAGCGACTCGCTCCCGAAGCGTTCGACGACCGTGGCCACCCCGAGGTGGAGCGCGAGGGCGCTTGCAACGGGCATCATCGCCGCCGCGAGTTCTTCGACGACGAGACAGAGTTCAACGAATCCCTCGTCTCGCCCGCCGTATTCTTCTGCGAGCGTGAGTCCCGTGAGCCGCTGGTCGCCGAGGGCGGCGAGAATATCCACAGGGTACTCACCGGCGTCGTCGAGGTCGCGGGCGTGCGGTTCGATTGCTTCCGTGGCGAACTCGCGGATGGTGTTACGGAGGGCGCGTTGGTCTGCAGTGAGTCGAAAGTCCATGCGTGGCAATTCATCTCACTGACCGATAGCGTTACGGCACTCGGCAACGGCGTGCGTACCCCTTCCGGAACGCTTAGAAGGCGCGCTCTCCGAGTGAAAGCCATGCGGCTATTCCGTTCGAGTGAGCTACTCGGTATTGCCGAGGCAACGCTCGAATTCGTGCTCGAAGCGTCGAGAGAGACGCACCCGAACGAGTACATGGGCCTCCTGCGAGGCGAGCGCGCGGCCGACCTCGGGCTGGACGACGAAGGCGTTGTCATCACCGACGTGCTCGTCATCCCGGGAACCGAGTCGAACTCGGTGAGCGCGACCGTCCGGACGAGCATGATTCCAAACGATATGCGCGCCATCGGGTCGGTTCACTCCCACCCAAACGGCGTCCTCAGACCGAGTGACGCAGACCTCGCAACCTTCGGGAATGGCCAAGCACACATCATCATCGGTGCGCCCTACGGGCGCGACGACTGGCAGGCGTTCGACCGCGAGGGAGAGCCTCGTGACCTCCCGGTGTTGGACGTTGCCCTCCCCGACGAACCGTTCTTCGACTTCACGCAGGAAGACATCGATAAGGAACTCAAATGACGACGGTAATTGCACAGGGTACGTTCGATATTCTCCACCCCGGCCACCTCCACTATCTGCGCGAAGCGGCGGCCATGGGTGACGAACTCTACGTCATCATCGCCCGCCGGGCGAACGTGACGCACAAACAGAAACCCATCCTCCCCGACGAACAGCGCCGCGACATGATTGCCGCACTCGACTGCGTTGACCACGCCGTCCTTGGCCACTTAGAGGACATCTTTGTCCCGATTGAGAGAATCCAACCGGACATCATCGTCCTCGGCCATGACCAACACCACGACGAGGCGGCAATCGCAGATGCCCTCGCCGGACGCGGCATCGAGTGTGAGGTTCGCCGGGCGACGATTCGTGACACAAAATTCGAGGGCGAACTGCTCTCGACAGGCCGGATTATCGAGAAAATCTGTAACGAGCGCTGCTAGGGCACCTTTTTGGGTGCGCGGCCTCCGTGCCGCGCACGAAACGCTTGGTTTGCGAATCAGGGATTCGTGGAAGCCGCGAGAATCTATCGTCTGGAGGGCATTACCGAAACGGCGGAGACTGGTCTGATAAAATCACAGACAGATGACTGGAGGTTACGGTCGATATCGGTGTCCACACTCAGCACAGCGATACACTGCTCGCCACCCACCGCCAGTCTCCATTCGTTTTCGAAACGAGTTGCGCGCGCCACATTCGGGACATTGTGCTGGCGGTGAGGCACTCATAGTTCACATGGGCCGGCGCGAGTCAGTAAGGCTTCTCCTCCGCTGTCACAGCCAACAGTTATCCCCGTAACGTGATATACCCAGCCATGAACGAACAGTTCGACTGGCTCACCGTAGACGAGGGTGAGGAGATTCTCTGGGCTGACACGCCCCACCCGTACAGCCTCGTGCCCTCGCTCATCGTCGGCATCCCGCTGATGCTCGTGTTGGTCGGCATTCCAATCGTCGTCGGCGCGTATCTCACGCACAAAAACACGCACTTCGTGGTGACGAACCGCGCGCTCTACAAGAAAACCGGTGTTCTCTCACGAAGCGTCCAACGCATCGAGTTCGACAAGGTCCAAGACACCTCCTACCGCCAGACGTTCTTCGGGTCGCAGTTCGGCTACGGCGCGGTGGACATCTCGACGGCCGGTGGGGCTGGCGTCGAACTCAGCTTCCAAAACGTCGCAGAGCCACAGCAGCTCCAGTCGCTCATCAACGAGCGCATCAACAAGCGCGAGGGCCGCGGCGGAAAAGCAGACGACAAAGCCGCCGTACTCGATGAAATTCTCGGCGAGCTTCGCGCCATGCGGCAGGCGATGGAGACGAACTCCCCACCCAACCGCCCATGAGCGACGACGACTGGCTGGTGCTCGACACGGGCGAAGACGTGCTGTGGTCGGGCCACCCACGCCTGACAACGGTGCTCCCGGCACTCGTCATCGCCGCGGTGTTCGTTGGTGGCCTCGTCGCCGCGGCGATTGCGTTCAACGAACCGCTCATCGTCGTGCCCTCGCTCATCGGGGTGGCACTCGCGGGCGGGGCGTACCTCGCCGTCGTGAACACCCGATACGTCGTGACAAACACCGCGCTGTACCGCAAAACGGGCATCTTCTCGCGGAACGTCCGGCGCGTCTCGATGTCGCGGGTGCAAAACAGCGCGTTCACACAGGGCGTGTTGGGGTCGCTGTTTGGCTACGGGTCGGTCGGCGTCGAAGCCGCAGGAGGGGGCGCAATTCGATTTTCGAACATCGAAAACCCCCGCGAGGTGCGGGCACTTGTGGACAAACACGCCACCGTCGATGAGATTCCGGGTACACTTACCCAATGGAAAGCCGTGCTAGCCGAAGTGAAGGCGCTGCGCGCGGCGTTTGAGGCGACCCAATAACGCCAGTTTTACTGGGCAGTATTACTCGCCAGTGCTAGTAGAAGGCACACCGCATTTCCGGTGAAAATCAGACGGCGAGGCGGGTGTCGTTAGAGGTAGCCCGCTTCGACGAGGCGGTCTACGGCTTCTTGGAGTCGGTCTTTACTGTTCGCATACGAGATCCGCGCGTAGCCCGGTGCGTTGAACGCGCTGCCGGGGACGGTGGCGACGTGAGCCTCCTCAATCGCGCCTTCACACCATGCCGAATCGTCGTCGTCGACTGGGAGCATCATGTAGAACGCACCGTCTGGCACAGCCACTTCGACGCCGTGGTCTGCGAGCAAGTCCACGAGGAAGTCACGGCGCTCTTCGAACGCGGCGCGCATCTCTTCGACGACTTCATCGGTGTTGGCGAGCGCTTCGACCCCAGCGTACTGGACGAAGTGGGTCGCAGAGGACACCGAGTGCGAGTGGAGTTTGCCCGCCTCAGAGATGAGGGCTTTCGGCGCGGCGAGGTAGCCAAGCCGCCAGCCGGTCATCGAGTAGGCCTTCGAGAAGCCGTTGATGGTGACCGTTCGGTCTGCCATCCCGTCGAGGGAGCCGAGGCTCGTCTGGGAGACGCCGCCGTAGGTGATCTCGTCGTAGATTTCGTCGGAGATGACGGTGATGTCGTGGGAGACGGCGAGGTCACGAACGCCTTCGAGGGCGGCATCGGAGTACACCGCGCCCGTCGGGTTGCTCGGGGAGTTGACGATGAGCAGGTCGGTGTCATCAGAGACGGCTTCAGCGAGGTCGTCGAGGCCCGCTTCAAGCTGGAAGTCGTGTGGGGCGAGGTCGACGCGCGTCAGGTCGCCACCGGCGAGTTTGACCATCGCTTCGTAGCTGACCCACGCCGGGTCGAGCAGGACGACTTCGTCGCCGTCTTGAATGAGCGTCTGGATGGTCTCATAGAGTGCCTGTTTCGCGCCAGGCGTGACGATGATTTCATCTTCCGCGTAGGAAAGGCCGTCAGCATCGAGCTTCTGTTTGATCCCAGCTTTGAGCTGTGGAATCCCGTTGCTTGGGGCGTAGCCGGTGTGGCCGGCGTCCATCGCATCTTTGCCCGCTTGAATCACGTTTTCCGGGGTGGGGAAGTCGGGTTCACCGACGCTCAGGTTCACGACGTCCACGCCGTCTGCTTCCAGTTCGGAAGCGAGATTCGAGATGGCGAGGGTCGCGCTCGGTTCGACACGTTGGACTCTGTCTGCGAATTTCATTGTAGTTCCTCCACGAGGTCTACGGCACCCGTGACTGCGTGGGCACCCATGTCGGTACGTGCTCGGGCTTGGTCTGCTGACATACCCGGCCCCGCGATGCCGAGGGTGACGGGCGTGTCGCGCGCGATGCTCACGTCGGTGAGCTTTCGGGCGGCGGCGTTGCCAATCACTTCGTCGTGGCTCGTTTCGCCGGTGATGATACACCCGAGAACCGCGACCGCGTCGATGTCGTCGCGGCGGGCGAGGCGGTCTGCGGCGAGGGGCGTGTCGTACGCACCCGGCACCGCGAGGGTGTCTGCGATTTCCGCGCCGCGGTCTGCGGCGGCCTCGCGCGCCAACTCCTCCATCTGCTCGGTGAGTGCGCGGTTGAACTGCGCGACCACCAACCCAAGCGTTACCATGTGTTCGCGGTGGAGCAGGGCATTAAAAGAAGTACCGTTCCCGGTATCGACTGCGAGCCGATAGGTGAAATGCACGCTTGACAAACAGAAGGATTCTAACCCCTTCGCACGCTCTGATGGGGCAATGGCAACGGTTGACGACACTCGCTCTCGCTCTGACGGCCGCCAACGGCTCTTGCTCGCGGTCGTCGCCATCGCCGCCGTCGCACTCATCGCGCGCCTCATCTTCCTCGGTGACCGCGTTGCCCACTGGGACGAAGGCCGCGTCGCCTACTGGACACTCCGCTACGCAGAAACCGGCGTCTGGGAGTATCGCCCCATCGTCCACGGGCCGTTCCTGTTTCACGTGAACAAATACATGTTCGCGCTGCTCGGCCCGTCTGATTTCTCGATGCGCCTCATCGTGGCGCTCGTTGGCGGGATACTCCCACTTTCGGCGTGGAATTTCCGCGAACACCTCCGTGACCTCGAAGTCGCCGTCTTAGCCGGACTGCTCGCGCTCAATCCGCTCCTGCTCTACTACTCGCGGTTCATGCGCAACGACCTGCTCGTCGCGGCGTTCATGTTCATCGCGCTCGGCTTTTTCGTCCGCGCGTACGACACGGGTCGCCACCGCTACTTCTACGTCGGCGTCTTCGCCTTTGCGCTCGGTTTTACGACCAAAGAGAGCGCGATTCTCTACCCCGTCTGTTGGGCCGGGGCGGCCGTCTTGCTCCTCGACCACCGCCTGTTTCGCGCTCGGGACCGCCTCCCACATTCGTGGAAACAGGAGCTCGTTGATCACGGCTTCTGGCTCCGCGACGTGCTTCGTGCGTGGGCCATCCCGCTCGCCGTTGGCCTGCTCGAATTTTTCGTCATCATCGTCGTGTTCTACGCCCCGCGCGTCGGCGGTACGGGGGTTGGCTTCGACACCATGCTTTCGAATCCCGCGCTGCTCCCGGCGGTCGTCGAACGGGCGACGGTCGGCTCGTGGCAAGAATTCTACGGCCTCTGGATTGCCGGTGGCCATCAAGAACACGCCTATCTCCCGTATCTCGGTGACTTTGCAGAGACGCTCCTCTACGGTGCCGGACCGCTCGTCGCCTTCGCCATCGTTGGCTTCGTCGCAGACCGCTATTCGAAAGGCGGCCCCCGAGACGTCGTCGCGCTCGGCGCGTACTGGGGGTTCGTCTCGGTGCTTGGCTACCCCATCGTGACGGACATCATGGCTCCGTGGGCGACGATAAACGCGATTGTTCCGCTCGCCATTCCTGCCGCGGTTGGCGTCTCGCTCATCATCCGCTGGGGACAGGAAGCTTTCGAGGACGAAGACACCGTGAGCGTTGCGATGACCGCGGTCATCATCCTCTTCGTCGCCGGGTTCAGCGTCGGAACGGCCGTTGACGTGGCCTACATCAACTCGGCGAGCGAGGAGAACAAAGAGCTCCTCCAGTGGGCACAACCACACAACGACCTCCGCGAGAGTCTCGACAAAATCGCGGTCGTCGCAGACAACCACGAGGAGGGCGCTGACGTGCTGTTTTACGGGACGCGGCCGTCAGGGAGCACCGAGACGCGCTTCTACGTCGAAAACGAGTCGAGTACGCTCTATGCGCCACCCGGCGGCCCGGCGTGGCACACCCGCCTGCCCCTGCCGTGGTATCTCGAAGCCGACGGCGCTGAGGTGACGAGTACGGAACCCGGCACGGAACCCGGTGAAATAGAGGACATGCCACCCGTCGTCATCGCCTACGAGTGGGACCGCGAAGAGCTCGAACCACACCTCGACGGCTACACCGCCCACGAACACGAGTTCCGCCTCTGGGCCGACACCATCGTCATCTTCATCGACGAATCGTATCTCGAATAGCCACTCACGGTGCGCGCGAGCCTCGGGCGGATGCCTCACCTCGTCACGCAGGCCGAGGTGGCAACGCTTATTCTACCTGCATCGAAAACGCCGGATAACTGATGAAACTCACGTCACCCGGCCCGACGCTCGGCATCGTCGGCGGTGGGCAACTCGGGCGCATGATCGGTGAGGCAGCGGCCCCACTCGGCATTGAGGTCATCGTCTCAGACCCAACCCCAGACCCCCCGGCAGCACCGACCGTCCGTGACACGCTCGTCGGCGACTTTGACGACCCCGAAGCGGTGCGCGAACTCGCCCGCCGCGCGGACGTGTTGACCTTCGAAATCGAACTCGCAGACCCGGACGTGTTAGACGACGTGCGCGAGGAGTTTGACATCGCCGTGCACCCGACGCCGGACACGCTGCGCATGATTCAGGACAAGTTCGTCCAGAACACCCGCCTCGCAGAGCACGGTGTTCCCGTGCCTCCATTTAAAGCCGTCGCTGACGCAGACGAACTCCGTGAGGCCTGTGCGGAGTTTGGCTACCCCGCGATGGTGAAAGCCCGGCAGGGCGGCTACGATGGCCGTGGAAACTTGCCCGTCGAATCGCCCGACCACGCAGAGGAAGCGCTCGCTGACGTCGGCGGCGACGCGCTGGTCGAGGAGATGGTCGAATTCGTCCGCGAGATTTCGGTGATTGCCGTGAAAGGCAACGGCGAGGTGGCGACCTACACCGCAGGCGAGAACGTCCACGAGGAGGAGATTCTTCGTGAAACCGTCGTGCCTGCACGTGCCCCCGATGCCGTACTGGAGCGCGCCCACGACGTAGCCGAATCCGTCCTCGAAATCCTCGAAGGGCGCGGCGTGTACGGCATCGAACTGTTCGAAACTGCAGACGGCGAGATTCTCGTAAATGAAATCGCCCCGCGCCCGCACAACTCCGGGCACTGGACCATCGAGGGCGCAGTGACCTCGCAGTTCGAGCAGCACGCTCGTGCCGTCCTCGGCCTCCCGCTTGGCTCGACCGAACTTCGCTGTCCGACCGTCTCTGCGAACATCCTCGGTGATGTTGCCGAACCGGAACCCGCCGAGCTATCGGGTGTCGAGACCGCACTCGCAGAACCCGGCGTCAGCCTCCACTGGTACGGGAAACGCGAAGTTCGCCCACTCCGAAAGATGGGGCATCTCACCGTGATTGGCGACGACTCCGAAGCCGGAGACGACCTCTTAGACCACATCAGAACCATCCGCGACACCCTCACCTTCACGAAATGACCGTTGACGCAATCCAAGACCTCATCGACCAGTTCGAACGCGAAGCAGCGAGCGACCAAGCACACACGCCCGACGTGGGCATCATCATGGGCTCCGACTCCGACTTAGACGTGATGGCCGGTGCGCACGAGGCGCTCACGGGCCTCGGATTCGAAGAAGTCACCGACTACGAGAACCCCCCGGAGGCGGAGTTTACCTTCGAAACGTACGTGATTTCTGCCCACCGGACGCCCGAATTGATGTACGCGTATGCCCAGACCGCACGCGAGCGCGGCCTTGACGTGATTATCGCCGGGGCTGGCGGGAAGTCGGCCGACCTGCCGAACATGACTGCCTCGCTCGCCTATCCGATTCCGGTGATTGGCGTCCCCGTCCAAGAGAAGTCCGTCGATTCGGTGATTGGGATGCCAACGGGCGCACCCATCGTCGCGGTCGATGCCGGGAAATCGTTCAACGCCGGACTGTCTGCGGCCCAGCTGCTCGCCCGGTCGTCGCCGAAGTTGGAAGAAAAACTTGTCGAGTACCACGACAATTTACAGACCGATGTGGCCGCCGTCTCTCGAAAACTGCACGAGCAGGGAACTCCGGCGTTCATGGCGGCTCGCGACGCTGAGTAAGCCACCTCTCGACACGGGTTGCTGAGTACTGTTTTTTCGGGGAGAACGCAAGAATCAACCCTTATATGGGTGCGTTCCCAACCGCCGAACGATAGGAGATAACGGTATGAGCAATCCATGGATAGCGATCGGCGCACTCGCGGTGGTCGGGGTCGGCATTCCTCTCGGTATGATGGCAGTGTCGAGCCTCCTTCGCCCCAGTGTGCCTGAGCAAGGAAAACGCGCCGTCTACGAGAGCGGCGAGATCCCGACGGGGAACACACGCATCCGGTTTAACATACAGTACTACATGGTTGCGTTGCTGTTCGTCGTTTTCGACATCGAGACTGTCCTCATCTTCCCTTGGACGGTCATCTACCGCGACGCCGTCGCCAACGCCGGGTTGGCAAAAGCGCTCGCGCCGATGCTTGTCTTCATCGGGGTCCTCGTCGTCGGCCTCGCGTGGGCGTGGCGCAAGGGCGCAGTGCAGTGGGTCAAAAGCCCACGGGCTGAACAATCGCGGGTGGACCACTAATGAGTAATCAGCCACAGAACACGGCGACAGGTACAGAGATGCAAACAACCCAGGAGGCCCGCATGGGCGACGGCGTTGACGCTCGCTTCAATTCTACCCTTCGTGAAGCGTTCGGGTCGACCCCGTTCATCCTCACCAAGTTCGACAAGTTCATGAACTGGGTGCGGGGCTCTTCGATGTTCATGCTGCAGTTCGGTATCGCTTGCTGCAGCATCGAGATGATGCACACGTACGCAATCAAGCACGACCTTGACCGCTTCGGTGCGGGTGTGCCGCGTGCGTCGCCGCGTCAGGCGGACGTGATTATCGTCCCCGGCACCATCGTCTCGAAGTTCGCTCCCCGGATGAAGCGTGTCTACGACCAGATGCCAGAACCGAAGTTCGTCGTCGGCATGGGGTCGTGCACCATCTCCGGTGGACCGTTCCAAGATGGCTACAACGTCATCAAGGGCGCAGAAGAGGTCATCCCGGTGGACATCCACGTCCCCGGTTGCCCACCGCGTCCAGAAGCGCTCATCTACGGCATTGCAAAGCTCCAAGAGCGCATCGCAAACGGCGAGACCAGCCCGGTCACAGTCAAACCGTACGAACTCGAACAGTTCGGCGACTTAGAGCGTGACGAAATCGTAGACAAGCTTTCAGAACAAATCGACGAAGACCAACTCGTCATGCGCTACAACTGGGCCGATTCACCATGAGTTTGGAGGAACCAACCCCAGACGTTGGTGAACTGCCCGGCGGCGACGTCGATTACGACGCGCTCGAAGCGTTGCTCGGCGAGAAGGTGCTCCGACGCGAAGAGCATCTGAATGCGACCGCCTTCGTCGTCCGCCCGGACGCCGTCGAGGAGACGCTCCAGACGCTCCGCGTGGAAGCAGGCTTCGACCACTGTTCGTGTGTCACCGCACAAGAGTACGAAGACCGCTTCGAGAGCATCTACCACCTCCGGAAGTACGACGCACCGATGCAGGAAGTCGGCGTCGTCGTCCCGACGGCCCGAGACAATCCCGTAAGTCAGTCCGGAAGCAAGGCATTTCGCACGATTGACTGGCACGAGCGCGAGGCGTACGACCTCGTCGGCATCAACTACGAGAATCACCCGGATATGCGGCGTATTCTTCTCCCTGAGACCTGGCAAGGCCACCCACTTGGGCTCGACTACAACCAGGAAAAGCCGCAGATTGTCACCCTCGACAAACACAAAAATCCGCTCGAACCGGACAACGCAGACGGCGAGTCGGACACGATGTTCCTCAACATCGGGCCACACCACCCGGCAACCCACGGTGTGCTCCACCTGAAAACCGTCCTCGACGGCGAACAGGTCGCAGACGTCGAACCCGACATTGGCTACCTCCACCGCTGTGAGGAGCAGCTCTGCCAGAACGGCACCTACCGCCACCAGATTATGCCGTACCCAGACCGCTGGGACTACATTTCTGCAGGGCTCTTAAACGAGTGGGCCTACGCGCGCGCCGCAGAGGATTTAGCTGACTTAGACGTGCCAGAGTACGCGCAAGTCATCCGGACGATGAGCGCAGAACTCTGTCGCATCGCCTCCCACATGCTCGCGCTCGGGACGTTCGCACTCGACGTGTACGGCGACTTCACGGCCATCTTCCAGTACGCGTTCCGTGACCGTGAAATCGTCCAGAACATCTTAGAAGACCTCACCGGTCAGCGGCTGATGTTCAACTACTTCCGCCTCGGCGGCGTGGCGTGGGACCTCCCAGAGCCACGCGAGGAGTTCCTCGACAAGATTCGTGATTTCCTCGATGAGCTGCCAGAGAAAGTCGAAGAGTACCACGACCTGCTCACCTCGAACGAGATTTTCCAGCTTCGGTGTGTCAACACCGGCGTCCTCGAACCCGAGGTTGCAAAGCAGTACGGCGTGACCGGTCCGGTCGCCCGTGGCTCCGGTATTGACTACGACCTGCGTCGTGACGACCCATACGGCTACTACGACAAGCTCGACTGGGACGTCGTGACGATGGACGGCTGTGACAACTACGCTCGCGTCCTCGTCCGCATGGGCGAGGTCGAGCAGTCCGCACGTATCATCGACCAGTGTGTCGAACTCTTGGCCGACTGGCCAGAGGACGACCGCGAGATTCAGTCGAACGTGCCACGTACCCTCCGTCCCGAGGAAGACGCGGAGATTTACCGCACCGTCGAAGGCGCGAAGGGCGAACTCGGCATCTACATCCGGTCTGACGGCACCGACAAGCCAGCCCGGTTCAAGATTCGTAGCCCGTGCTTCTCGAACCTGCAGGCGCTGCCCGAGATGTCCAACGGGGAGTACATCCCTGACCTGATTGCGACACTTGGCAGCCTCGACATCGTGCTCGGCGAGGTGGACCGGTAATGTATCTGCTGCAGACCCTGCCAGATACCGTCGGTCAACTGCTCGGCTTTGGCTCCGAGATGGGGCCGGGACAGGACTTCATCGCCTCGCTGCTCGCCGCGTTCCTCATCGGGAACATCATGCTCGGCATGACAGCACTCGCAGGGCCGTGGGCGAAACGGAAAATTACGGCCGCGTTCACCGACCGCATTGCAGTCAACCGTGTGGGGCCATTTGGCCTGCTCATTATCGTGGCAGACGCTGTGCGCCTGCTTTCGAAAGAGCTCATCGTCCCCGAGGGCGTTGACCGCCCGGCGTGGGACCTTGCGCCCATCATCATGGCTTCTTCTGCGCTGCTCGGCTTCGCGGTCATCCCAATGGGAAGCGGTATTCAACTCGCAGACCCCGAGACGGGACTCGCGTACGTGTTTGCCGTTTCCTCGCTCGCGTCGCTCGGTCTGGTCATGGCCGGCTACGCGTCTAACAACAAATACTCCCTGCTCGGCGGCCTTCGCGCCGTCGCGCAGAACCTCGCATACGAGATTCCGCTCGTCGTGACGGCGGCCTCCGTCGTCATCTTCGCGGGCACGCTCCAGATGAGCGGCATCGTCGCCGCCCAACAGGAGACGCTCGTCACCCTCGGCGGCTTCGACATTCCGGCGTGGTACGCCTTCCTGAACCCGTTCGCGTTCGTGTTGTTTATCATCGCGAACCTCGCAGAAGTCGGTCGGAACCCGTTCGACACGCCGGAAGCACCGACCGAGATCGTCGCAGGCTACCAGACCGAGTACTCCAGTGTGTACTTCGTGCTGATGTACCTCGGTGAGTTCCTGCACATCTTCCTTGGCGGCGCAATCATCGCGACGCTCTTCCTCGGCGGTCCAGCAGGCCCCGGCCCAGAGAGTCTTGGGTTCATCTGGTTCGTCGTGAAGATTTGGGCAGTGTTCTTGCTCACGCAGTGGTTCCGCGCCGCGATTCCGCGCGTCCGTATCGACCAGATGATCGAAATCGGCTGGAAAGGGATGCTCGTGCTTTCGTTCGCGAACCTCGTCCTGACCGCCGTCATTGTGGGTGTGATTGCATGATTGGCTTACTCAAATCGATGGCAGCAACGATGAGACACGCCCTGGACGGCTCGACGTTCACGGTCGAATATCCGGACGTCGAACCAGAAGTGAGCCCACGATTCCGTGGCGTTCACAAGTTCAGCCAGGAGCGCTGTATCTGGTGTCGCCAGTGTGAGAACGTCTGTCCGAACGACACGATTCAGATCGTCACGGACGACAAGCGCAACGGCGAGCAGTACAACCTCCACATCGGCCAGTGTATCTACTGCCGACTCTGCGAGGAAGTCTGCCCCGTTGACGCCATCATTCTCACCCAGAACTTCGAGTTCACGGGTGACACGAAAGACGACCTGGCGTACAACATGGAACAGCTGAAAAACGTCCCGTGGTACAAGGACATCGACCCCCTCAAGTCCCGCGAACCAGACCGTGGCGTCTGGATTGGCGAGGGCGAGGGCGAAGTCGACTACCAGTAAACCACACCTCGCGTCCGGGTGGCTAACGGACGCAAACACGCACAACAAATCAATGGCAATCTACGAGACACTCGCGTTCGCGCTGTTCGCCCTCATCACCGTGGGCAGCAGCCTTGGCGTTGTCCTCGCGCGGGACGTGTGGCATTCTGCACTCCTGCTTGGGATGGCGCTGTTGAGTGTGGCGGTCCATTACGTGATGCTGCAGGCAGAGTTCCTTGCAGCGATGCAGATTCTCGTCTACGTCGGCGGGGTCCTCATCCTCATCACGTTCGCCGTCATGCTCACGCGGGCACAGCAAACGGAGGTGAGTAACGCATGACAAGCAAACCCCGCTTCAAGCTTGGTTCACACCTTGCTCCGGGGCTGGCGGCCGTCGCGCTCTTTGGCGTGATGGCTGCCGTTTTCCTGACCGCAACCTTCCCAGAGCCAACCGGCTTTGGTGACGGTTCGATTACGGCGTCTATCGGCTACGCCATGTTCGACCTCGTCGACCTCGCAGCCCACGACAGTGAGAGCTTCCTCGTGGCGTTCGAGATC
Organism: Haladaptatus sp. DJG-WS-42; assembly: GCF_037198285.1. Lineage (NCBI taxonomy): Archaea > Methanobacteriati > Methanobacteriota > Halobacteria > Halobacteriales > Haladaptataceae > Haladaptatus > Haladaptatus sp. DJG-WS-42. Next base: position 2,463,309 of record NZ_CP147243.1, on the reverse strand, counting down.
ATCGACTTGGTGCTCGTGGCGGCGCTCGTCGGCGCGGTCATGCTCGGACGCCGCGACGAAGGTGAAGCCTTCGGCCGCGCGTTCAAGCCCGGCGGCAAACAGACAGAACAGGAGGGTGACGACTGATGGTTCCGGCCCAGTACTACCTCCTGCTTTCGGCCGCCGTCTTCTGTATCGGTCTGTTCGGCATTCTCACCCGGCGGAACGCACTTGTGTTCCTCATGTCGGTCGAGCTGATGCTGAACGCCGCGAACATCAATTTCGTCGCGTTCTCGGCGCAGTGGGGGAACATCACGGGGCAGGTCTTTAGCCTGTTCACGATGGCCCTCGCCGCCGCGGAAGTGGCAGTCGGTATCGGCATCATTCTGGTGCTCTACCGTAACTTCCGCGACGTCGACGTGACCAAAGCGACGACGATGAGGTGGTAATTATGGCAGGTGTATTCGAATTTGCTCCGGCAATTGCGGCACTCCCGTTCGCATCGTTCCTCGTAGCACTGTTCTTTGGCAAGTACATGCCAAAGGGCGGCGCGCTCGCAGGGATCTTTGCGACCGCGGGGTCGCTGCTCCTGTCGCTGTGGGTGTTCCTCACGGTGGCAGGCGGCGAAGCGTTCAACGAAAACCTCTACACGTTCGTCGCGGGACAGGACACCTTTAGCCTGCACCTCGGCTTGCTGCTCGACCCACTGTCGGCGATGATGCTCGTCATCGTCTCGACGATTGCGTTCTTGGTCCACCTCTTCAGTCTGGGCTACATGAACGACGAGGGCGAGACCGGCCTCCCGCGCTACTACGCCAGTCTCGGCCTGTTCACCGCGTCCATGCTCGGGTTCGTGTTCGCGAACAACCTGCTCATGGCGTTCATGTTCTTCGAGCTGGTCGGGCTGTGTTCGTACCTGCTCATCGGCTTCTGGTTCCGCGAAGATGGGCCACCATCCGCCGCGAAGAAGGCGTTCCTCGTCACCCGCTTCGGTGACTACTTCTTCCTCATCGGCGTGGTCGCCATCTTCGCAACCTTCGGGACGGCGGCATTCGCCGGCTCCGAAAGCTTCCCGCACATCGCAGAACAGGTACTCCTCGGTGAGGAGACGGTCGAAACGTTCGGCTTCTCGCCTGAGATGTGGTTCACCATCCTTGGCCTGCTCGTCCTCGGTGGCGTGATGGGCAAGTCTGCGCAGTTCCCGTTCCACACGTGGCTGCCAGACGCGATGGAAGGCCCAACCCCTGTTTCTGCACTCATCCACGCAGCGACGATGGTCGCAGCCGGTGTGTACCTCGTCGCCCGGATGTACGGCTTCTACGCGCTCTCGCCGACGGCACTCGCCGTCATCGCGCTCGTCGGTGGCTTCACCGCACTGTTCGCGGCGACGATGGGCGTCGTAAAGCGCGAAATCAAGCAGGTGCTCGCGTACTCCACCATCTCCCAGTACGGCTACATCATGCTCGGACTGGGTGCCGGTGGCTACGTCGCCGGTGTCTTCCACCTGCTCACCCACGCCTTCTTCAAGGCGCTGCTGTTCCTCGGCGCTGGTGCGGTCATCATCGCGATGCACCACAACGAGAACATGTGGGACATGGGTGGCTTAAAAGACAAGATGCCAGTCACGTACTACACGTTCCTTTCGGGGTCACTCGCCCTCGCGGGCATCGTCCCGTTCTCGGGCTTCTGGTCGAAAGACGAAGTGCTCTACGAGGCGCTCGTCCACGGCCTGAACAGCCCGGTGTTGCTCCTCGCGTACGCGATGGGGCTCATCGCGGTGTTCTTCACCGGCTTCTACACGTTCCGGATGGTGTTCCTCACCTTCCACGGGAAGCCGCGCTCTGACATCGCAAAGAATCCACACGGCATCCGCTGGAACGTCAAGTTTCCGCTCGTCGTGCTCGGGATTCTCGCCGCGACCATCGGCTTCGTCAACATGGTTCCAGTGGCCGAACTCACCGGCCTGCACATCGAGTACCTCCACAGCTGGCTCGACTTAGAGGAAGGCTTCGCAAGTGCGCTCAGTGCGCACCACTACAGTGAACTGCTCCACGACTTCGCTGGCTACGAGGCGGCAGAACTCTCGTCGCTCGCAGCAGGCGCAGTCTCGCTCGCCCTCGCCCTCGCAGGCGCAGGGCTGGCGTACACGCTCTACAACGTGCCCGAACCGGTCGAGCACACCGACAAACTCGGGAGCATCAAGACGCTCCTGTACAACAACTACTACCAGGACGAGTACCAGGTCTGGCTCGCAACGGGTCTCACCCTCCCGCTCGCTCGCGCCGCAGACAAGTTCGACAACGGCGTCGTCGACGGCGTCGTCAACGGGGTCTCCAGCGTGAGTCTGTTCTCCGGTAATCGCGTCCGCCGGGTGCAGACGGGTGTGGTCAGCAACTATGCGACCTTGCTCACGGTTGGGTTGGTCGCCCTGCTGGTCGTCCTCGGCATCACAGGAGGTTGGTTCTAGATGATGATTGAATTGCTACTCGGCGTAACGCTCGTCGGCGCGCTCTTGACGTTCCTCGCGCCGAATAAGGTCGCAGGGAAACTGGCGTTCGCCGTCAGTCTGCTCCCTGTGGTCGGCAGTCTCTGGATGTACCTGAACTTCGACGGCTCGGGCAACGCACTGCTCGGCGGGACGCTCGCCTACGAGACGAACGCCCAGTGGGTATCGCTCGGTCCGTGGGACCTGACATGGCACGTCGGCTTAGACGGCATCAGCATGCCGCTGTTCGTGCTCACGACGGTGCTCACGACGCTCGCAATCGTGAGCGCGTGGACGCCAATCGACGAGCGCCAGTCGCAGTTCTACGGCCTGATGTTGCTCATGGAAGCGAGCCTCATCGGCGTATTCGCGGCACTGGACTTCTTCGTCTGGTTCATCTTCTGGGAGGCCGTTCTCATCCCGATGTACTTCCTCATCGGCGTCTGGGGCGGCCCACGCCGGAAGTACGCCGCAATCAAGTTCTTCGTCTACACCAACGTCGCCTCGCTGGTGATGTTCATCGGCTTCATGGCGCTGGTGTTCGGTCTCGGTGATTCCGTCACCACCCTCGGCCTGCCGGAAGTCGCCCAAGCGCTTCGCGCCGGTGAACTCGGCTCGGTTGGAGGCATCCAACCGGGCACGCTGAAGGCGCTCGCCTTCTTCGCCATGTTCGCTGGCTTCGCGGTGAAGGTTCCGGTCGTTCCGGTCCACACGTGGCTGCCCGACGCTCACGTCGAGGCCCCCACCCCTGTATCGGTCATGCTGGCTGGCGTCCTCCTGAAGATGGGGACGTACGCCCTGCTCCGATTCAACTTCACCATGCTCGCTGACGTGGCTCGCGGCGCGGCGTCGATTATCGCCGTGTTCGCGGTCGTCAGCGTCATCTACGGCGCGATGCTCGCGCTTGCCCAACAAGACCTGAAACGCATCGTCGCGTACTCCTCTGTGTCTTCGATGGGCTACGTCATCCTCGGACTCGTTGCCTACACCGTCTACGGTGTCGGTGGCGCGACGTTCCAGATGATTGCACACGGCCTCATCTCGGGGCTGATGTTCATGGCGGTCGGTGTCATCTACAACACCACGCACACCCGGATGGTCGCAGACATGTCCGGGCTCGCAGACCGGATGCCGTGGACGGTTGGCATCCTCGTCGCCGCCGCGTTCGCCTACATGGGCCTGCCGCTGATGGCTGGCTTCGCGGGCGAACTGTTCATCTTCATCGGCGCGTTCAACGCGTTCCCGGGGTCGCCACTCTTCACGTCGCTTGCGATGTTCGGTATCGTCATCGTCGCAGGCTACCTGCTGTTCGCGATGCAACGTACCCTGTTCGGCCAGTTCCGGCTCGAAACAGACTATGAGGTCACGCCAGCGCCGTTCCACGACGTTGCGCCGCTCGCCGTGCTCCTCATCCTCATCATCGCACTCGGAGTCGCACCAGACATCTTCATGCAGATGATTCAAGACGCAATTCGTCCGATTCTCGTCGTCGGAGGGGGTGCCTAAATGGCGGTCTCTACCGCACTGGCACTCTCGCCAGTCCTCATCCTCGGCGTCGCCGCGACGCTGTTGTTCCTGTTCGACAGCCTGACGCCGGATAAGGCCGACGACGGTCGCCTCGCAGGCATTGCGACGGCCGGTGCGTTGCTGTCGCTCGCCGGAACGGGCTACCTGTTCACGGCGACTGACATCGTAACCCAGCCGCTGTCGCTCTACGGCGACCAGCTCGTTATCGACGGCATGAGCCTGTTCTTCGGGTTCATCTTCACGAGCGTCGCCGCGATGGTCTCGCTCGCAAGCTACGACTACCTCCGTGGCCACCGCAACCAGGCCGAGTACTACATCCTCGTCCTGCTGGCCGCGATGGGCATGTCGCTCATGGCGTCTGCGAACAGCCTTGCGACGGCGTTCGTCGCACTTGAACTCGCCAGCCTGCCGTCCTACGCGCTCGTCTCGTTCTTGAAAAAGAACCGTGGCAGCGTCGAAGCAGGCCTCAAGTACTTCCTCATCGGCGCGCTGTCGTCTGCGGTGTTCGCCTACGGTATCAGCCTCGTCTACGCTGCGACCGGCGCACTGCAGTTCGGCGCAATCGCTGAGGCCGCCGCGAACACGGAGTTCGTTGGCATCCTCGGCCTCGGCGTGCTGATGGTGCTCGGCGGCTTTGCGTTCAAGACCGCGAGCGTTCCGTTCCACTTCTGGGCACCGGAGGCCTACGAGGGCGCACCTGCGCCTATCTCGGGCTTCCTCTCGTCGGCCTCAAAGGCGGCCGGGTTCGTGGTCGCCTTCCGCGTGTTCGTCGAAGCCTTCCCGGTGGAAACGGTGCCCGTCGATTGGGTGCTCGCGTTCCAGATTCTCGCCATCGTCACGATGACGCTCGGGAACTTCGCCGCCGCGGTCCAAGAGAACGTAAAGCGCATGCTCGCGTACTCTTCGATTGGCCACGCTGGCTACGTGCTCATCGGCCTCGCCGCGCTTACGAGCGGCGGGCAAAACGACCTCGTCCTCGGGGCGTCGATGATGCACCTGCTCGTCTACGGCTTCATGAACACGGGTGCGTTCCTGTTCATCGCCATGACCGAGCACTGGGGCATTGGTCGCAAATTCGAGGACTTCAACGGCCTCGGCAAGCAGGCACCGCTTGCCTGCGCCGCGATGACCGTGTTCCTGTTCAGCCTCGCGGGACTCCCAATCGGCGCGGGCTTCCTGTCTAAATACGTGCTGTTCGCCGCCGCCGTCGGCGCGGGCTTCTGGTGGCTCGCCGCGTTCGGTGCGGTCAACAGCGCGCTGTCGCTCTACTACTATTCGCGCGTCGTCAAGGCGATGTGGATAGAAGAATCGACAGAAGAGCGTGAACTGAGCGGCTACCCGACCGGCCTCTACGCCGCCATCGTCGGTGCCGCAATCATCACCATCGTCTTGCTCCCGGCGTTCAACCCGGTCGCAAGCACGGCCGTGGACGCCGCGAGCGTCCTCTTTGGCTGAATCGCCTTCACTTTCTTTCGTTTTTCTGTCGGTGAGCAATAGCGTCAGCGACACGTCGTTGTTCAGGCGGAGGGTTTTAGACCAATGAAGGGGTACGGTGGCACATGGTTTTCCGGTTGGTGCTCGGCTGTGGCTCGTTCGGCCATTCGTTAGTCGAGACCATCCGCCACGACCCGGGTCGCCTGCTTGTGCTCACGAGCGAAGAGCGGCGCGTCGAAACGCTCCGTGGCGATTCGATTAACGCACAGTTGGTTGACCCCACGAACGCGACGGCGATAGCCGAAGCTGCAGACGAGGTGGATGTTATCGTGGTTGCGAGCGACGACCCCCGACAGAATCTCGCAAGCGCGAAAGCCGCCCGGCGAGCGTTCCCCGGGGCACAGCTGACCGCATTTACGGGCGAAGAACCACGACCAGAGACAACAGACGCGCTTTCGACGGTCGCAGACACGCTCATCGACCCGAGTGTGGCAGTGACCGACTACATCATCGAGCGCGTCGGCGACAAGGGACTGCGCCTCCGGCGGCTGGTTCGGATGCTTCGGGCGCTCTCTGGCAAACTCGCCGTGGTCACCCACGACAATCCTGACCCGGACGCGCTTGCGAGTGCTGTGGCGCTCCAGAAGATTGCACAGGCCGTTGGCTGTGACGCGGAGGTCGTCTACTTCGGTAATATCACCCATCAAGAGAATCGCGCGTTCGTGAACCTGCTCGACCTCGATTTACGGAATCTACAGCGCGGCGACGACCTCGCTGAGTTTGCGGGGTTCGCGCTCGTCGACCACTCGCGGCCCGGCGTCAACGACCAGTTGCCAGCGGACACGAACGTTGACGTGGTCATCGACCACCACCCACCGCGTGCGCCGATTGACGCTCGCTTTGTGGACGTTCGAAGCGACGTCGGGGCGACAAGTACGCTGCTTACGGACTATCTGATGCAACTCGGCTACAAACTGGACACAGCCGTTGCAACCGGGCTTCTCTACGGGATTCGCGTCGATACGAAGGACTTCTCGCGCGACATTTCCCCCGCAGATTTCGAGGCCGCTGAGTTCCTTGTTCCCCGGGCAGACAGCAGCCTGCTCGCCCAGTTCGAAACGCCGAGCATGAGCGCAGAAACGTTGTCGATTATCGGACGCGCCATCCGTGAACGCGAGATGCGAGGTGACGTGCTGTTGAGCGGCGTTGGACCCATCTCAGACCGTGATGCGCTTGCGCAGGCCGCAGACCATTTACTCAACATGGAGGGCATCACGACGACGCTCGTGTATGGCTTCAAAGAGGGCACCGTCTACGTCTCGGCGCGCGCTCGCGGGACCGACCTCGACCTCGGGGAGACGCTCCGCGATGCGTTCGGACAGATTGGCTCTGCGGGCGGCCACGCAGACATGGCCGGGGCGCAGATTTCACTCGGCTTGCTCGGCGACGTAGAGGAAGGCTCTGCAGACTCGTTGCGCCAGATTCTCACCGACGTCATCACCGACCGCTTTTTCGATACGCTCACCTCGCGACCCGGCCAACCGGTGGAATCAGTGTACTCGATTCCCGAGTTCGGCAAGCAGTTTTTCGATGGCGAGGAGTGAGCGAGACACTTTTGCGGCGGGCGGCCGTCAGTCGGGGTAATGGAAGACCCTGAATCGGCTGGAACGAAACCCCGCGTCAAAGACTACATGACTCGTGACGTGGCTACCGTTTCGCCCGATGATACGGTCGAAGCGGTCGCAGTGCGAATTGCAGAGAGCGACGAGCACAGCGGCTTTCCGGTGTGTAGCGGCCGTCGCGTCGAAGGGTTCGTGAGCGCACGCGACCTGTTGCTCGCAGACGATGGCGAACTCATCTTCAAGGTGATGAGCCAAGATCTCATCGTCGCTCATCCGGAGATGGACCTCACCGACGCCGCGCGCGTCATCCTCCGGTCGGGGATTCAAAAGCTCCCTGTCGTAGACGACGCCGGGAACCTCGTGGGCATCATCTCGAACGCGGACGTGATCCGCAGTCAAATCGAACGCGCCACCCCAGAGAAGGTGGGGAAACTGATGCGCACCCTCGAAAACATCCACGGCGTCACGGTGAGCGAGGAACGCCGGAAGGTGAAACTCGCAGAACTCCGGCCAACCCAAGGGCGCGTGTATGCGGACGAACTCGAGGGCCGGAGCTACGAACTCGAACGCGGGCTTGCAGAACCGCTGGTCGTCATCGACAACGACGGTGGTTTACTGCTCGCAGACGGCCACCACCGCTCGAAAGCCGCAGACCGTCTTGGCATCCCGGAAATGGACGCGTATGTCATCGTCCTCGACACGCCGGTTGACCTTGGGATGGCGAAAACCGCAGAGAAAGAGGGACTCAACACCATCGACGACATCGACGTGGTCGATTACGCTCGCCATCCGCTCATCGAATCGACCAAACGATTCCAATAGTTTTCATAATCCGCCGTCTGACCCCGGAATCTTAATGAATTTCCGGACAGACCTACGAGTATGTACGACGATGCCGACCTCGAAAAAATTCGTGAGTCGCGCGACCGCTGGGAGGACGACACCTTAGAACCCGTCCTCTCCGCCTACGGCGAGCGCAAAGACCGGTTTGCGACGGTCTCGAACCTCGAGGTGGACAACCTCTACACGCCCGACGACGTTGCAGACATCGACTTCGCAGACGACCTCGGCATGCCGGGCGAAGCACCGTTTACCCGTGGCGTCTACCCGACGATGTACCGCGGCCGGACGTGGACGATGCGCCAGTTCGCCGGGTTCGGCACTGCAGAAGAGACGAACGAACGCTTCCACTACCTCATCAAAGAGGGGCAAACTGGGCTCTCGACGGCGTTTGACATGCCGTCGCTCATGGGGCTCGACTCAGACCACCCGATGAGTGACGGCGAGGTTGGCAAAGAGGGCGTGGCCGTGGACACACTTCGGGATATGGAGATTCTATTCGACGGTATTCGCGTCGATGAGGTGTCTACGAGTTTCACCATCAACCCAAGCGCCGCCGTCATCTACGCGATGTACATTGCGCTTGCAGACAAACAGGGCGTCCCACGCGACCAGGTTCGGGGCACCTTGCAAAACGACATGCTCAAAGAGTTCATCGCGCAAAAAGAGTGGGTCATCCCACCCGCGCCGTCGCTTGATGTCGTGACCGACACCATCGAGTTCGCGGCAGAAGAGACGCCAAAGTGGAAGCCTGTCTCCATCTCGGGCTACCACATCCGTGAGGCCGGTTCGACCGCCGTCCAAGAACTCGCCTTCACGCTCGCAGACGGCTTCGCCTACGTCGAAGACGCGATGGACCGCGGTCTCGACGTGGACGACTTCGCGCCACAACTCTCCTTTTTCTTCAACTCGCACAACTCGTTTTTCGAGGAGATTGCGAAGTATCGCGCCGCCCGCCGCATCTACGCCCACGTCATGAGTGAGTGGTACGGCGCAGAACTCGACGCGAGCAAGCAACTCAAGTTCCACACCCAGACCGCAGGCCAGAGCCTCACGGCCCAACAGCCACTCAACAACATCATCCGGACGACGATTCAGGCGCTCGCTGGCGTGCTCGGTGGCACCCAGAGCCTGCATACCAACAGCTACGACGAGGCGCTTGCGCTGCCCTCTGAAGAAGCCGTCCGCGTCGCACTTCGTACCCAGCAAATCATCGCAGATGAGTCGGGTGCAGCAGACATTATCGACCCGCTCGGTGGCAGTTTTGCGGTCGAATCGCTCACCGACGAGATGGAAGCAAAGACGATGGAGTACATTACGCACATCAAAGAGATGGGCGATGGCTCGGTGCGCGACGGCGTCCTCGAAGGCATCGACCAAGGCTACTTCCAGCGCGAGATTCAAGAATCGTCCTACGAGTACCAAAAGCGCGTGGACAAGGGCGAGGAAATCGTCGTCGGCGTGAACAAGTACAAACTCGACGAGGAAGTCGAACCGGAACTGCTCCACGTCTCCGACGAGGTCCAAGAAAAACAGCTTGCCCGACTTGCAGCGGTCAAAGACGAACGCGACGACGAAGAAGTCGAAGCCACGCTCTCCGCGCTCGACGAGGCGATCGAAAACGGCGAGAACGTGATGCCAGCCATCATCGACGCGGTGAAAGCCTACGTCACAATGGGCGAGATTATGGACGTGTTCAAACAGCACTACGGCGCATACTCGGAGAAAATCGGTCTCGCATAAGTTGGGACCGCTCACCCACGTGTGGGCGATATTGTGGCGCTTCTTTTCGCTCAACTATCCAATAGTAAACATATTTATCGGGCGCGGTGTGTGAATCGTAATTCGAACGCCGCACGCGGATATTCACCGGCCTCTCGAAATTTTCATCCCAGTTTCCGTTCATATGTTACTCGGACGGTAGAACTATGACACCGTGTCCCCAATTTCGGGTGAACGGTGGCACCATATGACGAAGGATTCTTCACAGGCACTTGAGGCACGACTCCGAGAACAGGACTATTTCAGACCGTCTCCGAAGTTCGTCGGTCAGGCGAATCAGACCGACCCCGAGATTTACGACCGATTTGACGAGGGGTATCCAGACGCGTTCGCCGAGTACGCAGAACTCCTTGACTGGGACGAACCGTGGGACGAGGTGTTCGACGGGAGCAACCCGCCGTTTTTCAAATGGTTCACCGGTGGGAAACTGAACGCCTCGTACAACTGTATCGACCGCCACCTCGATGAGCGAAAGAACCAGACGGCACTGCTCTGGGAGGGCGAAGACGGCGAGCAGCGAAACATCTCGTATCAAGACCTCTACCGCGAGGTAAACGAGTTTGCGTCGCTGCTGCGCGAGGTCGGCGTCAAAGAGGGCGACATCGTCACGCTCCACATGCCGATGGTTCCAGCCCTGCCAGTCACGATGCTCGCACTCGCGCGGATTGGCGCACCCCACAGCGAGGTGTTCGGCGGCTTCTCGGCACAAGCACTCGCAGACCGCGTCGATGACGCAAACTCAGATTACGTCGTCACCATCGACGGCTACTACCGCCGCGGTGAGCTGCTCAACCACAAGCAGAAAGCAGACGAGGCGATGGAACTCGCAGACCACGACGTCGAGAACGTCCTCGTCTGGACGCGCGAGGACGAGTTGCACCCGGACGTGGAACTCGAAGACGGCCGCGACCTCCACGTCGAAGACCTCCTCGAAGACCACCGCGGAGCGCGCGTCGCCCCTGTTTCCCGCGACGCAGAAGACCCGCTGTTCTTGATGTACACCTCGGGGACGACAGGCCAGCCAAAGGGCTGTCAACACCGGACAGGCGGCTATCTCGCCTACGCCGCGGGCACCTCGAAGTACGTCCTCGACATCAAACCCGAAGACACCTACTGGTGTATGGCAGACATTGGCTGGATTACCGGTCACACGTACATCGTCTACGGCCCGCTTGCGCTCGGGACGACTTCGGTGATGTACGAAGGCGCACCCGACTTCCCGCACAAGAGTCGCACGTGGGAGATTGCAGAGAAGTACGACGTGGACGTGTTCCACACCTCGCCGACCGCGGTTCGGATGTTCATGAAGTGGGGCGAGCAGTATCTCGAAGACTACGACTTCTCCTTTCGGCACATGACGACGGTCGGTGAGCCGATTCAGCCGGAAGCGTGGCTCTGGTATTACAAGTACGTCGGCAACGAGGAGGCCGTCATCGTAGACACGTGGTGGCAAACGGAGACCGGCGGCCACCTCATCACGAACCTCCCGGCGCTCAAGGACATGAAACCCGGCAGCGCGGGCGTTGGCTGTCCCGGCATCACACCCGCGCTCGTAGACGACAGTGGCGACCTCCTCGAACCGGCGACGGGACAGGCCGGAAACCTCGTCATCACCCGGCCGTGGCCCGGCATGCTCCAGACGGTGTACGGCGACGACGAACGCTTCATCAGCACCTACTGGGCTGACTTCTCTGACACCGATTCAGACGACTGGCGCGACTGGATGTACAAAGCCGGTGACGGTGCGGTCCACGAGCGCGACGGTTACTTCCGCATCCTCGGGCGGTTGGACGACGTGATGAACGTCGCGGGCCACCGCCTCGGGACGATGGAACTCGAAAGCGCCGTCGCAGAAGTCGAAGACGTGGCCGAAGCCGCTGTTGTTTCGCGCAAGGACGAGGCAAAGGGTGAAGTGCCGGACGTGTACGTCATCCTCAGAGAGGGTATCGAAGCGGGCGACGACGTGCGCCAACGCATCGTCGGCGCGGTCGAAGAAGAGATTGGGAAGTTCGCCCGACCGGCAAACGTCCTCTTCGTCGACGACCTGCCGAAAACGCGCTCCGGGAAAATCATGCGTCGCTTGCTCGAAAACATCTCGAACGACGAAGAACTCGGCAACACCACGACGCTCCGCGACCCCTCGGTCCCGGAGAAAATCCGTGACCAGCTCAAGTCAGAGTAGCCGAAATTTCTCAACGTCCGTTTTATTGGAATAATCTCGCAGGCTGGTAAGACTAAACATCTGCCGCGGGCGAAAAACCTATCAGTGGTTTCCCTAATTTTATCATGACATATGGAAAAACCGCTACTCGTCACCGAGTTTTTAGATAGGGCACGAACCTATTACGGAGACAAAGAAGGGGTCATCGCTACCACGGGGGAGCGACTGACCTACGCCGAGATTGGTGACCGGGCAGACGGCTTCTCCGCGGCCTTGCAGGCTCGCGGGGTCGAAAAGGGCGACCGCGTGGCTGTCCTCGACCCGAACACGCACTACCACCTCGAAGCGGCCTACGGCATCATGCAACTCGGCGGGGTGCACACGCCGCTCAACTATCGGCTCGTCCCCCGCGAGTTTGAGTACATCCTGAACGACGCGGGCGTGAAAGCCATCTATGCAGACCACGCGTACACCGAGCAAATCGAGGAGATACGCGACGACATCCCCACCGAGATTTTCATCACCAACGACGCGGCTGCGGTGGAGGGTGATTGGGAGGAGTTCGACGACGTTATCGCCGAATCGAGTGAGTACGACCGCCCCGAGATGGCAGAAGACGAAGTCATCACCATCAACTACACCTCCGGGACGACCGGCGACCCGAAGGGCGTGATGCGCACCCATCGCTGTGAGACGCTCCACGCCTATCTCATCAGCTACCACCAGCGCATCGCAGACGAGGACGTCTACCTCTGGACGCTCCCGATGTTCCACGCAAATGGCTGGGGACACATCTTCGCCATCACCGGCAACGGCGCGCGCCACATCTGTACCCGTGGCATCGACGCCGAGGGGATTTTCGACACCGTCCGCGAGGAGAACGTCTCGTACATGTGCGCCGCGCCGACGGTGCTCAATTTGCTGATGGAGTACTACGACGAGGCAGAGCCAGAGACGGTCGGTGACAACGACGTGCGCGTCGCCACCGCCGGAAGCGCACCGCCAGAGGCAACCCTTCGTGTCGTTGAGGACGAGTTCGGCTGGTACTTAATGCACGTCTACGGCGCGACCGAGACGGGTCCGCTCATCACCACCTCCGACTTCGGGAGCTTCTTCGATGACGACAATGACGGCCGCTTTCGCTTCAAGAAGCGCCAAGGCATTGGCTATCTCGGCACCGAAATCCGCGTCGTGGACGCAGACGGCGAGGACGTGCCGTGGGACGACGAAACGCTCGGCGAAGTCGTCGTCCGCGGCAATCAAATCATGGAAGGCTACTGGAACAAGCCCGAGGAGACTGCAGAAGCCTTCTCAGACCGCGTCGAGGGCTACTACCACATGGGCGACCTCGCGGTTGTGGACGAACACGGTATGATTTCGATTCAAGACCGCAAGAAGGACATCATCATCTCCGGCGGGGAGAACATCTCCTCGATTGAACTCGAAGACACGCTGTTCGACCACGACGCCATCGCCGACGTCGCCGTGATTCCCGCGCCAAGCGAGAAGTGGGGCGAGACGCCAAAGGCGTTCATCGTCCCTGCAAACGGCGACCCGGATAACCCCGGCGTCACCGTCGAAGATATCGAATCCTTCTGTCGCGAACGGCTCGCGGGCTACAAAGTCGTCCACACCGTCGAATTCGTGGATGCGCTCCCGACGACGGCGACCGGGAAGGTGCAAAAATACGAACTGCGCAAGAAGGAGTGGGACGACCAAGATTCGATGGTCGGACAAGGATAGGTTACTCTGCGTAGCGATCTGAGACGTAGATGACCAACCCGAGAAGGACGCCGAGAACGGTTGCAAGCGTCAGCGCGCCGTAGGCGGCGAGCCCGAGCGGGGTTGCGGGGAACTCGATGAGGCCGAGGAATTTTGGCGCGAGCAGATTTCCTTCGACGAAGGTGCCGAGAATCAGCCCTGTGAGCGCCGCGATAGCCACGACGACGACGTAGATGGTGAGGACGACGCGCCGACCGCCGGTGAATGTCTGCGTCTTTCCCATATCCCGGTTTAGGAATCGCCGACGATTAGCCTTTTGACCTCGCGGTGTCAACGCCGAGTATGTCCGACAAAGAGCTGTTGATGCTCATTCTCGGCGCGATAGCCGCGTTGATGTTCCTCGGTGGGTTCGTCCTCGTTATGTTCTAGTACCGGCGTCCAATCACTCGATTTTTTCGACAGTGCTCACTGCTCAGAGCGGTGAACACGTAAAAAACAAAAGTCGCTACCGGGTTATTCGTCTTCGCCGCCGTCAGTTGCTACTTCTTCCTCGCCGCCGTCAGCAGCGACGATGGAGCGGTTGACGCGGTTTTCGTGCCAGTGCCATTCGTGGCCGTGCTGGTTGGTCTCCTTGAGGCTCCATGGGTCGCCGTCTTCGACGATTGGGCCTTCTATCCACGACATGACGATGTTCCAGACGAAGATGGCCATGCCAATCGCGAGGATGAACGCGCCGAGGGTTGCAAGCTGGTGGAGTGCCGTGATTGCCTGCATCGGCGTGATTGCCGGGTTGAAGTCGTAGGTGGCGTAGCGCCGCGGCATGCCGAGGTAGCCGAGGATGAGCATGCCAAAGAACGTCAGGTTCGTCCCGACCATAACGAGCCAGAAGTGCCACTTTGCGAGCGTGCGCTGGTACATCCGACCGGTGTAGATTGGGAACCAGTAGTACACCGCGGCGAACACACCGAACGCGATGACGCCCATCACGATGTAGTGGAAGTGACCCACGACGTAGTAGGTGTCGTGGAGCACGAGATCAACCGGAACCGCTGCGAGGAAGACGCCCGTGACCCCGCCGATGATGAAGTTCGAGATGAACCCGATGCAGAACAGCATCGGTGCGGTCATCCGGAGTTTCCCGTTCCAAAGGGTGGTAATCCAGTTGAAGGTCTTGACGGCGCTCGGAATCGCAATGGCCAATGAGACGGCCATGAACGAGGCACGCAGGCGTGGGTCGATACCCGTCGAGAACATGTGGTGGGCCCACACACCGAACGAGAGCACGCCGATGGCGAGCGTCGAGTAGACGACGAACTTGAAGCCGAACAGCTTCCGTCCGGCGAACTTCGGCAGGATGTAGCTGACCATCCCCATCGGTGGGAGGACGAGGATGTACACTTCTGGGTGGCCGAAGAACCAGAACAGGTGTTGCCAGAGAATCGGTGAACCGCCGCCGACGGTGAAGAACGTCGTGGCGAAATTACGATCTAACAACAGCATGATGAGCGCGCTGCCGAGCAGTGGGAACGCGAACAGGATGAGACCGGACTGGGTCAGAATCGTCCACGAGAAGATGTCGAGGTTGGCCCAGTTGACCTTGTTATTACGTTCTGTGAAGATGGTGACGATGAAGTTTATCGCCCCCATGGTCGCAGAAACCCCAGATAAGTGCAACCCGAGAAGCATCAGGTCAACACCGGGATTGGCCTGTTCTGCGGACAGCGGCGTGTACATTGTCCAGCTCGTCTGTGCGGCTTGAATCTGGCCACCCGTGAGTGGGTCTAAGAAGAAGCCAGCCCAGATGAGCACGGCCGCCGGTGGCAGGAGCCAGAAGGCGATGGCGTTGATGCGTGGGAACGCCATGTCGTCTGCGCCAATCAGCAGCGGGATGAAGTAGTTCGAGAACGCCGCGATGATGGGCGTTGCGAACAGGAACAGCATCGTGATGCCGTGACTCGTGAGCAAGCCGTTGTAGAAGGACATCTCGATGACGTCCTGTGCTGGCGAGGCAAGTTCTACGCGCATGAGCAGGACCGCGAGACCGCCCCAGATGAAGGCAATCGTCCCGTAGAGTCCGTACAGAATCCCGATGTCTTTGTGGTCAACCGTGGTCAGCCAGCGGATAAGTCCCGCAGGCTTCTCTTCGTGAGCGGTGCCCGTCTCCCTCCCGTAGCCGCCGCCACCCGATAGCGGAGCATACGAGCGCCAATCTTCGACGCGAGAGAGCCAGGCAGCGACGGCGATGAGGAACACCCCCATCAGCACCGTCAATGCTAACTGTCCAGTAGCCATGTCCGACCCTCGGAACCACAGGGTAAAGAATGGTTAGGTTCCGCGTCCGCGGGTGACGATTAACCCGGCAAAATACGTCGTAATTTCCGTGTCTCACACACGCTGTGAGAACGTGTGTCAGCGTGTCGGTTGCGTGGCTCAGCAGGCGACTACCGAAAACAACAGCGTGTGACGACCGTTAGTGCGTTTCGTACGGGTTGTCCATGTTCGCATCGTTCTCGATTTCGCGCTCGCCGGTTGCGATTGCCTTCCCCGCGTAGTAGGTCAACACCGCCATCGCCGCGAACGGGGCGATGAGAAGCGCGTACTGGAGGCTCGATTTTTCGAGGTCGAAGCCAAACGGGTTGAAGACGGCGAACCCGATAATGAAAAACAGGATAATACCCATCGGAATCATGTTCACCGTGAGGTCGAGCATCGTGTCACGGTCGAAGAGGCGCTCGGTCATTGTTGGGAGATGCTATGGCCACCGGAATAAATAGATTGTTGGTTTTCGGCTTAGAACCGAGTCGGTTCTACGACCTTCCCGACGACGCCGAGGATGGCGAGAATGATTCCGGAGAGGAAAATCGACAGGCCACGGAAGACAAGTCCATTCATCTCGCTTACGGCAGAGAGGATGGCGTCAGGCGTGGATGCAGCCGCCTGTGAGAGCATGAGGCCGCCGCCGAGGACGAGCAGGAGAACTCCAAAGCCAGAGAGCAGTGGCCACGGTGACTGCACGTAATCTGATTCTTGTAAAATGCCGGTCACACTTCCCGCAAACAGCAGGAGGCCACCGACGGCGAGGGGGAACAGCGCCATGACGATACCGACCTCAGAGAGCGCGAGGCCGAGGGCGACGAACACCGGCCACGGGCTGGCACGGCTGTACTGGTCGCTCAATCCCGGTTGTTCGTCCATGGCCGGGCGTATGAAGTGGCGATAGAAAGGGGCATCGGAACTCGCCTCAGGCGAAAAGCGAGTAGGCAAAGAGAAACCCAAAGTAGAGGAACACGAGCGCGGCGAGCGCCTTCAGGCGGAACGTTTTCAGGTCGGCTACTTCTTCTTCGCGGGCGACAGCGACGGCTTCGCGTTCTTTTTCGGACAACACGTCGCTGTGGTCGAGCCCGAGATGGAGCGCTTGCCACTGTTCGCGAGCAAATCGCTGGTCACAGTACGGACACGAAATGGGTGCGTCGTCGGTCATAGGAATGGGGGTGTGAGGTCTGGTTCAGCAACAATCCAGAGGCTAACCATCGTGTAGAACATCATCACAGCGATGTAGGGGTACTGGCTCCTGATGGCTTGCAACCGGGAAGGAAACAGGTCGTAGGCGGTCGCGTGGGCCACCCAAATCGCGACGAGGTGGCCAAGTAGCACGAACGTGAGCGCGAGGCCGCCGAACCATCCCGGGAGCGGAATCACGGGCACGTTCGCCGGTGGGGAAAACGGGGAGAACGCGACGGTCACAAGCGCGGGCGACAGCGAGAGGAAGTAGCCAAGGAAGTGCGCGAGGTGGTAGCCAGCGGCGATGGCGAGCAGCGACGGCGCGAATCTGGTTGCAAGCGTCTGCGCCGGGAGGTACGTTTCTGCGAAACCGATGCTCCGGCGGGTCGCCGTGCGGTACGCACCGAGGAAGACGCCGAACCCCGCAAACAACGCGGCTGGGTAGAGCAGGGAAGCAGGAACACCAAGGTTTACGAGCCACGTCGCAAGGTCTGTCCACGCGGGCGTGGTGACGAATCCGTCGTAGGTCGTGACCCAGAGCAGGGCGATGACGAAGGCAACCTCGTCTGCACCGTCTACGAACCGGGTGTCCGAGAGCGCCGCGCCGGGAAGACGGAGTTTGAGCCCGTCGTCGGTGCGTCTGAGTGGGGCGACTCGCCCGTAGTACGTGAACACGCGCGAGACGGGGTCAACCGTCGAAAACCATTTGTCCGGCGTATAGACAATGGCTCCCGCGAGCGTGACGACGGTGTAGCCGAGGACGACCGTTGCGAGAAGGGAGGCTTGGTCTGCGAGCGGACTCACGACTTCGAGCCAGACGAGGGCGAGCAACCCGGCGACGCTCGGCCACGCACCAAAGCGGTCGGGGTAGGTCGCGCCAACCGTCGGAAGGACCGCTGCAATCGTCCGCCACGGGTTGAGCGTCTCCCACGTGTTGCCAACGAGGTAGACGGAGATGGTGTAGCCCGCCCACCAGCCAACCCAGACGGTGAGGATGGCGAGATTGCCGAGGGGAAACTGCGGGCCGATAAATCCCACGACGAGCACGGCGAGAAGGCCAAGCACGCCTATGAACCTGAGTGTTCCCGCGGCCAAGGTGGCGCGCGGGACGGCGAGGCGTCGGTGCCAGTCGTGTACGGCGTTGATGAACGCTCGGTTCGTGACGAAGCTCGCGAGCAAGAACGACGCACCGACCACGCCGCCACCAGTGAGGAGAAAGAGCCACGTCGGGATGGCGAGTTGTTCTGGGGTCGCGGCGCGAAGGCTCCCACCGTGAGCGAGTGCACGGTCAGCAAAGAGCGTGAGCGTGAGGAGGGCAAGGGTGGCCCGACGGAGCAGGCTGCGACCTGTGTTCGGGGTGCGGTCGCTCATTTACCGGCGGTAGTCTGGGCACGAACCTGTACTTTCCGAAAACAGTTACCGGCGGATGCGGTTGGGAGGGTTTTTGGTATTCCACTGTAAACGTCCGACCATGAGCGTAGAAGACGCATCGGATGACCATGGTGGTCACCACCACCTCCCCGCGGTCGAGGACTGGCCACGTGGGTTCGGCGAGGCAAGTTGGTGGCCGTTTATCACCGCCCTCGGCGGAGCTGGATTGTACGTTGGCGCGGCCCTGTTCGTGCTCGCCCGGGGCGAAAATGCATTCGTTGACCCGATGGCCGGACCGGGCGTGTTCGTCGCGAGCACGTTCCTCTTCCTTGCCGGGCTGTACGGCTGGCTGTATCACGCCTTCGTCGTCAACTTCTGGGATGGAGACGGCCACAGCAAAGGCCTGCGCCTCGGGATGGTGTCGTTCCTCGGGACAGAAGTCGCAACCTTCGGCGCAGGGTTCGTTTATTACTTCTTCATCCGCGCAGGCGTGTGGCCGCCGGAGCACATCCCACATGGGTTCCTCGGCACACTCGTCATCGCGAACACCGCACTGCTCCTCGTGAGCAGTGTCACTCTCCACTACGCGCACGTCGCGCTCCGGAAGGGCAACCGCACGCGGTTCCTCCAACTGCTCGGCGCAACCCTCCTGCTCGGGATTGTGTTCCTTGGCGGGCAGGTGTACGAGTACTACGAGTTCATCGTTGTCGAAGGGTTCACCCTCACCGAAGGCGTGTTCGCGAGCGCCTTCTTCGGCCTGACCGGCCTGCACGGCCTGCACGTTTCGCTCGGTGCCGTCCTCATCGGCATCGTCTTCGTGCGTGGACTCAAGGGACAGTACAGCGCAGACCGGCACGTGTCAGTTTCGACGGTCTCCATGTACTGGCACTTCGTTGACGCAGTGTGGGTCTTCCTCGTCGTCGTACTGTACGTCGGCGCAGTGTACTCGATCTAACCTGCGTTCCACTTTTCACCAGCAACACTCAGGCGAGCAGCTGCGACTGTTTTGACGACCTGCCGGGAGTGCGATACTGCCAAACTGTGGAGTGCAAAACGTGGCTCGTAGCTATTGCCCCTGCACACAGTGTGGCGTCTCGATGGTCCAGCAGGACACTCAGAATCGAGCGCACGCGGAAGGGGCGCAGAGAGAATGTGTACGACGCTGGCTATTGTGAGGCACGTCGTCGGACCGTGGGTCGCCCATCGAACACGGAGTGGTTGCGACTCAACAGCGCACACCAAGAGCGAGCGCGCTGACAGCCACGCCAGTGTTCTGTCGCAGTACGAGTCTATCAGAGCCACCGGGAGCTGACAGGCAGTGGCTGGCGTGTGGGTTGTGGTGTACCACCGCGTCATGTGGGCAGATGGAGCGCGGCGGAGCGCAGCCAAGTTGGAGCCACGAAAACGAATCCGAGAACCAAATACCGCGACTAGTACAGGCTGTCAGACACGGCCAGTGCACACGAACGACGAGCGATAGCGCAGTTGCTCACCAGTGCGATAAACAGAGAAGAACGGAGATTATGCCGCGAGTTTCGCGGTGGTGTTGTTGCTGGCGGTCGTGTTGTTTGAGCCAGCCGTCGTGTTGTTGCCACCGGATTCTGACTCAGCGGCTGCCTGCTGGTTCTCAATCCACTGGTCGTACGTTTCGCCGTCGGTGACGTTGACCTCGCCGAGCATCGCCGAGTGGCCAACCCCACAGTACTCTGCACAGTAGAGCTGGTACGTGCCTTCACCGGACGGGTTCACCTTCGTTTTGAGGGTGTGTGATTCGCCTGGGAACGCGTCCTGTTTGAGCCCGAGTCCCGGCACGTGGAAGGCGTGCAACCAGTCTGTGGATGTTATCTTGAGATACACCGGCCGGTCGGATGGGATGACCATCGTGTCAGAGGCGTTCACGTCGTGTTGTGGGTAGTGGAACGTCCAGAAGTACTTCTGGGCGGTGACCTCAACGACGACGGCATTGTCTTCTGGGATGTTGTCTATCTGGTCTTCCGGCGTGGTGACGAACTCGTTTCCGAGCACTTGGTAGGAGGCAACACCCACGAACAGGAGGATAATCGCGGTTGCGACGGTCCACGTGATTTCGAGGCGGCGGTTCTCCTGGGTTGGCTTCGGTTCCTCCGATTTACGGAATTTGTAGACGGTGTAAATGAGGATTCCTTCGGTCAGAATCGTAATCGGAATCGCGACGAACAGGAGTTTGCTGTTCAACCCATCGATAAGCCCCCGTGTTACCGATGTTGCCTCTTGTGCTGCCACTGGTTCGACAGCCAACGCAAGAAGCGCCACGGAGAGCAGGGTCCCGAACCCGATGCGCTTGTAATTCATCCTTGGTTGGGCTTAGAAAGAGGGGCATAAATACCTAACTTTCCCCTCTCCGTGCGCTGAAAGCGCGGGGAATAAATAGGCTCGCATGGAACAGACGGCTAAGAGGTTACGTTATCGTGGCCGACTCCACCGTTCCCAAGTTTACGACGCTGCTCACCGGTGCAGCGATGGGTGTCTACTTGCTGGTGGTCGTCGGCGCAACCGCGTCGCTCACCGACGCGGCCGCCGCATGTTCCGGCTGGCCCGTCTGTGGCCGCCCACTCGACTTTTCTGACCCAGCCCTTCTCGTCGCCCTTTCTCACCGCCTCGTCGCCGCACTCGTTGGCCTGCTCGTCTTGCTCGCCGTCGTCCGCGGCCTGCGCGGGTCGGCTTCGCGCCGCGTCAAAGGCGCACTTGTCGGCGTCCTTGCGCTCTATCCGCTGCAGGTTGGCATCGGCGCGCTCGTTGCCAACTCCGGCGGCGTCGGCACGCTCCCGACCGCCCACCTCCTCGTTGGGATGGGCATTTTCACCGGCATCGTCGTTGCGCTCGCGTGGACGTTAGAAGAAGAGACCGCCGCGTTCGACAATGAGCCACACGAAGCTGACGACCCGGAACCAGCGCGGTCGCCGGAGGCCGTCACACCGCTCAAAGACCGCCCGCTCGCCGCCCGCGCGAAGGCGACCATCTGGGCGTACTTCCAACTCATGAAACCGCGGCTCATGTGGCTGCTCGCCCTCGTCGCCGCCGCGGGCATGGCGCTCGCCTCCGGCCCCGGACTCAGCATTCAAACGGTCGTGTACACCCTTACTGGCGGCGTACTCTCGATTGGTGCGAGCGGCACGTTCAATCACGTCTTAGAGCGCGACATCGACCAGAAGATGGAGCGCACGGCAAAGCGCCCGCTCGCCACCCACCAAGTGCCCGTCCGCAACGCGCTCATCTTCGGCTTCGCGCTCACTGGCATCTCGCTGTGGGTGTTCGCACAGGTCAACCTGCTCGTGGCCGCTCTCGGCCTCACCGCAATCCTGTTTTACAGCGTCATCTACACGCTCATCCTCAAGCCGAACACCGTCCAGAACACCGTGCTCGGCGGAGCGGCAGGGGCGCTTCCGGCACTCATCGGCTGGGCCGCCGTCACCGGCGACATCGGCCTCCCCGGCCTCGCGCTCGCGGGCGTCATCTTCCTCTGGACGCCAGCGCATTTCTACAACCTCGCGCTGGCGTACAAGGACGACTACGCGCGCGGCGGGTTCCCGATGATGCCCGTCGTGCGCGGTGACGCGCTCACCCGAAAACACATTCTCTGGTATCTCGCGGCCACGCTTATCGGCGCGAGCGTCCTCGGAACCGTGACCACGCTCGGGTGGCTCTACGCGCTCACGACCGTCTCGCTCGGCGGCGTGTTCCTCTGGGCGGTTGTCCGGCTCCACCGCGAGCGCACCACCGGCGCGGCGTTCCGCGCGTTCCACGCATCGAACGCCTACCTCGGGATGCTGCTGCTCGCCATCATCGTCGACGCCCTCGTCCTATGAGTCTCACCAACCGTACTTTCAGCCTGCCGCGCCCGCGCCAGTCAACACTGCTGTGGGGCGCGTTGCTCGTCAACACCGAGCTGCTCCTCATCGCCGCGTACCTCCAGTTCTCTGCCGTCGAGCCGACGCTGGCCTCAGCGAAGTACTACGTCTACCCGTTCGTTTGGATTAATGTCGCGCTCTGGGCGCTCGTGCGCACCAAACCCGCGCCGACGAGCCCCGAGCACAGACGGCTCGCCAAGGGGGTCGCAGTTGGCTACTTCGTCATCCTTGCGATTGCAGGCGGCATCGTTGGCCCGGCGGCGGGCCTCGAACCGACCGGCCTGCGCCTCGCCGTGTTGTCGATTCCGCCAGGCTGGAGTCCCGCGCTCCTCTACGGCGGCGAAACCCTCCGGTTCGCCCTCATGCCGTACAACTTGCTTGGCTACCTCGCGCTCGCCTACCTCGTCTACGCGACGGTCATCGACGCGGCGAGTTCGGCGATTACGGGCATCCTTGGCCTGCTGTCGTGTGTCTCCTGTTCGTGGCCCATCCTCGCTTCGATTATCAGTGGCTTCGTTGGTGGCGGGACGGCCATTGCGGGCGCGGTCACGGTGCAGTCCTACGGCCTTTCGACGGCCATCTTCGTGCTCACCGTGGGCTTGCTTTATTGGCGACCGTTCGGGCGGTGAGCCTAACCGTGCGAACTTCGTTTTTCGAGTATGACCGACGTTGAAATCACCTACTGCGTCCCCTGTGGCTACCTCCCGCGGGCAGAGGAGTTGCAACACGCGATTTGCACCTCGTTTGAAGGGTATCTCGATACCCTCACCCTCCGCATGGGCGACCACGGCGTCCTCCGTGTGACGGTTGACGGCGAAGTGGTCTACGACAAGGCCGACGACGAGTACGACGTAGATTCCATCGTGCGCGCCTGTCGCACGCACATTTTCTAAATCGAACCCCTTACGACAGGGACGGGAGTGGGGTTACGTATGACCGACGTACTCGTCTGCGAGGACGTCCGACGTCGATACGGCGACACGGTCGCTCTCGACGGCGTCTCGCTTTCTGTGGCCGAAGGGGAGGTGTTCGCGCTCATCGGGCCGAACGGCGCGGGCAAGACCACCCTCGTGCGCGCCCTGACCGGAACCACCGACGCGGAGGGAACCGTTTCGCTGTTCGGAAGCCCACCCGACGCGGTAGACCACGCGCGCATCGGCGTGCTCCCCCAGTCGTTCGACCCACCGGAGCGCCTCACACCCAGAGAGCTACTCGAATACTACGCGGGCCTCTACGACGACTCGAACGACCCCGACGACCTGCTCGCGTTGGTCGGCATCGAGGGAGCAGCGAACACGTGGTACGAAAATCTCTCGGGCGGGCAACAACGGCGCACCTGTGTCGCCATCTCGCTCGTAAACGACCCCGACCTCCTGTTCCTCGACGAACCGACGACGGGCATCGACCCGGCGGGACGCCGCGACCTCTGGAACCTGTTAGAAGACCTCGTCGCCTCGGGAACCACCATCTTCCTCACGACTCACTACATGGAGGAAGCCCACCGACTCGCAGACCGAGTCGGCTTGCTCTCTGCGGGGAAACTCGTCGAAGTCGGTTCACCAAGCGAGCTCGTTGCAGAACACGGCGGTGAGAGTCGCCTCACCTTCGAGACGAGCGTCAAAACCGCCGACCTCGCGGGGTCGGGGTATCGCGTCGAAGCGAGCCAGAACCAACTCACCATCTTCGACGTGCCCCCCGAAGCAATCGGCGACGTGGTCACAGAACTCGAAGCACGCGGGGTCACTTACGACGCCCTGTCGTGGAGTCAACCCACGCTCGAAGACGTGTATCTCCGACTCACCGGCGCTGCGTTTGCCGACGACGACGAGAAAGTGGAGATGGCCCAATGAGCGCCGTTAGCCGTGTCTCGGCCGAGTTCGTCGCTGCGTGGCGCTCCTTTACCCGGCGTCGAACGGCCGTGTTCTTCACGTTCTTCTTCCCGGCGTTGCTCGTACTCATCTTCGGCGCACTTGTCCAAACCCAGCCGACCGGCGGCGGCCTGTTCGCAGAGCCCGCAGGCTACTACGTGCCGGGCTACCTCGCCGTCGTCGTGCTGTTCACCCCGCTCTCGCGGGTTGGGAGTGAAGTCGCCCGCCATCGCGAGGGCAACCGCTTCGAAAAGCTGGCGACGACCCCACTCAGACGCTGGGAGTGGCTCGCCGGACAGATGCTCGTGAACGTCGTCATCATCGGCATCGCCGCGCTCCTGTTGCTCGGTATCATCCTGCTCACGACCGGTGCGGACATCGTTCTCTCACCCATCATCATCCCGTTCCTCGCGGTGGGCGTGGCGCTCTTTTGTGGCCTCGGGGCGATTCTCGGGAGCACCGCTGGCTCGCAGGACGGCGTCATCGCGGCGAGTAACGGGATTGCCCTGCCACTGCTGTTTCTCTCAGAGACGTTTATCACGCCGGACTTGCTGCCCGCGTGGTTCCGGCCGGTCATGGACATCTCGCCGCTCACCTACTTCGCCCGTGGCGTTCGCGCAGTCACCTACGCACCAGTGAGCGGCGGGTCAACAGCGTGGATAGAATCGTTCGTCATTCTCTCGGTGCTCGCCGTCGTCATCTTCGCCGTTGGCGCGGTGCTCATCCCGACGACGGACTGAGTGCTCAGGCGACCGAAATCCGGCGGGCGGGTTTCGGGCGCGTGCCGAGCGTAATCGACTCGGTGAGGCGTTCTCCGTCCCGGATAATCTCGACGGTGAGTGGTTCGTCCGGGCGGGTTTCGAGAATCAGGTAGCGCATCAGTTGCTCGTGGGAGCTAATGGAGTGGCCGTTCACGCCGACGATAATGTCGCCGCCGACGGGCACTTCTTGGCCGCGAATCTCTTTCGTGGCGTGACAGCCGATGAGCGCACCGCTCGCCGGGCCGAGGCTCACATCCGCGACGAGGACGCCTTCTGGGTGGGCTAAGTCGTTCGCCTCCGCAATCGTCGGCGACACATCGATGGTGCGAACCTTGAGATACGAGTGGCGGTACTCGCCATTTTCGATGAGTTCGGGAACGACGCGATTGACGATTTCTGCGGAGATGGCGAAGCCGATGTTGTCGCCCCCGCGCGCCCGGTTCACGCCGACGACTTCGCCCGCGAGCGTGACGAGCGGGCCGCCGCTGTTGCCGGGGTTGATGGGGGCGTCGGTCTGGACGGTATCGGGAATCGAGAAGCCGTCTTGGGTTATCATCGAGCGGTTCGCGCCGCTCACGAGGCCCGCGGTAATCGAGCCTTCGAGTCCCATTGGGTTGCCGAGTGCGGCGACGGGTTGGCCGGGTCGGGGGTTCTCGCTGGCGATGGGGAGTGGGGTTGCGTACTCTGGGAGGTCTGCGACTTCGACGACGGCGAGGTCGGTATAGGCGTCTTTGCCGATGACTTTTCCGACCCGCCAGTCGCCCTCGCTGAAGCGAATATCGACTTCCTTCGCGATGGTGACGACGTGTTGGTTCGTGACGATGTGCCCGGTGCCATCGACGACGTCGTAGACGAACCCAGACCCGGAACCGTTGTAGCGCCCGCCGTGGAGGACGTACAGCGACACGACAGAAGGAATCGTCTCACTGTACAGCGTTTCGTAGGTGTGATTGTGCGTCATGGGAGGGACACCGAGGCGGCGGGCCCCGATGCCTTTACCTGTGGTTAGGGTGGCGAAGAAGATAAGCCGTGCGTGGACGTGTCACGGACGGCGCAGGCCGAGGGTCGGTACCACGAACAGTGCGCCGCGGTGGAGCGGCTCCCACGCGTAGATGTGGTTGAGCAGGAGGTAGGTGACGATGCCGAGTCCGAGGCTGAGCGTCCACGCCGCGACAGCGATACGGCCGATTTTCGCGTGGTTCGTCCGTTTAAGTTCCTCTGGGGTATGGGTCAGCCCGAGCACGACGGCGTAGATGACGACGGGAACCGAGACTACGGAAAGCAGGATGTGGACGGCGAGCATGATGAGGTAGGCGATTTTCACCAGTTCGGGGCCGACAAACGCCTTCTCGAACCCGCCGCCGACTTTGAGCAGGTAGACGACGAGGAACAGCAAGATGAGCGCGAACGAGGTGAGCATTGCCGCGCGGTGTTTTTGAATCTCGTTGCGCTTGATGAAGCGCCATCCGGCGAGCAGCGCGATGAGCGCCGCAGAGTTGATGACGGCAATCATGTCAGAGAGCAGGATGACCGTCTCGTTGCTAATCTGCGGGAAGATGTCGATTGCGCCCGCGAACACGCCGATGACGAGGGCGTAGCCGACGATCGACAACACGATGGTGAGCGTTCGGGGATTCTCCTTTGCCCAGGAGGTTCCGCTGGCGGTGGCCATTGGCCGTGTGTAACGACGCGGAGGCTATGTGTCTTTGCGTTTGTGGCTTCTCGAGTGGCACACGCTCGCACTGCACGCCCCCTGAAGCTTGCCGTCCGTGGAATTTTGGCTCATTCCGACCACCGGATGTCGGTTCCGGTAGAGTAAAATTGCCCGATACAGAATGATTCACCATGAGTACAGAGCAATCACAGCGACCGATTCGGTGTCTCGTAGCGAAAGTTGGACTCGACGGTCACGACCGTGGGGCGCACGTCATCGCCCGTGCCTTCCGCGACGCCGGGTTCGAGGTCATCTATTCTGGACTCCACAAAGCACCCGAAGAAGTCGTTCAGGCGACCGTCCAAGAGGACGTCGACGTCCTCGGCATCTCCATCCTCTCTGGGGCCCACAACACGCTCGTCCCGAAAATCATCGCCGGTCTGAAAGAGTACGACGCCTTCGATGACACCCTCATTCTCGTTGGCGGCATCATCCCGGACAAGGACAAGAAGGAGCTGAAAGAAGCCGGCGTCGACGCCGTCTTCGGTCCGGGTGCGGCGATGGAGGAGACGATTACGTTCGTCCGCGACAACGTCCCCGCCCGCGACTAACATGAACGCAACAGCGAGTCTCGTAGACGACCTACTGGCTGGCAAACACCGGGCGCTCGCACGCACCATCACGAAAATCGAGAACCGCTCGCCGGGCTACCGCGAGCTCATCTCGCAGCTTCACGCCCACACCGGCGACGCCGAAGTCATCGGCATCACGGGGAGTCCGGGTGCGGGTAAATCGACGCTCGTCGACCAGATGGCGAAGGTCTACCGTGAGCAGGGGCACACCGTCGGCGTCATCGCCGTCGACCCCTCCTCGCCCTATACCGGTGGCTCCGTCCTCGGCGACCGCATCCGCATGGCGTCGACCGTTGGCGACATGGACGTGTTCTTCCGGTCGATGAGCGCCCGCGGCAGCCTCGGCGGGCTGTCGACGGCCACTGCTGACGCCGTGAAAGCACTCGACGCCTTCGGCAAGGACAAAATCATCATCGAAACAGTCGGCGCGGGCCAGAACGAAATCGACATCGTCCGCACCGCAGACACCGTCGCCGTCCTCGTCCCGCCCGCGAGCGGCGACGACATCCAGATGCTGAAAGCCGGAATTCTCGAAATCGGCGACGTGTTCGTGGTGAACAAAGCCGACTTAGACGGCGCAGACCGGACGGTTCAGGAACTCAAAGAGATGATTCACATGCGCGATTCCGATGACGAGTGGGAGCCACTCGTCGTCGAAACCGTCGCCAAAACTGGTGCGGGAATCGAGGAGTTCCTGTCTGTGCTCGAAGACCACTACGAGCACCTCGAAACCTCCGGCCTCCTCGACGAAAAAGCGCGGACGCGTTACGCAGAGGAGATTCGCGCGTTGCTTCGCGCCGACATGGGGACGCTCATCGCAAAAGAGATTGATGAACAGGGCGGCATCGACAGCCTCGTAGACGAGGTCGTCGCCCGCGAGGCAGACCCCTATACGATTGCAGACCGCATCATGGAACCGCTCGAAGACTGCACCGGTCGCCGTCAGTCCTAAACGCCCGCCGCCCGTTTTTTCGCGTATGAAGCGTCTCCTCGCCGGAGCAACCGCCCTCGCCTCGCCCGTCCTCGCAAACCAGTATCTCGCCATGCGCGCAGCAGCCCTCGAACCGGCCCTCTCTGGAACCCAACACACCTACCAGTGGCGCGGGTTCGACGTGGCCTACACCGAAGCGGGCGACGAAGCCGCCCCGGACCTTCTCTTGCTTCACGGCATCAACGCCGCCGCTTCGAGCGCCGAGTGGCAAGAACTGTGCTCCACGCTCGCCGAATCCTACCACGTCATCGCGCCCGACCTGCCCGGCTTCGGCCTGTCGGAGCGTCATCCCGTGGACTACGACGCCGCGTTCTACACGGCGTTCGTCAGCGACTTTGCCGCAGACACGACCGAAAACGCCACGTGGGTCGCTTCCTCGCTGACGAGTGCCTACGCCGCCAAGGCCGCGGGCGATTCCGACTGCGAGAAACTCATTCTCATCTGCCCGACGGCCACGACGATGGGCGAGCGCTCGTGGGTTAAATCACTGCTTCGCGCGCCAGTCCTCGGCCAGACGCTGTTCAATCTCATCGCCTCCAAACGGTCGATTCGCCACTTCAGCGCAGACCACAGCTACTACGATGAGGCCGAAATCACCGACGAGCGCACCGAGTATGAGTGGCAGACCGCCCACCAACCGGGCGCGCGCTTCGCCCCTGCGTCGTTCGTCTCCGGCGGACTCGACAGCGATATCGACTTAGGCGAGACGCTCGCCGCGCTCGACATTCCCGTATCCATCGTCTGGGGAGCAGACGCCGATATTTCGCCCGTCTCAGAGGGACGAGCGTTGGCAAACAAAGCGGACGCGACGCTGTTCGTGTTCAAACGCGCGAAACTCCTGCCGCACGTCGAACGCGCGGAGAAGGTCCTCGAAAACGTGTTCGCCTAACGCGGGCGGAACACGACGAGTCGCTCGCCCATTGTTGCGGTCTGTTCGATGCTTGGACCGACGACGAGACCAGTCGAAACGTCGTCTGGGTCGATGCCACGCACCTGACCGGTGAGCCGAACCGGTCCGAAATCGACAATCGCGGTGACGTAGGGCGTGTCTTCTTCGAACTCTGGTGTTGTGATGTTGATGACGGTATAGGTCTCGATTTCCCCAGATTCGGCGAGTGGCTCCTCTGTCAGGTGCTGGTCGCCACAATGTGGGCACGCCCGGCGCGGTGGAAGCGACCCGTGGCCGTTCGCACAGCGCAGGTAGAACCCCTCGTCCGCCTCGATGGCGTCGAGGAGGTCGTCGAACCCAGCGTCGCGCACGTTCTCGCTCATTCGACCACCTCCAAGACATGGACAACGGCACTGCCAACGGTGCCCCCCGCGTTGTGACAGACGCCGACGTCTGCACCGGGAATTGCGTCGCTTCGGGCGTGGTCGCCACGCAGGAGCTTGGTCATCTCCGCGATTTGTGCCGTCCCGGTCGCGCCGACTGGGTGGCCTTTCGCCTTTAATCCACCAGACAGATTGACCGGGAGCGTGCCGTCTCGCGTGGTTTTCCCGTCCCGGGCAGCACTGATGCCTTCACCGCGTTCGAAGAAGCCGAGCGACTCGATTGCGAGCACTTCCGCGATGGTGAAGCAGTCGTGCACCTCGGCGACATCCACGTCTTTCGCCGAGATGTCTGCGTCCTCGTAGGCCTGTTTCGCCGCCTTGTCCGCGGCCGGTGAGGTGGCGAGGTCGCCGCGGTCTTGGAGCGCCATTTTGTCGCCTCCTTGGCCGGTGCCGGTGACGGCGACGGTCGCTTCGATGTCGTGGTTCTTCGCGTAATCCTCGCTTGCGAGGACGACCGCGCTTGCGCCGTCGGTGATTGGGCAGGCGTCAAACAAGCCAAGCGGCGAGGCGATCATGGGTGCCGTAAGGGCTTGGTCTACGGAAATCGCCTTTCTGAACTGGGCGTACTCGTTCGGGAGGGCGTTTTCGTGGTTTTTCACCGCGATGTGTGCGAGGTCTTCGCGCGTCCCGCCGAACTCGTCGAAGTATGCGCGCGCCATGAGGGCGTACGCGCCGGGGAACGTCATCCCTGCGCGCACTTCGTACAGGTCGTCTGCGGCGATGGCGAGTGCCTCCGTCGCGCCCGCCGTCCCGAGGTTGTTCATACGCTCTGCCCCACCAACGAGCAGCACGTCTGCTTCGCCGTTTCTGAGGGTTCGCACGGCCTGTCGCATGGCGACGCCCGACGACGCACACGCGGCTTCGTAGCGAGTGGCTGGCACGTCGAGGCCGACGGCTTCTGCCATCAGCGGGCCTTGGTGACCCTGATGTTCTGCCATTTCGCCCATGAAATTGCCATAAAAGAGCGCTTCGATGTCTCCGGAATCGACCCCAGCATCGTCGATTGCGGCGAGACCGGCTTCAGCAAACAGGTCGCGGGCGGTTCGTTCTGGCTGTTCGCCAAACGGCGTCAGACCCACCCCTGCAACACGAACGGTTGTCATATGTTGACATATGCGCTGTTCGAGATAAAGCCCTGCCGGAGGCCCCAATATCTGAAAAGGAATCGTGAGAGGCCGCGTTACATCCCCATGTCGGCCGCCGCCTCGGGAATCGGCAGGTCGTGGGGCGACACCGAGAGCAGCTCTGCGGCGTGGTCTAACGCCATGTCGAAGCCGTAGTAACGTTCGAGTTCGTCGCCGTCCGCTGTTGGTCGCACTTTGAGCATGGCGTAGCCCTCTCTGTTCTGGGCTATCGCGGCCGTGACGCCGCCTTTCTCGAAGGTGAGCACGCGCTCGTGGTCAGTTTCGAAGTACTGCGCCGTAATCTCGTTTTCCGTGAGTTCCGTTTCGGTCATTGTGAAACGCTACGGCCGAACCCAGTCGAAGCTATCGGTTCTGCCTCAGTTGAGCAACTGGGCGGCGATGGTGTTGCGAAGCACCTCAGAGGTGCCTTCGTAGATTTCGTTCAGCTTTGCGTCGCGGTAGAAGCGCTCTGCGGGGAAGTCCTTGGTGTAGCCGTAGCCGCCGTGGATTTGGATGCCTTCGTTTGCGACTTCGCGGGAAATTTCGCTGGCGTAGAGTTTCGCCTGTGCGGCTTCCTTGATGAAGTTCTCGCCGCGAATCTTCTTATCTGCGGCGAGGTGCATGAGCATCCGTGCGGCAGAAATCTTGGTGTCCATGTCCGCGAGTTTGTGCTGAATCGCCTGGAACTGTGAGATTGGGCCGCCGAACTGCTCGCGCTCTTGGGCGTAGTCGAGTGCTTCGTCAAGCGCGGCCTGTGCAATCCCAATCGAGCGGGCGGCAATCGTGATGCGACCACCGTTTAACGTTTTGAGCGCCTGAACGAAACCTTCGCCCTCGTCGCCGAGCAGGCGGTCTTCGGGGATGCGCAGGTCGTCGAAGCGGAGTTCCGCGGTCGGACAGCCCTTGTCGCCGAGTTTGTCTTCCGTACCCTCGACGTAGAAGCCATCGTCCTCCTCCGGACGCACGATGAACGAGGAGATGCCCTTGTTGCCGGCGTCCGGGTCGGTCTTTGCGAACAGCGTCACGGTGTCTGCGACCGAGCCATTCGAAATCCAGAGTTTACTCCCGTTGATGACGTACTCGTCGCCGTCTTTCTCGGCGGTGGTACCCATCGCGGGCACGTCGCTGCCCGCCTGCGCCTCAGAGAGCGCGAACGCGCCCATGTCTGTGCCTTCTGCGAGCGGCGTCAGGTACTCTTGTTTCTGTTCTTCGTTGCCGAACTCGTAGAGCATGTTTCCAGCGAGCGAGATGTGGGCGGCGACGACGGTGCCGACGCCGCCGCTCCCGCGCGCAATCTCCGAGAGGCCAATCGCGTAGGAGTGATAGTCGAGGCCTGCACCGCCGTATTTCTCGGGGAACGGCATCCCCATCAGGCCGAGTTTTCCCATCTCGGAGACGAGGTCTGCGGGGAACTCGTCGTCGTGGTCGATGTCCGCCGCAATCGGCTTAATCTCCTCGTCAACGAACTCAGAGACCATGTCCTTGATTTGCTGTTGCTCAGCGGAGAGGCTGAAGTCCATGCAGAGAAATTAGGATGGTCGTTCCTTTACTTTATTGAAAGCCTGCCGTCACAGCCGACGTGGCTTATCGGTCTTCGAGGGCGTCTGCGATGCGGCCGAGTTCGCGGCGAATATCAACCATCTCGTCGCGTGCTTTGCGCACTTCGCGGATGAGTTCCTCGTTCGCGCGGCTGTTAGACTGTTCGCGTTCTGGTCGCCCGCCCATTGCGCCACCGGGGCCACCGCCCATCATGCCACCCATCATCTGGGCGAACGGGTTTCCGCCCCCACCCATGCCGCCGGGGCCGCCGCCGCCCATGCCGCCCCCGCCGAAGGCCTCTTCGAGTCGCTCTTCTCGGCTTCGCTCGCCGTCGCCCTCTTCTCGCTCTTGGGCGCGCTTTTCGCGGATTTCCTCGACGCGCTCGCGGAACGATTTTTCTTCTGCGCCCGACTCGTCTGCTTGCTCTTGTTGGTCGTCTTCCGTCATAGACGCGGGTTGGGAGTGGCCGCGGAAAAACGTTGTGGGGACACTGTGAGAGCCTGACAGTCAACGCACGCCGTCGCTGGATTTCAGAACGCCGTCAGACTCGATTGTACGTCCTTCGTCGTGCCGCCGTTTCCGAGTTCGTAGCCGACTAGGCCGCGCAAATCGACGGCGTAGGTTGATCCGGCGTGGCGAACCACGAGTACGCGCCCTTGCGTGCCGACGACCGTACCGGTGGCGAGCGTCTCTGCGATGGGCGAGACATCTAACGAAAAGCCGTAGTCGAAGTCGAACGTCTCTATCACGTCGAATTCTTCGAGCAGGGTATTCCACGCCGTCTCGTCAACCGCGCGGTGGAGGCCTGTGATCTTCGTCGGAACGCGCACGCGGTCAACCAATCTATTCGCAATTTCGGCTTCTTTACGCCGCGCGAGACGTCCATCAGAGACGGTGAGAATGTGGGCCGCGCGGTCTGCACCCTGTTCGCGCAACCGGGTGTCGAGTCGCCAACTGCGGGTGACGCCGACTTTGAAGATGTTGGGCGCAAAGGCGGCGAGGTAGACGGCGTGTTCCTCGTGGCAGGCGTCGATTGGCATCGAACAGTTCCCGGTGCAGATGGCACACGGCCACATGTCGGTGTGGAGCTGACAGTACGGCGCCTTCGCGTTCTCGCAGACGTGGTGGGTACCGTCTACGGTGACACCCGCACAGTGGCGCTCCCCGAGTGTGTAGGCGAGCTGTGTACCGGGAGCTAACGGTTCATTGCGGAGCACACCATCTTCGGCAATCACGAGCGCGGGGTCGTGCTCCGGGCCGGTTCGGTACCCAACGATTTGCACAGACTGGCCTACGTGACCGCCGTCTAAAAACCGTCCGTTAGGAACGGAACTCTCCGATGGGGTCGCCACACACCTTCGAGCGAGAACTGCTCAGACCCCACTTCTAAGACCACCACCTGCGACTGCGTTCACATGGCCCTCGAAACGAGCCTTGAAGCGACTCCCGACGCCGATTGTGTGCGCTTCGTTCTCGAAATCACGAACACCGACGACCAACCCAGTTCGCTCACCTTCCGCGACGCGGGAAAAGCAGATTTTGTGGTGTTGGACGGCGAGACGGAGTGTTGGCGCTGGTCTGACGGCCGAGTGTACGCCCAGGTGCTCACGACCGAGGAACTCGCACCGGGTGAGACCCTGCGGCTTGAAGCTGTCTGGGAGCAGCCAACGCCCGGGGAGTACGACGTAATTTGCGAACTCAAAACGATGGATGGGGACGAAATACGAACGACACTATCAGTATGACGTTCCCGTAATACGGCACAGTATTACTGGTCGGGGTCTTCGAGCAGTTCTCTCACGGCTTTTCGCACGGATTCGTGCGAGGAGAGGGTTGGTTCGTAGCCGAGGGCGGAGAGTTTCTCAATCGAAAGGCGCATCTTCGGTACGTCGCCAGTCCAACCGCGGTCGCCGCCGGTGTACTCGTACTCGGGGTCGAGTCCCATTTCATCGGAAACGATGTCTGCGATGGTCGTGACCGAGGTGGTCGTGCGCGTTCCGAGATTGTAGGAGTTCATCGGCGCGTCTGCAGTCTCCACAACGTGCGCGATGGCTTCGACGCACTCTGAAACGTGCATGTAGGACTTCTCTTGGCGACCGTTGCCGAGAATGACGAGTTTCTCAGGGTTGTCCTGCAGTTTCTCAACAAAATCCGGGACGACACCGTGCCCGAAGCGCGGGCCGACGATGTTTGCAAAGCGGAAATTCCACACCGTGAAGTCATACGAGTGGGCGAACACGGAGAGGAGGCTTTCCTCTGACAGCTTTGCTGCGCCGTAGATGC
Organism: Haladaptatus sp. DJG-WS-42; assembly: GCF_037198285.1. NCBI lineage: Archaea > Methanobacteriati > Methanobacteriota > Halobacteria > Halobacteriales > Haladaptataceae > Haladaptatus > Haladaptatus sp. DJG-WS-42. Next base: position 2,428,814 of record NZ_CP147243.1, on the reverse strand, counting down.
TGATGGGTTCGAGCGGGGCGTAATCTTCGGGCGTTGGCCGCGGAGCCTCGCCGTAGATGGTCGAAGACGAGGTGAACACGAGATTCGAGACGCCGACTTCGTCCATGCGTTCTACAATATTGTAGGTGATGTCGCCGTTCACCTCGAATTGCTTTCGCGGTTCGTCCGAATTTACGTACTTCTCTGCGGCGGCGAAGTGGAACACGGCATCGAGGTCGTCGGTGATGACCTCCGCCACGGCGGCTTCGTCCGCGAGGTCCACGTTCACGAACTCGGCGGCTGTGGGGACGCTGTCTCGAATCCCGTTCGAGAGGTTGTCGGCGACGATGACCTCGTTTTCGGGGAGCAGTTGGGCGACCATCCGAGAGCCGATGAGCCCTGCGCCACCGGTCACGAGAATCCGCTTACCTGAGAGCTTCATGGCCCGAAATATGTGGGACTCATCAAAGGCGTTCTGGGTTGTCGCCTAGAATATGAGATTGTATGACACTGTAAAAATACAGATATTTTTTGAATGACTGTCCAACAGCCAGAACAATTATTAGAGGGTTTCCGGTAGAAAACGAGTGATGCCAACAGAGACGACGTTTGGGCTGATTAGCTTGCTGCCTGCGTTGCTGGCAATCGTGTTGACCCTCGTCTCCCGACAGGCGTTGCTCTCCCTGTTCGCCGGAGTCTGGCTCGGCGCGACAATCCTCGCCGGATGGAACCCCATCGCAGGGGGCGCAAAGGCCCTCACATTCGTGGTGCAAAACGTCACAGAAACGTTCAACGCAAAGCTCCTGCTCTTTACGTTCCTCATCGGCGCACTCCTCGGGATGGTGTTCCTCTCCGGGGGAATGCGCGCCGTCGCAGACGGAATTGTAAAGCGCATCAAAACACGGAGACAAGCAAAGGCCGGGACGGCGTTCCTCGGGACGCTCATCTTCTTCGATTCGTACGCGAGTACGATGATTTCCGGGTCGGTGATGCGGCCGGTCACCGACCGCTTCGAAATCTCCCGGGAGAAACTTGCCTACCTCCTCGATTCGACCACCTCGCCGATGGCGAGTCTCGCCGTCGTCTCAACGTGGCTCGGCTTCGAGGTCGGCCTCATCCAACAGCAGTTTACCGAACTCGGCATCCAGCGGAGCGCCTTTGTCGTGTTCGTTGAGTCCATCCCGTTTCGCTTCTACAGCGTGTTCGCGCTCATCCTCGTCTACATCGTGGTGTTTACCGACTGGAACTTCGGCCCGATGAAAAAGGCAGAAGCGCGCGCGCAAAACGAGGGCAAACTGTTGCGTGATGACGCCTCGCCACTCATGGAAACCCAAGCGAGCGACATCGAGACGCCAGCCCACGTGAATCCGCGCTGGTGGTACTTCGCCGCGCCAATCGTCGTGCTCGTCGCCACCACGCTCGTCGGCCTTTGGTGGACCGGCGGCGGCCCCGCAAAGACGAGCGCGGCGCTCGCAAACACGGAGGGTGTCGATGCCATCCTCGCATTCTTCCAATCGTACGCCGACTCGCTCAAGGAGGCGGGCACCGCAGACGCCATCCTCTACGCCGCGTTCGCGGGCTGTACGACCATGCTCGCGATCCTCGTCGGCCACGCACGCATCGGCCTCGACAAGGTCTCAGACTCCATCTTCGAGGGGTTCAAGATGGTCATGTTCCCGGTCGCCATCCTCTCGCTCGCGTGGACGATTGGCTTCGTGAGCAGCGAACTCGGCGTTGGCGATTACGTCGTGAGCGTCGCAGAGGGTATCATCACCGCACCCCTGCTTCCGGCGGTCATCTTCCTCACCGCCGCGCTCATCAGTTTCGCCATCGGCACCTCGTGGGGGACGATGGGGATTCTGTTCCCCGTCGCCGTTCCGCTCGCCGTCGAACTCAACGCAGCCATCACGCTCGCCATCGCGGCCATCCTCACCGGGTCGCTGTTCGGCGACCACTGTTCGCCAATCAGCGACACGACGGTCATGAGTTCGATGTTCGCCGCGAGCGACCACGTTGACCACGTCGCCACGCAGATGCCGTATGCGATGCTCGCGGCGACCGTGGGGACGATTTCCTTCCTCGTGAGCGGCTACACCACGATTCCGGTGTGGGTGACGCTGTTCGTCGGCACCGTCGCGCTCGCTGGTAGCGCTTACGTCCTCTCTGAGTACGTTGGCAAAACAGACCGCGTCGGTGTCGGCGCGATGTTCGACTGAACTGGCCACTGCAGTTCCGCGTGTGAGTGTGTCTCACACCGTACACGACCGACTGATGGCTTTTTCTCACCCGGCCCGATTGTCTCGGTATGCGTCTTCCCTACGAATGGGCTACCGCCAGCGTCTCGGTAAACGGAGTTACGCTCCAGTGTTACCGAACTGGCGACGGCCCGCCGCTCGTCATGGCACACGGCTTTTTCGAGAACGGGCCGTGCATGGAGCGGTTGGCAAACGACCTCGCAGACGAGTACGAGGTAATACTCTATGACGCCCGCGGCCACGGGCGCTCTGCTGCTCCCGACACAGGCTACACCATCGACGACCGCGTCGCAGACCTCGTGGGAGTCGTGGAGGCGCTCTCGCTCGAAAACCCCATCTTGTTTGGCCACTCGATGGGGGGCTCGACGGCAGCGTGGGCGGCCGCCCGTCACCCAACTCTCCCGCGCGCACTTGTCTTAGAAGACCCAGCGAATCTGCGCGGCTGCCACGCGCGACCCACAGCGGAGCGTGTGCGTCTCGTCCGTGACCAACTGGAAGCGTGGGAGGGCCAGTCGGTCAAAGAAATTGCGAGCGACTACGAACAGTACGGCCCGAATTTAGCGCGTAACCTCGCAATCGCCAATTCAGAGTGTCGCCCGCCCATCGTCAAAATCGCTCGTGCGGGCTACCCGCAGACGGCAGACGCCTTCCCAGCAATAACGTGCCCGACGCTCGTCATCAAATCTGACGCAGAACCCGACTCGCGCGCAGGCGACCTCACAGCAGCAGAGCAGCTGGCGTTGGGGCGCCTCGTCCACATCCCCAACGCGGGCCACGCGGTGTTCCGCGACCAGTACGAGGCCGCCTACACAGAGCTCAAAACGTTTCTCACGCGAGTCGAGACGCGAACGCACCAATCCGAAACCCCCTAACCGCCGCCCCCGTTTTCTCTTCCCATGCAGGGAGAACCCGAAGTCGTCATCCTCCGGCTTGGCCACCGTCCCGGCCGAGACGAACGGATGACCACCCACGTCGGCCTCACGGGCCGGGCACTCGGCGCAGACCGCGTCATCCTCGTCGATACGGAGAGCTCGAAAGACACAATCGAAGACATCACCGGCCGCTTTGGCGGCCCCTACGAGGTCGAAGTCGTCTCCTCACACCGCCCCGTTATCCGCGACTGGGAGGGGAAAATCGTCCACCTCACGATGTACGGCGAGCGCGTCCAAGACGTCGAAGCCGACATTCGCGCCGCCCACAGCGAAGACCCACTGCTCATCGTCGTCGGCGCGGAGAAGGTGCCGTTCGAGGTGTACGACGCCGCAGATTGGAACGTTGGCGTGACCAACCAGCCACACTCGGAAGTGGCGGGACTGGCCGTGTTCTTAGATCGCCTGTTCGAGGGGCGGGAACTCGACCGCGAGTGGGTCGGCGCGAAAAAGCGCGTCATTCCACAGAAGACGGGCAAGCGCGTAGAGCCAGTGGACGAGTAAGACTGTACCCGATGGTTTTAAACTCCTGAGCGCATCACTTTCTGGTAATGGCTTTTGAGGAGCTTCTCGAGGACCCTGTCATCCAAAAATATCTCCACGAGTTAGTTGGACCGACGGGTATGCCGGTCGCCGCCGCGCCGCCTGACGGCGAAGTGACCGACGAGGAATTGGCGGAGGATCTGGGGCTCGAACTCAACGACGTGCGGCGCGCCCTGTTCATCCTCTACGAGAACGACCTCGCCACCTATCGACGTCTTCGCGACGAAGACTCTGGCTGGCTCACGTATCTCTGGACGTTTGAATACGACGCCATCCCCGAGAACTTGGCAGACGAGATGGACCGCCTCCTCGGCGCGTTAGAAGAGCGCCGAGAGTACGAACAAGACAACGAATTTTTCCTCTGTGAAGTCGACTCGATTCGCTTCGAATTCGGCGAAGCGATGGACTTTGGCTTCCAGTGTCCCGAGTGCGGTTCCCCGCTCGACGCGATGGACAACTCTCGGCTCGTCGAAGCGATGGACGACCGAATCGGCGCGCTCCGGGACGAACTCAACGTAGACATCTGAATGGTAGTACTCGCAACAAAACTGTACGTGAAAGGAGACGCCCGCGAGCGCTCGCTCGACGGGCTTCGGTCACTTATCAACAACGACATCGGCGACCTCGATGTCAGCTTCACCATCGGGATTCTCGACAACGACTTCCCGTCGGTAACGCTCGATGGCCCCGACGCCACCATCGCGCGCAACACCCTTCGTGAGACGTGGGGTGAAATCACCAACTCGTTCAAAGACGGCGAAACCTACGTCGGCACTTTCGAACACTGGGACGACGACGGCTTCATCTTGGACGCCGGACGCGAGATTCGTATTCCAGCCGAGAAACTCGGCCTCGGAACCGGGTCTCCGGAGCAGATTCGAAAACGCTTCGGCCTCGTCCAGCACACACCACTGAAGTTCGTTTACGGCGAGCCGTGCCGACTGGCCGACGAACAGCGCGACGAACTCTACGAGTGGACACGTGGCCTCGGGCGCGTGAACGTCAACAACGCCACCCGCGGTGAGGTTCGCGCGACGGTCAATCGCGCGGGTCACGCCCAAGACATCGTGACGGTCGAACGCCTTGGCCTGCTCGAACAGAGCATCGTCTGTAAAGAAAGCACGGACCCACCCGGACTGCTCGCCAGCATCGGTGAGTACGTGCCTGCTGAACTCCTCTGTGTCATCCCATGAGACGTCGGCTGCTCGCCCTTGCCCTGCTTGCCCTGCTCACAATGTCCGCGGGCTGTACCGCGATATTTGGGCCCGGTGAGGTCGATCAGCAACGTCTCAACGAGAATGCAACCTACGACTGGGACACGAACGCGAACGCCACCATCGACATTCGTAGCGGCGAATATCAGGCGGTGTACGCCGTCGACCAGTCGACAATCGAACTCTACGACCGCGACGGCTTTGGCACCGAACGCCCGCTTGAAATTTCGGCGCTCAAATTCCAGTTCGAAAACGGGACGGTCGTAAACGCATCCGCTCTCGACGTGTCGCAGACGCGAAACCGACTCATCGTTGACCTCCCTGCAGAGCACGGGAAAGTCGCCTACAGCGCCCCCGCCCAAGGCAAGAGCTTCGGCACGCCGACGTTCGTGACTGGCTCGTACGAAGTCATCCTCCCGCCCGGAATGCGTGTCGATTACGTCCCGCTCGCGCAGGTTCAGCCCGGTGGGTACGAGACGCGCCTTGAGGACAACCGCGTCCACATCACCTGGGCCGATGTCCAGAGTCGCGCCGTGATTCTGCGGTGGTATCTCGACCGCGACCTGACCATCTTCGCGACGGTGGCCGCCGGGCTCGCAATCGCCGGAATCGTCGGTGCGTTCTACTATCTCAAACAGATTCGCGTCCTTCGCGAGCGCCGAGAAGAACTCGGCTTGAGCGTGGATATGGACGACGACCGCCGCGGCCCGCCGCCGGGAATGCGCTAGTTTTCTCTCAACTGCTCGGGCTTCACTTCGTAAATCGTCACGTCCCCGCCCTCGTAGGCGACCGACACGCCAGCTAACTGAGAGACGTCGCCGGGGTCGTACGCCTCGCGCTCTTGTGGCCCGACGTAGATGTAGCGTACGTCGTATTTTTCGAGGACGGCAACCTGTTCTGCAGGCGTTCCGGTGTAGAATTTCGTCGTGTCGGTGACCCGCTCGTCGTAGGCCTCTTGGCCGTGATAGATGCGTTCGTGCGGCCAGCCAACGACCGACGGAAGCCCGGTGAGCGCAGAGGGCGCGTTCGCCCAGCGGTACGCACCGCCCGGCGCTTCGATGAGGTGTGGGCTGCCCTCTCTGTCGTCGAGCCAGTGAATCGCCTCGGCTTCGCCTGCGTGGTAGTCAGCAACGTACTGCAGGCCGTCGAGCGTCATGTCGTCGGTCGCGCCGTCGTTGAAGTGGCCAGCGAGGGCGAATACACCGTAAAACGACGTGGAGATGACGAGGAGTGCGGCGAGAACCCGCGCGCCGGTGCGCCAGTTCGTTGGGATTGCCTGCCCGCCTTTGAGGAGGCGTGCGAGCATCACCGACGCCGCAACCGACCAGAGCACCCAGATCTGCATGTACACCTTGAACACGGTGTTAAAGCGGCTGGGCGCGGCGTTTTCTTGGACGAAGGCGAACTCAACGATGAGCGCGAGGCCGAGGCCCGCGAGCATCAACACGGTCTCGTAGCCAATGTCGTCACGGAGTCTGAGCAACAGCCAGCCAGCGGCGAGCAGTGGGCAAAAGAGGGCCACGCCCGCGAGACCGCCAAACCACGCCGTCGGAATGAACAACGCGAGGACAACGCCTGTTTGTGCGGCGTGTTTCCTGAGTTCCGGACGCGCGTGGGCGACAAGATACGGGACGAACACTGCGAGGAACGCACCGTGGACCACGAGCAGGGGGACGAGCGCGGTTCGTTCGGGGAACAATCCAATACTCCGCCTGCTCGCGGTTCCGAGCCAGAACGGGAGCGTCCAGAGCAGGCCACCTGCGAGGATGACGACAGTACAGGCAAGCGCGCTAACGAGCCGTACTAGCTCGTTCGTGAGCCACGACTCAGCGCGTCGTGTCCGCGTCGCAATCTGTCGAGAGAACAGTGTCGTCGGGGTCGCAGGCGCGAACGCGAGCGAGAGCCACGCGAGCCCCAGCACGGTCGGGAACGACCATGTGTTGACGAACGCGATGAACCCGGCGAGCGGTGGAAGTGCCCCGAAGACGAGCAGGCGACGGCGCGTCACCTCGCGTGCTGGCGTTCGGAAGTAGACGAACAACAACCCGGCGGCGAGCAGGAGAAACGGCGTGCTCATCATGTGCGCGTGGAGGTCGCCGTTCAGCCACGAGAAGAAGGGGAACTCGTTGATCGTGCCCGGAATCACGCGGCTTGGATGCCAGTAGGCAAATTCACGCGGCGGGGCGACCACCTTCTCTGCGGCGAGGTCGTTCAGGTTCGCCGCGATAACTCGGCCAAGCGGACCGCCAATCGCGTCTGGGAGCGCCCAGATGAACACCTGCACGCCGGTGAGCAGGTTGCTCGCAAATCCGATGAAGAAGGCCGCAAAGAGCCCGGCTTTTCGGCGGGAGACCGAGAACCCGGCGGCAACCGTTCCCGCGAGGCTGTAGCCTGCGGCGATGAGCATGCCGAAAAATCCGGAAAGTGCAAGATTGTAGGCGAATCGGGCTTCCGTGCCAGTGAGAATCGTGAGCAGCGCGGTGAGGAGATGGCCGCCGAAGTAGTAGCGAACTGGCGCGTCCGCGAACCAGAAGTCCTCTGGCGGGAGCGTTGGCGAGCGCAAGAGCGTTTTGAGCAGGCCAAAATCGAGGAACTTCTCCCCGCCACCGGGAATGACGCCGGGGTCGGCACCACGAATGAAAATAATAAACAGAAACGCAACCACGAACACGAGCGGCACGTCGATTCGGTCACGCCACTGAATTTCGATATCTCGGGAGAGCGCGAATCCGGCCGCGCCGCCGAGGGCGAGGAGCCCGGCAAGCACCGCAATCCACCCAAAGGCGAGGTGACCAACCCAGTAGGCGACGAGCGTGAGTATCCCGAGACCGAGTGGGAGGGCGAATCCTGCACCTTGGTCGTCGAAGCCAGCAAAGAGCAGCGCCGCAAGGGGCATCGAAAGCGCCCAGAAGGCAAGATACACCGCAAGCCACAGCGCAACGAGACCGAATTCCATTACGCGAAAAAACGGACAGGAGTGATTAAACCTCTTGTGGATGGCCGAAATCGCGGGCAGTAGCTGGCAACCAAGCTCGACGGAAGGCGGTTTGATTGCTGGTCGCTGTCTTCTTCTGGAAAACAGGTCACGTCCATCAATTTTTCTGGAGGTGCGGTGCTAATAGGCCCACGGCTCCGGGTAGGGACGGTGTGGGAGTGGTTTGGGGGTCACGGCAGTGAAAATGTCGCACACGGCGCTCGAATCACAACCCTTAATTGGGGTCCTCGAATACAATGTAGTAGCGGGATGGGATAGCCAGGAGATTCCGCCGGGCTCATAACCCGGAGATCGGTAGTTCAAATCTACCTCCCGCTACTTCTTCAACACTCAAACTCACCAACGGCGAGTCTTGTCTCGTCGTCACTGTTCTGAGTCTGACGCGGATTTTCACGGAGTAGATTTGAATTAGGGAACGAGCGTAGGGAGTGACCGAGGTTCAAATCTACCTCCCGCTACTTCTTCAACACTCAAACTCACCAATGGCGAGTCTCGTCTCGCCGTTACTTCTTGCGGTTGTAGCTGAGGCACGTCTATTGGCAGCTCGTGGACTGCACGTCAGTCACCGCAGAAAAAGATGCGTTGCGACCGTGTTATTGTGTGATGCTCAGTTCGGAGAGCAACGTCTCTGCGGCGGCAGCAGAGGAGCCGGGACCGCGAGCCGTGATGAGGTCACCATCGACCGTGACGCTCGTCTCGGCGTCAAGTTCGGCGTCCCAATTGCCGCCTGCGGCGATGACTTCGTCTTCGACCCAGTAGGGCAGTTTCTCGCCGTCGGGGAGGACGTCGTTCTCGTCGACGATGTCTGCTTCCCATTCGTTCGGGAAGCCGGTCACGTCGCGGTCAGCGACGAGGGACGAGCCGTCACTGGCGCGCGTGAAGGCGAGGATGCCCACCGCGTGGCAGATGACGAGTGCCTTCCCGGAGCCTTCGACCGCCTCGCGCAGGAGGGTTCGGGCGTGGGAATCTTGGTTGATGTCCCAGACCGTGCCGTGACCGCCGGGGAACACGACGGTATCGTAGTCGCTCGCGTCTGCCTGTGCGAGTGGGGCCGGGTTGTTCAGTCGTTCGTCGGTTTCGTGGACGGTTCGGATGTGTGCTGCTGCGTCCTCGCCAATCGACTCCGGGTCGACCGAGCGCTCGTCGATGACCGGCGGGTCGCCGGAGGGAGTCGCCACCGTCACGTCTACACCCGCATCGCTGAGCTGGGTGAGCGGTTCGATACATTCTTCGCCCCAATAGCCGGCTTCGCTAACCACGAACAGTGCAGAAGGCATTGTGGGCCGGTGTATTCGCCCGCGGCGCATAAACGCCACGCCCACAGAGAAAGTGTCCGCTTATCCGTCGCCGTGTTCGTCGATGATGACGACTTCGCCATCCTGGACGTCCACGTTGATGAGTGTCTTGACGTTGTAGTCCGTCCCCTCGATTTTGTTCTCGCCGCCGACCTTCTTGATGACCGCGACGACGTCAACGACGTCTGCACCGATTTCTTCGAGCGCGCCCGTGAGCGCCTTGAGCGTGCCGCCCGTCGAGAGCACGTCGTCGAGCAGAAGGACGCGGTCGCCCTCGTCCACGTCGTTGATGTACATCTCGTTCTCGGAGTAGCCCGTGACCTGCGAGAGCGCCATCTCGCCGTCGAGGCCGTACTGGCGCTTGCGGACGACGACAAGCGGAATGTCCGTCATCAGCGAGACGGCCGTCGAGATGTGGATGCCCATCGCCGCGGGGGTGACGATTTTGTCCACGTCTTCTAAGCTCACTTTGCGGATGATTTTGATGACGATTTCGCGGAGCAGCCCCGGTTCCAGCATCGGGACGCCGTCGCTGATGGGATGTACGAAGTACTGATACCCGTTTTTCTCGATGATAGGGGCTTCGAGCAGGGACTTCTTCAACTGGTCCATGTCGTGGGTAGTGCAACACCCCGGTAAAAACTGACGATTATCCGGCCAACAACGGGAGCAACTCCGATATTCGTTGGCTCACCGGCAGGGCAAAGTCGCCCGCGTAGGCGAAGTATTCGATGCCCGAAAGCAACAAGAACAGCGTTCCCGTGCCTGCGACAATCCCCAGCAACGCTGCTCCAAGGTTGTCTACGCGCGACCAGTGGATGCTCGCAATCGTCCAGAGGCCGAATGCGCCGCCTACGGCGATTCCAAGCAGGGCGTGAAGTTGGACGGCTTCACCGAGCGCGGGCCGCTGGACTAACAGCGCGAGCACCAGCACCTGCCCACCGACGAGTACTGTTCCCGCGTACGCCCACGCAAGCGTCTGGAGCTCGTGTGCAACGACGCGACGTATCGACGGCAGGCGCATCACCGCATAGAGCAAGAACGGGAACACCGGGAGCAGATAGCGAACCGTAATTGTGGCGTAGAGCGGGAGCCGTGGGAGATACACCGCAGTCAGGAGCGCGCAGTAGACGAGTGCAAAGGCGTCAGTCGCCCCGACTGGCGTGGAAAGCCACGCACTAACGCGAGTTTTCTCGCGGAATCGGTGTACCGCATACACCGGAAACGCGGTGAGTGCGCCGAGGATGGGGGCCGATTCGAGAATGGAGAGATTGATGGCCTCGTTGCCGTCGTTTGCGACCCCTCTCACGTAGTAACCTTGCCGGATGTATGTCTGAAAGAGGCGTTCTGGCGAGTGAACAGCAACTGAGAGGCCGTCAGTGAACAGCGTGGTGAAGATGGTGATTTTCCCAACTGCTGAGGAACCAAGTGCTGCGACTGTTTTCAGCACCAACCTGACGAACGAGGGGCTTTGACTCACACTCTCTCCGCTTCCCCCACTCCCTCCACTTTCGCCACCCCCACCGAGTCCACCTTCCCCACTTGGGGCGGGTGCGTCAGGGATGGGGCCACCATCGTACTGGGGCAGGAGTCGTGGCGGTTGAATCGGGTTCCCAGAGATAAGCGCATTAGTGATAAAAAACGGGAGGAGGGAGATGGCGAAGGCGATGCCGAGCGCTGCAAGCGTCCGACGGTCGTTCGACTTCGCGGTCGGAATGTCAACGACGGCAAGTGCGACGATGAGAACGAACGCCTCGGGCGCGTGAATCCACGCCGTGAGGCCAACAAACACGTAGGCGAGTGCACGCAGTTTGAGGTTCCCGTCTCGGCTCTTGTAGAAACAGTAGAGCGTACAGACGGCGAACAACGTCGTCAGTGCATGGCGCTTTGGAATCGACGCCCAGAAGCCGACCGGCGTGGCGAGCACGGCGAACAGCCCGGTGATGAGCCCAACGCGGTGGCCATGAATTTCGGTGAGCAGCCGATAGAGGACGACGCCGACGAAGGCGGCGGCGACCATCGACGCGACTTGGAGCGCCGCTTGATGCGTCCAAAACGGGTCAAGTGGCGTCGCAAACGTGAGGTTCGCCGCGAAGAGGCACAACGCGAGGACACTCCCCGCAACGGTGAACTCGGTGGTTCGGTTGGCTAATCGTCCGGCGACGACCCAGCCGGCGAGGGTCAGGCCGCTCCACCCTGCAACGAGGGCGACACGTGGGTCTGCGACGACAGCTATCGCTTGAAACGCCCACAAGAAGGGGAGGGCGAGGAATATCTGTCCATAATTACGCCCGTAGAGTTTCCCATCGACGATCACCATCCCGGGCGTGTTCGGCCCCGGGCCGTAGGGGAAGCGGTCGAGCCAGAGATGTCCCTCCGAGACGGCGACGAACGCGTTTGCGACGGTGAACGTATCCGAGATGAAGATGCCGATTCGCCAGTAGAGGACGAAAACCCAGAGCGCGACGATGAACACGAGCAGACCGCGCAGGTCGCCGAATAGGAGTTTGCCCAATCGCAACGCACGCGCTTTGGCGTTGTGGGCTGCCAACCGGTTCATCGAACAACCGCCACCGTAACCGACTGTCGAGCCAGTTCGTGTTCGTCGTTGCCCGTGCGAACGAGGACGATGAGTTCAGCGTCGTAGGAATCCTGTGAGATGCGGTGTGGGGCGAACGCCTTCTGTCCGAGCGAGAGCGTGTGCGTGCCGACATCGTCCGCACTCAAAAACCGCGTCGTTCCGAAGGTCGCGCCGAGTTCGGGAATCCGAATCTTGTAGACGACCATTGGTTGCCCGGAAACCGCATCGACACGGACACGCGCGTCTGGCGCGTGGAGGTAGAACGACGCAGAGCCGTACTGCCCGCGTTCGAGGGTGACACCGTCTGACGGCACGGACAGCACGGACACCTCCGCCCCACCGGAGCCAATCGGCGCATCGTCCGCCTGCGATTCGGGCGTGAGGTCAACCGCCCCGACCAGCGGGCCGGAGACGACGGTCACAGTCAAAAGAATGAGCAGCGTCGCGGACGCGACGGCTCGTACCGGCTGCATTGTATCCGAAAACTGATGCAACCATCATAAATCCCGTCGCTCCTACGCGGAAACATCCGGCCCGTCCCACTCGTCGAGGACGATTTCAGCGTCACGCTGTTCTGAGTACCACACCGCTTGCACGGTTGCGTCCGCGGGCACGTTCAGCAGCGTGATTGAATCACCGGCGTCGATGGGACCTTGCCATACCCCAAGATACTGCCCGTCAGTCGTCTGGAACCGAACCGAGTCACCGGCGAGCCGCGACCCGGATTCGTGAACCACGGTGAGCTCGTGGCCACCCTCGTTATACTTGAAGCTAAACGACACCGTCGGCACCGGCTCTGGACTACTCGTGAGGTCGGCCAGCCCAACGTACCCCGTGGCGAACGGAATGATGAGCAAGAGCACTGCCGCTACGATGAGCGCATTGCGACCCTGTTTACTGTAAATTAATTCTCGTGTTCGGACTCCCCAAACCATTGTATTCCCCGGCAGACGCGCTGATAGTACCCCACTACCCGACTAGTTGCCTATCCTGATAGTCGTGCTCCTAGGAGATAAAAGAGATGGCTCATGAGACTATTTTTCGTCTTTAGAGTGGTGAATAGAGCGGGGGTGAAAAGGTGTCTCAGGATGGGGAGTATTATCTGCCTTTCAACTGCGTGGTAGGTTTAGAAGCGTTGTCACTCATGGACGGTGGAAAAAAACCGAAAGAGAGTTAGTTGATTATGCGTCTGGCCCGTCCCACGTCTGGATGGTTGCAGTGTCGCCGGAGCCATCGTCGTAAATGAGACGAACCGTTGCGCCGGAGAGGTCTGAGTCACTACCTGATGTATCAAGATCTGCAAGGTCAACTGAGGCCCCAGCAGTTACATCAGTGTCTCCTCCAAGCGTACCATCCCAAGTGCTTTCCGTTTCTTCGAGGTCAGTTGCACCGGTAACTTTGACGTTCAAATTTGCACCCTTGATTTTATCTCCACTTTCATGGGTGATTACGAGTGAGTCAGAAGCAGCTGATTCTTCAGTATAATCGAAGTCGAACTTTGCCTGCGGAGCGCTGTCCCCCACCTGGTCGCCCAGGTTGAGTACGAACGTGCCGATAACGGCGGCCAGAATGACCGTGATGGCGACCATCAAGATGACGCCAATCACGGGCGATACCGCGTCTTCTTCTGTAAAGAGTTGTTTGAGTTGCATGGTTTATTCCCATGCACGCTCTTTCGAGTGCGGAAGAAAACCGACAATTCCGGTGGGCGCGATTTTCCATCCCGTCAGAGCGTGCTAATTATTGATATTAGCTATAGCCTAATAAATCTACGCAGGAAATTTAATCTGAAATTAAGGTAAACATTGATAACATATTGCCCTATGGGCGAACCCACAGGTCGAGATTTTTACCGTCAGAAAAAGTGAATGTTGGCGATGTTTTGCCGATTATGCGTCCGGACCAGACCACTTCTGGATGGTTGCCGTGTCACCAGAGCCGTCGTCGTAGATGAGGCGGACGGTGTCATCTGACTCAACTGGGTTGAGCGTCACTGAATCGCCAGCGGTTGCGAAGGTGCTGCCACCAGCCGCATCCCAGTCAGTGTCAGTGTCACCATCACCGTCTTTAATTTTCAGGTCAGTTGCCTTGACTCTGTCACCGGATTCGTGGGTAATCACGAGCGTATCCGTTGATTCGGTGTAGTCGAAGCTGAACTTTGCCTGCGGAGCCGCGTCCCCCACTTGATCCCCAAGGTTGAGAACGAACGTCCCGATGACAGCGGCGAGAATGACCGTAATGGCGACCATCAAGATAACCCCAATCACTGGCGAGACTGCGTCCTCTTCTGTAAAGAGTTGTTTTAACTGCATTGTGTTTTCCTCAGACACCCCGACCGTGTTCCCAACAGAGCAGTGCCCTGTTTACTTAGCTGAAGCTGGTAGAAGATTAGTTCCTAATCCCCTTCCCCCCATCTCCAGTGTTGACCAGAGTGTTCACCCTATATGAAGTATTCAGGAATATTAAATGTTTCTGTGGCAGGAAATTGTTTATTAACAACAGGAAATATGCGCTTTCACAGTTCTATCAGCTAACAGACTGTTTCCGGGGTGTGTTTCCGGCAAGGTTTGTGGGAAGTTAAAAAAGGCACGCAAAATCACCACGAGACGGGTTCGCGCAATCATTGAGAACGGTTAAGTTGATTTGCTTGTGAACAACAGTTGTGCTACCACAGACGCTGTCATTCCTGCAGACGTCTGGCGTTCCCGATATGGTTCCTCTCGCTGGCCAGGGTCTGTTGACCTCGGCCGTCGCGGCAACGTCAGCGCCTGCTCCGGACACCCTCGCGTTGCTCGCGGTGCTCGCGCTCCCGTTTCTCGGCGCAGCACTCGTCCCGGTGGTGTACCGTGCCCTCGGAGAGCGTACGGCGTACTTCGCGGCGGCAATCGCGCTCGCGTGTTTCGCGCTCGTCGCCTCGCAGTACGGCCGCGTCGGCGCGGTCACCATCCCGTGGATACCTGAACTCGGCGTCTCGCTGACGCTGTACGTAGACGGCCTCTCGCTGCTCATTGGCTTCCTCGCCAGCGGCGTGGGTGTGCTCATCCTCACCTACTCCGGCGGCTACATGCACGGCGAGCCGGGTCAGGCCAAGTACTACGCCTCATTGCTCGCGTTCATGGGGTCGATGCTCGGCGTTGCCTTCGCCGCAGACCTCATCGCACTGTTCGTGTTCTGGGAGCTGACGAGCCTGTCTTCGTTCATGCTCATCGGCCACTACCAGCGCAAACGCAGCTCGCAGTACGCCGCGCGCAAATCCATGATTATCACCGTCGCGGGCGGGCTGTTCATGCTCGTTGGCTTCCTGCTCCTGCACCACGTCTCCGCGCAGGCGCTCGGTGAGGCCACCTACACCCTCGTCGGCGCAGAAACCGGCCTCATCGAGAACGCAGACGCCATCAACGAGGCGCTCCGCAGTTCGGGGCTACTCGTCCCCGTCATCGCGCTCATCGGCGTCGGCGCGGCGGCGAAATCTGCGCAGGTTCCCCTGCACATCTGGCTGCCAAACGCAATGGAAGCGCCCACGCCCGTCTCCGCGTTCCTCCACTCGGCGACAATGGTCAAAGCCGGCGTCTACCTCGTCGGCCGCTTCCGGCCGCTCCTCGTCGGCGACGAGTGGATGCTCATCTTCGCGATCATGGGTCTCATTACGATGACCGTCGCCGCCATCCTCGCCGTTGGCGCGACGGACATCAAGGAACTGCTCGCCTACTCGACGGCCTCGCACCTCGGCCTCATCGTCGCCGGGTTCGGGTTCGCAAACGAATTGGGTGCAGAAACCGGCGCGTTCCACATCCTAAATCACGCGGTGTTCAAGGCCGCGCTGTTCCTCGTTGCCGGGATTATCGCCCACGAGGCGGGCACGCGGCTCATCTCCGACCTCGGCGGGCTTCGCAAAGACCTGCCAATCGTCGCGGCAATTACGACTGTCGCTGCGCTCAGCATGGCTGGGATTCCGCCGTTCAACGGCTTTTACTCGAAAGAACTCCTGTTCGAGGCGGCCTACGAAGTCGCCGCGCACGCGGGCGGCCTCTGGTGGGTGTTCCCCGCCGTCGCCGTCCTCGGCAGCGTCTTTACCTTCCTCTACTCCATCAAGTTCCTCTCGCTGTTCTTCGGCGACAAACCGGACGAACTCGGGCACGTCCACTCCCCGCCGTGGGTGATGGTCGCGCCGCCGCTCTTGCTCGCCGGGCTCGCGCTCGTCATCTCGATTAGCCCGCAAACGGCCATCGACACCATCGTCCAGTCGGTGTTCGAGAGCGCGATTCCTGCCCACGCGCCGGGCGAAGAAGTCCATCACATGACGATTGGCCTCCCGACCGAACTCAAGCCAGCAGTCATCATGAGCGCCATCACCATCGGCCTCGGCGCGGTGGCATGGCCGTTCTACGACCGCCTCCACGCAGGCATCAATGCCGTGACCGACGTGAAGTACCTCCGCGCGAACTGGTACTACGACAATACGGTCTACGGACTGACGACGGTCTCACAGCTCTCGATGCCGCAGGTGCAAACCGGCCTCGTTCGCACCTACATCACGTGGTCGCTCGCCGCGGTGAGTGTGCTCGCACTCGGCGGCTACCTCGCCGCAGGCGTTGCCCTCCCGGCGTTCACGAGCGTCGAAATCGGCATTCCAACCGCGCTCGTGTTGCTCGCCGCGGTGGTCGGCGCAATTGCCGTGAGCACCGCGCCGTCTCACATCGCGGGCGTGCTCACGCTCTCGATTCTGGGGTTCATGGTCGCGGTGTTCTTCGTGCTCTCAAACGCCCCCGACCTCGCACTGACCCAACTCGTCATCGAGACGCTCGTGTTGGTCATCTTCTTGCTCGTCCTCGACAAACTCCCAGCCTACTACGGCACGGCAAAGCGCGCAATCGCCGCACGAGACGCCGTCCTCTCGGCGGTCGTTGGCGTCACCGTCTTCCTGACCGTCCTGGTCACGACCGCTGCGACGCCGGACGACCCCATCTACACCTACTTCATCGAACGCGCTGGCATCCCCGCAGAACACGGCAACCTCCTCGTCGAATACGGCGGTGGGGGCAACATCGTTAACGTCATCCTCGTGGACTTCAGAGCGTTCGACACCTTGGGCGAAATCTCGGTTGTCGCGATGGCTGCGCTATCGGTGCTCACTCTGATTGCCATGCGTGGGCGAGGTGAGCGCGGATGACAGAAAAGGACACAACCGTCATCTCACGGACGGTCACCCGCATCGTCGTCCCGCTCATCTTCCTCGTAGCCATCGCGCTGCTCTTACAGGGCCACAACCTGCCCGGTGGCGGGTTCATCGCGGGCGTCCTCACCGTCGCCTCGTTCGCCCTCATCTACATCATCTTCGGGCTAGACTACCTCGAAGAAGAACTCCTCCATCGCAGACCGGAGAGTTCGCTCGATGCCATCCAACCACGCATCGTCGAAGACTACCGCGGCCTGTTCGCCGCTGGACTCATCCTCGCGGCCGGAAGCGGCGTCGTCGCCATGCTGTTTGGCGTCCCCTTCCTCACGCAAGCCGTGCTGTTCGTCGAACACGTACCAATCTATCATGAAATCGAACTCGCCTCGGCACTCGCGTTCGACCTCGGCGTCTACTTCGTCGTGGTTGGCGCGCTGCTCACGATTCTCGCGGTGGTGGGGGCAGAATGACGCAGTTCGCCCTCGCCGCCGTCCTTGGCCTGCTGTTCGCCCTCGGGACGTTCCTCGTCCTCCGACGCGACATCGTCCGCGTCGTCTGGGGCGTGACCATCATCAGCCAGTCGGCGAACGTCTATCTCGTCACCATGGGCGGGCTGTCGGGAAGCGTCCCGATTCTCTCCCACGGAGCCCACGGCGATGTCGGCGCGGTCACCGACCCGCTCGTCCAGGCGCTCGTCCTCACGGCCATCGTCATCGGCTTCGGGACGACGGCGTTCGCGCTCGTCCTCACGTACCGAGTCCATCAAGAACACGGGACAATCGACCTGTTCGAACTCGAACGCGGAGGTGACACCTGATGGAACCAGCACACCTCGTCGTCGCACCACTGCTGACGGCGCTCGTGACGGCCATCCTGACGCTCGCCACGCGAAGCTACCTGAACGTCCAGCGCACCCTGAGCGCCCTCGGCGGGATTGGCTACCTCGTCGGCGTCTCCGTCCTCTATCAGGCGATTCAGGCCGACGCAGACGGCGTCATCGTCTACCAGCTCTCCGACTGGGCCGCGCCGTTCGGCATCACGCTCGTCGCGGACGCGCTCGCCGTGTTCATGCTCGCGCTTGCGGGGCTTGTCTCGCTCGCCGCGCTCGCCTACTCGGTGCGCTTCATCAGCGACTACGGCCAGCGCGTCTCGTATCACCCGCTCTACCACCTCATGATGGTGGGGGTGACGGGGTCGTTCCTCACTGGCGACATCTTCAACCTGTTCGTCTGGTTCGAGGTGATGCTCATGTCGAGCTACGTCCTCGTCGCGTTCTACAGCGGCAAAGAACACACGCGTGCGGCGCTCACCTACGTCGTGCTCAACCTGCTCGGCAGTGCCGTCATGTTGCTCGCCATCGGTGGCCTCTACGCCACCACCGGCACGCTCAACATGGCCGATATGGCGAGACGGCTCGCAGACCCGACTGCCTTCGGCATCGACCCGGCTCCCGTACTCGGCCTCTCGGCACTCCTCTTTACCGTCTTCGCGCTGAAGGCGGGGATTGCGCCGTTCCAGTTCTGGGTGCCGCCAGCCTACCGCGCGGCTCCTGCACCGGTCGCCGCGATGCTCGCAGGCGTGGTGAAGAAGGTCGGCGTGTACGCGATTATCCGCCTCTACTTCACCATCTTCGCCGCCGCGACCCTGCCCGCAGGCCTCTCGCTGCCCGGGCTCTCTGGAACCTCGTTCCTCGACTTCTTCGGGCCGGTGTTCTTCATCATGGCCGCCGCGAGCATCCTGCTCGGCGGCTTCGGCGCGGTTGGGAGAAAAACGCTCGACGGAATGCTCGCCTACTCCTCTATCGGACAGGTTGGCTTCATCCTGCTGCCGCTCGCCGTGGCCGCGACGGTTCCCGAAGTCAGAGTGCTCGGCATTGCCGCCGCGCTCATCTACTCGCTGAACCACGGCTTTGCGAAGGCGCTCCTGTTCCTCGCAAGCGGCATCGTAGAGCGGATGACCGGCACGCTCGAATTTGCCAACCTCGGTGGCCTCACCGAACGCGCACCCGTCCTCTCGGGTGGCTTCTTCCTCGGCGCACTCGCGCTCATCGGCATTCCACCCCTGTCGGGCTTCTTCGGCAAACTGCTCGTGTTCGACACGGCCGCCCGCGCGGGGGCTGACGCCGCGCTCGCCGTCGCGCTCGTCGGCGCAATCCTGACCATCGCGTACTTCTCGCGCGCGTGGAATCGCGGCTTCTGGGGCGAGCCAGTCGAGATTCTTGACCGACCATCGACCGCGCTGACCGTCGCCGTCGTGGCGCTCGCCCTCGGCGTCGTTGTCCTCGGCATCGGGTTCGACCCCGTCATGGACGCCGCGAACGCCGCCGCGAACGCCGCGCTCGACCGGACTGGCTACGTCGAAGCCGTCGCCCCGGAGGTGGTGGCATGAAACGTTGGCCCGTGCTCGGCGTCTCGCTCGCCGTGCTCTGGCTGTTCGTCCGCGGCGCGCCGCTGTTCGAGCCCGTCGCGCTGTTCGGCGAGTTCCTGCTCGGACTCGCACTCGGCATCCCCATCGCGTTTGGCTTCCGCCGATTCTACGCCGAAAGCGTGAAACTCGGCCGGGCGGTGAACGCCGTGCCGTACGCGCTGCTCTACGTCCTCGTGTTCCTCCGGGAACTCGCCACCGCGAACGTGGACGTCGCTTACCGGGTGCTCTCGCCGTCGATGCCCATTCACCCGGGCGTCATCGAGGTGCCCCTGCGCGTCAAATCCGACCTCGGCATCACGACCATCGCAAACAGCATCACCCTGACTCCAGGGACACTCACTATGGATTACAACGAGGAGACGAACACCCTCTACGTCCACGCCATCGACGCCCGCGACCCCGCGGCAATCGTGGCACCCATCCGGACGTGGGAGGACTACGCACTGGTCATCTTCGACGAAGAACTGAGTCCCGACGACCCCGTCCCCGTCTACGGAGGTGAGCCAGATGGCAACTGAGGCCGCCGCACCCGAGTTCGTCTTGCTCGCCTTACAGGCGGGCCTCATCGTCGCAAGCAGCGTCACGCTGCTCGCGGGCTACCGCGTCATCACGGGGCCAACGACGCCAGACCGCGTCGTCGCACTCGACACCATCGGGACGAACGTCGTCGCTATCGCGGTGTTGGTCGCCCTCCTCTCTGAAGAAGGGCTCTTCATCGACGTGGCGCTGGTGCTCGCCATCATCGGGTTCATCAGTACGATTGCCGTGGCGCGCTACGTCACGGAGGGGGACATCATCGAATGACTGCCGCGATTTCCACCATCCAAGGCGTCGTCATCGTCGCCCTCGTCGCCGTCGGCGCGTTCTTCCTCACCGTCGGCACCGTGGGCCTGCTTCGCCTCCCGAACGTCTACAACCGGATGCACTCGACGAGTAAGGCAACCACGCTCGGTGTGGCCTCCATGTTCCTCGCCTCGTTCGTCTACTTCGGGCCCCGCGCAGAGGGGCTGACCTCGCTCGTCGGCATCGGCTTCCTGTTCCTGACCGCACCCACGGGTGCGCACATGATTTCGCGAGCGGCCCAGAAGATGGGCGTTCCGTTCGTGAACGAAATCGAGTGGCCGGGCGACAGGGACGATTAAAACTCGGCCTCTAGCGCTTCTGCGACGCGAACGCCGAGGGCGGCTTTTTCTCCGTCGAACACTCGCGCGCTGTGTTCACGAACGATGAGCGCGCGCGTTTCGTCTTTCCCCATCACGCTCGCGTCGTTCGCGACGACAAACGAGAGACCAGCACGGGAGAGAATCTCGCGGGCTTTCTCGATGAGCGCGTCGTCGTCGCCGTCCGACTCAGCTTTGAACCCAACGATGGTGAGGTCGGGGTGCGCCTCGCGCACGCTGTCGATGAGCTTTGGCGTCGGGACGAGCGAAAGCGAGAGATCGTCCTGTTTCGAGCGAAGCTTCTCGTCGCTCGTTTCGACCGTGTAGTCGCTGATTGCGGCCACGGAGATGAGCGCATCTGCAGTTTCCGCCGCGTCCATGACCGCGTCAAGCATCTCTGCAGCTGTTTCGACGCGCACAACGTCTGCGTACGGTACGTCGGGGCCGTCGTGGACGAGCGTCACATCCGCGCCTCTGACGTAGAGTGCGCGGGCGACGGCGCGGCCGGTTTTGCCCGACGAGCGATTTGCGATGACGCGCACGGGGTCAACCGCCTCCGAGGTGCCACCACTCGTGACGACGACGTGCTTGCCCGAGAGCGGGCTCGGGGTGACGTGGCGCGCGAGGGAGAGGGCGATTGTGTCCTTGGTAGCGATTTTTGCCTTCCCCTCCTCGATGCGTGGTGAGACGAAGTGGACGCCCCACGACTCGACTTTCTCGATGGCTGCTAAGACGCCGGGGTGGTCGTACATCGGCTCGTGCATGGCCGGGGCGATGACAACGGGAATTCCAGCACCGAGGGCCGTCGTCGCGCACGTTGTGACCGGCGTGTCGTCAACCGCGCCCGCGATTTTGCCCACGGAGTTTGCGGTGGCAGGAGCGAGGAGGAGCACGTCCGCCCAGCCGTCGTAGCCACACAGTGAAACGTGTTCGACCTTGCCCGTGATTTCGGTGACGACGGGGTTCTGCGTGGCGAATTCGAGCGACCACGGATGGATGATTCCCTGTGCACTGTTCGTCATGACCGCCCGGACGGACGCCCCGTGGCGGCGTAGTTCGTGGGCGAGTTCCACGGTTTTGACCGCCGCGATGCTCCCGGTCACGCCCAGTGCAACGTTCACTCCCTCTAGCATTCTTGTCGTACCTCTGTCGCGCGAGGGTAAAAGTATAGGACAGTCGCGTGGGGTTACTCGTCTTCTTCCGCGCGGGCGGCGAGCACGCTCGGGTGCATCGTCGGCTCATCCGGGTGTGGCTCCTCGAAATACGACTGCATCAGTTCGCGCGACTGGTTCTCGCGGCGCTTGCGCTCGGCTTCTGAAATCTCCTCACAGCCCGGTGGCACCTCGCGACCGCGCTCGGTGAAGTAGCCCTCGGGGGCGACCCAGTCGTTGTAGAAAGGCACGTCAGAGTCGTGGATGAGCGTGAGCGCGACCTGTGCCCCGTGGCCCGCCGACACGACGGTCTGGTGGTACTGGGCGGCGAGTCTGCCCGCGGCGTAGAGGCCGGGTTCGTCGGTGCGCCCGTTGTCGTCGATGCCGATGTACTGCTTGCTCCCGCGTTTGTCGAGCTCCACGTCGAGGTTCTCGAGATACGTGCTGTCGGCCCACGACGCGGCGATGACGCGCTCGGCTTTGAGGATGCCTTCGTCGGTGTTCACGACAAATCCCGCATCGTCACGTTCGATGGCGATGACGCGCTCGTCGGTGAAGATACAGCCGTTTCGCGCCGCCTGCGCGCGGGTCATGTCGAGAAACAGCCGCGAGTTGACGCCCGCCGGGAAGCCGGGAACGTTCTCTAAGTGAGAATTGCGCTTGAGGATTGATTCGCCGTGGGTGACGACGAGCGTGTCCAGATTCGCGCGAGCGGTGAAGATGCCCGCGGTGAGGCCGGAAACCCCGCCACCTACGATGAGGACGTCGTGTCGGTTTTCGTCGGTCATTGCGTGAGAATTTGTGGCTTGGGGTTACAAACCAATTGGTTCGGGCACACCTTCTTGCTTGCACGCACCTATGCTGTCCCGTGGACGAAATCGAAGTCAGCACCGTCATCTATCTGCCCCCCGAGGAGGTGTACGAGTTTCTCGTCGATTTCCCGCGGTACACGCGCTACTCGAAGCATCTTCAGGAAGTGCGCCGCTACGGCGACGGCAGCCCGGGCACGGAGTACGACCTACGCTTTACGTGGTGGAAACTCTCGTATACGGCTCGCTCGCGCGTCACCGACCTCTCGCCACCGAACGAAATCGAGTGGGAGGTTGTAAAGGACTTACAGGCGACAGGCTACTGGCGCGTGGATGAAATAGAACCCCCCGAGGGCGAAGCGGACGCCTGTCGCGTCTGGCTCTACATCGAATACGACCCGCATTCAGCGCACGTCGGCGCGCTCAATCTCCCGCGATTCGTCTCACTCGACTGGGTGGTGCGAAAAGTCAAACCGCTCATCCTCGAAGAAGCACAGCGGGTGGTCGAACGAATCGTCGCCGACATCGAAGGGCGACGCAGAACCGTCGAGTTGACGATTCACCAACCGCCAGACCTCGCCTGATTACTCGTCGATTTCGTAGTCGCCGCCGTACTTCATGAAGAAGTAGGCAAAGCCGAGTACCGTCGACAGGCCGATGGTCGTCGCGATACCGATGACCTTCGCGCTGTCCGGAATCGGGGACGTTGCACCGCCGCCAGCGGGCGCGGCACCCGACTCGTTGATGACGATTTCACCCGTCATCCCCGAGGAGGCGTGGGGCTGGCAATGATACTCGTAGGTACCGAGGGTGTCGAACGTGTGTTCGTAGGTGAACCCTTCGTTTTCGAGGGATTCTGAGCCTTCCCAGCCCGCGCCGTCTGGCTGGCTGTCCACCACGATGTTGTGGTTGTCAGACCCCCACGTGAACGTCACCGTGGTTCCCGGGGAGGCGTACAGTGGTTCTTCGGTGCCGGGGGTGAACACGAGGTCGCCACCCGGGCCGACTTCGACCGTTTTCGAGCCGCCACCGCCACCAGAGCCGCCCTCTGAGCTGTTGTTCCCACCTTCTTCCTGTGCGCTTGCGTTGCCCGCAGCGCCGGCGACCGCTGCAGTCCCTGCGGCGGCCCGGAGGAAGCCCCGACGGCTCACCGCCTTCTCAGAATTGTCATCGCTCATGGGCGGGGCTAAGACCCACCCCGTACTGAATACTTTGGTTCTCGTCCGTGCCCCTTTATAAAGAACCGTCTGGTCGGGCGGACCGTCCGGTCAGAACGAGTAGTCGTGCTGGCCAGTTTCCGAGGTGAGGAATGCGGTCAGAAGGTCAATCGTAGCCGCGATGTCGGCGTGGTGGGCGCTCTCTGCCACCGTGTGGAGGTAACGCGTCGGAATCGAAATCGCGCCAACGGGCTTTGCGCCGGCGGAGTTCTGGAGGCCGCCTGTGTCCGTCCCGCCCGCGGGCAGGATTTCGAGTTGGTGGGTGATGTCGTGCTCCGCTGCAACCGCGCGCAGGCGCTTGTTCACCTTCGGGTTCGTGATGACGCTTCCGTCTTTGAGTTTGATGGCTGCGCCCGCGCCGAGCGTCGTGACGTAGTCGCCGGGCTTGAACCCGGGCACATCGTTCGCCACGGTCACGTCGAGCGCGAGTGCGAGGTCGGGGTCTAAGTCCACGCCGAGCGCCTCCGCACCGCGCAGGCCAACCTCCTCTTGGACGGTCGCGGCGAAGTGAATAGTCACGGCAGGATTCTCGATGCGCTTTGCGGCTTCGAGCATCGCAAACAGACAGACGCGGTCGTCTAAGGACTTCCCTGAGATGGTGTTCCCAACGACCGTCGTCGTCTGCTCCATCGAAACGAGGTCGCCCACGCTGACGCGTTCGTTCGCCTCTTCACCCGGTAGCCCGAGGTCGACGAACACGTCTTCGACCTTCGGGTCTTTCTTCTTCTGTTCTTCTGTGAGCGTGTGGGGCGGCACAGAGCCGATGACGCCCGTCAGGTCGCCGTCGTCGGTGTGGACGACCACGCGCTGGGCTTTGAGCACGGCTGGGTCCCAGCCGCCGAGTGCGTCCAACTGGAGGAAGCCGTCGTCGGTGACGTGGCGGACGATGAACCCAATCTCATCCATGTGCGCGGCGATGACGACCTCGTAGTCCGATGCGCCTTCGACAGTTCCGACGACGTTGCCCATCGCGTCAGACTGGACGCTATCGACGTGTCCTTCGAATTCGCGGCGAACAAGCTCGCGGATGCGGTCTTCGTAGCCCGGCACACCGTGCGCTTCGGTGAGTTCTTTCAACAGTGGATACGCAAACGCAAAATCCGACTGGTCGGTCATGGCTGTTCGTCAGTACCGGTCGGGCATAAGCGCTACACGTTGCGCTCGACGACGAAGCGCGTGAACGCGGCGAGTTTCTCTGCGGCCGCAGGCTCCAACTCGACTTTCGAGAGTGCCTCGCGCGCCGCCGCAGAGAGCGCGAGTGCCTGCTCACGAGCGTATTCGACGCTCCCGGTTTCGACGAAGATGTCGAGGACTGCTTCGATTTCGTCGTCCGTGTTTTCGTCCGCCCACAATATCTCTTCTAAGCGCGCGACGGTTTCGGGGTCTGCAGTCTCTGCTGCGTGAATGACCATCAGCGTCTTTTTGCCTTCGCGGATGTCGTTGCCAAACTCCTTGCCAAATTCGCCACCGTCTTCGAGCGCGGTTTCGACGTCTAAGATGTCGTCGCCAATCTGGAAGGAGATGCTCATGAGTTCCGCGTAGCGTGCGACGTAGCGTTCGACCGCGGCCGATTGCCCCGTCACGATGGCCGCGAGTCGCGCGACGATGCGCCCGAGACACCCGGTTTTACACGCACACATTTCGAGATATTCGGGCTCGCCAACGCGAATCTCCTTTTCGTTGTGCCAGAGGATGTCCATGCCCTGGCCGAGATGTGTCCGGTTCAACTCGTACATGAGCATCTCGTAGGCCGCAAGCCGGGCTTCAGCCGAGAGGTTGCCGGGATTGTGCGTCAGAATTTTCAGCGGCAGGAAGTACATCGCGTTGCCCGCGTTCAGGGCAATATCTTCGCCAAACACGTGATGGAGCGCCGGAGCGCCACGGCGGAGGGTTGCCCCGTCTTCGACGTCGTCTACGATGATGGTGCCGTTGTGAAGGATTTCTGGAATCACCGCGTAGGGGAGGTAGGTTTCTGGGTCTTCGCCAAAGGCCTGCGTGAGCAAGACGAAAATGACCGCGCGCCAGCGCTTGCCGCCACGGTCGAGCAACTCCCAGAGCGGCGTCGAAAGCGCCTCCTGAAGGGCAACGGCGTCGTACCGGTAGGTCGGGTCACCGAAAAACTCCGCAAGGTAGGACGCGTCTACATCGCGAGGGAGGTGCCGGGCAATCTCCTCGTCGATAATCGGCCGCCACTCGTCGAGTACATCCCGCATACTGTGGTAGGTTCGCGCCGTGGAATAAAATTCTATCCACGAACCCGACACCGGGCAGTATTTTGCCCTGTGCAGAGACCACTTCGATATGACCGACTGGATTGGCCAAACCTTCACCAGCACCGTTGGCTGGGAGCATCTAGAACGGCTCGTAGACGTAGGCGACCGACAGGCTGGAAACGCGGGCGAACGTGAAGCCGCAGAAGCCACGCGCGACGCCTTAGCAGCGGTCGGCGCGCGCGACGCACACCTCGACGAGTTCCCGATTCAGGGCTGGACGCGCGGGACGAGCGCCATCCGGACTGGCGACAGCGAAGAGCGCTGCATCGCCCTGCCGCGCAGTCCAAGCGGCGAGGAGACTGCAGCGCTCGTCGACCTCGGCTACGGCCTCCCAGAGGACTTCGAGGACGCAGATGTCGAAGGGAAAATCGTCATGGTCTCGACCAACGTCCCGAACTGGTACGAACGCTTCCCCCACCGCCGCGAAAAGTACTACCACGCCGTCGAAGGTGGTGCGGCGGCCTTCATCTTCCGCAACCATGTCGAAGGCGGTCTCGCGCCCACCGGGAGCGTTGGCATGGACGCCGCGCCCATCGGCGAGATTCCCGCCGTCGGCGTCTCGAAAGAGGTCGGTGCGCGTCTTTCGCGGCGATTTGAAGGCGAGGACGTGACCGTCGCCGTCGAAGCAGACATTCACGACGCGACGAGCCAGAACATCCACGCAGACCTCGGGCCGGACACCGAGGAGGCGGTTCTCATCACGAGTCACGTGGACGCCCACGACATCTGCGAGGGCGCGATGGACAACGGCGCAGGCACGGCGATGGCCGTGGAACTCGCCCGCGCGCTCAAAACCCGCGAGGACGAACTCGACACGCGCGTTCACTTCCTCATCTTCGGCGCAGAGGAAGTCGGCCTCGTCGGCGCGAGCCACGCCGCAGCGACGATGGACCACGACGCCATCAAAGCCATTCTCAACAACGACGGCGTCGTCCAAGGGCGCGACCTCAAGTTCTACACCCACGGCTTCGACGAACTCAAAGCCGCCGTCAACAAAATCTCAAAGCAATTCGACCACCCAATGACGGCGACCCCACGCCTTGGCCCGCACTCAGACCACTGGGAGTTCGTCCAGTGGGGCGTCCCCGGCTACCACGTCACCGCAGAGACCGGCGAATCGGGCCGCGGCTGGGGCCACACCCGCGCGGACACCCTCGACAAGCTCGAAAAACGCAACTTCCGCGAAAGCGCGATTTTACTTACGGAACTCGCCGTCCACCTCGCAAGCGACGAGTTTGCGGTGGCGCACAAGCACTCCGAGGAGATCGCAGCCGCACTCGAAGCCGAGAATCTCGACACGGCGCTCAAACTCACGGGCGACTGGCCGTACTAAGACCGTCCGCCTGTTGTCGAATCCCGCAGTCTTTTGGCAGCCCAGTACGTCATTCAGGCTAATGACTGGTCGCAGGCTCACCGGCCGGGAGGTGTCGATGTGAAAATTGGCGTGTTCGCCCCCTCACGGGCCACTGCCATCATCGACGCCATCACCGACGCTGGTGGCGACGCTGTTTTCGACCCGGCTGCGACCGACGACGTTGACGCGCTCGTCACGGTGGGCGAGGAGGCGCTCTTATCGCTCATTCCTGAGGGCGTGTCTGTCCCCGTTCTCCCGATTGCTGCAGCGGCTGGCATCCCGTCTGTCGCGCGCGAGAATGCACCCGACGCCGTAGCCTCGCTCGTTGCGGGCGACTTCGACACAGAAGCCGTGCCACTCATCGCTGCGACCGTCGGGGAACGAACCGTCCGTGCGCTGCGCGACGTGATGCTCGTCACGACCGAACCAGCACGCATCTCTGAGTACGCCATCTCGTCTATGGGCGAGCGCGTGGCTGAGTTCCGCGCCGATGGCGTCGTCGTCGCGACCCCCGCGGGCAGCCACGGCTACGCGCGCGCGGCGGGCGGGTCGGTCGTCGCACCGAGCGAGTTGGCGAGTATTGTCCCTATCTCCCCGTTTGCCATCGACCGAAGCCACTGGGTGCTCCCGATGGCCGACCTCTCTGTTTCTGTGGTGCGCGACGAGGCGGAAGTAGAGTTATTGGCCGATACACGCCGTGAGCTGATTGTTCCGACAGGAATGTCCGTTGCTATCTCGACTGCAGCAGCACTTTCGGTCGCCGTCGTCCCCGAAACAACCCCTGTTCTCTCGGGGTCGGGCGTCCGGTAGATTGGAAAAGTTCTAATGGGTTACGGACTGAGAAACGCCTATGCAAACGCTTGCGATGTTCGGCCCGCTTGACACCATCGTCGGCCCCTACATCGAGTTCGTCGTTCTCGGACTCCTGTTGGCCAACATGGTGACACGAATCGTCGCCCACCGGTCTCACGTAAACCAGAACAACGACGGGGGCGCAGACGCGATGAGCCGCTCGATGCTCCACAATGTGACGACGGCACTGCTCGTCCTCGCAACGCTCTACTACCTCACGTGGGACTCCTATGCGGGGCTCGTCTCCGGCATCCTCATCCTCGGCATGGTCATCACTGACTTCTTCGAGTTCGAGGCACGCCTCGTCGAAGCCCGTCGCGACGTGCCACTCGACACGCCGAAAGGCGCAATCGCCGCCTCCGTGCTGGCGCTACTCTACGTGGCCTTCCAGACGCTGTTCTTCATCGTCGAACCAGTCTGGACCGCCATCGTCGGGTAATCACCGTCATTTTCTTCGGTTTTCCCTGCTGAGTGAGTTCTCGACCACTCACAGATACCGCCTGACCTCGGCACAGTACGCACGATACTCCGCATCGAAGCTGCGCGCCAGCGCCGCCTCCTCACGCCGAACCACGAGATGCGTCCAACCTGCCACGAGCGGGAGGAACACGAACGGCCAGATGCTGTTCCAGCGCAGTCCAATGGCGACGTACAGCCCCGTCCACGCCACGTACATCGGATTCCGACTGTGGGTGTAGGGGAACGCGGTGACGAGCGATGGAGCGTTCTCGAGGTCGGCTGTACCAACGGCCCGGACTGCTGCCGCGATGGTCGCCCCACTGAGTCCGAGAAGCACATGGCTACACTGACGAACGCGACGGGGCCGCTGCACAAATCGGATAGGGTGAAACACGGAGAGGATGGCGCTCAAAACGAGCGCAGTCACATGCGGCTCTGGAACGGGGACGTTCTGCCAGCGCACCCGTGGCTGTCTCTGCGCCCACCCCTCTCGACACAGCGCGTCCATACCCTCACGACGCGTTATTCGTGAAAAACGATTTCGCGGGGAAGCCCATGGCTCGCGGTGGTGAGAAACGAAAGAGAAGCGTCGTTATTCTGATTTCGCGCGCTCTGCACGAGCGGCGCGCAGCTGGTTCACCGCCGGGATGACGACCCAGAACATGAGTGCGCCGAGGATAGCGAACCAGAACAGTGCGTCGCGGAGGTAGACGGCCATCGTCCCGTACAGGTCAAGCCCTTCGGGCGTCGCCCCGATAAGCTGGTCACCCTCGAAGCTGGGCGTGTTGTACCACCCTGCGAGAACCATCCAGAGTAAGCCAGCACCCGTAAAGATGCCAAGCCCTTTTGCGAATTCGTCAGCCATTATCTGCAGGTTCGTCGGCGTCGTCTTTAGACTTTCCCATTCCCTGAGCGCGAAAGCGTGTCGAGAAGGCGTACACGATGGCGCCGAACGCAATCAGCCCAATCCCAAGCAGCGCAATCGGGAGGTTCACCTCGTCCGCAGCGAGCGACGACTGTTGGGTGGCTGCGTCGATGACGAGAAACCCGCCAACGACGGCGACCACGGCGAACAGCGTCGAGAACACGGTGATGGTTTTATAGAGACGAATCGGGACTTCGACGTCACGAGCGCGTTGCTCAGACGGGGTTGCGTCCGGCGAGCGCTCATCGGTTGGTGTCATATGACGAAAAGTGGTGGAAATCCGGTTACTGCGGTGGTCGCAGGCGGTAGTACCGGCGGTTGAGTTCGAACATGTAGCCTTCGCGCATCGCCTTCAACACCGCATAGCTGATGAAGCCACAGACGAACGGCGCGAGGAACGTCAGGTCGAACAGGAGGTCTGCGTTCATTGGAACGAGGTTCTTGACTGCGAGTGCGCTGATGGTGAGGGCGAACACCACGCCAAACACACCAACGGACGCCCAGAACGGCTCCTCGACCGGTCTGCGCGCGCTGCCCTTATTCAGGAATGGGACGACCGCAATCGCACCCACTACGATGAGGTTCGCAACCACGCCATACGTTGCGTCCGCCATCAGTTTCTGTCCGCCGATGATGGCGAGGTCGGGGTTGAGCGGCCCCATCTTCAGCAGGCCGAACGACCAGTACAGATACCAGTCAGGCAGGATAATCGCCGGTGTCGTACTCGGGTTTGCTGGTGGACCGATGTGCGGTGGCAGCGTCGCAGACAGGAACAGCAACATTCCGGTGAAGAACGCCACGAGCGAGAGATTCCGAATCATCTCGTGGGGCCACGCGGGGAAGCCAAGCACGTCACGTTCGACGTAGCTAGAGGACATGCGCAGGTCTTGGTCTTCACGCCGCGAGCGCTCGAAGTACTCGTAGGTCAGCCGGGAGAGACCCTCGGTGCGCTGTTTGCGCTCCAGCCACGTGGGCGTCTCATCGTCCGGCGGGACGATGCCAGTGCCGTCGGTTCTGACTTCTGTGTCGTTGTTTTCGCTCATGATTCTCTAGTGTGGCTCCGCGATGCCCTGCATCCAGACGATGCCGATGTGGAGGGCGATGACCGCCGTCACCACGAACGGCAACAGGAAGACGTGCAGGATGTACATTCGTTGGAGCGTTGCTTGTCCAAGCGTGAACCCACCGAAGAGGAGCTGTGCGGCCCACTCCCCGACAATCGGGATGGACAGCGCCATTTCGACGCCAATTTGCCCGGCCCAGAACGCGAGTTGGTCCCACGGCAGCAGGTACCCGGTGTACCCGAACACCAGCGTGAGGCTGATGAGGATGATGCCGATGATCCAGTTGAGCTCACGTGGCTCCTTGTACGCGCCCGTGAAGTAGACACGGAGCATGTGCAAGAACACGGCCGCGACCATGATTTGTGCAGACCAGCGGTGGATCGACCGGAGCATGAACCCGAAGTTCAGGTCCTGCATGATGAACACAATCGAGTTGTACGCCGTCGACGGGTCGCCCGTCGTCGCGGGTGCGTAATAGAACCCGAGCAACGCGCCACTGATTGCGGCCGCCACGTAGGCCAACGTCGAGAAACTCCCGAGGGCGTAGAGCGGATACCAGTACCAGAACTTGTTGTCCAAGTTGTACTGCTCGGTGTGGCTCTTTGGCATCTGCAGGTTGACTTTGTAGTAGAGATTCTCGAGCAATTCGAGGTAGTCAACGAGACGAAGCCGTTGGTCGAGCCAGATGAGTACCGTCAGGTATGTCTGTTCGACCGCGGTCAAATCTTTCTCCTTCATCCACGCGCCGTGGTCCATCTCGTCTTTCCGTTCGAGACTCATTATTCACCCTCCGGGCGCGGCAGTGCCACGAACGATTTCTTGATCGTGCTGAATGGGTCGTACACCGACTGGTGGCACGGGCAGTACACGTCGTTCTCCGCGTTGAACTTGTCACTGCCAGAGATGGATTTGAATCCGGGCACACAGCAGAAGTGTGTACACTTGTTGAGCCAACCAATACAGCCGTCTACGGTGCTCGCTCGAATCCACTCTGCGAACTCGTCTTCGCCGCTCTCTGCACGTTCGAGGATTTGCGAGCTGCGGACGACCTGCACTGGAATCTGTTCCTGTGGCGTAACGTCGACCGAACGCCACGTCCCCATTGCGGGCTTTCCGAGGCCGCCTTGACCGAT
The DNA here is from genome assembly GCF_037198285.1 of Haladaptatus sp. DJG-WS-42. Lineage (NCBI taxonomy): Archaea > Methanobacteriati > Methanobacteriota > Halobacteria > Halobacteriales > Haladaptataceae > Haladaptatus > Haladaptatus sp. DJG-WS-42. The sequence continues at coordinate 2,397,026 of NZ_CP147243.1, read as the reverse complement.
ACCGTTACCCCACGATTCGTAGTCCGCGAAATCGTCGATGTGGATTTTGTCGCCGGCAGAGTAGGTGTCCGCCTGCCAACTGTACGGTGGGTCACCTGACGACCGGAAGAAGTTGTCTTGGTCTGCGTCTGGCTGGATGCCTGGGAGCGTCTGTGCACCGCAGTACTGGAACCATTCAGTCGAGTATGTCTCGCCGCCGAGTTCCATCTCGGCGACCGTGATCTCTTGTCCCTGAACCGTTCGCTTCTCTGGCTCCGGCCAGACGCCCTTGATGAACCCCTCTGAGTCGATTTCGAGGGGAATCTGTGGCATGCCGCGCGGGGCAGGCCCCGCGGTGTTTTCGATGCCAAGATACTGTGTGATACCACCACCGGCACCACTCGGCGAGGTGGCCGAGTTAAGTGCCGCAACCCCGCCCGTGCCGACACTGGCGAGCGTCGCACTCCCGACGACGCCCTTTACGAAGCGTCGGCGGCCTGATTCAGTTGGATATTTGTCGTCGTCTACTGGCATGATTATCTCTTATAGTAGGGATAGACTGCGCGTTTGATGCTCTCCCACGGCCCCTCGCTGGACGCACTGGAGCCATACATATCCTCTTCTTTGATGTAGAGGTCTTCCCACTTGCGCCGACGCTTTTTCACAATCATAACGTCTGGGAGGAACTCCTTGCGGTAGAGCATGAGGATGAACGCGAGGTCGATGAAGATGACCGACAACACGCCACCGAGGAACATGCTCCCAAGCCCGGTCTGGTCCCCCTTCGACCAGCCCGTGAGCAGCCCAAACACGAACAGGCCAACGAACGCGATCTCGATGACCGTAAGCAGGACAATTGCGATTGCCGCGGCCGTGCTCTCGCGGGCTGGTTCGTAGCGGTGAATGTCACCGTAACTGCTGTCTGAAGAACTCATTAGTTGTTACCTCCTTTTGCGTGGGGTGATTCGCCGTACTTGAGCAGGAAGAACGTATAGATGAGCGAAACGACGAGCATGAGAATCGTCGCGATGCCCACGAAGTGCGCCTGAATCGGCACACCCATCTCCTCTGCGTCAATCTCAACTTCCGCGCTTTGCGGTGGCGCACCGGACTCGTTGATGATGATTTCACCTGTCATCCCCGAGGAGGCATGGGGCTGGCAATGATACTCGTAGGTACCGAGGGTATCGAACGTGTGTTCGTAGGTGAATCCCGTGTTTTCGAGGGATTCTGAGCCTTCCCAGCCCGCGCCGTCTGGCTGGCTGTCCACCACGATGTTGTGGTTGTCAGATTCCCAGACGAACTGCACGGTCGTCCCGGGCGATGCGTAGAGCGGTTCTTCGGTACCGGGGGTGAAGATGAGGTCACCGCCGGGGCCGACGGTCACGGTTTTCGAGCCGCCACCGCCGCCACCGCCGCCACTGCCGTCCGTGCTGTTGTTACCCGCCCCTGGCGTCGTCGTGCCCTCGCCAGAGGAACTATTGTTGGAGGATGTAGGCTCCTCCTGGGCCACAGCGGGGGCAGCGCCGACGACGGCGGTACCGCCTGCAACACCGCTGGCGGTCAGTAGAAAGTCCCGTCGCTTCATGTACAGTTGGGAAGTCAGTACCCGGTTTGTATAAACCCACCGAATACGGGCGTGGGCGCGTGTACTGTCGGGTGTCAGGTCCGAATGCGCTGGTGGCAAAATTTCCGTATCGAGCTAGCACGTAGCCGTTATTCCTGCGGGAACGATGCGCCAGCCCCATCGCGCTCAGTGGCGGCGTCTAACTGGCGCGCTCTGCGGGCCGCGTCGAGGCGGTCGCGCCATTCTTCGGGGAGCGCCTCTGGGTACGACCCGGATTCGAGGTCGAGCGCCCGCAATCGGTCGCGGTACTCCTCCGCCCGGAACCGGTCTGAAAGCCGCGCATTCGCGACGATAATCGAGAGGAACAGCCCAAAGGCGAGGAAGCCAAGCCCGACGAGAATCGTGAGCAAAATCGCCCGCCCAACCGGGAACATCGTCACTTCACCGAGCGGGGTCCCACAGACGAATCCGCCGCCACTCGCCGCGGGCGTACAGAGCGTTGGTAAGAGCGGGTCGTAGATAAACGGCCCAAAGAGGAGGACGAGTCCGGCGAACACGTTGAGCGAGCCAACGGTGAGCAAGACGGTGTTGCCGAGTTTGCCCGTTCCTTCGCGCACGTCGTCCGGGCTCGGGAGCACGCGGCCCTCGGGGGCGATATGTGGGTCGTAGTCGTCCATCGAGCAGAGCGCGACGGTGGGCTTTACGTCCCGAAGAATCGTCCCGCTGCCTTCGACGCTCCCGTCTGCGTAGATGACGGCGTACCCCTCGTCTGAGTACGCAAGCAGGCATTCTTCCCCGTCTTCGGCAATGCGTTCGACGCGGGCGAAGACTTCGCGCGTGGCAACCTGCCAGCGCAGGTCTGACTCGACGCGAGCTAACAGTTCGTCGCCCGTAATCCACGAGTCGGGGTCGAACGCCACGTCCCACTCTTCGGGCGTCATCTTCGCCATGTCGGCCGGACCGAAGTTGTCGAAGTCGTACTTCTCTTCGACGCGCTTTCGGAGTTCTTCCACAGACGGCGACTCCTCGCCCGCCGAGCCAGCTGCTTGCTCGTCGAGTTCGTCTGGGCCCGTGGAACGAGCATCTCCCATTTCCGGGAAAGTTAGTGTTCGACCGGTAAACGCTTTCCGAACCCCACGCTTCCGTTGCTTTCGCCATGTTTTAGCGCCTCGCCTCGCTACTCCCGGTCATGCTCGGCCTGCCGGACGCCACGACTGCGGCCGTGGCTGCCCTCCTCGTGACGCTCAGTTTTCCGTTCTACCTCTACGGCGCGTGGATTATGATAGACGCAGACGAGGTGACGTGGGGCGTCCTCACCTACCACCTCAAATTCATCTTCGTTGGCCTCGCGTTGAACACCGGTCCCGTCGTGTTCTGGATGGTGCCTCGACTCACCGAACAGTTGAACGGCTTTGTCGCCCTCCACTCCTTCCTCGGGCTCCAAGCCTACGCGATGCTTGTGTTCGCCCTAACGGGTATCGTCCGCATCTTTCAGGCGAAGTGGAAACACAACCTCTACCACGACTACGACGAGGATGTGTTGCTCACAGAAATCGGCTCTGAGAAGATGGATTTCTGGCGGCGGCGCCTCCGCATCGGCGTGTTCGGCTACGTGATTTTTTGGATTTTCGCGTGGATTGTGGGGATGGCGCGATTTCTCACGAAGTACCAGTTTTTCTGAGGTGCGCGACTCACACCATGTCTGCGAACGTCAGGCCGAGATAGCCACCGAGCGTCATGATGAGAAACTGAACGGCTGCATCGGTGACGGTTTCGATACCGAATAAATCGAGCACAGTCACATCGATGAGGAGCCCAACGAGCGCGACGATGCAGACGAACACAACCCGTGGCAAGCTAACGAAATGAGAAGCGAACACGCGGTCTGTAAGACCCTTTGGCGCTGACATTTTCCGTGAATGAACGAGTGCGACGAATCGGGAAAATAATTCGGGTGCTTACCAGGCTTCGCCCTTCGCCAAATCGACCTCTTGGTCAACTTTGGACGAGGGGCAGATGTCTTCTAACACGCAGTCATCGCAATCTGGGTTGATGGCGGTACACGTCGCCCGACCGTGGCTGATGAACAGGTGGGTCAAATTCTGCCAGTCGTCGCGCGGGATGAGTGGCATGAGGGCTTGTTCGATGTTCTTCGGACTCTTTTCTTCAGTAATACCCAGACGGCGAGAGATCCGCTGGACGTGGGTGTCCACGACGATACCCTCCACGATGTCGTGGCCGTGTTGGAGGACGACGTTCGCCGTTTTGCGACCCACCCCAGCTAAATCAGTCAACTCGGACATGGTATCCGGCACTTCCCCGTCGTGTTTTTCGATAATATCCGCACACGCACTCCGGATGTACTTCGCCTTGTTGTTGTAGTAGGTAATCGAGGAGATGTCCTCGGCCAGCGCTTCCTGTGGTGCGTTCGCGTACGCTTCTGCAGAATCGTACTTGGCGAACAGCTCCTTCGTGACCTTGTTCACGCGCTTGTCGGTACACTGCGCGGAGAGCATCACGGCAATCAGGAGTTCAAGGCGGTTTGCGTACCGAAGTGAAATCGTCGTGTCGGGGAACTCCTCGTAGAGGCGTTCTACAACCTCTTCAGCTTGTTCCTCGCGCGACGAAAGTGGCGTTCCCATGTGCGAGAAAACCGCCCAAGCCCAATTGAGTGGTTCGGTTTACCAGAGCAGTGCGGGCCGCCGAGACCACAGAGCGGAGGAATTAAGCGCGCTTCTCTCACCGCATGAAGTATGAAAGCGACGGCGAAAGCCCACCCCATTCAGGGACTCGTCAAGTACCACGGGATGCGAGATGAGGAACTGAGACTGCCGTATCACGACAGCATCAGCCTCTGTACCGCCCCAAGCCACTCGAAGACGACCGTCGAATTCGACGACGACTTAGCCGAAGATAGCTACCGCGTGGACGGCGAGGAGATCGCCGGTCGCGGCGCAGAGCGCATCAAACACGTCGTAGACCACGTCCGCTCGCTCGCAGATATCGACACGCGCGTTCGCTTCGAGAGCGAGAACAACTTCCCGAGCAACGTCGGCTTTGGCTCTTCTTCCTCGGGATTCGCCGCTGCCGCGCTCGCCGCGTGTGAGGCTGCCGGCCTCGACATGACACTCCCCGAAATTTCTGCGGTCGCCCGCCGTGGCTCTTCCTCCGCTGCTCGCGCCGTCACCGGCGGCTTCTCGCATCTCCGAACCGGCCTCAACGACGAGGACTGTCGCTCAGAACGCATCGACTCGGGCTTAGAAGACGAGGTCGCCATCATCGCCGCGCTCGTCCCAGCGTACAAGGAAACCGAAGAAGCCCACAAGGAAGCCGCGGACAGCCACATGTTCGACGCGCGGATGGCGCACATCCACGGCCAGATTGCCGAGATGCGCGACGGCCTGCGCGAGGCTGACTTCGACCGCGTGTTCAAGCTTGCAGAACACGACTCACTCTCGCTCACCGCAACCACCATGACCGGCCCTGCGGGCTGGGTCTACTGGAAGCCAGACACCCTCCGCGTGTTCGAAACCGTCCGCGAACTCCGCGACGACGGCGTGCCCGTCTACTTCTCGACCGACACCGGTGCGAGCGTCTACGTCAACACGAAACCCGAGTACGCAGACCGCGTCGAGGAGGCCATCGCGGCACTCGACATCGAAACCCACGTCTGGGAAATTGGTGGCCCTGCCCACATCCTCGACGAATCGGAAGCCCTGTTCTAGACCGTTTTGAGGCTGGCGATGCTAGAGGGCGTATGCGCGTCCTCGTCCTTGGCGCTGGCTACGCTGGCCTCACCCTCACCCACCGACTCTCCCGCTCACTCCCCGCAGACGCATCCCTGACGCTCGTAGACGACACGGAAACCCACCTCATCCAGCACGAACTCCACCGTGTGATTCGCCGTCCCGCGCTCGCCGCGGAACTGACGATTTCGCTTTCAGACCTGTTCCCCGACGAGACGGTACGCCGCGCCCGCGTCGAACACGTCTCACCCGAGGAAAAGACGGTGGCGCTCGACACGGGCGAAACGCTTTCCTACGACGTTTGTGCGGTCTGTCTCGGCGCGGAAACCGCGTACTACGGGTTGCCCGGACTCAAAGCGCACGCGACGCCGCTCAAAACCGTCGCAGACGCGACGGCGATTCACGACCGCTTCATCGAACTCGGCCCCGAAGACGGCCACGTCCTCGTCTGCGGGGCTGGACTCTCTGGCATCCAAACGGCAGGTGAACTCGCCGCACTCGCGAACGAACGCGGGTGGGAGCCGAAAATCAGACTGCTCGAACAGGCCCATAGCGTTGCCCCGGGCTTCCCCAAAAACTTCCGTCGGGCCGTCCGCGACGCGCTCACGAGCGAGGGCGTCATCATCGAGACCGAAACCACCGTCGCGAGCGCGGACGATACCGAAGTCCACCTCGAAGACGGAACGATGGCCTATGACCAACTCATCTGGACGGGCGGTATCGCTGGCCCCGCTGCCTTCGACGGCATTCGCCACCGCGTGCGGAACACGCTGGAGGTTGCAGACGGCACGTTCGTCGTCGGCGATGCTGCGGACGTCATCGACGCAGACGGCCAGCGCGTGCCTGCAAGCGCCCAATCGGCCCTCCGAGAAGCGCGCGCGGTCGCAACAAGCATCGAGAAAATCGCGACCCACAACCCGACAGCAGGCTTCTCGCCGCGACGGACGGCGTTTCGCTTCGACTCACCGGGCTGGATTGTCACTGTTGGCGAGCAAACCGTCGCGCAGGTCGGCCCAACAATTCTCACCGGAACGCCAGCACTCGCGCTCAAGGCGTCGATTGGCGCGGGCTACCTCACCCAAATCGGTGCGGTCGAAGAAGCGCTCGACCTCGTGCGCGCTGAATTTTCCGACTGATTAGACGCCGGGAATCCCGATTGCGCCAAGCGAGAGGATTCCGAGCGTGCTGAGGAAGAACAAGACAATCGTCGCGGTAACCCATGCGACGAGCGCGATGCCGATGGCACTGCCCCACTCGCCAGGGTAGCGCCAGTTGACCACGCCGATGTAGGCGATGAGCGCGAGGAGCGTCCCGATGAGCGGGATGAAACTCAGTATCGCCCAGACGACCGCCCCGATGAGTGCCGTCACCACCGCGTGGCCGTAGTCGTCCATGTCAGTGAGTACGCGGGCACCCACGTACAGTCCGAAGCCACCGACGAGCAGACCGACGACGAACACGATGAGTGAATCAATTACTCCCATAGCCGTCCCTCACTCCGAGCGAACGGATATACCCATTGGCCAACTGACGTGTGAGTTGGCCACATCCGCCACCCGAAGCGTCAAACCTCGGGCGGCAGAATGCCCCCTATGACCGAATCCAACCGGCAGTTCCGACTTGCAAGCAGACCAACGGGAACGCCGACGCGCGAGGACTTCGACCTCGTCGAAGCCGACTTTCCCGACCCCGGCCACGACGAAGTGCTCGTAAAGACCTGTTATCTCTCCGTTGACCCGTACATGCGCGGCCGGATGCGGGACGCAGATTCGTACGCAGAACCGTGGGACGTGGGCGACGTGATGAGCGCAGGCGTCGTGGGCGAAGTGCTTGAATCGAACCACGCACGCTACGAACCCGGAGACATCGTCGCTGGGAACCTCGATTGGGCCGAGTACGCCACCGCGAAGGGCCACGAACTCACGGCTGTTGACCCAAGCGTTGCGCCCATCTCGACCGCACTTGGCGTGCTTGGGATGCCCGGGCGAACCGCCTACTTCGGTCTCTTAGAGGTTGCAGAGCCAATGCCCGGCGATACCGTCGTCGTGTCAGGTGCGGCCGGTGCCGTTGGCTCGGTCGTTGGCCAACTCGCCACGCTTACGGGTTGTCGCGTGGTCGGAACCGCAGGCAGTGACGAGAAGGTCGCGTGGCTCACCGAGGAACTCGGCTTCGACGCCGGAATCAACTACAAAACCACGGAGAACATGACTGAGGCGTTGGCAGAAGCGTGTCCAAACGGCGTGGACGTGTACTTCGACAACGTCGGCGGCCCCATCACTGACGCTGTCATGCCCCACCTCAACGTCGGCGCAAACGTAGCCGTCTGTGGACAAATTTCGCAGTACAACGCCACAGAACCACCACAGGGACCACGAAAATTCGGGCAACTCATCACGAGTCGTGCACGGGTCGAGGGCTTTCTCGTCTCTGATTTTGCCGCCGACTTCGGCACGGCCACGAAACGCCTCGCTTCGTGGGTTGCGTCGGGCGACATCGCCTACCGAGAATCAGTCGTGGAAGGGTTCGAAAATGCGCCAGCGGCGTTCTTGGGACTGTTCGAGGGCGACAACATTGGGAAGCAACTCGTGAAAGTTGCAGACCCGTCGTTCACGGATGCAGAAAGCGTGAAGACGGAAGAGTAGCGCCGCAACCGTACAGGACGGTCACGCGCGATCTGGTGATTGGAGGGCTCGATGTGGTCAGAGGAACCGTTGGCCGAGGGCGGTGATGCCGAAGGCGGCGACCGTGAGCACGCTCAGGAGGTAACTCGAGATGAGCGCGGCCGGGACGAGGCTGAGGGAGGTTGCGCCGAGGAGGAGGGCGCTCGCAGAGGAGAGTCCAAGGTAGTAGTTCGACCACGCGAGGTCGTTGTCTGCACCTTCGTCGGGCGCTTCTGGACCGTCTGCGAATTCCGCGGTTTCCTGTGTCGACGTGGCGGCGTCGTGGGAGTCCGTTTCGATGAACGGGTAGAGCTGGGCGGCGTGCGCCGTGGGGGCGACGATACCGCGACTCTGGTTGTATTCGATGACGCCTTCGTCGTCGAGTTTGGGGAGGTGGGTCTGGTAGAGGGCGATGTAGACGCGCTGGCGCTCGTCCGAGTGCAGCTGTTGGACGGTGGTGTCGTTTTCCCACGCCGCAACCTGCTCTGCCACGTCACGCATACGGACGCTGTCCTCGTCCGTTTGGGCGAGGTATCGGAGCACCGCGCGGCGACGTTCGTTCTGCAGCAGGTGGAATATCTGGTCCTGCGTCAGGGGGGAGTCGTCTGTGTCTTCTGACATACCCGCGAGGGTATCAGTCTGCACGTCTGCATTTGGGGAGTCGGTGCTTACCGTCATCACAATTCGGTCAAGAAGTGGGGAGGTAATAAAGGGAGTCAGTGGTTTCGACCCGTTTCGAGTAGTTTCAAAGCGTTTCAACCGTTTCCCCTCTGGCGATTAAACGGTATTGAACAATCCATGAGTGAGGCTGTCAAGCGTGTGTGAAACGGGTTCAGTGAGAGGGTTTGTTCTGGCATAATTTTCGGAAACGTTGTATGACCACATTACTGCCAGCTCCGCCCTCACGTGTATATCATTGGCATAGAGTGTGTCATGTCGTACCGAAAGACAGGAACGCGGGAAGTTACCGCGTCGCGGTAAATCCCCGCTGGGCGGCTCCGATGAGGAGCACGGCGAAGAACGCCACGATAAGCCACTGGCCTGTCTGTGAGCTGAGCGCGTCTGCGACCATACCCAGCAGATTTGCACCAACGGCCTGCCCCAGGGCGAACAACAGCAAGATGAAGCCGATGACGATGACACCAGTGCGAACCGCGGTTGTTGCAAACCACGACGCCTGGGACGATTGAGTCGGCTGGGTGTCTTGCTGGCCACCCTGTTGATTCGCACGTTGCTCTTGTGAGCGCTGTGTGCCGGACTGTGTCCGGGTGTTTGTTCCTGATTGGGGCATTGTAGGTCACCCCGTCTGGGGACAGACACAGTAGCTACCTTATTATACGGCCGCTAAGAGGCGTGAAAACGAGTGGGTAGGGTGTTATCAGCCGCCAAAGCCAGCCACAACCCAGCGGTAGGTCACTCCAACGCCCACCGCAATGAGGTAGCTCACGATGACGTGTGGCACCCAGAACACGTAGAACTCGAAAGTGGGGAACAGGGCCTTGCCAAGCGCAGACCCAATCGTGAGGATGAGATAGCCCGGCAACGCAAGCGGCGTCATCCACTGGGTATTGCGCGCCCCGAGGGCGAGCGGGACGACAAGCAAGAGGAACACTGAGATGGCAATTGGGTCTATTAGGACGCGCTTTAGTTCCACGTCAGCGACCTCCCGTCCGTTCGATACCGTGGCGCGCGAGCAACGCGTCTGCCGCGCGCGTCGTCCAATCAGTGCGCGTGTCGAGGTCGAGCAAGAAACTCGTCGATTCGACGATGTACGCAGGCGTGTCCCGGTCCTGACCGACTTTGTTCGCGATGAGCGGCCCAGACTCGGGCATCGGGTCGCCCGCGCGATACTTGTGCAGTGGCATGTACCACGGCACCTTTTCGTCGTTAAGGATGTCTGCGACCGCCTGTGCGTGTTCGACCGCAGGCCCGGCGGCCGTCGGGAAAATCGCTTGCCCGACGTAACCGGGCTGAACATTGTAGATACCAAGCGACCGATGCAGGTCGATGTACACGTCTGGGTCGTGACGTTCAATCGCGCCCCAGAGCGCCTGTGCAAGCGCTGAGGCCGGTTCATCGCCGGGCGGAAACAGTCGGTTCAGGTCGCCGCCGGTCCCTTCGCGCGTGCCACGCTCGATGGCGATGGTGTTCGCACGCGGGATGACAACGAGCGTTCCCTGTGCAATGTCCCATCCGGAAACAGTCTCAGCCGCACGATACCCAGAGATTTCGTCGCCGTGGATACCGCCCGTGACCAATGCCGTTGGCCCCGACTGTGCGCCTTCGATAACGACCACCTCAGTCGCGTGGTTGGTTCCGTCGAGTAACGTGTACGTGTCGCGGGTTGCCACGGGAGAGCCACGACTATCGCCGGTTGCTGGAACGCTGCCCGCAACAGCGATTCCAACGACACCGCCAGCCCGGGATAGTACGGTGCGACGTTTCATCGACTTGAGGTTGTAACGAGACGACTAAACTTATACGGCCGGGTAGCGGCGTGACAGCCAGCAGAGTGGTTGGGATAGTAACTATAAATCCCTGGCGTGACAATTAATTACATGGACGAATGGGTTGAAAATCGGACAATTGGCGAGGGACCACAGTACCGTGTTTCGATAGTTGAGCTGGCCGATGTCGTCGGCGTCTCCATTCAAACCCGCGACGACCCAGCCGAGACGTTCGGCGAGCGAACGGTGCTCAACCCAACAGAAACCAAAAGCCTCGTCGAATTCCTCGAAACTGGCATCACAGCCGCCCGGTATCGCGCGCTCGCTGAAGTCGTCGGCCCCGACGCGCTTGACCTGTTCAAACGCGGTGAAATCTCGGCCGACGAACTCGCAGAAAATTTCGGCAACGAAGTGAAGCGCGAAGTGGGCGAAAACTAACTCGTCCGTTCGAGCAGCTCGATCCGGTTCCCGAACGGGTCACGGACGGAAAATCGCTCACGGCCCGGAATCGGACTGTGTCGCCGTTTTCCTGGAGTGACGTGGATTTTTCAAATTCCTCGAAGCCAAGACTCCCCACGTAAAACGCACGCTCACTGTCCTCAGTGCCGGGTGGAATGGGTGACTTGACGTGGTCGATGCGCGACAAGGAAATCATCTGTAGTCGGGGGATGCGATTCGGGAAGAAGGTGAGTCTTCGCTATTAGCAGGGTACAGTATCGGTGTCAGTGAGCAGCACAGATTGTGGATAGCAATGGTACGTTTCCAAGACTCCCAGTTTACATGGAAAGTCGGCCAACGCTGCTACCTCAGTGAGATAGTGGCACCAAGGTGCATACGCGCCGAGGAAGTTACCGTCACTGTGTTTGCTTAATCGTAATTGAATGTGAATCGATTCGTGCCGAAACCGTTTCCGAAGGATCTGACTTGGTAGCACCCCGAATCGAAGTTCCATTTGTCCGTTTTCCCTTCATTGATCGACCCCCAAGCATGACCACCGTCGTGGTTGTCACCCCATTCGTTCGAGCTGGTTCCGTCGACATCACCGGCAAACCAAATGTCATATTGGTTGTCTTTCCAGAGACTTTCGACTACGCATGTTCCCGATTGACTTGTTACATAGCCATCAACAGTGACTAATGCCTCTGGATACAGTGACACTGGATTATAGTCGCTCTTTGCACCCGTGACAAGGACGCGTTCGAATTTGACGGCGTTATCAAAGGTGTAGTGGTCAGCGCCCCCTTCGATTTCCCCAGAAATATCTGGGTTTCCGTTCCCCATTTTGATGTCGTATTCAACCGTATTGTACCCACTATCATTCGTCACTCTAAGATCCGTCTGCTGTGCTGCTGCTTTTTCGGTGGATACGTAGCCGAGGAGGCCTACACTGCCAATTGCACCGGCGGTTGACCGGAGGAATGATCGTCGTTGCATTGCATTTTTAGATGGATTGAGGCGTGTATTAAATATTTATATTTACAAAAATATATTTGAATTAAGCCCAAAATATTCGGATATAATTATTGTGATGAGGATAACTCATCTCCGAGAAAAACTGTCCGCTTCATGTTGATTCCCAATGCGTTTCACGCGTAGGCAGGAGTTACGATAGTTCCGATACCAAAAACTACAGCAGAATTTCCATAGAGACGGCGTAGCTACAGCAGGGGTGCATTGATGCATTTGTGCTTGCACCAGAATACGTACAGACGACATCGTGTCGGTGGCTCTGACGGACGTGTGTCAGCTCACATCATGGAGTTATAGCTGTGGCTCACGACGTAGACGATCGCGAAATGAAAACAAACGCTGAGAGAGGAACAGTCACTTGCTCTCATTGACCGACGATGCGGCAAGCCCACTTTAGATTTGAACACCGGTCGCAGAGACGCTGCTCCCTCGTTCAAATCTCTCAGCGAATGCGAGTCCCGCGGCTCACGAGTTTGTGAGCCGCGAAAGTACGAGCGCTGAGAGATTTGAACTCCCGACAACTTGGTCCGAAGCCAAGCACTCTGTCCAGGCTGAGCTAAGCGCCCTCATCCGATTCTAAGACGACGGACTATTTTAAACCCCGCGATTCGCCTCGCGTGAGTCGCGCCATTTAACCGCTCCCCGCGATGAAATTTGGTCATGTCGATGGGAGACCGCGTCCGCGGCTTGCTGGAGCTGACCCGCCCAGTCAACGCCGTCGCGGCGGGCGTGCTGACGTTCATTGGGGCCTTCGTCGCAGGTGGCGCGTTCGCGCTCCCCGTTGAGACGGGCGCGGCGGTCGGCGCAACCGTCTTTGCGACGGGCGCGGGCAACGCCATCAACGACTACTTCGACCGGGAAATCGACCGCATCAACCAGCCGGGGAGAGCCATCCCGCGCGGCGCCGTCACCCCGCGCGAGGCACTCGTGTTCAGTCTCGCCCTCTTCGCGGGCGCGGTCATCCTCGCCTTGCTCTTGCCATTCGCGGCGATTGCGATTGCGGTCGTAAACCTCGTCGCGCTCGTCGCGTACACGAAGGTGTTCAAAGGCCTCCCCGGCGCAGGCAACGTCGTCGTCGCGTATCTTGGTGGGAGCACCTTCCTGTTCGGCGGCGCGGCGGTTTCCGTGCTGAACGAGGCCGTCGTGGTCCTCTTTGCGCTCGCCGCAATCTCGACGCTCACCCGCGAAATTGTCAAAGACGTAGAGGACATCACGGGCGACCGCGAGGAGGGACTCAACACCCTTCCAATTGCGATTGGTGAGCGAAACGCGCTCGTTCTCGGCGTCGTGTTGCTTGGGGTCGCCGTCCTCGCCAGCCCGATTCCCTATCTCCAAGCGACGTTCGGGCTTGCCTATCTCGTGGTCGTTGTCCCTGCAGACCTCCTCATGCTGTATGCGGGATACGAGAGTTTTCACAACCCAACGGCGAGCCAATCCCATCTCAAATATGGGATGTTCCTCGCCGCCGCAGCGTTCATCGCGGGGCGCATCGGCGTCATCGTCTGAGACGTTGAGTACGATAGGGGTTTATGCTGGTGTGTCCCATTTACGTGAATAGATGCGAAGGTGTGAACAGGATGTTCACCACTCTTGTCCATCGATGTCCACACGTGCAGGGGTGAATCCCGGCGATGTATAATCTCGGGCCGAAGCTCAATGGACAGACGATAGAGGCTGGGTCGAACCTCCTCATTACTGGGCCGCCACTCTCTGGAAAGCGACAGCTGGCGCTCAACATTCTCAAACAGGGGTTCGAGGACGATGAAGGCGGCATCGTCATCTCGACCAAAGACAGTGGTGACCGTATCATAGAAGAGTACACGCGGACGGGTTGGTCCCTCGACAACGTGCCACTGGGTATCGTCGATTGCGTCACCAAACACCAAGGAATCGGGCCGGCCAACGAGACCGCCACGCTCAAGTTCGCCTCCTCACCGCACGATATGACCGGGATTGGGATTAAACTCTCAGAGCTCCTCGAGCACTTTTACTCCAATCAGGGGATCCACCGCAATCGCGTGATGCTCCACTCGCTTTCAACGCTCATCATCTACTCGAACATCCAGACGGTGTTTCGCTTCCTCCACGTATTCACCGGGAGGACCCAAAGCGCAAACGCACTCGGAATTTTCGTGATGGAGTCTACGGCTCACGACGAGAAGACGATGAACATGATGGCCCAACTGTTCGACGGCGTCATCGAAACCAACCAAGAGACGCCGGAGGTCACGCTCAGAACGTCAACCGCGTAACACGGTCCGATGGCGTGTGTGATGCACACCTGCAGTACCCTTTTGCGGCGCGCTCCCATTTGTACAGCTATGCCTGTCGAGACGGACGCTGAACTCCGCGAAATTCTCGGACTCAAAACCATTGCTGTCGTTGGCTGTTCTGCGACCCCCGGAAAAGACGCCCATAACATTCCGAAGTATATGCAACGGCACGGCTACACCATCATCCCGGTGAACCCGTACGCGGACGAGATCTTCGGGATGGAGCCCTACGACTCGCTCGCCGATGTCGAAGAGGAAATCGACATCGTAGACGTGTTCCGCCCCTCTGAGGAAGTTGCCGCCATCGTAGACGCCGCCCTCGAACGCGACGACGTGACGGTCATCTGGACACAACTCGGCATCCGCGACGACGAAGCGGCGAAAAAAGCAGAAGCTGCAGGCAAGCAGTTCGTCCAAAGTCGGTGTCTAAAAGTCGAACACGCCCGGCTGCTGTAACCCTAATTTTCCCACTCGTCGAACGAGCGATAGATACCCTTCGAGAGATACCGCTCGCTCGAATCGGGGAAGATGGTGACGACCGAGTCGTGTGGGGCAGAAACCACACCGGACTCGATTTTCGCGGCGAGGCGCTGGGCGGCCACGCTCGCCGCACCCGAACTCGAGGCAACGAGGTGCCCCTCCTCGCGTGCGAGCCGCTTCAACTCGGTGTGGGCGGCCTCATCGCTCACCTGCGCGACGCTGTCTACGAGGTCGGGGTCGAACAGCTCGTTTGTCGCCACGTCGTGCGTCCCAATCCCCTCGATTTTGTACTCGGCTTCTGCTGCCGATTTTCCCTTCGTCGTCGAGTAGAGCGAGCCTTCGGGTTCGACGGCGCAGATGTGGATGTCCTCGTCCTGTTCAAGCGCGTATCGGGCGATTCCCATGAGCGTCCCCGCAGTGCCACATCCGGCGACGATGGCTCCGACGTTACCATCGAGGGCGTCGAAAATCTCCGGCGCGGTGAGTTCGTAGTGTGCTTCTGCGTTGAGCGGGTTTGCGAACTGTTGAGGAACGACGGCGTTGTCGAGTTCAGCGGCGAGTTGATGCGCACGGTCGATTGCGCCACCCATCCCGTCCTCGGTCGGCGTGTTGATAATCTCCGCGCCAAGGGCAGCCATGAGCTGTTGCTTTTCAACGCTGAAGCGCTCTGGAACGACAAAAATCGCATTCAGGTCGAGTTGTCCTGCCGCGATGGCGAGCCCAATGCCGGTGTTCCCGGCGGTCGGCTCGACGACCGTGCCGCCCGGCGAAAGTTCACCGCGGTCGAGCATCTGTTCTAACATATACAGGCCAATGCGGTCTTTCACGCTCGCGCCCGGATTGAACGATTCGAGCTTCGCATAGACGGGAACAGCGTCAACGGAGGCTGTGACCCGGACGAGCGGGGTTTCGCCTATCGTATCAAGAACCGAGTCGAGCGGTTCTCGGTGCGTGGTCATAGCCGGTGGTTCGCACCCGACCAATTAAATCGGCACGTTTTGCCAGTCAGTCGCTACTTTCCGCTGGCGTTTCTGCGGGGGTCGTGGCCGCTTCTTGCTCAGCGTCTGCTGCTTTGGCCTCCGCGAGCAGTTCGTCAACGTCGAGGCCCTCTTTCTCCGCGAGTGCTTCTAAGAGGACACGCTGTTGTTTGAGGTCGGCCTCCACCGACTCGACTTTTTCGCCGGTCGATTCGACCTGTTGTCTGAGCGCCAGAATCTGTTCGCGCAACTCGTTGAGGCGCTTGTACAACTCTTCTGCGGTATCTGCGACTTTCTGCAACTTCTTTGCGGTTCCACCAAGTCCCATGGCCGGGCGTTTGGGGCGGAACTACCTGTGCGTTGCGGCTTTGAGAACGGGGCGTTTAATTCGACTCCCCGACAACTCTTCGAAAATGGCTGAGGAGTTCGAGGTACACACCCCCGCCCCCCTGCTCGGTATCGCCGCTGACATCGCCGTTCTCGTGGCGATTCTCGCACCCTATCTCATCTTGCCCGAGAGCGCAGCCTCCGGGCTGACCGTCTATTATACGAGTGGGTTCGCTGGCGTGTTTGGTGCGGCTGGCTTCGCGCTCGTGACGCTCATCGCCTTTGTGGCCGGGTACAAACAGCGCACCGAGCCGGTGACGGTCGCGGCGGCGACGAGCGCACTCGGCGTGTTCATGGTGCTTTTGACGCTGCTTTGGGCGGTGGCCGTGCCGATTGACGTGCTCGGCAGTCTCACGACGGTGGAGAGTGCATTCGGCGCGACGCTCATGGAGAATCACCGCTGGATTGTGCTGCTTTGCTCGCTCGGCGTGCCCGTGAGCGGCGTGTGGTACGCCCGCGCCCTCAAGTTATTTTAGCGCCAAGAGTCGAAAGGCCCTTAAGCCGGAACCAGTTATCAAATAACTGGACTAGGTCGGGCAGTTAGGCCCTGCTCGTCACCCACGCTATGGTCTTTAGTGGGGACCGAACAACGGGTGCGTCCGGTCAGACCGGCGCGGGCCCCGGGAGCCAACGTAGAAGCCTCGTCCTTCGGGGACAGCGGTCTTTCGGTGAACGTCTGCAGGGACGTCCCACCGTGGTTAACCGCGAGCAACCCGTCAGGCGCGGAAGCGAGCAGCGAACTCGTGGACACCTGTCGCTCGAAGGGGTGCGGGGTGGAGGCGGCAACCGGGATTCCCCGTGTTGGAACGCCAGGCAACTCCGTCCGTCCGCATTCATACCGTATTCACGTTCCTGAGCCGCTGCGCTGTGTGTCGCTGGCTCGGAAAGTAAAAAAATGAGTGCCTACTGTTCGACCGCGCCGAAGTCAGACCCGTTCTGGAGAACCACAGCCCCAGAGAGGTCGCGCTGTGGGTACGGAATCTCGATGTCCGCTTCGTCGAACCGATTTTTCACGTTCGTGATGTACTCACCACGCGTCTTGACGAAGTCTGCGCGACTCGGGTTGTCGATCCAGATGCGCGACTGGAGGCCAACGTACGAGTCTGCGAGTTCCGTGAGGCGAACCGTCGGCGCTGGTTCGTTCATGATGCCCTCATGTTTTTCGGCTTCCTCGACGATGATTTTCGTCGCCGCGTCGATGTCGTCGTCGTAGCCGATGCCGAAGACGAATTTCAGGCGAAGCTTGTTCTTTGCGACGGGGTTCTTGATGACGCCGTCGGTGAGCGTCGAGTTCGGAACGGTGAGCAGTTCGTTGTCGAACGTGCGCACGCGGCTGACCCGCAAGCTGATGTCTTCGACGATTCCCGAGTAGCTGTCCCACTCAATCCAGTCACCGACGCGAAACGGCTTGTCCGTGTAGATGAAGATGCCCGCGACGAAGTTCTTGATGACGTCTTGCATCGCAAAGCCGATGGCGAGCGTGGCGGCCGCCGCGATGGTGGCCAACGAGGTGAGGAAGCTGCCGAAGCCAGCCGCGCCGAAGGCAACGGAGATGGCCGTAAAGAGGACGATGACCGAGACGAGGCGACGAAGCGGCTGGCGAGCGTGTTCGTCTAAGCCCCGCGAGCGAACCACGCGGTCGAAAAGTGGGGTGACGATGATTTTTCCGAGCAGGAACACCGCGATGAACGCGCCGACGAACAGCACGAACTGCGTCGCGATGAGGCCGTACGTCTCGCCAAGAAGCTGCTCGAAAATCGGAAGTGTGCTAACCATTTAGTGGAAAACCGCCGTGTTGCCCCGCGTATCAACGACCTCTGCACCGGCGTTTTCCGCGAGTTCTTCGGCCATCTCTTCGACCGATGTTCCGCCCCGCGACGCGCGAAGGAACTTGACTTTCACCAGCTTTCGGTCTTGGAGCTGGGTTTTCAGCTCTTCGAGGACAGCACCGTGGCCGCTCTTGCCGACCCAGACGGTGACTTCGACATCGTGGGCTTCTTTCCGCAAGTCTTGATTTACCATTGGCTTATGCGCTTTATTAACCGGAGCTATGTGAATATTGAGGTATGGCCGTCGTGCCCGGTGTCAGGTTAGGGAAAACAGTTTAGTATGGGTGGCGTGCGTGGTGGCCACACTCACACGAGATGACGACGTGTCCATCTTGTAATCGCACACGCGCGTTGCGGCCGGGGACGAGGTATGTGTCGCACGAGGCACACGTAAATCGTTTGAACTCCCGCGGGAGGCGCAACCGGTGTCGCTCTGCGATACGTCTGGCCAGTCTCACGTACTCGCGTGCCCGGTCATCATGCCCGGTTTTGACGGCGTCTCTCGAAAGGTTGTGCAAGCGCGCAATCCGCTCTTCGGCAATAGTAGTCATCGGAAACGAGGGGTGGGGTGGGGGGTTTCCGGGGCCGAACACAAAGGAAAGAAAAGCTCCTGTGTTGCCCCAAGCGAAATGATTTGTTGTTGCATATAAATAGATTCCGATTGACGGGATTATTAACCGCTGTTACCGCAACAGTTAATCGGCATCCGTGGGTCGGTTTTGCTGTGCGCGCGCTCAACTATCTTGAACTGGAATCGGCGCTAGCGCGGAGCGGGATTGGCACCGCAACCGACCAGCAACGCGCGGCTCTCGAACAGACCGACATAGAGGTCATCACCTCCCCGTGGGTGGGTGGAAACGTAGACCGCGGACTCAGGAGCGCGCTCCACGGTGGTCCGTTGCTCGAATCGGTAGACCTTGTGCACCTGAACACGATTGGCCCAGTTTCGCTCGCGCTTGCCAGACGGGCGAAATCGAAGGGCATTCCACTCGTTTTGCACGCCCACACGACGGGCGAAGACTTCGCAGAGAGCTTTCGTGGGTCGAATCTCGCCGCACCGGTTCTCGCGCGCTACCTGCAGTGGTTTTACTCCCAGGCAGACCTCGTGCTCTGCCCAAGCGAGTTCACGAAGGACATCCTCGAATCGTACCCTGTAACCGCCCCGATTCGCCCGATTACGAACGGCGTGGACACGGAGGCACTCGAAGGACACGAAGAGTTGCGCGAGGAGTATCGGGACAAATACGACCTCTCCGGAATGGTCGTTTTCGCCGTCGGGAGCGTCTTCGAGCGAAAAGGCCTCACGACGTTCTGCGAACTCGCAGAAGAGACCGAGTACGACTTCGCATGGTTCGGCACCTACGACACCGGCCCGCAGGCGAGCGCAACCGTCACCGAGTGGGTGAACAACCCGCCAGCAAACGTCACGTTCACCGGGTGGGTGGACGACATTCGCGGCGCGTACGGTGCGGGCGACGTGTATCTGTTCCCGACGAAAAACGAGAATCAGGGCATCGCCGTCCTCGAGGCGATGGCCTGTGGCAAGGCGGTCGTTATCCGCGACATTCCTGTCTTCTCTGAGTTCTACACCCACGGCGAAGACTGTCTCAAGTGTTCGACCCACGCGGAGTTCCGCGAGGCACTTGACAGACTGGCAGCAGAACCAGAACTTCGAAAACAACTCGGCGAAAACGCGAGACAGACGGCTGCCGAACACGGATTAGACCGCGTCGCAACCGAGCTTCTTACAATCTATCGTGATGTCACAAACCATTAAGTCTCGGCTGGACAAGGGTGAGAAATGATGCCCCGGGTCGCCGCGTTCACGGACACCTACCTACCCACGGTCAACGGGGTCACGTATACGGTCAAAACGTGGCGCGAACGCTGGCTTGCCCGCGGCGGGCGCATGGACATCGTGTTTCCCAAAGCGCGCGGCTACAGCCCCGACCAGGGCGAACATGCGGTTCGTAGCCTTCCGTTCCCCTTCTACGACGGCTTTTATCTCGGCACGCCCTCCGTACCGTCTGCCGTTTCCGACGTAGACATCGTCCACGCCCACACGCCGTTTTCACTCGGGCTTGGCGGGCTTCGGCTCTCGCGTGAGGTGGACGCACCGTTCATCACGTCGTATCACACGCCAACGAGCGAGTACGCAGACTACCTTGCCCAACGCGAATTTCTCTCGAACGGCCTTGGTCGCATCGCGGAATCTTACGAACGCTGGTTTTTCGGCCACGCAGACACCGTGCTCGTCCCGAGCGAGGACACAAAACGGCATCTGACCGACGAAGTCGGCATCGAGAGCCGGGTCGAAGTCGTCCCGAACGGCGTTGACATCGAGACGTTTCGCCCCACCGACGGTGCGGAGTTTCGACACAAACACGGCATCGACCCAGACCAGCCGCTCGTTGGCTACACCGGACGCCACGGCTTCGAGAAGTCGCTCACCTCCATTCTCGACGCGGTGGCCGGGCTGGACGTGACCGTCGTCTTCGGCGGCGACGGCCCCGCCCGCGAAACGCTCGAAGCCCGCGCCGAAGACATGGACATGGACATTCGCTTCCTCGGCTTCCTCGACCGCGAAGACCTCCCGTCGTTCTACGCCGCCCTCGACGTGTTTGCGTTCCCGAGTCCGGTGGAAACGCAGGGCATCGTCGCGCTCGAAGCGAATGCCGCCGGGACGCCCGTCGTGGGCGTAAACGCCGGAGCGCTCGAAGACACGGTCATCGATGGTGTGACCGGCTATCACTTCGAACCGGGTGACATCGCAGGCTTCAGCGCGGGGATAGAGCAAGCGCTCGAAAACAATGCAGAACTGAGCGAAAATTGCGTCAACCGCCGCGACCAGATCAGCGTCGAAGCGGCGGTTGACCAGCTGTTAGACGTGTACGAACGCGAACTGGCTCAGTACTCGTAGAAGCCCTGTCCGGTCTTTTTGCCAAGGTCGCCCGCAGCGACTTTGCGCTTTAACAGATACGCTGGCTTGTAACGGTCGCCGAGTTCTTCGAACAGCGTCTCGCTCGCGTGCAGACACACGTCGAGACCGATGTGGTCTGCGAGTTGGAGCGGCCCCATCGGGACGTTCGTGCCGAGGGTCATGCCCTTGTCAATGTCCTCTTTCGTGCCGAGACCTTCGTCGTAGGCCCGGATGCCCTCGTTCAGCCACGGCATGAGGATGCGGTTGGTGATGAACCCCGGCTTGTCGTCGGATTCCCACGTCTCCTTGCCGAGTTTTTCAGAGAGTTCGTGGGCGAGTTCCCCGACTTCGGGGCTCGTCTTCTCGCCGATGACGACTTCGACGCCCGTCATGATGGGAACCGGGTTCATGAAGTGGAGGCCAACGACCTGCTCTGGGCGCTCCGTGGCGCTTGCGATGGTCGTAATCGACAGCGTGCTCGTGTTCGTGGCGAGGACCACGTCTTCGGGCATGAGGTCGTCTAAGTCAGAGAAGATGTCCTGTTTGACCTCCATGTTCTCGACGGCGGCTTCGATGACGAGGTCGCAGTCTGCGAGGTCCTCGAACTCGGTCGTACCCGTGATGCGGTCAATTGCAGCGTCTTTCTCGGCTTCGCTCAGTTTCTCTTTCGAGACGAAGCGGCTGAGCGAGTCGTCGATGGCTGACAGCCCGCGCTCGACGAACTCGTCTTTGATGTCGCGCATCACGACGTCGTAGCCCGAGGCGGCCGCAACCTGCGTTATCCCGTTGCCCATGGTTCCCGCGCCAATCACGCCAATCGTGTTGATGTCGTCCATTCCGCGCATACGAGAACCACTCTCGGCAGGGGGTGTAAACGTGCCGAAGTCGTGGGAGACAGTCGCACAAACTGGCAGGCGTGTCCACGAATACCATAATTTATAGCGAACGAACCGACTATGGTAATTCATGGCATCGCATGGTGTGCGCGACCACGTTTTTGGGCACGATGTCGCTCCGTTTGACATTGAGTCTGCCCACCGGCTGAGCTGTGAGTTGGGCGAATATCTGACCGAGAACGCACCGACAGACCAGTTCGTCTCACTGCGCCACGGCTCTGGGAAGTCGCTCACCGCGTACACGCTCACCGAACACTCCTGTGTCATCAAGTTCAGAACGCCGGTTGGTCGGCTCCGCTTTTTTGAGGTGCCACGCGACACCGTCGAAGCGACAATCGACCGGCTCAGACGCGACGATTGGCGACAGTTGGATTCGGGCGCGTAGGCGTGGGATACGTGGGCATACGGCACAACTCGACCCAATAGACTATTAAGCAAAGTCACCCCAGTTTTAGCCGTATGATTCCGGTTGACGACTCCCCAATTATCCGGGATGGAAAGTCACTCATTCTCGCGTACGACCACGGTCTCGAACACGGTCCGGTGGACTTCACCGACGTCCCAGAGCGGATGGACCCCAAGACGGTGTTCGACATCGCAACACACGACGCAGTGAGTGCCTTTGCCGTCCAGAAAGGGCTCGCAGAAGCCTACTACCCGTCCTACGAGGACGACGTGAACCTCCTCGTCAAAATGAACGGCACCTCGAACCTCTGGATGGGCGAGCCAGACTCGCCAGTCAACTGCTCTGTGGACTACGCCGCAGAGATTGGCGCAGACGCCGTTGGCTTTACCGTCTACAGTGGGTCGAACCACGAAGTCGAGATGTTCGAAGAGTTCCGCGACGTCCAAGAGAAAGCCCGCGAGTACGACCTCCCCGTCGTCATGTGGTCGTACCCACGCGGACAGGGACTCAAAAACGACACCTCACCGAACACCATCGCCTACGCGACCCGCATCGCCCACGAAGTCGGCGCTGACATTGCGAAGGTCAAGTACCCAGGCAGCCAGGATGCCATGGAACTCGCCGTCAAGGCCGCAGGCGCGACGAAAGTCGTCATGAGCGGCGGGTCGAAGACCTCAGACGAGGAGTTCCTCTCGACGGTCAACTCCGCGATGAACGCTGGCGCGAAGGGCCTCGCCGTGGGCCGCAACGTCTGGCAGCGCGAGGAGCCAGAACACATCCTCGACGCACTCGAAGAGCTCATCTTCAACGGCAAATCCGTCGAAGCCGCCCTCGAATGAGCACACTCGCGCGCATCATCGACACCGTCGCCGAGACGGCCCCCGATATCCGTGCGGGGCTAACCGGACGGCGCACCTACGAAGCAGCGGAGAATCCGTCGGGCGAGGCCCAACTCGCGGCCGACCTCTACGCGGACGACCTCCTCAGCGAGCGCCTGCTCTCGCTCGACGGTGTTGCGACCTACGCCTCAGAAGAGCGCGACGAAATCGACGGAAACCCCGTCGCGGCCGGGTATCACCTCGCCTGTGACCCCCTTGACGGGTCCTCGAACCTCAAGTCCAACAACACGATGGGGACGATTCTCGGCGTCTATGACGCGCCGCTCCCCGCGAGTGGACACGACCTCGTCGCGGCCGCCTACGTCCTCTTTGGCCCCATCACGACGATGATTGTGGCCACAGATGACAGCGTGACCGAGTACATCGTCGAAGACGGCGAAAAGCGCGTCGTCCGCGAGGACATCACGCTCCCCGACGAGCCAGTCACCTACGGCTTCGGCGGGCGCGTCTCCGAGTGGACGCCCGCGTTCACCGAGTTCGCCCGCGAGATAGAACAAGAGCTGAAACTGCGCTACGGCGGGGCGATGATTGGCGACGTGAATCAGGTGCTCACGTACGGTGGCATCTTCGCCTACCCCGGCCTGCGCTCGCGCCCGGAGGGGAAACTCCGCCTGCAGTTCGAAGGGAACCCAATCGCCTACATCGTAGAAGCCGCGGGTGGCCGTTCCTCCGATGGAACCCAGTCGCTGCTCTCGGTCGAGGCGACCGACCTCCACCAGCGCGTGCCGGTTCACGTCGGCAATTCTCGCCTCATCGACCGGCTCGAAGCCGCACTCGCAGACTGAGGGTCGATAACCCTCATCAATTTTCAAGGGAAACGGTTTCAATCCCGTACCTCTTCTGGTTTTTCATGAAAGTCACCATCGCCAAAGGTGCAAACGAGGAGGAAGCCGCGGCCATCGCGGAAGCCCTCGCCCAAAACTTCCGAAACGAGGTCGAGGTGTACGTGCGCGGAGCGGACGAACCCGCCGCAATCGCAGACGGGAGCGACCTGCCGGAACCAGAAGTGGAACCCGAAGCGGACGACTTCGGGCCAACTGAGCGCGAGGAGCAACTCTGGGCAGAAATCGAGGAAATCGACCTCGGCGGGCCGGAGAAGTACAAACAGCGCCTCCCCGACCAAGGAAAGCTGTTCGTCCGCGACCGGATGAAACTCTGGTTCGACGACGGACTGCTGTTCGAAGACGGAAAGTTCGCGCAGTTCGACGCAGACGACAAACTTCCTGCCGATGGCCTCATCACAGGTGCTGCGGAGTTCGAAGACCGCGAGGTGCACTTCATGGCGAACGACTTCACCGTGAAAGCCGGGTCGATGGCCCGTCACGGTGTCGAGAAGTTCCTGCGGATGCAACAGCGCGCGCTCAAAAGCGGGAAGCCCGTGCTCTACCTGATGGATTCGTCTGGGGGTCGCATCGACCAGCAGACCGGCTTTTTCGCCAACCGCGAAGGGATTGGCAAGTACTACTACAACCACTCGATGCTCTCCGGGCGTGTGCCACAGATTTGTGTGCTCTACGGGCCGTGTATTGCGGGCGCAGCGTACACGCCGGTGTTCGCTGATTTCACCATTATGGTCGAGAAGATGAGCGCGATGGCGATTGCCTCCCCGCGCATGGTGCAGATGGTCACCGGCGAGGACATCTCGATGGAAGACCTTGGCGGCCCGGCGGTGCACGCAAAACACACCGGGAGTGCCGACCTCGTCGCCCGCGACGAAGAACACGCCCGCGAACTCGGCGCGAAACTCATCTCTTATCTCCCGGACAACGCGGATGAAAAACCGCCGCGCGCAGAGCCAAAGCCACCGGCAAAATCCCCAGAGGGCATCGACGGCATGATTCCGCGCGAGCCAAATCGTGGCTACGACATGGTTGACCTCATCGAGCGCATCGTCGACCGCGACTCGTTTTTCGAGCTGCAAGCCGAGTACGGCAAGGAGATTATCACGGCGTTCGCCCGGCTTGACGGGCGGCCAGTCGGCATCATCGCAAACCAACCCGCCCACCGCGCGGGTGCAATCTTCCCGAAGGCTGCAGAGAAGGCCGCAGAGTTCGTCTGGAAGTGCGACGCCTTCGACGTGCCGCTGCTCTATCTCTGTGACACGCCGGGCTTCATGGCCGGGTCGCAAGTCGAGAAAGAGGGCATCTTAGAGCAGGGCAAGAAGATGATTTACGCCACCTCGTCTGCCACTGTGCCAAAGCAGTCGGTCGTCATCCGCAAGGCGTACGGCGCAGGCATTTACGCCATGTCCGGACCAGCGTACGATCCAGAGGGCGTGATTGGGCTGCCAACCGGTGAAATCGGGATTATGGGGCCTGAAGCTGCGATTAACGCCGTTTATCGTAACCATTTAGACGCCATCGAAGACCCTGAAGAGCGCGCAAAACGCACCGAAGAACTCCGCGAAGAGTACCGCCACGACATCGACATCCACCGCATGGCAAGCGAAGTCGTCGTGGACGAAATCGTGCCACCGAGCACGCTTCGCCAAGAACTCGTAAACCGATTTAACTTCTACGAGAACGTCGAAAAAGACCTGCCGAGCAAGAAGCACGGCACCATCCTCTAATCGGCTAACAGGACGGATTTTTAAACACTCTGGGTTGGTGGAACGTTATGTCCGTGCTAGCAGTGCGGTGCTGGTGTAAGCGACATGTAACTATGCGGTCAGTCTGCTTACTTGTTTTCGCCGTTGTGGTGCTGAAAGAGGCGTCATATCGGCCAGTGTGTAAGTTGCACGCTGGCTCTCTCCACGGAGCAAACGACGAGTACCTACAATGTCCCACACTGATGAGCCACGTCGTCTTCGGCAGACACGCGCTGGCGTTTCATCGACACCCCCCGATGAGTCTGGCGGTTGGATTGCTCACGTCCTCGGCCCACTCCAGTACAAACTGTGGTTCGTCGTGGTGAGTGCCATGACTGCCGATGTCTTGTTAACGGTTTACGGCCTAGAACTCGGATTAACGGAACTGAACCCTGTTGCCGTTCGCGCAATTTCGGCGTTTGGCTACGCGGGACTTGGCTTACTCAAATGTCTGGCCCTTGGAATCGGGTTGGTGTGTTGGGCGCTCACACCACACCAGTACGCCCCGGTTATTCCGCTCGGGCTTGCCACGCCGTCGATTATCGCGGTGTGCATCAATACCGCGCTCGTGTTCCTCGTCGTCTAGTTATTCGGCTGGTTTTTTGAGCGACAGCGTTGTTCGGTCAAACTCACAGACGAGGTCGTCGTCCTGATTGAACACTTCGACGTGCATGGTGACGACGCCGCGTTCGCCATCCGACGTTTCGCGCTTTTCGGTCACCGTCGATTGGACGCGAATCGTATCGCCGTGGAAGACGGGTTTCGGGTGGCTGACGTTGTCGTAGGAGAGGTTCGCAACGATGGTGCCGTCGGTCATGTCCGGAATGGTGAGGCCAACCGCGAGACTCATCGTGTAGAGCCCGTTTACGAGCCGTCGCCCGAACTGCGTCTCTTTTGCGAACTCCGCGTCGAGGTGGAGTGGCTGTTGGTTCATCGTCATGTCACAGAACGTCTGGTTGTCGCTCTCTGAGATGGTGCGACGAACCGCGTGCTCGACAGTCTCGCCAACCTCGAACTCCTCGTAGTATCGGCCGGTCATACCCGCACGTGCGCGGAGTGAGGTGAAAAATCCCGCCGATTGCTCACAGAGAGGTACGTTCAAACCGTCTGCGTGAGAGGGGTGTGTATGGCACGAAGAAGCATTCTGTTCTCCCCGGGCGACCGCCCGGAGATGATGCGGAAAGCGCCCGGAATCGGCGCTGACGTGGTTATTTTCGACCTCGAAGACGCCGTCGCGCCAACGCAAAAGCAGGCGGCGCGCGAGGCGGTGAATGACGTGCTCACCGACGACGAGTTCGACCCTGACTGTGAGGTGTGCGTCCGCGTGAACCCGATTGGAACCGTCACGGAGGCGGACCTCGACGGCGTCCTCGCAGGGGACCCGCGCCTCGACGCCATCATGCTCCCGAAGGCGACGGGCGCACGCGACGTAGACACCCTTGAAGCGATGTTGGCCGAACGTGGCTTCGACTTACCCGTGTTCTCGCTGGTCGAATCGGCCGCAGGCGTGTTGAACGCCGCCGACATTGCCGCCGCAGACGCCACGTCGGCGCTCGTGTTCGGCGCAGAAGACTTAGCCGCGGACATCGGCGCGACCCGCACCGAGAAGGGGACGGAAGTCCTCTACGCTCGCGAACACGCCGTTCTCGCGGCGAGCGCGGCAGGCGTCGATGCCATCGACACCGTTTACACCGCGATTCGTGACACCGACGGGCTCGCAGACGAGACCGCATTTGCCATCGAACTCGGCTATGACGGCAAGATGGCGATACATCCGGCACAGGTGTCGGTCATCAACGACGCGTTCACGCCCGAGAGCGACCAAGTCGAGTGGGCAACTGCCGTCCTCGCCGCACGCGACGAAGCCGAGGCGGAGGGGCGCGGCGTGTTCCGCGTGAACGACGAGATGATTGATGCCCCGCTCATCGCACAGGCAGAGCGAATCGTCGCTCGCGCACGGGCCGCAAACCTGCTATAGGGAAGACTGTTCGTACGAAAAATTGCCGGTACGTTTAACCGTACCGTGTTCCATTTTTACAGGTATGTCCGAAGAGGCGAACCCATTCGAAAGCCTACAGCGACAAATCGACAATGCGTCTCAGTTCCTCGACGTTCGCCCGGATGTTTTAGAACGGCTCAAACATCCCCAGCGCGTGCTCGAAACGAATCTGAGCGTGAAGCTCGACGACGGGACGATTGGCGTGTTCAAAGCGTTCCGCTCGCAGTTTAACGGCGATCGTGGGCCATACAAAGGCGGTATTCGGTATCATCCGGGCGTCACCCGCGACGAGGTCAAAGCACTCTCTGGGTGGATGGTGTACAAGTGCGCCGTCGTTGACATCCCGTACGGCGGCGGTAAGGGTGGCATCGTCATCAACCCGAAAGACCACTCAGAAGACGAACTCGAACGCATCACGCGGTCGTTCGCAAAAGAACTCCGCCCAATTATTGGCGAAGACCGCGACATTCCCGCGCCGGACGTGAACACCGGCCAGCGCGAGATGAACTGGATCAAAGACACCTACGAGACCCTCGAAAACACGACCGCACCCGGCGTCGTGACGGGGAAGGCCTTAGAAAGCGGCGGCAGTGAAGGCCGCGTCGAGGCAACCGGTCGCTCGACGATGCTCACCGCCCGCGAGGCGTTCGACTATCTCGATAAGGACATGGAGGGCGCGAGCGTCGCCGTCCAAGGCTACGGGAACGCGGGTTCCATCGCTGCCTACCTCATCGAAGACCTCGGCGCAAATATCGTCGCCGTGAGCGACTCCTCCGGCGCGGTGTACAATCCTGACGGCTTAGACGCCCGTGCGGTCAAGGAGTTCAAAAACGACACCGGCTCGGTCACAGGCTATTCCGAAGCCACCGAGGAGCTGTCGAACGACGACCTCCTCACCCTCGACGTTGACTTGCTCGTCCCTGCGGCGCTCGAAAACGCCATCGACGGTGACCTCGCAAAAAAAGTCCGCGCAGACGTCATTGTGGAAGCCGCAAACGGCCCGCTCACCCCTGAAGCAGACGAGGTGCTCACCGAGAGCGACGTATATGTCTTCCCCGACATTCTCGCAAACGCGGGCGGCGTGACGGTCAGCTACTTCGAATGGGTACAGAACCGCCAGCGCTTCTACTGGTCTGAAGAGCGCGTCAACGACGAACTCGAAACGGTCATCGTAAACGCGTTCAACGGCCTCGTTTCCGCCTACGAGACCCACGGGTTGCCGAACTTCCGCACGGCCGCCTACGTCGTCGCCATCCAGCGCGTCGTCAAGGCGTTCGAAGAAGGCGGCACCTTCCCGTAAGCTACCGTTCGCTCAGTCCCTTTTCCGCCGGTGTGTACCTGCGTTTCCCGAGTAAAACAGAAAGAAACCGGCGCTTTACAGCCCGAGTTGGCGGCCGATGACGAGGTGCTGAATCTCGGAAGTGCCTTCCCCGATCTCCATGAGCTTGGCGTCGCGGTACATCCGCTGTGGGGCAAAGTCCGTGGTATAGCCGTAACCACCGAGCACTTGGACTGCGTCCTCTGAGACCTCGCGGGCGACCTCACTTGCGTCGAGTTTGGCGAGCGCGGAGGACTTGGTCACGTCCATGCCTTGGTCGTACTGCCACGCCGACTTGTGGGTGAGGAGGCGGGCGCGCTCGATTTTGCGGTCCATCGAGACGATTTTGTCGCGGATGGCGTCGAACTTCGAAATCGGCTGGCCGAACTGCTCGCGCTCTTTGGAGTACTTGTGGGCGGCTTCGTAGGAACCCTGCGCGATACCCACTGAAAGCGCGGCAATCGAGATGCGCCCCCCATTCAGCGTCTTCATCGTCTGCTTCCAGCCTTCGCCTACTTCACCAAGCAAACGGTCTTCAGAGACACGCACGTCGTTGAACTGAATCTCGCAGGTCGGCGAGGCGTTTAAGCCCATCTTGTCCCAGACAGTCGTGACTTCGAAGCCATCGTCGTTGCGCGGGTCCACGATGAACGTCGAGATGCCGTCGTACCCGGCGCCGGGGTCGGTGACGGCCTTTACGAGCACTGAACCGGCTTCGCTCGCGTTCGTGATGAACTGCTTCGTGCCGTTTAAGACCCACTCGTCGCCGTCTTTTTCGGCCGTTGTCTGCATGTTCGAGGCGTCACTGCCGCTGCCGGGTTCGGTGAGTGCCCACGACCCAACGTAGTCGCCTTCTGCGAGCGGGCGAAGCCAACGCTCTTTCTGGGCGTCGGTGCCGAACATCTCGATTGGTTTCGAGGCGAGCGAGATGTGGGCGGCGTAAGAGAGACCGACAGAGCCGGAGGCACGACCGATTTCTTCGGTCGTGAGTGCGTACATGAGCTGGTCGCCACCAAGCCCACCGTACTCCTCGGAGATGGGGACGCCCATCATGTCGAGGTCTGCGAGGGCGGAGAACACCTCACCGGGATAGCGGTGTTCATCCTCGATATCCTGTGCAATGGGGACAATCTCCTCGTCACAGAACTCACGGACGGTATCTCGAATCATCCGGTGTTCTGCTGGTAGACTGAAATCCATACCCGAAGATTCGGGCAACGGAAGATAAAAACACCGACAATCAGTGAACTACCCCACCCTACTCGCTCACGGCTTTCTCCGTTCGCTCCTTGAGGGTGGGGCTTCCTGTTTCCACGACGCGCTTTGCAGATACGGGTGTATCTACAGGGAGTGCAGTCTCCACAGGCGTTGATTCGGAGTGAACCACTCCTACTTTTTCGAGACCGCGAGAAAGAATATTCCACGCCGCGTTCGCGTCCCTGTCCGCCTCGAATCCACACGAGGGACAGGAGTGTTCGCGCATCCACAGCGGCTTGTCTGTCTTCACGCCGCAAGACGCACATTCCTTCGTCGTATCTTCCGCGTCAACCGCGACGAAGTGCGTCCCTTCGCGCTTACACTTGTATTGGAGCATTCGTAGGAACGTTCCCCACGCCGCTCCCGCCCGGTTACGAGAGTTGTCCGGCAGTTCGACCAGTCTCTTCGCGTCCAAGTCCTCCACGGCCACGAGGTCGTATTCTTTCGCGTAGTGGTTCGAGAGTTTGTGAAGGAAGTCCCGTCGCTTTCGCTTGAGGTCAGCGTGTCGTTCGGCCACGACCTGCCGTTGTTTCTCCCAATTCGCGGAGCCGCGTTCCTTCCGAGAGAGGTTGCGTTGGGCGCGTTCGAGTCGCTCACGCTCGTCGCTGAAGTCGGGACTTTCGATGGCGTACCCATCGGTGTCGTGTGCGTACTTGAGAATCCCCACGTCGATGCCAACGACCTGCTCCGGCGTCTCAGGCTTCTCTGGGGTGGCTTCGTCCACGTCGATACCGAACGTAGCGTACCATTTGCCCGTGGGTTCTTGTTTGACCGTGACCTGTTTGATGGTCGCGTTCTCGGGAATGTTTCGGTGGAGGTGAATTGGGATCTCTCCGATTTTGCTCAACCACAACACGGGCCGACCACTCGTGTTCTTGAGTTTGAAGCCGGACTGATTGTAGGTGAACGACTGATACTCCCGAGGAGCCTTCCACTTGAGCATCCCCACGGCGCGTCCGTTCTCTTTCTGTGCTTTGAGCGTAGAGAGGTTGTCGTAGACGCGTTTGACGACCATCTGTAACACTTTCGAGTGAACGTCTCCGAGGTCATCCCACCACGTTTTGAAGTCTGGAAGTCGTCCCTGTACCTCGTAGCGGGCGGGAATGTCCTCTGCCTCGTTGAGCAGGTAGAGAACGTGGTTGTACAGTTGTCTACAAGTATCGACGTGGTACAGAAGTTCCTCGCGGATGGCTTCTGGTGGGTCGAGTCGATACTTGTAGTTGTAGTGCATGGTCTATTCGTCTGAGTCGGGTTCGGAAACGCGGACGACTTTCACGTCGGCTCCACGCCAGCGTTTAGGAACGATAACGTGGGCACTATTCCCCGATGGTTTCGCAGTCCCGTCGAGGACTTCTTCACCTTCGATTTCAAACCGGTCCATCACGTTTGTATATACTATGGATAGACATAAAGGTGGCGATGGGCCTGTGGGCCGAGTGGTGAACGTGTTTGTGAACCGTGCGGCGTTGACGAGACGCAGAGCGTCTCGTTCGCACACAAGAGCTTCGCTCTTGTGAACGCTGTATCCCCTCCCTACTGCGCTACTCGGTCGCTTCGCTCCCTGCGATACTCCGTGAGGAAGGGGACTTAGCGCCATTACAGTTAACGACTGTGTCACTGGGTGATACGGCGCATAAACGTTCTGGCGAAGACATATGTCTCCGGGACGCCCGTATTGTGCCAATGGCATTCAGGCGGTTCCTCCGCGGTCGGGTCGAGTGGGACCGATTAGAGTCGGTCGCGAGAGCCATCGCCGAGCGCTACGGTGAAGACGAGGTGCGCATCGAGTTTCTCGAAGCCGACAACTGGCTCTCTACACCCTGTGTCGTAAACGAACGGTGGTTCGTGAAAATCATCACCGAGCAGAACTCGCTCGTTCACGCCCTGCTCACGACCGGTCGCAACATCGGCGCGTTCACGAGCGGGACGGAGGGGTTTTTCGACCACTTTGGAACCGCCTACGGCATGGCCGAACACGAGTTCGAGGCGACGAAGAAGCTGCGCGAAATCGGCATTAATGCCCCGGAACCCATCGAAGCCTTCGAGTTCGAAGACCTCGGCGTGCTCGTCCTCGAATACCTCCCCGAGTTTCGGACGCTCAATGAGTTATCGGACAGTGAGGCGCTTGCCTATGCTCCAGACCTGTTCGAGTCGCTTGCTACCATGCACGACAACAGCCTCGCTCACGGCGACCTTCGCGGCGAAAACGTCCTCATCGCCAACAACACACTCTACTTCATCGACGCGACCAACGTGAAAGCATCCGGCCTCGCAGACGCCCGGTCGTACGACCTCGCGTGTGGGCTCGCCGCGCTCGAACCCCTCATCGGCGCAGGCCCGGCCGTAGACGCTGCGCTCGAAAGTTATCGTGTCGATGAGTTGCTCGCCGCACAGGACTTCCTCGATTTCATCAACATGCGCCCCGACCACGATTTCGAAGCCGGAGTCGTGAAAGGTGAAATCGAAAAGCGTGCGGCCTGACGGTCACGGTTCGGATTTTCGACAGTGCAATCGCTCGGTATTGAGCAGAATCCAAGTGATGGGGCCGAGTCGCGTGTGCGCCCTGCACGCGACCAAGCCGTGGTGACGCTGCGGCGGGCGTCGATGGACCGTGGCCATGACGGTCCGAAGTGGCGGTGCGTTGTTACCGGTCTGACGAGAAAAGCGTCGTCCCGGTGTCTGAGAGAAGACACTCACTACACATAAATTCGTGCATTGACGAACCCGCCGTTACTCGGCTGATTCGCTGAGGTCAGCAAGCAACGCGGCTTCGAGATTTGAGAGTTCCTTGCTTAGATTGCGTTTGAAGAATCGCTCGACACCCGGTACCTTGCCTTCAACGACGAACCGATTTGCGAGTTGCGTGCCGGTCTCCGTCTCGGTGAGTTCGTGTTCGCCAACGACGTGCATCACGGAGGACTTGCCAACGAATTTGATGAACCTTGGCTCCTCGCGCTTGACGTCTTCGGTGCGCACGGGGACGGTTTTGTCGATGAAGGGGATTGGAATACTGATTTGCCACGTGGCTTTTGTCCCCTCCTTGTTGTCGATGGTGTAGGAATCGACGACGCTGATGTACTCTGCGCGTTTGGCCGGGTCTGCGATGAACTCCCAGACGCGAGCGGGGGTGGCGGGCAACTCGAACGTTTCTGCAACCCGGACGGTCATACGACACTCCTACTTCCTCGTCACGTAAAAAAGGCGCTGACTATGGAGTCCACGCTGGCCAAACAGTCGGTGGTTCAGAAACCGAGGGTTGCAGAAAAGCGGCGGCCCGATTAGCCAAGCGTCACGCGCCACGTCGTCGACCGGGCGCGACCCCATTTTTCGATTTCGATGTCCTCTGACTTCTCAGAAAGACGGGGAAGGCGGACGCCAACCTGCTTGGCTGTAAGCCCAATCTGTTCTGCGATGTGCTTCGCCCGGAAGTAGCGTTCTCCCTTGGCGACGCTCTCGCGAAGGTGGGCGAGAATTCGCAGGTCCTCATCTGTGAAGTCTGTCATCAACAAGTAAGTACGACGCTCAACGGTTTAACCGTTACCGACTCAGTTGCCGTAGACGTGCAAGGAGGCAATCAAGACACACCCAAACACGATGGCGGCAGCGAAGCCGTAGGCGGCATTTAGCGTCTCTGGGAAGACGTACATCACAAGTGCTCCGACGAGCGCGAGCGCGCCAAACAGCATGGCCATGCCAACGCCCTTGTCCGTCGCGGCGGCGGATTCTGCGGTCATATCATGTGGTAGCGACAGGAGGGTCTTAGTTCATTCTTTTCCGGCGACCGGGCCACGTCCGAAGAACTATACACGAAACCACGTATCTGGGCATAATGGCAGGGGCAAAGTCACTCGTTTTCGGGAGTAAACTGAAGGTCGTCGCCGCAGTCGTCGGGCTGCTCGTCGCGAGTGTCGGCGGCGCGTGGGCGCTTGGCATCATCGGCGTGCCGACCGTCGGCGGCGTGGAGAACCGGTTTACGGGCGTGAGCGACACCCAAACCGAAATTCAGACCGACCTCGTCGTCTCCAATCCAAACCCTCTCAGCCTCCAACTTGGCGGCACCTCGGTCGAGTACGACGTGGCGATGAACGACGTATCCATCGCCCACGGCTTGAAAGAGGGCCTTGACATCGAACGGGGCAACACAACCCTTCAGTTCGAGACGCAGATGGACAACGAGAAGATACCAGCGTGGTGGGTCACCCACATCCAGAACAACGAGACAACGAACGTGAACATCAACGCGCAAGTCCACTCTTCGTTGCTCGGACGCACGTTCAACGTCCCCCAATCCCAGCAGATTAACACGAACCTGATAGGGCAGTTGAACTCAGATGAGACGCGGCCGATAGACGCCAATCAGGCGGTCATCTCAGACCCGGTACTCTACATCAACCAGACGAGCGCGACGTGGGGAACGGTCACCGACCAACAAACGCCAATTGATCTCCAGTTCATTCTCTACAATCCAAAGGCAACCCCCTACACCATCACGGAACTCGGCTACACGATTACGATGAACAACATCACCGTGGGCGAGGGCGTGACCGACCGCTCGTACGTCATCCCCGGCGGCGCGACGGAGACGGTGGCGACGACCGCGAACATCAACAATCAGTTGCTCGACGACTGGTGGGCGTCGCACCTGCGGAACAATCAGGTCACGGAACTCCGCATCGACTTTTACGCGAAGGTGCAAGTCGGCCAGAGCGGGCCCTCCTTTAGACTCCCACTCGACGATTTGACCCACACTCAGACCGTCGAAACGGACATCTTCGGTACGAAAGACGAGACGGACATCGACACGAATCTGACCAGTAGTACCTCAACCGACGAGGAGCAGACGCAAACCGCAGAGAGCACGACGACGAGTGAGCAGTCGGGTGAAACGACTGCCTCAACAACAGAAACCACGACCACAGAAACCACGACGACCGCCACAGAGACCACCGAAGACGACGGCATCCTCGACTTGCCAACCTCTCCGCTCGAACTCGCACGCTCGTAGGCGAGACGATTCTGCGCATCCAGCGTTCGACTGCCACATCACGCGGCGAAATCCGTTGACGGTGAAAAAAGCGACGTTACCGAATCGTCGTGTGCTCTGATTCCTCGTTCAGCGCGAGGTTAGTGGCGATTTCGGCGTTGCGGACGGCGTACTGGGCGGTCTGCTGGAGGCTCACGAGCACTTCGCGCACCTGTAGGAGGTCTTTGTTAGACATCTCCGGGAGGTCGTCGAGAATCTCGTGTTCCTTGTCGCCGATTTCTGCGAACATCCGGCGCACTTCGATGGTCATATCGAAGTCGCGTTCGACCGCAGAGCGGACGGCGAGTTCCGTGATTTCGTTCACTTGGTCGGTGAACTCGCGGATGCGGCGCATCGTCGCCGAGTCGACGTTCAGGGTGTGGCCGTCGGTTTCGATGACCGTCTTCGCGATGTCTTCTGCGTTGTCGGCCGTGAGTTCGAGATTTTTCGCAATCGACCGGTAGCCAATGAGCGGGAAGCCGTCTGCGAGGCCAACGGCTCGGGCGAGGTTCGGATTCTGGTAGGCGGTGAAGATGAGGCGAAGCAGGAGGACGAAAATCTTGTTCGCCTGGCGCTCGCGGTTGAGCGCGCGCTGGGCCAAGTCGGGATTGCCGTGGGCGAGTGCCTTCACGGCCTCGTTTCGCATCGTGCTGCCCGTCGATTCGAGGCGCTCTAACAGGTTGTCGAGCGTGAAGTCTTCAGGGTCGACCGAGCACCGAATTGCAATGCGGTCTGGGGTTTCTTCGATGACGCCGAGACCCATGAGCTGGGTTTCTGCGTTGTACACCGCGTTGATGTGAGCGCTCGTGAGCGTCTCACCTTCGTCGGCTTCGACGTGAATGACGCGGCGGCCAAGCACGTACTGCGCCACGATTGCCCGTTCGACCGAATCCGCATCGAGGTTTTTGGCGTGGATGATGGCCTCTGACTCTTCTGCCTGCGCGGACTCTGGCATGACCGTCAGCGTCCCTTTTCCACCCATCCGAATCGTTACCTCATCGCCCTTCTCGACACCGTGTGCCTTCGCCCACTCTGCGGGCAACGTCATTGCTAACGTCGAGGGGCCGAGTCGCTGTACCTTACGTGTCTCCATACCGAGAGTACTCTATTTGCACGACCTTATATCTCACCATATGGGAACCCCATACCCTGCCCTCCGTACTAGGAACCTATGTAATGTTAAACCACTTTCAGCATTCGCCGCTCGAATCGCCCGACTCTGACCTGATACCAACCCTTTAACGCCTCGTCAAGCGCCGCGTCACCGGTATCAACGCGAAGAACACCAATGTCGTCAATTTTCGCTCGCGAGCCAACCACGTCGATGTCGCACTGGCGAATCACGGCGGGTGAGAGCTGGTGATTGCCGCGCCCGAAGATGAACCCTTGCCCGCCAATCGGGGAGACGACGATTTGATTTCGCTCGCCAAGCACGTCGAGAAGTTGCTGTTCGCGGGCGTCTTTGACGAGCAGTTCACCGTCTCGCCACACATCCACCCCAAGCGGCGAACCGTCGAAGCCAAGGGCGTCTTTGATTGCGCCGACCGTGCTGCCGGGGCCGAGCACGTAGGTGACGGCCGGGTCTACGTCTTCGACAAAGCCCTCAACGAGTGTTTCAATCGTCCCCGAGGAGAGCTGTTTTGACGACTGCAAGCCGTCTGCGACCGGGACGTTCACGACGGCTTTGAGTTCGGCGCGCACCTCGCCTTCGCGATAGGCGGCTTCGTCTATGTCCATCACCTCGTTTGGCTCGCTGCGGGTGTAGGTGGCCGCGATTCGCCCCGCCGCTGCTGGCGAGACGGCGAACACAGAGGAATAGATTTTGACCCCCGCCGGAACGCCAAGCATCGGCGTGTCTGCAGCCAATTGCGTGAGCGTTTCGGCGACGTCCACGGCGGTCCCATCACCGCCAACGAACAGAATCAAATCAACGCCTTCTTCGATAAATCTGCGGACGGTTTCACAGGTATCGGCCGCGTTCGATTCTGGTGGGGCAGCATAGACGATATCAGGGTCGAATCCGGCGGCGCTAACCGTGAGTTCTCCCATCTCACCCGACGCGGTGAGAATCGTGGTATCGGGGGCGTGTTTCGCAAGGCTCTCGACAGCCATTCGTGCGCGAGTGGGTGCTCTGGGCTCCGCGCCGAGTTCGCGGGCACGCTCGACTGCGCCGTCGGTTCCCTTGAGCCCGACGCGCCCGCCCATACCAGCGATTGGATTGACAACCACACCGATGCGTCGCATACCTGCTCATGTGCGAGAGCGATAGAAAAGGCATGCGGTGGCGTCACCGACGTCGAGTGTTCGTTCGTGGAGTGTATCGGCACCTGTCGGTCGCCCCTCGAAGTGACAGCGACGCACTGAGCCAACGTATCAACATTTATGCGAACCCGCTTGTAACGGCCTTGCATGTATGTTCCGCTCGTTGAGATGGGAGAAACGGCGTTCACTGCAGGACAAATGAACCTTATTGGCGGGGGTGTCGGGATTTTGAGCCTCGCGCTTGTCGGGGCGTGGTGGTACTCGCTTTATCAGTAAGCTTCCGTCACCCGTTCTCGCAACCACGCTTTTGCCGCTGAGACGGCGTCTTCGTCTTCACTTTCGAGTTTGATACGCACGTTTTCCCCGGGGTAGCTCCCGACTTTCACCCCGAACTTCGTTTGAACTTCATTCATCCGGTCGATGAGTGCGCTCTCCGGTTCTGCGGCGATGACTTCGTCGGTGTAGCGCCTCGTGCCAGAAAACTCGTCTGCGACGAGGTCGAACATCCCTTTCATCTCCGCGGGAACACCTGGGAACACGTAGACGGTGTCGATGACACACCCCGGTGCGACGCCGACTTCGTTTCGAAACATTCGTGCGCCGACGGGGAGATGGGCAGTGCCCGTGGCGAGGTCGTCGTGGGAGTAACCACCGTGAGTCGTGAGCCAATCGAGTGCTTCTTTGTGGGGTTCGACCGCCCGGCCAAACGCGGCCCCGATGCCCTCCATCGTCAAATCATCGTGTGTGGGGCCAAGTCCGCCGGTTACGATGACGGCGTCGTACTCCGCGTGATACTCGTTTACGACGCGGGCGATGTCTGCGATGCGGTCGGGAACGACCGTGACGCGTTCGACGGTGGTTCCCCGAGCGTTCAGTTGCTGGGAGAGCCACGTCGCGTTCGTGTTGACGGTATCACCTGCGAGTATCTCATCGCCGACGGAAACAAGGGCCACGCGCATACCTGCCGATAGGCGTGGTACTCGTAAAAATCCACAGTTGGCAGCGACTTACGTGACCGTGAAGTCTATGAACATCCCCAATTCGTAGTGGGAAGGGAGGTTACAGATGAGGGCGTAGTGGCCCGGTTCAAGGTCGACGGTTAGTGTCGCCGTCGCATCGTCTTCTATGTCCTCGACTTCGTCTACGAGTTCGATACCTTCTGCGCCTTCTTCGTCAACCGCCCCGTCTTCGTCAGTTGGCAGTTCACCCGCCATGATCTCCGTTTTTAGGACGACGAGCTCGTGGAGTGATGGGCCATCGTTCGTGATGTCAAACTGAATCCGTCCCGCAGAGACAGAGCCGTCGCTCAACGCAATCTTGAAGTCAGACAGCGTTACATCGACCGTCGTGTCCGCGGCTGGTTCAGAACCCCCAGTACAGCCCGCCAGTGCGAGCACTGCGATACCCCCCGTCGCTTTCAGGAACGTGCGTCGGTCTGTCCGGCGAACAACCGTCTGCCCCACGAGTGCATTCGTGCAAGACATATACAATACTACGTCGTCAACAAGAATACACTAATCGGCGAGTCGCTGAGAAGCGGGGTCGCCGAAAAGTGCCCGCTTAGACGGCGAGGTCGCCTTTCGCCTTCACAACCACAATCTCAGAAGCGTCTACGGCATCGACGTCTAAGTGCATCGGGATGAATTCTCGACACTCGAAGGCTTCTTTCTCGTCTTCGGTTCCGATGGTACACCAGAGCTGGACGCGGTCTGGGCCGTGGTAATCGCCTTGTCGTGCAACGCCAAAGCAGACCATTTCTTGGCCGTCGTACTCGATGATACCACCCTTACGGATGCCGGGGTCCCCGTGGATGATGAGCCGCTTCATGCTCCCGGATATGGCCGTGGGTGAAATTATACTGTCGGTTGTCGGTGACTGTCGGAGGCCGGAGACGGGGCGTCGAACCGAGACCATGCATCATGTAATCACAGAAGGGCTTTCGTCGGAGAGCGCGTAGGTGGTGTAATGTACGGCCGTCGCCCATTTCTCCTCGTCGTTACAGCTGCCTTGGCGGGCTGTTCGCTCATCTCAGACCAGTCCACATCGCAGACGAGTTCGCTCTCGCTCACGATTCAAAACGACCGCAGTTCGCCGACTGACGTGACCGTGACGCTCACCGACGCTGGCGATACGGTAATCGACGAAGAAACCGATCGACTTGCCGGGAGCGTTGGTCGAACCTTCGAGTTTACCGTCACCGAACGAGGACGCTACACGGTGACTGTCGAAGGGGATGACTGGAAAACGGAGCAGACGTGGGACACGGAGACGTGCGCGTCGTACACCGCGACCGTCCGCTTCACCGATAGCAGTCTGGAAAATAGTGCAGAATGTGTGGAGTCTCGGTAGGAGCGTTGCGGAGCCAGCGCAGCGAGTACGCGGTTACTGCCGAACCAAAATTCGTCTGGTGTGTTTGTCAACGTGTGTCGGAGAACGCCGCGCAGACCTCCGTAGGGGACGCCGACGCGCCGCGCGTGAGACACGGCTAAACCAAATGCGTTTTAAGGCGTGGCACGTTACGCCAGAATAAGGGATTAGCTATGCAGATGCCACGACGCTTCAATACGTACTGTCCGCATTGCCAAACGCATCACGAACACGAAGTCGAGAAAGTTCGCCGCGGTCGCGAGACCGGGATGAAGTGGATCGACCGCCAGCGTGCCCGTGGCAAAGCCACGATTGGTAACGCCGGTAAGTTCTCGAAGGTTCCCGGTGGCGACAAGCCAACGAAGAAGACGAACCTCAAATACCGCTGCAGCGACTGCGGCAAAGCCCACCTCCGCGCTGGCTGGCGCGCAGGCAAGCTTGAGTTCCAGGAGTAATCTCATGGCAGGCTCTTTCATCACCGTCAAATGCGCAGATTGTGAGAACGAACAGACCCTCTTCGAACGCGCGGCCACCGAGGTTGCGTGCGCCGTTTGCGGGCACACGCTCGCCCGCCCAACCGGCGGCAAAGCGGCCATCGAGGGTGAGGTTACAGAGGTCGTCGAGTCACGATGAAATACAGCGGCTGGCCCGAGCCGGGCGAACTCGTCGTCGGAAAGGTCGAAGACATCGAAAACTTCGGTGTGTTCATCGACCTCCAAGAGTACGACGATAAGCGCGGACTCGTCCACATCAGCGAGGTGGCCAGCGGATGGATCAAGAACGTTCGTGACCACGTCCGCGAGGGACAAACCGTCGTCTGCAAGGTGCTTTCGGTAGACGAAAGCTCCCAACAGATCGACCTCTCCATCAAGGACGTAAACGACCACCAGCGCAAAGACAAGATTCAAGACTGGAAAAACGAGCAGAAGGCCGATAAGTGGATGCTCATTGCCTTTGGCGAAGACATCGCCGACGATGAGTACGCCGCCATCGCAAACGAACTGCTCGATGAGTACGGTAGTCTGTACGCCGGATTCGAGGCCGCCGCGATTCACGGCGCAGAAGCCTTAGAAGACACGGGCTTAGACGACGACGAGGTCAGCGCCATCGTCGAATCCGCCCGTGAGAACGTTTCCGTGCCGTACGTGAACGTCACGGGCTACATCGACCTGCGCTGTCCGGCACCGGACGGCGTGGATGTCATCAAAGAAGCCCTCAAGGCCGCCGGAAGCGACGACGACCTTTCAGACGACATCGAACTCTCTGTCAGTTACGTTGGGTCGCCCGAATACCGCATCAAGGTGAAGGCCCCCGACTACAAGCTTGCAGAGGACGCGCTCGAATCGAGCGCCGAACGAGCAGCCGACTCCATCGAAGCAAACGGCGGCTCTGCGCTCTACCACCGCGAGCGCCACGAAGACGACGAATGAAATCAGACATCCGGGTGTGTTCGGCGAGTGCAGCGGCACACGACCGCCCGGTGTACACGCTTTCTTCGACCTGCCCACAGTGTGGAGCTGAGGCCATAAACTCAGCCCCGGCGAAGTTCAACCCCGAAGACCCCTACGGGGAGTACCGACGCGCACTTAAGCGCCGAGAACACGAGTAGGGCCATATGGACGAGTTTGATATCGAGGTTTTCGCAGACCCAGACCTCTCTGACCCCATTTTGGTCGAGGGGCTTCCGGGTGTCGGGCACGTTGGAAAACTAGCCGCAGAGTACCTCGTGGAACAACTGGACAGCGAGTTGGTACGCCGCATCTACTCAGAACACTTCCCACCACAGGTAACCCTCGAAGACGGGATTGCAGAACTCACCTGCGCCGAGGTCCACGCCATCGAACGTGACGAGCAGGACTTGCTCGTGCTCACAGGCGACCATCAGGCACAGGACAACGCCGGCCACTACCGGCTGACCAACGCCTTCTTAGACATCGCAGAAGCGTTCGGTGTCGCAGAAATCTACGCGCTCGGCGGCGTGCCGACCGGCGAACTCATCGAGGAGTACGCCGTCCTCGGCGCGGCGACGAACGAAGACCTCGTCACATCGCTCGAAGAACTCAACGTTGAGTTCCGTGAGGACGAACCCGCTGGTGGCATTGTCGGCGTGAGCGGCCTCATGCTCGGTCTTGGTCAGCGCCGTGGGATTCCCGCTGCCTGTCTGATGGGCGAGACCAGCGGCTACCTCGTTGACCCGAAAAGCGCACAGGCCGTGCTCAAAGTCCTCGAATCAGTGCTCTCGGTCGAACTCGACTACGAGGACTTAGAAGAGCGCGCAGACGAGATGGAGGACGTGATGGGGAAAATCAAAGAGATGGAACAGGGCACGACCGCAACGGACGAAGACCTGCGCTACATCGGCTAGCCGACGCTCGTTTTTTCACGGCGAACGGACGCTGGTTTCAGACAGCCGACAGCGACCGCACTCGCATCTTGCGCAGTGCCCACACGGTTCATAGTCGTCGCGCGCGAAGACACCGGTGTGATTGGTGAGCTGTTGGCGGTGTTGCCCGACTGGCTCGTCCTTGGAGTGGCCCT
Source organism: Haladaptatus sp. DJG-WS-42 (assembly GCF_037198285.1). Taxonomy (NCBI): domain Archaea; kingdom Methanobacteriati; phylum Methanobacteriota; class Halobacteria; order Halobacteriales; family Haladaptataceae; genus Haladaptatus; species Haladaptatus sp. DJG-WS-42. Next base: position 2,354,739 of record NZ_CP147243.1, on the reverse strand, counting down.
TGGCATGGCGTTTTCTGTCGCCATTGCGGCTACCTTCATCGTCGGCGAGCGGTTGTACCCAACCGCACCAATAGACCCGAGGCAGGTGTGGAGCGGTGACGAGCGCAGGCGCGCCGAAATCCGCGAGTTTTTGCGAACCATCAACGAGCCGTTTGCGGAAAATCACTTCGTCGAAGGCCAGAACGTGGCATTTTATCTCCCAATGCGCGACGTAGCGATTACGTTCGACGCGCGGGCCTACTACCGCATCGAACGCTCACCGACCTACGCGGTCCTCGTCGAACACGAGATGCCGGGCTTTCACCTCGCCGGACGCTTGCCCTTCGAGACACCGGACATCGAAATCACGGACGGCACGCCGGATGCGACGAGCATGGCGTTCGCCGTGCTTGGCGTGCCGAAAACCGCGAGCAGCAACGAGTTGAAACAGGCTTACAGAAAGCGCATCAAAGAGGTTCACCCAGACCACGGCGGCGACTACGAGACGTTTACGCGCGTCCGGGAAGCCTACACGACGGCGAAAAAACGCGCCAATTAGAGGTCTGCGACTTCGTAGGCGAGGCCGGAATCCCGGAGCGCATCGGTGACGCGCCCGGCGGTATCGACGGTTGTGACGACGACGACATCGAGCCCACGGCTCGCGGCATCTGCGGCGACTTCTCCGGCGGCGAAAATCGTGTCCGGCGTGAGCGAGAGGCTGCGGAGCGTGCCAACCGCTTCGACGCCCATCGCGGCCACGAGGTCGGCACCTTCACACGCCTTTGCGAGCGTTTCTAAGTCCACACTTTCGGTTCCCGCGCGGATGGGTGGCACTTGATAGACGGTGACGACGCCGGGTTCTAAGTCGATAACGCCCGAGAAGCCGGTGACGCCGACGACCTTGCCTCCTTCGGCCATCGTCGTCGCCACGCCGGTTGCTGGGCCGTCGTCGCCGGGGGTCGCATGAAGGAGGCCATCGACAATCGAGAGCGTCACCGTCTCGCCTGCTTCGACCGAATCGGTGGCGATTGCGGCGTCTTCACCCACGTTGCCGAGCACGTCGTCGGTGACGTGTTCTGCGAATCTGCGCACGTCGGTCGCGGCCTGAAACAACCAGTCGACGCCTTCTTTGGTCACGCGATAGCGCGACCGCCCCTCTTTGCGAACGAGGCCTTCTGACACGAGGTCACGAATGTACTCACTCACTGCCTGACTCGTCACGCCAACGGCCGCGGCAATCTCGCCTTGGCTCACGGCTGGTTGTCGATCTGCGATTTCGACGAGGATGCGAAACCGTGTTGCGGCGCGCTTGTTTTCGAGAACATCCGCCATGCCATCTCCTACGGACGGAGGGCTATAAATTGTACTGACAGCTGTACGGCGATGGGTCTATTCGTCGCTAAGGTGACGAGGAGGGACAACACGGGTACAGCTGTCAGTAGTTGTTGCCTTACTGGACGGGTGTTCGCTATCTGTGGTCTGCAATCACCGCTTCCGCGGCCATGCGACCGCTTTTCAATGCGCCCTGAATCGATGACCACTGCGTGTAATCTCCTGCGAGGTAGACGTTCTCGCCGCCGTCGCGCACGTCAGGCAGGCGGGCGTGGATGCCCGGCGGTTGGCTGAACTGCGCGAACTCGATGCGGTCTGTGTGGATGTGGCGAAGGCTCCCGAAGGACTGTTCGGGGAACCACGACGCGAGGGCATCGCGCGTCTGCTCGGTGAGGGCGGCGTCCGTTTCGTCAGGCAGACCGAGATACGTCGCGCTCACGAGGTGTTCGCCGCTTGGGGCATAGTTCGGACAGACCGCAGAGAGCGGTGCGACGTGGTTTGGCCCCTCGTCGGTCGCGTTGAGTACGAGTCGCCGATGAGTTTCGAGCGGCACCGACAGTGAGTAGTACTGGGTGACACAGGACTGGGCGTGCGTTGGAATACCCGAACTCCCGGTTAGCTCGCTGGCGGATTTCGGGTCGGTTGCGACAACGACCACGTCTGCGTCGAGGGTTTGTTCCGCCAATTCGACCGTCGGTGAGTCGCCGCCGAAAACACCAACAGCGTGCGTTGCAAGGCTGAGTTCGGCTCCGGCGAGTCGGGCGCGGTCTGCGAGTTGGTCTGCGATTGCGCCCATCCCCTGTTTGGGAACCACTGTATCGCCCGTTGCGAGCATGCTGAAGGTGTAGTCGAACACCGCCGCGGAGGTCGAAAGCGACCGGTCGAGCGTGATACCGCCGTAGAAGGGGGCGGCGAAGTTGTCGATGAAGTCCTGCGAGAAGCCGCGTTCACGCAGTGCGTCTTCGATTGACTGGTCTTCTCCGTCGAAGAACGTCTCTGGGTCTTTGGCTGTGAGCTTGCGGCGGAGTTTCAACACGCGTGCTTTGTCGCGCAGGGTCACCTCGCGGTTGAACAGCGACTCGGTCAAGTCACCGGGATTCTTGAACGGGTCTGCGAGCGTCGCGCGGTGGCCAGGGCGGGCAATTGTCGCGCCCGGGGAGAAGGCATGGAGGTCGAGCGCGTCGAAGTCGAGTTCGCGCCGGGCGGCGGGGTAGGCGGTGAACAACACCTGAAAGCCGCGGTCTACGGTGAAGCCGTCTTTCTCGATGGTCTGGACGCGGCCGCCAACAGTGTCCTGTTGTTCGACGACGTGCACCTCGAATCCGGCGTCGGCGAGGCGGCGGGCGGTGACGAGCCCGGCGAGCCCGGCCCCGAGTATCACGACTTTTGTCATGGGAATTTGTTGGCAGGCGAGACACTAAACCGTGTTGCGCGCCCAGACAGACAGCGATTAGTCGATTCATTCGAACACACAGGTATGGAGACGACTGCGGCCTTCCGCGGCCTCACGTGCACAGAGTGTGACGAGGCGTTCGACGCCGAGGACGCCCCTCACCGCTGTCCCGACTGCGGCGGGATTCTGGATGCAACGTACGACTACGACGCCATCGACCTCACGCGCGAGGAACTCGAATCGCGCCCGTTCTCGGGGATGTGGCGCTACGAAGAACTCCTCCCCTTTACCCGCGCGTCGAGCGTCACGATGGACGAAGGCGCAACAGCGCTCGTCGAAGCGCCAGAACTCGCCGAAAGCCTCGGCGTCGGGCGTGTGCTCATCAAAGACGAAGGCCGGAATCCGACCGGGACGTTCAAAGACCGCGGCCACGCCGTCGCCGTCACCGCCGCCGTTCAGCACGGCGCGACCGACATCGCGCTCCCCTCTGCGGGGAACGCTGGGCAGTCAGCCGCCGCCTACGCCGCCCGTGCGGGCCTTGCCTCTCACGTCTTTCTCCCCTCTCGCTCGCCGTTCGTGAACAAGGCGATGGTCAACGTCCACGGCGGCGACATGACGGTCGTCGAAGGGCGCATCGACGACGCGAGCGAGCGCTACACAAGCGAGATGGAAGCCGAAGACTGGTACTCGACAGCCACCTTCGAGACGCCCTACCGCCACGAGGGCAAGAAGACGATGCTCTACGAGATTATCGAGCAACTGGAGTGGGAGGTGCCGGACGCCATTCTCTACCCGACCGGCGGCGGTGTCGGTCTCGTTGGAATGCACAAAGCCGCGACCGAGTTCCGCGAGTTGGGACTCATCGACGACCTGCCGCCGATGTACGCCGCGCAAGCGTCCGGCTGTGCGCCAATCGTGAAAGCCTTCGAAGAAGGCAAAGACCACCACGAGCCATGGGAGGTTCCGGACACAATCTGTGGCGGCATCGAGATTCCAAATCCCGGCGCAAGCCCGCTCATCCTCGACGCAATCCGTGAGTCGGGCGGCGGCGCAGTCGCCACCGACGACGACGAAATTCTCGATTCGGCCGTCGCAGTTGCCCAACAGACCGGCGTCGAAATGGGTGCGACCTGCGGGGCCGCCGCGAGCGGCGCGTGGGAACTCGCAGACCAAGGCGAGTTCGACGAAGACGACACCATCGTGCTCATGAACACGGGCGCAGGAAACAAGGAGGACGACATCCTCCGCAGTCACCTGATGGGCCTCGGCTTCTAACTGAGAACACCACCCTTTTCGCAGTTTCGCCCCTATGGGCAGGCAATGCTGAATGCGCTCTCTACGCTCGTTGCGGGCGGAATTTTCGGTCTTGCGATTGCCGCACCGCCCGGCCCGATGAACGCCATTATCGCCGAGGAAAGCGTTCTCCGCGGTTGGCTCGCAGGTGTCCGTGCCGGACTCGGTGCGTTTACGGCCGACGTGGTGTTCTTCCTTCTCGCCCTCTACGGCGCGGTTACGTTCGTCGAAACCTATCCAACCGTCCGTGGAGTCATGGTCGGCGCAGGCGGTCTTTTGATGTGCTATTTCGCCTACGGCGCGGCCAAAAACGCGACACAGAACTTCACCGGGGACGGCCACGACGACGAGCAAAATGGGTTCAAAAAGGCGTTCGTCCTCGCGCTCACGAACCCCTACCAAATCGTGTTCTGGCTCACGATTGGTGTTGGCCTCCTCCAACCCGGCACCATCGACGTGTTCGCGCCGCTGCCCTACATTGGCCAGCAGTTAGGCGGGTCACTCGTGGTCGAAACGGGAAGCACGCTGCTCCTCGCGGGCTTTTTCGGCGGCATCCTCTTCTGGGTCGGTGGCTTCCCGGCCACGCTCGTCGCCGCCGAGCGACGGATGGACGCCGTCGCGCCCGTCGTCGCCTACCTGAGCGCGGGGATTCTCGCGCTGTTCGGTGTCCTATTTCTCTCGGATGCGGTGGCGACGCTCTTGTGAGCGAAAACCGTTGAACGGCTGAGTTTGCGAGTTACAGGTCGCTTTCCATCTCGTCAATCTCGCCTTCGAGCCACTCTTGGAACCACTTGACGCGCTTGAGGCGTTCGAAGGCAATCGAGCGAGCAGTGTCGCTTTGGACGCGCTGGGCGGCGTCGCGGCCGCGTTCGAGCACGCGCCCGACCATTTCGGCCGAGTCCATGTGCGTGCGCGCCTCGTAGCCCATCCGCAGGAGCATGAGCGCGGTACCGTTCGCGCCAACTTTGTCGAGCAGGTCAGCTTCAATGAGACACTGGGTTTCCAGCGTCAGATTCGAGAGGTCACCCTGATACGAATGGTCGGTAATCGAATCGCACACCTGCGCGATGAACGACTCGGGGTACTCGCCGTGCGATTCGAGGAAGGCGCGGGCAACGCGAGCGCCTTCTTCTGCATGGATCTCTTGGTCTGCTTCGAGCTTTGCAACGTCGTGGAACAACGCCGCAACGCGCGTCACGTCCACGTTTGCCCCCTCTTGGCGAGCGATTTTCGTCGCAATCGAAACCACGTTCAGGATGTGATTGTATCGATACTCCGCCGAGTGCCACGGGTACCACCGCATTCGGCCACCCTCGTCTTCGTTGCGGACGGACGCTTGGAGATAATCAAAGACAAACTGCTTCATCTCCTCGAACGCCTCGTCCGTGATGGGTGACTCCTGGATCTCAACTCCCACAGAATCGCCTCCGGAGTGCTGGTGATGTGTTCATGTTACGTAGAAAAACGTATGTACCACTCTTTAGCGTTACGACAACCCGATTGATTAATAACAAGCCTCCACTAGCGAGTATGGACACGACTCCAGCGTATCTTACCGACACCGCCGCGCGCTCGTTTGAGACAACGGTCTCACGCGTTGTTGACGACCGCGTCGTGCTGGCTGAAACCCTCTTTTACCCCGAAGGTGGTGGCCAACCCGCAGACCACGGCACGCTCCGCGCAGATGACGCAGAATGGAGCGTTACGGACGTCCAGAAAAAAGACACCATCTACCACACGCTCGCGGGCGACCCACCCGAGGAGGGGACGACCGTCACAGGCGACCTCGACTGGGAGCGCCGCTATGCCCACATGCGCTATCACACCGCCCAACACCTGCTGTCTGCGCTGCTTATCGAAGCGTTCGACGCGCCGACGACCGGAAATCAACTCTACACCGACTACGCCCGCATGGACGTCGAACACGACCGCTTCACCGCAGCCGACCTCGCGCACATCACTACGCGGATGAACGAACTCATCGCAGACGCGCGGCCGGTGACGTGGTACGAGTTAGACCGTGAGACCGCAGAGCGAGAACTCGACCCCGTGCGCACGCGCATCGACCTGCTCCCGAAATCCATCGACCAACTCCGCATCGTGGAAATTGAAGGTTACGACCGAACCGCGTGTGCGGGCACGCACGTAGCGAACACTGAGGTGATCGGTGAGTTCGAAATGCAGGGGCGAGAATCACGGGGAAAAGGCTTCGAGCGGGTCCGATTCGTGCTCCACGAATGAGGCGTGCGCGCTGGGGGCACATTCCCGGAAGGCATACCCGCTGGGCTTCCCGAATGGAGCTATGAACGTCAAACAGGTCATTCCGCCGGATGCCATTCCGAGCATCGACGACCCGCAGTTCACGACGGACTACAGCGGTGAACGTGATGAGCAACTCGTCGTGGTCGAAGGCAACGAGACGGTCCGTGGCTACCCGATTCGGGTGCTCAATTTCCACGAAATCGTCAACGATGTGGTTGACGGCCAGCCAGTCGCCGTTACGTGGTGTCCGCTCTGTGGATCAACCGTCGTGTACGACCGGTGTGTCGATGGCACCACGCTCACGTTCGGTGTTTCGGGAACGCTCGCAGACGACGACCTCGTGATGTTCGACCGAGAGACAGACTCGTCGTGGAAACAGTCGCTCGGCAGAGCGATTGCAGGCGAGTACGAAGGTACGTCTCTCACGATACTGCCAGCCACCCGACTCACCCTCGAACGATTCGAAGCACGCTATCCTGACGGTGAAATTCTTGTTCCGCCGGGCGGCGAGAGCGAAGCCGCCTCGGATACGGACGAGCCGGCACCAATCGAATACGAACGACATCCCTACCAGCGCTACTTCGAGATGGAGGGCTTTGGACTCGGAGCCAAGCGAGGCACCGGCGGGCGCGACTGGGCTCGTGAGGATTTCGGCCCGAAAGAACCCGTTCTCGGCGTGACGCACGCTGACGCCGCACTCGGATTCCCCGAATCGACGGTCGAAGCCGCTGGGAGCGTTGTGATGACGACCGTAGACGACCTCGAAATCGTTGTGTTCGCGACGCCCGACGGACTTGCTGCTTTCGAAAACCCCGGCTACACGTTCGAGCGCGTGGCACAACCGGGCGTCTTTGCGGCCGACGAAACCCGCTGGGACGGCGCGACCGGCGAAAGCGAAGATGGGCGGTCGCTCACGCGAGTCGCCGCGCAGTGGCTGTTTGCCTTCAGTTGGCAAGACGACCACGGCCCGGACGCCTTCTTCACGCGCTAACCACACATATTTTTGGACGTTTGTCTACAGAAATGCGCGAATTACCTGCGTTAACGACCATAGAATTATCTAATAATACATCGAAACACAGGTCATATGACCCAATCGTCTGAACAATTGAATACTTCCCCGGTGTGGGGTGACCCGGAACACTGTCCGTTCTGTGAGGCAGAACTGGTCGATGGTGGCTGGGGCTTTATCGACCATATCGAGACGAGTCAACCGTGTAATCAAGAATTCAGTCTGTGGCGCCAACAGGTCGCAGACGACATCGGCAGCGAGTGGGGTGGGTAGCCCTATTCAGTGTAGGGTCGCTCAAACCCGATGTTGATGAAGTGACGCGCGTAGTTCGCGTACGTCCGGTCTGCGGCGTTCTCAGCGATCTGTTCGTACTGCACGACACCTTCTTCGTCGACAATAAACGTCCCCGAGAGCGGAATCTTCCCGTGTTTTTTCGACTGTTCGGTGCCTGAATAGGCAGTTACCATCTCGAAGTCGGGGTCTGAGTAGAGTTGCAGTTTCAGGTCGAAGCGGTCGCGCATCTCGACAAGTTTCGAGACGGGGTCGTGGCTGATTGGAATGATGGTCGTGTCGTGATTTCGCCAGAGGTCGTAGGCGTGGTTGCTGAACGTCTGGAGTTGTTCTGCGCAATACGAACACCAGTGGCCGCGTAGGGTCAATACGACGACGGGGCCGTTTTCGACCGCGTCTGCGAGCGAGAGGGAGCTCCCGTCGGTGCCGGTGACTGTGAACGCTGGGGCTTGTGTTCCTTCGAGTGACATGGTCGTTCTTGTGAAAGCCCCGGCTTTACGCTACGGGTTGTGGCAACCGAAAAGAGGCGAGTCGTGCGGGCGGTTCAGGCGGACTTCATGACGCCTTTGACGTCATCTGTAGAATACATGAGGTCATGGGTCTCCTTTGCGTGCATTTTGACCATCTCGATGAGTTCGTCTTGGTTCTCAGAGCGAACCATGAAGTCACAGTCGTTTCCAGCGTCGCGGCAGATTACTTGGTGAGCCATTGGTGTAGCCTCCGAGGTACGATGGCGAGCGTCTCACGTAGTTATTCGTCGCTTGCAGAGACAGAGTCAGGAAAAGCGGCGTATTAAGCTTCGTCGTCGTCTCGCTCGCGGTGAAGTTTGAGGGCCTCCTCTGGGGTGACGGTTTTCCACTTGCCGTCGCCGAAGCTCACCTGGACCATCCCCTCGGGAATGGTGGTATCGACCTCGATTGCATGTTCTACGGCGATGTGTTCTGCAAGCCTGTCCTGTGCGGCCTGTGTCGTTGGCGCAACGGCGTGCCAACCGCAATCGTCGTGGGGACAGCGGAGCATTCGTGGCTGGACAAGCGAGGGCAATGGCTTAACGCTTTCTTAATAGGTGTTATCACGACACACAACCCACACGCGCCCTGCGGTAGTCACGAAATCAAGAGACTCGCCGCCGCAAGAACACCCCAACGTCAGGTGTGTCGCCGTTTCAAGAGTGTCGTGGTGCTTACTTAATGAAGCGCTCAGCCAACGTTTACTATGGCATCGCGCAGCCACCAATTTACGACCCACGACCTCACCCCTGAGGAGTTTAGAGAGCTTGGGTACCAGACCGTGGACATGATTACAAGGTTCTACGAGGACGTAGACACTCGCCCTGTGTTCCCCGCAAAGTCGGAGCGAGCAGTCGAAGCCCTGTTCGACGAACCGCTCCCCGAACATGGCGAGAGTCCCGAGGCGATTCTCCGCGAGTGGGAGACGAGAATCCTTCCGAACGCGACCCACAACACCTCGCCGCGCTATTTCGGCTACGTGATGGGGTCGGGGACCATGATGGGAACGCTCGCCGAAGCACTCGCCGCGGCCGTCAACATGAACACCGGCGGGTGGAAGCCCGCACCCGCGGCGACAGAAGTGGAGCGAACGGTCATCTCGTGGCTCGCAGACCTCATCGGCTACGACCCTGACTGTGGCGGCCTCCTAACCAGCGGCGGGACGATGGCGAACTTCATCGCCATCCTCACCGCGCTCAGAAACGTTGCTGCGTACGACACCACCGGAGAAGGGTTGCAGTCACCCACCCGAACCGGGCGCTATACGCTTTACATGGCCGACCACGAAGGCCACTCCTCTATCTTCCGCGTGGCCGATATGCTCAACCTCGGCCGCGATGCCGTGCGCCTCGTCCCAAGCCACGACGATTTGACGATGGATACGGATGCGCTCGAAACACTGCTCGATGCCGACATCGAAAACGGCGACATCCCCTTCTGCGTTATCGGGCAAGTCGGCTCGATAAACGTGAGCGCCATCGACCCACTCTCCGACATCGCGCGCATCTGCGACGAACGCGACCTATGGTTCCACGCAGACGGCGCGTGTGGCGCAGTCGGCGCGATGCTGCCCGAACTCGCCACGAAGTACGAGGGACTCGATCGCGCAGATTCCATCACACTCGACCCACACAAGTGGCTCTACATCCCCTACGAGTGTGGCGCGATTCTCGTGCGCGATACCGACCGTCTCCGCCGGTCGTTCGACATGGAAGCACCGTATCTCCACGGGACGCTTCCCACTGCGTACGAAGGCCACGAATTCTACCAACACGGTCCACAAATGTCCAGGGGCTTCCGGGCGCTCAAGGTCTGGATTAGCCTCAAGTTCTACGGTGCGGAAGGCTATCGCGACTTGCTTCGCCAGAACATCGAATGCGCCCACCACCTTGACTCGCTCGTGCGGCGCGAACCCGATGTAGCCGCGATTCACGAGCCGAATCTCTACATCTACTCGTTCCGCTATGTCCCTGCCGACCTCGGTGCACACGACTCGCTCACGGGCGAACAGCAGGCAGCACTCGACGCCTATCTCGATACGTTGAATCAGAAGATTACCGACGTCGTTCAAGAAAGTGGCCTCGCATTTTTCGGGACGAGTGCCATCCACGAGCGCACGGTCCTCCGATTCTCGATTTGCTCACACCGGACGACGCTCGGCGACATCGAAGACGTTTTCCGCGCGATTCAAAATGCGGGTGCAGAACTCGACCGCGAAGACCGGCCGAGCCTCGTGGCGTCACATCCCGTGTTCGAGCGACGTGCGTGAAACGCGAAATTCGAACCGGTTAGTTCGAAGAGTCTTTGTCCTCTATGTCTACGCGAATTGAGTCTTGACTGTGTTCTTGGCTCTCTGGCGGTTCGTCGCCAAGGATTCGCGTTCTGATATCATCGGTAAACGACTGGACACGGTCTTTCAGCGTCTCAACTTCGTTTTCGAACTGTTCTACATTCCGTTCGACGTAGTGGACACGCTGGTACGGAATGCGTCGGATGGTGTCGTTTCCGTGGTCGTCTTCGCCGGTTTTGACGATCCAGTGGTCTTGGAAGTACGCGACGTGCTCGTTATCGACCGTCTGCTCGATAGTGCCGTCGGGGCTGTCATACACGATGGTCGCCTGACCGAGGTCATTTTCGACCATACAGGCACGCAGCCCCAGACGCAGAAAGATGTGTTGGCCGCTGTATCGACCGTAACAATCAGGACAGTCGAGCAGCTGCCAAGATAGATTTAGCGAGGTATTTTGCGACTGGTTTCCCTTTTGGGATGCGGTAGATCTGCCCGAGTTCGGTTGGTGTCTCCGGTGAGAACGACTCGTCACGAACCCGTCTCACACCCTCAGAGAGCATTTCTACCGACTCCGCAAGGAGGCGTGTTTTCACCTCACGAAGGTACCGCGCGTCGCTGATATCAACTTCGTTCAGATAGATGATTTCTCCACCATCGAGTTTCTCGGTAAGTCGTTGGAGCGTTACGCCCGCGGTCTGTTCTCCACGGAGATATTCCCAGAAACCCATGGGTTGCCCCCGGTATTTTCGTAGATCGCCGTGATGGAAGCTCAAGACGCCGTGTTTTGGAGCAGCTAGAATCGGCCCGGTGATGAATCCGAACCCACACAGAAGCGCGATGTCAGCTTTCGTCGCAACTTCTTCGGCGATTTCAGGTTGGATTTGATACTTCCAGCCATTGATGACCTCGGGCGTGCACGCGATTTGCTCGACTCCGTCGAGTTCAGGGATTTCATCGAGGGGGATTGACTCGGTCAATTGGTGGGACCCTCGTAGCTTGCGCATGAGCCCTAATCCGCCAGCGACGAGGGTCCACTCACGAAGCTGAATCGCGCGGTCGAATTTCTCTTTTCGCGTGCGAGCGCGTGGGTGGTGAACCACAATGAGACTGATGGTGACATCCTGTTCGTCGAGCAATTTCCGGATCGCTTCGAGTTGCCACCGGCTCATCGACGACTCTGCGAGCAGACAGAGACGAAGCGGTTCAGCCATTGATGCCCTCCATGAGTTCGACGCCGGTTGCGTGTTGGGCCCTGACGTGGTCGTTCAGCTCCGCCATGGTCAGCACCTGCAGTCCCTCCGTATCACGATAGGTCGCAAGCATGTCGAGGAACGGTTCGACGACGCCCCACTGGTGTTCGTTCGAGAGATCCCAGAGGTGACACCAGAAGTGGGCGTACCCATCATTCTCGACAACGGCTTTGAGGTCGGTTTCCATCCGGCGGAGGTGAAGCTGCTGTCTGAGGCTGCGTGGAATGGGCTTGAACACCGCATGAGTTTCTCGCTGACCGATTGGGAGCGAGCTTGCAGTGAGCGATTGGTAGCTCGTGCAGTACGTTTCGACGACCCCCTCGACAAGCTGTGGCTCGTTGAGCAGCGGGGGAGCGATCAGCAGCTCGAAAAAGCGGTTCACTTTGTTACCCGTATCAGTATGAATCGATTTCCGAACGATTTCAATTCCGTTTTCTCGTAGCACGGTCGCCGTCGGTTCGAAGTGCCGAGGGGGAACGAACGATACCGATTTCTTTCCGAAGTGAGTCTCGTGAATCTGTTGTGCGTGAGCGATGTCGTCGTTGACACAGTCGTCCCCCATGCGGTCGCAAAGGACATGCGAGAAGGTGTGCGTACAGAGCTCGTGACCGACGTTCGATGCCGCAATGGCTGCGATCATATCCGGCGCGTAAAAGTCCGGATTCGTTTCAAAGTTCGTACCGGGATCGTTCGCAAACCAGTCTGCTGGGTAGTGGCCCTCGTGTGTCCCATCACATTCATTGAGAGCAAGGTGACCAACGACATCGAACGAGATCGGAATGCCAACCTCGTCGCATTTGTGGAGGAGTTTTTTGAGATACTTTCGCTCCTCTACACACTGGTCGCTCAGCCGCTTTGGACCGCCAATATCGTGGAATCCCCAGCCTAGTTCCACTTCGATACTAATCGTGACCACGCCATTCATTGGTCCCCAATTGGATGCTGACGACTTTGTAAATATGAGACGAACCGAGGAAGGGGTGGCCTAACAGGGTGTTATAAGCCTGTTACTCAAATTTGCCGTCGGGGCTGTCATACACGATGGTCGCCTGACCGAGGTCATTTTCGATCATACAGGCTCACACCCCCAGACGCAGAAAGGTGCTTGGGCCAAGCACAAACGCAACCCGCGACAAAAATGGCCAGAAGAGTTAATTAATTCAATTCGAATTCGTTGCCGTACATCCGCAGCCCCTCAGTGCTCTTGTCCCAAATACCGTTTACGATGGTACTGCGTTTGATGGTCACGTCAGAGCTCATGCTGTTCAGTTTGAGGCCTTCTCGCCCGCTGAACGACCGCGCTTCGATGCGTTCGAGCCAGGCACCCTTGCTGTTGACCACGATTGGGACGTGGGTTGCCGCTTGCTTGCCACGGTAGACGAGCGTGTTCTCACCGTTGAGCACGAGGGCGCGCCGGAAGTGGTCGCCCGGTTGGTTGACGTTCACCACGCGGAACTCACAGTCGTTTCGGTTGCACCGAATCGCGTGGCGCCACGAGTCACCGTCTGCGGTGCCCGTGATGTCCACGTACTCACAGTGGACCTTGCCCGCGTCAGTGCCGTTGATTTGGATCGCGTTGCCGCCGCGCTGGATGTCGATGTTCGTATCGACAATTTCGGTTGGGCCGGCTTGCGATTGCACCACAATGCCGTGGCAGACTTCGTCGCCGATGGAGATGTCGAGACCGCGGAGGTAGGCGCTCTCACAGTCGTTCATCACCGTGAGCGCGTGGCCGTTTGGCTTCTCCAGTCGGATGGTCGTATCGACGACCGCCATGTTGGGGCCTTCATCGAGGCGAATACCACGCTGGTTCTGGTTCTGTGGGTTCTGCTTGTCGACGACGACTTCCGCGCCCGTGACGAGACAGTCGTGGCCGCCAAGTCGGATGCTCGCAGCCTCGCTGTTGGCGTAGCGCCCGCCGTTGACGATGACGCGGCCGTTCGTCACCGCATAGAGGCCGTTGTCCGGCCAGTCGTCGAGTTCGCAGTTTTTAAACTCGATTTGTCCGGTGTGGTACTGGCTACAAAGGATGCCCGTGGGGCCACGCCAGAGGTCACCCGGCGTGTCCTCGTCCCACGCGCCGCCGTCGTTGGCGCGGAAGCGCTTGACCATCCCTTTGCCCTCAGGCGACGTGATAGAGAACAGCGCAGGCCCGAACGTGCCGGTGTCGTGGCGGCCAACGATGGTGATGTCGTCAACGAACAGCCCGTCATCGACCATCGCATCGATTGCGCGGATGCCGGTGCGTTCTGCGGTGAGGTCAACCGTAAACCCTTGGACGCGCAGGTCAACGCCGGGATTGTAGTAGATACCAAGCCGGAACAGGCGGTACTGTGGTCCGTCGAAGTCGTCGTAGTTCGCCGGGACGAGCGTGGCGTCGTCGCCGACCAGCCCGAAGTTTCGGAAGCCCGTAAAGCGGAACTGTGAGTCCATGTAGTAGCGCCCTGGTGGGAATTTGATGAGCGTATCATCGCCAGCGTACTCGCGGAGGATCGGCGTGATGGATTCGTTACCTGTGTTGTCTGCCCCGGCGTCTGCGACGATGTCAATGACCCGGCTGTACCCGTCTTCTACGCCGGTCGTGGTCGTCGCTGATGCGTTCTGCGAGGAGAGTACTGTTGCGCCCGCTGCCGTTGCCCCGACCGCACCCATGAATTTACGTCGCCCGATAAGGGAAGGAGTGTCGTTCTGTTCTGCCGTCTGAGAGATCGTGTCGCGTTTTTCCATTGTGGTTTTCGTAGCGATTCTCGGGCACGTCGAATGCCGTATGAGTGAGTTGGGACTATACCCGTAGCTATCGCCAAGCCGTTTATTCTTATTTTCGTGATAGTAATTCCCGTCTGAATTACTTTCTAATATTAACATTCTATCAAGGATATAAAATTGTTATGCTTTCAGTAATATCCTGACATGGACTGAGTTATGCCCGAATACTGGAAGATAATAAGATGTGCTTAACGGGCCGTTTCAAACCGTTGCATTTGTGTTTTTCTGGGCTTTCAGGCCCTTAAACCCTAGATTTCAAAAGACGCAATTCACGCAATTATATAGATTCATCACGATTTCTAATACGTATCAACAATTGTAGTGATTCGTCGTCCCATCACGTTTAGAGAGTGCTTAACTCCCGAATTATGGAGTTTTCATATCACGAGGTTGAATGTACTCCCACAATATGTGTCACGATGTAACTGCTGCAAGATAATGTCAACATTGCAACTACACCCGGTAATTATTGCCAATATAATTTGTCGGCAAGTCGTTGCGCGCGCCCAGGCTATGACCGATTAATTATTAACGATGGGTTCTTGCAAGTGGGTTCCCCATGTTGTGCTCAATCGAGTGGCGAATGCGTGTTCAGCGAGGGGAGCTGATGAAGGGTGATAAAATGTTTTGAATTCCGACTAATCTCATTTGATAAATCCATATAACTTATTATGTTCCAACAGTAACCTTGTTGATAGTTGGTGGGTGAAACATGAACGATACAAACGACTCTCGGACGCCTCGCGTCTTGGTCGTGGAAGACGAGGAAGATATTGCAGAGCTCTATGCAAAGTGGATTGGGGCAGTATACGATGTCGAAGTTGCGTACACAGGTCGAGAAGCACTCGACAAACTCGACGACTCCTTCGATGTTATTCTGCTTGACAGGAACCTCCCACAGTTAGGCGGCGATGAGGTGCTCGCCTGGATTCGAAAGCACGGATTCGACTGTACCGTCGTCATCATCTCCGCGATTGAGCCGGACTTCGATATCTACGAGATGGGATTCGACGACTACCTTGTCAAACCCGTTGGGAAAGACGATCTTGAAACCATCATCAGTCGAATGCTGTCTCGTTCGGAGTACGACGACCACCTCAAGCAACTGTTCTCCGTCAGTTCAAAACTCGCGTTGCTTGAAACGCACAAATCAAGTGCAGAGCTTGCAGAAAGCGAGGAGTACCAGGCACTCAAAGAAGAGTGGGAGAAACTAGACAAACAAGCCGGTGCCGCACTCTATCAGCTTTCGAACCAGGATGTCATTGCAATCCTTCGAGAATGACCACCTCTACGCCCACTGAAAACAACTCACAAGACGTTGGCGAAGTTCCACACCACGAGTCAAGCCTGCCCAGCGCAAACATCCTCGTTGTTGGTGAGCCAGCCCAAAGTTGGGATTACTTTTACACCCACACAGAAAACGCGACCAATGGCCTCGGCATCGCCATCGCCGGCTGTGATAAGGCATTTTACACCGAGAAGCTCACCGACGCATCGTTTGACCTGCCATTCAGGAAAATCGGGTTCTCCACCGAAACGCAGAACAATACTGACTCAGCGGCGCACACGGCGATTCCAGAGCTCGGAACGCAACTGTTCGAAGCACTCGACGCGACACCACGATGTGATATCCTCTATATTACGAACATCACGCCCTTGCTCGAACACGAATCCGTTCAATCGATTTACCGTCTCCTCTATCTGGTCTCAAAGCGTGTCACCGCAATCCAGAACACCGCACTGTATGCGATTTCTGCCGACGTTGACCAGAAAACGAGACGGATTCTCCAACAACCAATGGATTACTGCGTGACGTTCGACGCAACTGACTCGCCGTCAATCCAGCCGCTCGGGTCGGCCCCTGGAAACATGAACGATAGCCGATAATATCGGTGCAGAGAGTTCTGCGAAAGCGTTCGAAACCACGCGTCCTCCTTGACGAATGGAACCCAAAAGGGACACAACAGACCGATACCGTTGGCCAACGGCTCAGAAACTTCCTCGATGAGAAGCTGAACCTCGACGAACGCCCCATTTGGGAGCAAGATATTATCATGCGTCGTCGTAGGAGGCTCGACATCGAGCGTCAGTAAAAGGTAGTCGTCCCACGAATTCGAACCACACGAGCGGTTAGCACCGCTCTCCCGTACGAACCAGTTGCTTCTGATACGAATTACGCGCTGGGATTTCCAGCGCGAAAATACAATAGTCCCACCCGGATTCGAACCGGAGTCAACGGCTCCAAAGGCCGCTATGATTGGCCACTACACCATGGGACTTCGCTCACTTCGTTCGCTCGTCCCATGTACCTCGCAATCTCTCCGAGATTGCTCACCACCATGGGACTATTGTCACGCACTCGTGCGAACTCTCACGCACTCTCACGCGACTTACTTCGACGTATCTTTGCAGGATACTTGAACGCTTCGAGAATCCGCAAGCCCGTGAAGGTGTGTCACTCTCGGTCTTGCATCAAGACGGTGACCGGCCCGTTCTCGAAGTTGAGGAGGATAGACTGGGCCACGTCGCCAAACAGCGCCTTTCCAGAGGGCGAACGGCGCGTTCCGACGAGGAAAATGTGGTCTACGTCGTGTTCTGCTGCCATCGCGAGAATGCGCTTTGTGAGCTGGCCAACGACGCCAACGGTTTCGTAGGGGACGTCGAGGGGTTTCAGCTCTTCGAGGCCGATTTTCCGTGCGAGACGGAGCGCTTCGTCCTCTGCTTCTTCGAGGGTGTAGGTGGTCTCGAAATCAGAGCCACGGCGACGGGCCTCGTGGCGCTCGTCGTACTCCTCTTCGGGGAGGATAGAGAGAAGGATGAGCCGACCGTCGCTCCCTTTGGCGAGCGCACCGGCTTCGCGGACGAGTTCTCGTGTGCTGTCGATGGGCTCGACGACAACCAATCCAGTG
Source organism: Haladaptatus sp. DJG-WS-42 (assembly GCF_037198285.1). NCBI lineage: Archaea > Methanobacteriati > Methanobacteriota > Halobacteria > Halobacteriales > Haladaptataceae > Haladaptatus > Haladaptatus sp. DJG-WS-42. The sequence goes on along the minus strand of NZ_CP147243.1, from coordinate 2,337,453 downwards.
TCCATGGCAGGGGCTACTCACGGAAGTGTGATAAAAGATGCCGACGGAACCGGGTTACTTCGCTGGACTCGACTGGGAAGACGACTGGGAGAATTCGAGTTCGGAGACGAGCAGCGAGCACACGTCGTCTTCGGCTGAGAAGCAGTCTGGACACTGTGAGTCCCGGTCGATAATCGTATCGAGGCGGTCTGCCACCGTCTCGTCGATGACGCTTTCGAGTGCTTTTGCCTCGGCGTTGAACTCCTCTACGCCGAGCACTTCGATGAGGAAGCGCTCGATGATGCAGTAGGTCTGCAGCGAGTCGCGTGCGCGCATGATGCCCTCGTCGGTGAGCTGAGCGCCCTTGTACTTCTCGTGGTCGAGTAGGTCGCGGGATTCGAGTTTCCCGACCATCTCGTTGACGCTCGCGGGACTCACTTCGAGCATATCTGCGAGTTTGCCCGTGGCGGCCGGGCCGTCTTCCATCTGCTGGACGAGGTAGATTGCTTTCAGGTATTGGTCGGCGGTGTTCATTCGCGCGTCTCCATGAGCTTCGTCACTGCTTCTACGCCCTCTGCTTCCTCTTCGCGGATGGCGGTCAGGGTTTCGATGAGGCGATTCCGGTCGATGGTAAAGGCGGTGTCACTCGCTTCGATGGCGTCGATAAGGTCGTCGTAGAACTTGTAGGCCGTCTCCTCGTTACACAGTTGGTCGTAGAGCAGGCCATCAAAGTCCTCTGGTTTGGTGCGCCCGTATCGCTCGCTCACGAGCATTTCGATTTCCTCGTAGCCGATGACTTCGGCATCGAGTTCGTCGATGAGTGCAGAGAGTCGTTCGCGGTGCTCGGATGACTCCTCTGCTGCGTGTTCGAGGAGGTGGACGATTTCGTCGTCTAACTCGTCTTTGCCGAGCGATTCGTAGTGGTGGTGGGCTCTCGCTTCGACCACTTCTTCTAAGACGACCCCAATCTGGAGCAATCTGGCGAGTTGGTGGTCCGACGAGACGCGCTGGCCAAGGCTCATGGCGCGCACCCCGCATGACGACCAGATACCGTCGCCGTCGTGACCATTCGCATAAGGGTAGTTCAGAGCGAGGGGAACTTAAGCAGTTCCCTACTCCCTGATTAGGTAGAAAGGCGCTCTGTGATGAGCGATTCTAAGTCCGTGCGGAACTCGTCGACTTCGATTTCGTCCAAGACGGGGACGAAGAAGCCTTCGACGAGCATGTTTTTCGCGACCTGCTCTGGAATCGACCGGGAGGTCATGTAGAGGAGGTCTTCTTTGTCAACCTGCCCGACAGAGGCCGAGTGGCTGGCCTCGGTGTCGTGGTTGTTGATGATGAGCTTCGGGCTCGCGTCTGCCTCGCTCTGGTCTGAGAGCATCAGCGTGCTCTCACGCTGGTAGGAACTCGTGTCCCACGCCTCACGACCAACGTCTTGAACGCCCTCGTACACGGAGCGTGCGGCGTCGTCAAGGACGCCACGGGTGACGAGGTCTGCGGTCGTGTGCTCTGCGTTGTGCCAGACACGCGACGCGATGTCGATGTGCTGGTCGTCGTGACCGAAGAACGCACCGACGATTTTCGTCTCCGAGGTGTCTCCGTCGAGTTGCGTCTCGACCGACGACTTCGTCATGCGAGAGCCGATGTTGCCCTCGATGAAGGTGACGGTCGAGTAGGTGTCAGTCTGGCCGCGCTTTAACTGGTAGTTGTACGTCTCCTCATCGAGATTCTGGAGGGAACCGTACTGCACGTGGCTGTTCTCGCCTGCAGCAATCTCGACGATGCCGCTGTAGTAACGCTCGCCTTCGACCTTCTCACCAGTTGACTGGCGTTCGAGGATGGTCACCGAGGAGTTCTCCTCCGTGATGACGAGCGTGTAGTTGAACAGCGACCGCGAGTTCATCGTGGTGCGAATCTTGACGTCCTCTGCGTCGACGCCCTTCGGGACGTAGACGACGGTGCCTGTGGTGAACAGGGCCGTAGAGAGAGCGGTCAGGTAGTTCTCCTGCGTTGGGATGACGGAGCCAAAGTGCGCTTTGACGAGGTCTTCGTGCTCCGAAAGCGCCTCTGCAAAGGAGAGGACTTCGACGTTGTCAGGGCCAACTTGGTCTTTGTCTTCGGCCGCGTTGAGCGGGTCAACGAACGACTCGAAGTCTAAGTCTGCGAGGTTGGTCCAGTTGCGCCCTGGCGTGCGGATGACGTGTGGCATGGCTGCGTCAGAGAGCGCCGCGAGGGCGTCGAGACGCGTTTCGAGCATCCATTCGGGCTCGTCTAACTGCTCGCTGATCTGGCGAACCTGTTCTTCGCTGAGGTTGGCGTGTACTTGCGCACTCATGTTATCCGAGGCTGCCCTCCATTTCGAGTTCGATGAGCCGGTTTAGCTCAACGGCGTACTCGATTGGCAGTTCTTCCGTGATGGGTTCGATGAACCCGGCGACAATCATCTGCTTTGCTTCGTCGTCATCGAGCCCGCGGCTCTGGAGGTAGAAGATGTCCTCGTCGCCGATTTTCCCGACGGTTGCCTCGTGGGCAACGTCGACTTGGGACTCTTGGATCTCCATGTACGGCATCGTGTCCGAGGTGGACTCGTTGTCGAACATCAGCGCGTCACACTCGACGCTGGTCGAGGAGCCAGTTGCCCCCCGGGAGATGTGGACGAGGCCACGGTAGTTCGTGCGGCCGCCGTCCTTGCTGATGGACTTGGACTCGATGGTGGACTTCGTGTTCGGCGCGTTGTGGTAGACCTTCGCGCCGGTATCGATGTTCTGGCCCTTGCCAGCGAATGCAATCGTGATGTGGTTGTCACGCGCACCGGGTCCCTTGAGGATGGTCGCGGGGTAGAGCATCGTTGCTTTCGAACCCATTGACCCGGAGACCCATTCCATCGTCCCGTTCTTCTCGACGATGGCGCGCTTCGTGTTGAGGTTGAACGTGTTCTTCGACCAGTTCTGGACGGTCGAGTACTGCACGTGTGCGCCCTCTTTGACGAACACTTCGACGCCACCGGAGTGGAGGTTGTGGACACCGTATTTCGGTGCCGAACAGCCTTCGATGTAGTGCACTTCGGAGTTCTTCTCCGCGATGATGAGCGTGTGTTCGAACTGGCCCATCCCCTCCGAGTTCATGCGGAAGTACGCTTGGACCGGCATCTCGACCGTCACGTCCTCTGGGACGTAGACGAACGAGCCACCGGACCAGACCGCACCGTGGAGTGCCGCGAACTTGTTGTCGCTTGGCGGCACGCACTTAGTCATGAAGTACTCTTTGACGATCTCCGGGTGTTCACGGACCGCTTGGTCCATGTTGCAGAAGATGACGCCCTTTTCCTCCCACTGTTCTTGCATGTTCTGGTAGACAATCTCGGATTCGTACTGCGCACCGACGCCCGAAAGCGCCTTGCGTTCAGCTTCTGGAATCCCGAGCTTGTCGAACGTGTCTCGAATCTCCTCTGGCAGTTCGTCCCAGTTGTCGACACCGCCGCGTGTCTCCACGTCCGGGCGGATGTACGGGACAATCTCGTTGATGTCGAGCTCCGTCAGGTCGGGCTGGCCCGGCCAGTCGGTCGGCATCGGCATCTTCTGGAACTGCTTCAGCGCGCGCAGACGACGCTCGAACATCCATTCGGGCTCGTCTTTGTCTTCGCTGATGAGACGAATTGTCTCTTCATTGAGGCCTTTTTCCGTTTTAAACGCCGACTTCTGCTCCTTTTTGAACTCGAAGCGGGCCTCGGTGTCGGTTTTCTTGAGGTGGTCTTCTTGTGAACTCATAGTCTTGTGTGGGTGTTTGTCTTGCAGTCCCTTTACGCTGTCTCGTAGACTTCTTCGCGGATCCAGTCGTACCCTTTGTCCTCGAGTTCCTCAGCGAGCGACGCGTCGCCGCTCTTTACGACCTTCCCGTCCATCATGATGTGGACGTGGTCTGGTTCGACGTAGTCGAGGATGCGCTGGTAGTGGGTAATCTGGAGGATGCCCGTACCGACCTCGTCACGGAGCGCGTTGATGCCCTTCGAGACGTCCTGCAGGCGGTCGATGTCCAGCCCGGAGTCGATTTCGTCGAGCACGGCGATGGAGGGTTCGAGGATGGCTGCCTGGAGCACTTCGTTCTGCTTTTTCTCGCCACCGGAGAACCCGGCGTTCAGGTAGCGCATGGCGAACTTCTCGTCCATGTCGAGGAGTTCCATCTTTGCTTTGAGTATCTGCTGGAACTCAGCGACGCCGATTTCGCCGTCGTCCGCTGGGCCTTCCATCGGGGAGGTGGAGTAGCCCGCTTCCTCTTCTTCTTCCTCGTCGTCATCCTCGCCGAAGAGGAGGTCCTCGCGCCCTTCGAGTTTCGCGTTGAGCGCGGTGCGGAGGAAGTTGACCATCGTGACGCCCTCGATTTCGGCTGGGTACTGGAAGCCGAGGAAAATGCCGAGTGCGGCACGTTCTGGTGGTTCGAGTTCGAGGAGGTTCCAGGTGCGCTTTGCCGCTGGAATTGCCTCGTCTAACTCTTTGAACTCGTCTGCTTCGAGGTGGAGCAGAATCTCACCGTCGGTGACCGTGTAGGCCGGATGACCGGCGATAACCTTCGCCGTCGTCGATTTCCCGGAGCCGTTTGGTCCCATCAGGGCGTGAATCTCACCGGACTTCACTTCGAGATTTACGCCGCGGAGAATCTGCTCGCCGCCCTCTTCTGCTACTTCTGCGTGTAGGTTTTTGATTTCTAGCCTAGCCATTCTGGAGACACCTAAGTCGTCCTGAGATGGGTACGTCGCGCCCATAATCCTTTCGCAATCTTGCGCAAAGGTTTTCGATTTGAGAAAACAGAAGTTTCCATTTTGACAAAGAAACTATCTCGATACGCAAACTGATATTATTGGAAACAGAATGATACGCCGGTCAATACAGTCTCCGTGTATCGGTTTTTGCTAGAGAAGCTCACACATAGGGTGGAGCGCAGCCGAAAACCGGACGTCTGCACCCGAATTTGGCAGTAAAATTCCGATAAAAAGTCACAGTACAGACAGCTACATGAAGCTGCCAAGTCCGGTTTGCTCCTGTCCGGATTTGACCTCTTCCCACGAAACGTCGAGCGCTTCTAAGATACGCTCGATCGGCCCCTGAAGCGTCTTTTCTAACATTTTGTCCCAATCGACTTGGAACTCCGGTGGCACCTGGTCTGCGTACTCAAAGCAGATGACGTCCGGGTCGCGTTTGAACTCGCCGTACAGCAGTTCGTCCGCGCTCATTCCTGCGGGGTCGAGTCCTCGTTCATCTTCAACATGGCGGAAGAACGACGGGTGAACCTTTGCGAGGTAGAGGCGCTTTGGCTTACTGCCGCGCTGGAAGTTCGTACCCAACAAGAGGTTCGCGTACTTCGCCCCGCGCACCTGCGCGGTGTCGGTGTCGTAGTTGTCCAACTGCTTTCCGATGCCGCCCGGAATCGCCACGTCGTCGAAATCAACGTTCCCCTCTTTGAAATCCGCGATGATGTCGTGGACGTAGGTTTTGACCTTCTCTAAATCTTCACCGTGGACGATCATCTCGATAACGCGAAGCTGGACCTCCTTCGTAATCGGCGCGATGTCAGAGCGTTTGTACTCAAATCCGGTGATGTCAATGTCGTCTACGTCTTTGCCTTCCTTCCAGATGATGTGGCCCGCGTACCGCTTTTTCTTGCCCGCTTGGAAAAATCGGCGATAGAGCTTCTCGAACTCGATTTGGAAGCGGTGGTCCGCTGCGTTCAGTTTCTCGCGCGCGAAGGCGTCGTACGCCTCGTTGATGTGGCTCTCAATCTCGAACGACTGCTTGATGGCCGTTTCTTTGTCCACGTCCGGTCCAAGCGAGAGCATGATGGAGTCCGTGTCGCCGTAGATAACGTCGTACCCCATGTCGTTCGCAGACTGTTCGGTGAAGTTGATGACCTCACGGCCCGTCGCCGTCACGGCGGCGCCCATCTCCTTGTCGTAGAGGCGGAATCGCTCCCAGCCGAGCACCCCGTACAGCGAGTTCATGATGACTTTCACCGCCGCCTGCTGGCGGTCGAAGCGGTCGTATTCCGTAGAGTCGGGGTCGTTCTGATTGCGAAGTTCCTTCTTCTGTTCGCGTTCGGTGAGCAGTTCGTCAACCATCTCCCGGATGATGCCGTCCGGCTGTTTTCTGAAGTGCGTGCCGTTCGGCGCGACGAACGTCTCGCCGTCGTAATCGGGGCCGACTTTCGAGTCGGGTGAGGCGTTGATGGTAACCATGCACATCGGGTACAGCGACTTCAAGTCGAGCACCGTCACGTTCTCGCGGACGCCCGAAATTGGGTCGAACACCGCACCACCCTCGTAGTCCTCGCTCTCTGCGCGTCCCTTCGAAGGGAGCGCGAAGCTCCCGTGTACCTTGTGGAGGACGTACAGGTCAACCGCGTCGCCCGGCGTCGGGGCGTCTTCGAGTTTACACCCGACGAACGATGCCACCTCCCGCCAGAAGGGGATGATGCCCTGCTTGCGGTCGAGTTCGACACAGAGTTCCACGTCGCGAAGGTTGTACTCTAAGAGCTTTGACGGGTTCTGCTCCCAAAGGTCACCGATACTGCCCGCATAGCGCTCCTTCCCAATTCCCAATTCGACTTCGCCGACTGCATCCAGCCGGTAGGAGTCGAGTTCAGTGAACTGCGTGCGTTTGTAGCCGTACAGCAGGTCGAACACGACGCGCCCTTTGATGTTTGGCCCTTGCCAGTCAGAGCGCCAGACTTCGTCTACGCGCGAGAGGCGGTTGTAGTTCAGGTCGTAGTCAGAACCACGTTCGAGTTCTTCGAGACGGTCTAAGAGGTACGGTGCGTCGAAATCCGCGAAGTTCCACCCGGTCAGGACGTCCGGGTCGGTTTCGACGAGATAGTCGAGAAACGCCGCGAGCATCTCGTCTTCGGCCTCAAATCGGCGAATTTCGAAGGTGATGTCGCCCTCGATTGGGACATAGTCGGGAAGTTCGTCGGGGCCGGTCTCGGCGCCGGGCGCCTCGTAGAGCCACATGATGTACTCGTCGTCGAACGAGTCGTGGCTGGTGAGGCAGATAATCGGCTCCTCGCCGTCTTCCGGGAAGCCGTTTCGGTCTTCGACTTCGATGTCGAAGGTGTTGATGCGAAGGTCTGCATCCACCTCGACCGCTTCGATTTCGGTATGGGGAATGTGGATGGCTCCATCGTCGCCGCGGCGGTCTGGCACGCGAATCCCGCTCGTGATGTCCTTGTCGATGAGTAACCGATTCGGGAACAAAATGTCCGCCTCGAAGTGGTCGAAGCGGTCGCGCATCTGGCCCACGTCACGCGGCGTGCGGCCGAAAATCTTCGTCAGTTTCTCGCCGCGGATGCTCTCGTAGCCTTCCTCCCACCCAGTGATGGTGTCGAGGTCAAGTTTCTCGTCGGAGAGCGAGGCAGTCGGTGCGTAGAAGTAGGGCTGGAACCCGGAGACGATGACGTGTTCTAACTCGTTTTCTGCGGTGCGCCCGAACACGTGGAGGACAGGCGATTCTTGGTCGCCACTGCCGACGAGGGTGTAATCCACCTGTGAGACGGTGAGGGCGACGGTTCCCGTCGCATCGGGGTACTTCTTCGCCGCCGAATCGACGACGGCTGCGTTCCTCCCGTCGTCGCCTGCGACTGCTCGTGCCTCTGCGGCGAGCCGGTCTTCGTCCTGCTCGGCGGCGGCAAACTGGTTGAGCCCCGTCTGCGTCATTGTCTCATCAAAGTCGTTCGGCTGATAAAAACACCAGCGGTCTGTCGCCCGCACTTGCTCCATCCACAAAACATATAATATGATAACACATACCATGCTTCGAGGTGAAATGGCCTAATGTCAAACCACGCAAGTCCGCGTCGGCAGCCAGATAGCGCTGACAGACCAGAGCCAACCGTCCCAGACGGAGTCGAGACCACAGAGGTCTATACGACAGAGGATGGGATTGTACTCTATGACGCTGAGAATCCACTTGCGTGGGTACAGGCCACGCACGCAGTTTTACTCCGCGACGTGGCATAAGAGGGAATTTGGGGTACCGGGGCGAGAACACACGTCGGAGAATACTTTTTTGCGGAACGCGTAGTGAACCTGTGTTTGACCTAGAGGAAGAGCAATCCGACGCCTGGCCGGATGAGCCAACGGAGTTTAACCCCGAGACAGACATCGGCCCGAAAATCCCCTCGGTCAGTACGCCAAACTCGGATGTCTCGGACATCCCCGACGACGTGTTTCGCACCTTCTGGTCGCTCGTGCTCACGTTCAACGTCGCGCTGTTCGCCCTCAGTCTCGGGGCGATGTTGATGTACTTCCGCGGACAGTTCCAGACCGGCGGCATCGTCTTTGGTCTTGGCGCGGTTTCGCTCGTCTACGGTCTCGTGAAGTACCGCAATTTCCAGAACGGATAACCCTCTAGGCTGCGTTTTTCACGATATGCAGACGGTCACCGACGACACGGGACGACGCCTCTTGCTCATCGCTGAATCGAGCGACGCGAGCCGTGTCCGTGACCCCGAAACCGGCGAGGAGTTCTACGTCGAAAACGACCGTCTTTCGCACGTCTCTGGCGAATCCACATTTGAGACGCTCGCACGCACCGTCCCGGAGCCCGTGCGAAAACTCCTCTCTGCGACCCGCAACGACTGGGCGCTTGGCCTCCTCATTCACCTCGAAGACTCAGGTCCGATCGCCGCGCGCGAACTCATGGAAACAGACGACAAGTGTGAGAGCACGCTCTATGGGACGATGAGCGAGTTTCGCGCGGCAGGCCTCGTCGAAGAAACGGACGTGTTTGGCGAGCGTGGCTACAAAACAACCGCCCGCACAACCGAGGCGCTACAGCAACTCCGCGGGTAGTTCGCGGGTTTCACGCTCCGCGTGCGACCGGTTGCTCGTGGAGTCTTTTTCGACCACCACGAGGTCGTCTGCGGCACCGACCAGTTCCTCGTCGTGAGACACCACGACGATTTGTTCGACGCCGAGCGTGCGCATCGAGTCGATGAGTTCGATGAGTTGGGTGACGTGCCCGTCGTCTAAGAACACAGTTGGCTCATCGAGGATGAGCGGCGGCATCGGCGCAGCCCCGTCAATACCCTCAGAGAGCAGCCGATAGATAGCACAACGCAGGCTGAGGTTGAAGATGGCGCGTTCGCCACCCGACAACTGCTCTGGGGCGAGTGGCTCGCCGTCTTTCTGATACACCGTGAGTTCGTAGTCGCCGTCGAGTTCGATGCGCGAATACGAGTCGTTCTGATAGACGAGGTCAAACACCTCGTTCAGCATGCGTTCGAGCGTTTCGACGTTACGCTGCCGGAGTTCGCCACGCAGGTCGCCGTACATGTTCTGGAGGTCTTCTGCCTCATCGTACAGCGACTCCAGATGCGAGACAGCATCCGCAACGCGATCGCGGCGCTCGCGGAGGTTTTCGAGTTCTTCGATGGCGTTTTCGAGCGCGCCAACCGTCCCGGTGAGTTGGTCGCGTTCGGCTGCGAGTTCTGCGAGTTTCGGCTCTGCCTTTTCGAGGTAGGTGCGCGCACGTTTCGTCTCGTTTCGCGCGTTCTCGATGGTCTGCTCGTCAAACTCGTCTTCTAACTCGCGCTTTCGTGCCGTGATGTCAGCAAGGCGCTCTCTGCGCTCTTCGTTTATCTCACTCAGGTGTTCGCGGCGTTCGCGTTGTTGGGTTATTTTCGTCTCGTTATCCGCGATGTCCGATAACAGCGTTTGCATCTCTTCTAACCGAGCCTTTCGCTCGCGGAGTGCCGTTCGCTGTTGGTTGAGGTCTGCAACCTGTTTGCGGGCTTCGGTCGCCTTCGCCTCCGCCTCTTTTGCTGCCTCGCGTTTTTCGGTCGCACGAATCTCCAGTTCGTCTGCCTGCTCACGCAGTTGCTCAACGGTTTCTCGCCGCTCTTCGAGCGTCTCTTCGCGTTCCGTGACGAGTTGTTCGAGGCTCGATTTCTGACTCTTCACGTCCGCGACGGTGCGCTCTGCTTCGCGGAGCGCCGCTACAGTTTCGATGCGTTCTTCGAGCGCGTCTTTCTCTGCTTCGAGTGCTTCGAGTTCGGATTCGCGCGCTTCGAGCGTCTTCTTGTCCTCCGTGAGCGAATCGACGTGTGGCGAGTCTTCGACAGGCTGGCCACACTCTGGACACTTCCCCTCTGCTAAGAGTGCTTCAGCGTCTTCGATGTTCGACCGGAGGGTGGTGATTTTTGCTCTGAGGTCTGTTTCTTTTTCCGTGAGTTCGGTCCGTTCGTCGGTCAGTTGGTCGCGGAAGTCGGCGGCGTCTCCAAAGTCGATTGGAGCGTCATCGAACCGCGCCCGTTCGGTTGCAAGCTGGGCTTTGAGCGTGGAGACCTTCTCTCGGCGCTCTGTGAGCGTCTGTTCGTCGGTCTCGATTGCCGCCGCCGTTTCCTCTGCCTTGGTGCGCTTTTGTTCCGCCTCAGCTTCGAGTTCTGCCGCACGTTCTTCGTGTGCCTCTGCATTCCCGGTATGCGTTTGTACCTCAACGCGTTGTTCGCTGAACTGTTCGTGGAGGTCGTCGTCCTCTTGCTCGACGGCATCGAGAGCGGCTTCGACCGCCTCCTCAGTTCCCGCCGAAAGCTCACTCGCTGCGACCTGTTCGTCGAGGTCGTCTCTGAGTTCCTCGGTCGCCTCCTTGAGATTGCGAATGCGTTCTTTCAGCGCGTCGCGTTCGCTCTCGTCCGACCGAATGCTCTCGCGGACGTTTTCGATTTCTTCAGCGAGTTCGGCGAGTTCTTCGCGCTTTTGTTCGTGCGCTTTGAGGATGGCTTCGGCATCGTCTCGCGTCTTCGTCGCCTTCTCGACGTTGCCTTCGATGCGCTCGATTTCGGTGTCTAACTCAGCAAGTTTCGTCTCGGCATCGTTGAGTTGGGCGTGGAAGTTCTTCGCCTCTTTTTCTGCAATCTGGTCGTCGAGTTGCGTGAGACTGCCGTGGCGGTCGTCGAGGACGCTTTTAACGCCGAGGCGGGCGTCGCTCGCGCGTTCGCGGTACTCCTCTAACTTACCGAGTTGGAGGAGGTCGTCTATCATCGACTGGCGCTCGCGCGCGGAGGCGTTGATGAGTTTGTTCACCTCGCCTTGGCGGACGTAGGCGCAGTTTACGAACGCATCCGCGTCCATCCGGAGCAGTTTGCGGATGTGGCTCTCCACGTCGTTCACGCCGTCTATCGTGCCGTCGGGCGTGTCGAGGACGCAGGCGGTGGTCTGGGCGCGCTCGCCGCGCAGTTTGATGCGACGCTCGATTCGGTACTCGACGCCCGCGTGTGCGAACCAGAGTTCCACCGCGGCTTCCTCCGCGCCGATGGTGATGAACTCGTCTAAGCTGCGGTCGAACCCACCGGGCCCGTACAGCGCGAAGAAACAGGCTTCGAGCAGCGAGGATTTCCCGCTCCCGTTGACGCCGTGGATGACCGTCACGCCGTGTTCGAGGCCGAGGTCGGCGTCGTCGTAGCACTTGAAATTCTCTAAGCGAATCTGCTCGAACTTCATAGGTACTCCTCCATGGAGCGCTGGGACGCAGCGCCGGACGACTCACTTGTTGCAGGTGTATCGTCAGGTGGTTCGTCTGTGGGCGCTGTGTCCGGCTCTTTGTCTGCGTCGGCTTCAGACGAACCGTCTTCGTCTCCGCCGGAATCAGCCGTCGAGTCGGCCGCTGTGTCGGCCGTCTCTGCGGTGCCGTCTGCGTCTTCGTTCTCGTCGTCAGCTGATTCTGTTGTCGCTGTGTCGAGTGCTGCTGCGTCGGTTTCGGCTTCGGTCGCGTCGGCTGGCTCGGCTGATTGGTCGCTCGCTCCGTTTGATTCCTCACGAGGCGCGGGCGAGAACGCCGTGAAGTCGTCGTCCTCAAGCAGTTCGCGGACGCGGGTTTCGACCTCGTCTCGCACGTTTGCGTTGGCGAGTTTGCTCGCGCGAACCACCTCGTCGAGTTCAATAGCAGCGCCGCTCAGGCCGAGTTCGCGGACACGCTCGCGGACAGCTTCGTCCGGGTCTGCAAACGAAACGTTCGAGACGGTTTCTGGAGCGTCGTACTCGCGTTTGTCGGTGACACGGGCGACGAGCGCGCCGTGGTCGGTTGCGAACTCCTCGACCGTGGCTTGGGAGAGCGATTCGCCGTCGCCGGTGATGGTGATGAGCGCAACGGCGTCTTCGAGGTCGTACTCGCGGATGCGGTCGCGCACCTGGTCGATTCCTTCGCCCTCACCGAGTTCGATGTCGATGAAGTGGAACTGTCGGGTCGGCAGTCCCCGACGGGTGATGTCCACGCCGTTTTCGAAGGTGACGATGTTGTAGCCACGGTCGTCGCGCTCGGTCGCGCTCGCGCGCTCGGTGGAGCCACAGTAGGTGACCCACGTCTCACCGATCTGCGTTTTACCGGGCTTGTGGTTGTCTCCGAGCAACATCGCGTCGAAGTCAATAGAGGCGGTTTCGAGGAGGACTTCGGTGTCCCAATCGCCGAAGTCGAACGGTGTGAACAGGCCGTGGGTGACGAGCGCGGCGTGGTCGGCGTCGTGTGCGTCGAACTCGTATTCTAGCTGGTCGCGCCGGGACGGTGGCACGAAGTCGAGGCCGTAGAAGGCGGTGTTTCCGAGGATGTACGGGTCGCTCCCGAGGCGCGTGGCGAGACCGAGATTCTCATAGAGGTCGAGCCACTGGCCGTTGCGTTTCCCCTCGTGGTTGCCAACGACGGCGAGAAATGGGATGTCGGCGTCGGCGAGCGTTCGCAGGACAGAGAGCGTCCCGAGCAGGTCTTGGAGGTCTGGTCTTCGGTCGTGAAAGAGGTCGCCAGCGTGGATAACGGCGTCAACGTCCGCCGCCACCGCGTCGTCTACGACCTGTCGAAAGGCAGCGAGGAAATCCTCTCGGCGCTCTGCAGCGTGGTACTGCTGATAGCCGATGTGGGTGTCCCCCGTGTGAATCACCCGAGTCATGTCGAAGCTATTTCGCGTCTCGACGTAAAGGGGTTCCGCGACCAGAGCGGAAGTGATTGGCCGCACGCCGAAATGCCCGGTACGCCTCTGCCGCCTCGCGTCCCGATTGAACGAGCGAGTCCGGTTCTTCGCGCTCGCACGCTGTAAGCGCCTGCTCGAACCGGTCGAAGCCAACGTCTGTGAGAAAATCCGCCGCCAGTTCGATGTCGTCTATCGCCGCGATACCGCGGGTAACGATGTGAGTTGCATCGGCGCAGTCCGTCGCCGCACGGCAGTCGGGTTCAGTGGCTGAGACAGCAAACGCGAGTCGTCTGAGCGCACGTTTCACGGTGGCAGTCGATGGGTCTGGGTCGGGCACAGCCCGCGCTGGTTCGGCTTCCTATGTGAACCTATTCGAGATCGAGCGAGTAGAGGCGTTTTCGCGCGTCGGTAAACGAGAAGCGAGAGGAGACTGCGCCCGCCTCTTCGAGGCGGTTGAGCGCATAGCGCACCGTCCGCGGTGGCAACAGCGTCTCTTCGACGAGTTCGCTCTGGGTGAGCGTGTCGTTGTAATCCAGAATTTTCGCCACGAGTTTCGCACTAGGTGGGAGTTCTCGTACGAGTTCCCACCGGTCTTCCTGCTCGTCCGCCACGACTGGCTCTTGTGTACTCATTATCAGAGGTGTGCAGATACTCGGTATTAATAATTCCGGATAGTGATTATTACCTTAGGGCATATTCCCAGCGTTTCTGAAGAGTCAATCCAGCCGTCATATCTGTCATTCGCTGGCGGGGTTTACCCGAAGCCTCTTATGAACTAGCGACCTAAGCCGCAGTAATGACTGATACTGTTGACGACGTGGACCTTCCCTACGATGAGGACGCGTCACAGCAGGAGAAAATTGAGGCTTTGCGCCAGCGCTTGCAGGTGGTCGAATCACAAAACGAGGAGATGCGCGACAAACTCCTCGACGCCAACGCAGAGAACAACAAGTACCAACAGAAACTTGAGCGGTTGACCCACGAGAACAAGAAATTAAAGCAGTCTCCGCTGTTTATTGCGACGATTCAGGAAATCACCGAGAAAGGTGTCGTCATCAAACAGCACGGCAACAATCAGGAGGCGCTCACCGAGGTCACAGACGAGATGCTCGAACAGATCGAACCGGGCACGCGCGTCGCCGTCAACAACTCTCTTTCCATCGTCAAAACGCTTGACGACGAGACGGACGTCCGCGCCCGCGTGATGCAGGTCGAACACAAACCGGACGTGACCTACGAGGACATCGGTGGCCTCGATGAGCAGCTCAACGAAGTTCGCGAAACCGTCGAGATGCCGCTCGAAAGCCCTGAGATGTTCGAGCAGGTCGGGATTCAGCCACCGTCCGGCGTGCTCCTCTACGGCCCACCGGGCACCGGGAAAACCCTGCTCGCGAAAGCCGTCGCGAACCAGACAAACGCCACCTTCATCAAGATGGCTGGCTCCGAACTCGTCCACAAGTTCATCGGTGAGGGCGCAAAGCTGGTGCGCGACCTGTTCCAAGTCGCCCGCGACCACGAACCTGCAGTCATCTTCATCGACGAAATCGACGCCATCGCGAGCAAGCGGACGGACTCGAAAACCTCGGGCGACGCCGAAGTCCAGCGGACCATGATGCAGCTGCTCTCTGAGATGGACGGCTTCGAAGAGCGCGGTGAAATTCGTATCATCGCGGCGACCAACCGCTTTGACATGCTCGACCGAGCCATTCTCCGCCCCGGGCGCTTCGACCGCCTCATCGAAGTGCCAAAGCCCGGGCCCGAAGGCCGCGAGAAGATTTTCGAGATTCACACGCGCAACATGAACGTCGACGACGACGTGGACTTCTCGAACCTCGCCGAAGTGACGACCCACGCCTCCGGTGCTGACATCCGCGCGATTTGTACGGAAGCCGGGATGTTCGCCATCCGCGACGGACGCACAAACGTTGCGATGAAAGACTTCCAAGATGCGTGGGCGAAGATTCAGGCCGAAGAAGAAGACGACGACGTCTCGAAGACGTTCGCCTGAACGAAGGTTCGATTTTTTAGTTTAAAAAGGCAGCAACGCAGTGAGCGTCGTCTCTCCACAGCCCAGCCGTTAGAGAATGAGCGTGATGAGCGCGAGCACGACGAAGATAATCACGAACCATTTTGCGACGTCCATTGTGACCCCTGCGACACCGCGAGCGCCGACGAGCGCCGCGATGATAGCGATGATGAAGAACACAATCGCCCATTGGAGGAACTGTCCGGAGAACGATTGGATTGGGATGAGTTGTGCGATAGCTGTGGTTGACTCTAGGAATGCCATAGATATGCGAACAACCGGTGAGAGGTTCGTTATGCAGTGGGCCAGCAGAGTCATGTAAAAATAAGAGTACGTTACTTTGATGGGTTCGAAAGCTGTCCGTGTTCGGGCAAGTATTAGATATGTTCGGAGCAGTTATGCTGGTGGCACAGTCCAGATTCGGTATTCACCGCTTGCGATGACTCACGAACTGTTTGGTGCCGCGTTCGCGCTCCTTGCAAGCGGTGTCGCTGGCATTATCGCCCACGAGCTATCCCACGCGCTCGCGCTCTCCACGCTTGGTGTGTCCTACCGCATCGACTGGGCTCCAGCGCGCGACGACGGACTCCTCTCGATGGTTTTCTTTGGCAAACTCGCATCGGTGACGCCACAGGCGTTTCCTGCTACCCGTGCGCCGCTCCGCCTGAAAATTGCGTCGATGATGCCACTCACGTTGTTACTCCCACTCGCGGGCATCCCACTCGGCGTGTTGCCAGACCCGTTTGCGACCGGGAATCTCACCTTGCAGGTCGCGCTCATCGGGTGGATGGCGTGTGCGATTCCGAGCCCACAGGATTTCTCTGTGCTGTGGTACGCTCGGTGTGTGGTCAGAAGGCAGAAAAACGAGACCGCGTAGTTACTGTTAGAGTGCGAGGAACGCGAGATACGGGATGGCAAACAGCAACAACGTCATCGCTGCGAGGATGACGCCGTAGCCGAGAAACGCGCCAATCGCGGCCGTAAACGAGTCGTGGTCGAACTGCGCGGGAAGGTTCATACGCAAACCGTTGCTCGGTCGTCTCTTGAGTCTTTTGACGTTACGTGCGAAGGATGTCTTCGATGCGGCGAGCCGGGCCGCTGAGCGAGGGCTTTTTCTCGATGATTTTGAGTACTTCGTGGTCGGTGATGTCGGGATACGATTTTCCGATGGCTTCTTCAACGAACTCACGCTCTAAGCGGAACTCAGACCCCTCGTAGACAACATCAACACCCTGCTTATCAAAGGAAAGAACCGTCATAGGGAAGGGTACTACCTTGCACAGTAAAAACCAACCGACCTCGTCAGCCATCCGTCAGACATTCGCGGAGGATTAATACGAACAGAGAGAGGAGTTCATTCCGTGCCACTGCGTTCGGACCCTCTCGACAAACTAGCCATCCCAAACGGGACGACGGTTGAAGAACACGACCTCGTGACCGACGGCGACGTCATCGTCGGTGCGCGCAGCACGGTCGAGTTCGGGGTTCGCGGACGCAACGTCATCGCCGGTGAGGGCGTCACCTTCGGCGGCGACATCGAAGCGGAAGGCGACTGCCGTATCGACATGTGGTCTGACATCGCCGGGAACGTCCTCGTCGGCCAAGACGCCTACCTCGGCGAGCGCGTCCACATCGAAGGCCAGCTCATCGTTTCTGGTGACCTCGACATCGGCGACGACGTGAACATCGAAAACGGCTTCGAGGCGAACGGCTGGATTGTGATTCGTAATCCGGTTCCGACCATCGTGTTCCTGTTCATCTATCTCTCACAGCTCCTGCGCCTCGGTGAAGAGGAAGCTGCAGAGGAGGTGCTCACCGAACTCGCAGACGGCGGCGAACCGGAGGACGAGCCGGTCCTCATCCCGCGAAATGCCCACGTGAGCGACGATGCGTGGCGGGTTTCGACGCCCGCGACCATCGGCAACGAGTGTCGTCTTCATGGGAACATCCGCGCAGAGTCCATCGAGGTTGGCGACGACAACAACATCTTCGGCAGTCTCCGCGCCCGCGGCGACATCGCAATCGGTGAGGGAACGCAGATTCACGGCGACGTGACCACGCGCAGGGGAACCGTCTCGGTGACGGAAGGGACGCGCATCCTTGGCGACGTGGCCTGCGAAGACCTCTTGCTCCACGAAGGTGCGGTCATAGACGGGTCGATTCGGGCGCGCGGCGAGATTACGCAGGTTCGCGGCGAGCAGGCAGCCGACACCGAATAGACCGAAAGGCAATTTTGGGTAACCACGGTATGTGAGCACATGCTCTCTATCGCGCTTGCCGGGAAGCCAAACGCTGGCAAGTCAACTTTCTACAAAGCGGCCACCCTCGCCGAGGTGGACGTGGGTAACTATCCGTTTACGACCATCGACCCAAATCGCGGGGTGAGCTACGTGCGAACCGACTGTCCGTGTCTCACCCGCGAGGAGCGCTGTAACAACGAACACTGCCACGACGGCAAGCGCTACGTTGCCATCGAACTGCTCGACGTGGCCGGGCTCGTCCCGGGCGCACACGAGGGGCGCGGCCTCGGCAATCAGTTCTTAGACGCGCTCACCAACGCCGACGTCATCCTGAACGTTGTGGACGCCTCCGGTGGGACGAACGCCGAGGGCGAACCCGTCGAAATCGGCGACCATGACCCGGTCGAAGATGTCACGTTCATTCAAGAGGAGATGGACCTTTGGCTCGCGGGCATCCTGAACAAGAATTGGGAGTCGGTCACGCGCCAGTCGCGCTCGCCCGGCTTCGACATCGACGAGGCACTCACCGAACTGCTCACGGGCGTCGGTGCGACCGAACACGACGTGACCACGATTCTCCGGAACCTCGACTATCCGGATAACCCACAGGAGTGGACCGACGCAGACCGCGAGCGCCTCGCCCGCGATATCCGTGCGCAGACGAAACCAATCGTCATCGTCGCAAACAAGGCAGACATTGCGCCCCCAGAGAACGTCGAACGCCTCCGCGAAGCCGCAGAGTTGGTCATTCCCGCCACGGCGGACGGCGAACTCGCACTCAGACAGGGTGCGAAAGCCGGACTCATCGCCTACGACCCCGGCGACGAGGACTTCGAAATTCTTGGTGACCTCTCTGCGCCACAGGAGAAAGGCTTAGAAAAAATCCGCGACGTGATGGCGGAGTTCGGTGGCACGGGCGTCCAACAGGCGCTGAACACCGCCGTCTACGACCTGCTCGACCACTTCACCGCCTACCCCGTCCAGAACGAGGGTAAGTGGACAGATGGCCAAGAGAACGTCCTCCCCGACGCCTTCCTCCTGCCCCGGGGTTCGACGCCCCACGACCTCGCCTACGCGGTGCACTCAGACATCGGTGACGCCTACCTCCACGCTGTCGATGCAAAGTCGAATCGACGCATCGCAGAGAGCCACGAACTCGACGAAGGCGACGTCATCAAAATCGTCTCGTCGGCCAAATGAGCCACACCGCATGGCTCCCGATGGCCGAGGTGAAGCCGAGCCAACTCTACCTGTCGAGCGAAAAGCTCAGCGCCGTCATGGGCTGGTTCGACTTCGACGAGCCGACGTTTGGGCCGCTGCCGGTATTCGAGTACGAAGGCGACACCTACCTCGCTGACGGGCACACCCGCGCGTTCGTCGCGCACCTCGCCGGGTGTATGAAACTCCCCGTCACCTACGACCCGGAGATTCGCACGAGTGACGACTTTCCAGTGTACGTAGAATGTATCAACTGGTGTGCGGAGGAAGGCGTTGAGACGGTTCCCGACCTCTCCGGTCGTGTGCTCTCGCCAGAGGCCTACGACGTGGAGTGGATAGACCGGTGTCACCGATTGGCGACGCAACTCGACTGATTACTCGCCGACCCGTCTGAGAATTTCGTCAGTTAACACGACTTCCGTTCCCGCAAGGCCCACCGAGCAGAACACCGTCAGGTCTCCCTCGCGTTTTCGCCCGGCGTGGTCGCCGCCGACTATCGCCGAGAGTTCGACCATCTCGGCGCGACGCTCGCCCTCCACGAAGAAGGGTTGTTTGTAATCTGCGTAGCCCTTGACTTGGGCCAGCGAATCGGTGGCGACCGTGTGGGCGCGTTTGACCGTCTCCATCGGGAGTTCGTGTGCGCCGACGAACTTCGGGCCGAGCGTCGTCACGTGGGTTCCCGGCGAGAGCCACTTGTGCTCGAACACCGGATTGCGACTCGTCGTCGCGCAGATGACGATGTCCGCCTCTTCGACGGCGGCTTTCGCGCTCTCGACGGCGACGACGTGCCCATCGAGTTCGTCGTTGAGCTCCATCGCCGCATCAGCGCGGTTGTCGCGCGTTCGTGAGAACACTCGTATCTCATCGAGATTCCGGACGCTCGCGGCGGCACGCGCTTGCATTCGCGCCTGCTTGCCAGACCCAATAAGTGCGAGCGTCGTCGCGTCCTCGCGGGCGAGGTGTTCGACGGCGACGCCGCCGATGCCCCCGGTTCGAAGCAACCCAATTTGGTCGCCGAGGGCGAGGCCTTTGAACGCTCCCGTCTGACTGTCGAAGACGGCGACGAGTTGGGTGTGTTCTGGCGAGTTGTCGCGGAAGGTTTCGTACACGCGGAAGCCGAGCGCTTGCACCTCGCCAGTCGCAGCCCCGGCGGTGAACACGAGCGACCCGTCTTCGACATCGACGCTGAATCGCGGCGGGGAGACGAGATTGCCAAAGGCGTGTTCGCGGATGGCGAGTTCCATCGTCGCCACGACGTCTGCGGTGTCGATGGCAGCGAGCACGTCGTCGTCTCCGAGAACGGGGAAATCCTGCATGATACGCTAGAAAACGGTTGGAATGCTGAAAACTGTTCACCCGAGCGGGCGAAACCAGACGGCGACGAGCAACAGCGCGAGGAAGACGTAGGAGCCGCGAATCAGGAGCATCGTGGCGAGTTCTGGGCCTGCTCGCCGGGCGAACAGGGCGACGACGCCGAAGCCGAGCACGGCGAGGGAGGCGCTTTTCGGGAACACGGAGAGCGCAGCGAGCACGAGGATGGCTCCGAGGCCGAGGGTCATGAGCAGGTAGGCAACCCGCCGCGAGCGGGCTTTGCCGAGGACGACGACGGCCGTGTGTTTCGAGATGGAGCGGTCGTAGTCGTAGTCCTGAGCGTCGTCGATGATTTTCACCCCCGACAAGATGGCGAGAAAGACGGCGGCGAAGGCGAGCACCGGGAGCGTGAGCGTTTGGGTCTGGACGTAATATCCACCAAGAAGCGAAATCGAGATGCCGAGCGGGTAGCCCATCGTCGTCGTGAGTGGGTGCATGTCGAGTTGGGGTGCGTGAAGGTAGCCGATGAGCCAGCCCGGAAGCGTGAGCAGGGCGGCCCACACGTCCACGACGTAGCCAATGGCGAGCAGGCAGGTGAAAAATCCGGCAGATGAGAGGGTGAGCGCGAGTTTCGCGCCACTGGCTGAAAGGGGGTGGTCGTCGTCCTCGCCGCGCACGTAGAAGTCCACGTAGCCGTCTTTGACGTGGGCGGTGTAGAGCGCGAAAAACGCCGCCGTCATGTGGAGCGCCGCGAGCGACGGCGAGAGGTCGCGGGCGAGCACCGCACCGAACCACGACGCGGCGATGGGCGGAAGCATGAACACTGGGTGAATCTGTGAGGCGAGGGCGCGAATCGCCGCGGCGAAGCCAGCTCCGTGGCGGGCGACGGGCATAGAAGTAGCAAGGACGTGTTAGCTGATAAACGTGTATGGGGGAGAAAAGGGTTACTGCACGGCGGCGACGGCGTCGCCCATCAGTTCGAGGGCGGCTTTCAGGTCTTCAATACCGGTGGCGTAGGAGATGCGCGCGTAGCCCGCGCCGTTCTCACCAAACGCTTCACCGGGCACGAGGATGACGCCGCGTTCGATGACTTCGTCCACGAAGCCGTCGGGAACTTTCGGCATGGCGTAGAACGCGCCGCGTGGCTTCGGCGTTTCGAGGCCGATGTCCGCGAGGCCGTCAAGGACGACGTCGCGGCGCTGTTCGAACGCCGACACCATCTCTGTGATGCAGTCTTGTGGCCCCGAGAGCGCGGCTTCTGCGGCGTACTGCGAGGGCGCGGCGGCGCAGGCCTGTGCGTACTGGTGGACGCGGAGCATGCGTTCGACGCGGCGGTGACTGCCGGTGACCCAGCCGAGCCGCCAGCCCGTCATCGAGTAGGCCTTCGAGCAGGCGTTGACGACGACGACGTTGTCCGTCTCGGCGAATTCGAGCGGCGAGTAGTGCTCACCGTCGAACACGATGTGTTCGTACACCTCGTCGGAAATGCAGAGCACGTCGTGTTCGTCGGCGATCCGGGCGAACTCTTTGATGTCTGCTTTCGACTGGACTGCACCCGTCGGGTTCGCGGGGCTGTTGACGACGAAGGCGGCCGTGTCTTCGGTAATCGCGTCTTCGACGGCCGCCGGGTCCATCGTCAGGTCGTCGCGCAGGCCGAGCGGGCGCGGGACGCCACCCGCGATGTGGGTAAGCGCGTCGTAGGAGACGAAGCCGGGGTCGGGGAAGATGACCTCGTCGCCTTGGTCGACGTGGGCTTGGAAGGCGAGGTGGAGCGCTTCGCTCCCGCCCGAGGTGGCGATGACGTTCTCGGGGTCAACCGCGACGCCGTTGTCGCGCTCGTGTTTGGCCGCGATGGCTTCCCGTAGCGGGAGGATGCCTTTGTTCGGTGTGTAGGCGTCAACCGCGCCGTCCGCGATGGCCTGCTGGGCCGCCTCACGGACGTGCGTGGGCGTTGGAAAATCCGGTTGTCCGATGCCGAGGTTGATGGCGTCGGGGCCTGCCGCCTCGAACACCTTGCGAATGCCACTGATCGAGACGCGCTCGACTCGACGAGCAAATTCTGTCATGGGCAAAATCGGGTGGGGGAGAGAATAACTCTGATGTGTGGTGTGTGGACAGGGTGCGTGATGCGCCCCAGAGAAAAACCCCGTCGACAGGTTAGTTTTCGAACTCGTCGCGCAGTTCGTCAATGCGCATTTCGAGCACCGACAGGGCGGCGTCGGCGTCAGTGTAGCCACGTTCGTATTCGTTATAGACGCTCTTCGATTTCCGCAGGAACTCTGAGACGGCGTCTTCTAAATCGCTCATACAGAGAGGTTGTACCTGACCGTATTTCAAACTGGCAGAATGCGATTGGTGGACAGTGATTTGATTCGCAGTGACAGAATCGAAAAAGAGAGCGTGGTTCTGTTGAAATGCTCGGTGGTTAATAGGAGTGGCGTGCT
Source organism: Haladaptatus sp. DJG-WS-42 (assembly GCF_037198285.1). Taxonomy (NCBI): domain Archaea; kingdom Methanobacteriati; phylum Methanobacteriota; class Halobacteria; order Halobacteriales; family Haladaptataceae; genus Haladaptatus; species Haladaptatus sp. DJG-WS-42. The sequence goes on along the minus strand of NZ_CP147243.1, from coordinate 2,315,293 downwards.
GGACTTAGAGGGTGCATCCATCGGGTTGGAGATCGTCTAAATCACCAGTCTGCACGCAAAGTTTTAGTTATGTGTTAACAAGTGTTCCACATGGAATCTCCGATCCACCTGGTGGCATTCGTCACGCGGGCCGAGAACCGCGTTGATGTCCTCCTGGCACTCACATCGGAGCCGCGGACGCGCCCGAAACTCCAGGATGAGACCGATATTCCCCGGGCGACACTCAGTCGTATCCTCGCCGACTTCCAAGACCGTGAACTGGTCTCGAGAGACGGCCATCGATATCGGACTACCCCCCTAGGCGATCTCATCTCCGCGGAGTTGGAGTCACTACTTGAGTCGGTCAAATCGACGCGGGCGCTTCAGACGCTCGCGGGGTGGCTTCCGCTCGATGAACTCGCGGTCGACTTTGACAGCCTCGCCACTGCTGATGTGACGCTGCCAACGCCTATCGATCCAATGGCCCCGGTGAAACGGGCGGCAGCGGTCGTGAAGGATGCGGAACACGTGCGGACGTTCTGCTACAGCGTCGTTCACGCGCCCATCTTGGCGGCGCTGCGTGGCGTCGTTCAGAGAGGACAGAGTCTGGAAGGAGTCATCGCCGCTGGCGTCCTGGAGGTAGTCAAGGACGATCCTGAACTGGCCGAATCGGCCCAGGAGCTGTTCAATACTGGAAATGTGGAGATTTATCTCTACGATGAGGGCATTGAACCCCAGCTGATCATCGCCGACGGCTGGACCATGTTTCTCGTGACCGACGAGGAAGGGGCGATCCAGGGGCTGGTGGAAACCGGCGACGACGCAATCCTGGTGTGGGCCGAGGCGATGTTCGAGTCGTTGAAGCGCGAGGCTGAACCGCTCGATCCCGAGGCCGCTGCAGAGCTTCTCACGACGTGAGAACTTCCCGCTCGGTGCGGTTAATTCGATGTGAATCGATTCTTCTACCTGGGGTTCAGTCATGGCAACAGAGCGACCACCCGAATTAAAATCGACCGATACTCCGTGGTACGACACATCACTCGCCCTGCTCGTGGGGATTGCAGTTATGGGTGCAATGGTCTTTCAGGCCGCAGTGATCCGACCGTCGGGGCTGGCACCACCACCGGCAGGGGCGATACCACTGTTCGTATTCAACACCACCGCCGCTGTGATGGGCTTCGTCCTCCTCCGACGAACCGATGCGGCAGGGTATGCAGTTTCGATTGTCACCGGTATCCTCGTCGTCGGTACTGTCGTCCTCGTCGGTACGGGAGCTATCGGCGAAACTCCGAGCAGTAACGGGATTCAGGCCGGACCGGTCGTGTACACTGCACTCGGATTGGCGTTGATCGTCACGTCGGGTGTTGCGTGGCGGAAACGGGCTGCGGCCGAGCTATCTTCTACCTCGTCGACGCCCACGTAGTGAAGCCGATATGAGACAACCTCCCCTCGACATCCTCCAGTTCTTGGTGAGGTCAGACAGTCGTGCAACCATCTTCACCACCTTCACTACCAACGCGTTCTGTACGCAGTCGGAACTGCAGACCGAGACTGGAATCCCTCGGTCGACGGTCAGCCGGATTATTGGTGAATTGGAGTCCTGGATATAGTGTCGAGAGTTCGTCATCGGTAATACGCAACCAAGCCAAAGAAATTACGGTGCTATGCTGTGCGGTAGCGGTGGCGGTGCGACAACCTCCACCACAGCACCCGAACGCGCCGTCTGGCGCGTTCGGCCTTTTTCATGAACGTTTTTGCCAGCGGGGTCGCTGTGCGACCCCCGCAGGAAAAAGGTTCATTGGAACATACGGAGCGGCTTCGCCTGCGTGCTTTCCTCGTCTGCGTCCTGCATGCGCTTTGCGAACTGTTCTTTCGCCGTCCGAATCTCTTCTGCGTGGGAAACGAGGGCGTCGGTGTCCACGTCGATGTCCGCAAGCGGTTCGATGCCGCGCATGAGGAGGATGCGGGCGGCTTCAGGGTCGGGGAATTGCTTGTCGCTCTCGACGATGAGGCCGACGCCGGTGATGTCGAGTTCGGCGGCGCGATTGATGAGCGCGCCAGTCGGGCCAGAGATGAGCCCCCCTTCGGTCGGGTGTGAGATGTCTGCGGCTTCGAGGAGCGACGCGCCCTCGCCGGTCGAGACGCCGTAGAGGGCGGGTTCGTTCGCGTCCTTCTGGGTTGGGAGGCCTGAGAGGAAGATTGGGGTCGCGTCGTGTGCTTCGACCCAGCCGGAGAGACAGCTCGAAAACTCGACGGCTTGGGAGGGAGAGATGGGGATGTCGCTTTGGAGGACGACGAGGTTGCGCGATTCGTCGGCGTAGAGCCGGACGGGGGCTTTGACGGCTGATTCACCTTTGCCGTACACCGCGACGCGCGGAATGCCCTCGCAGTAGAGCGACCCGTAGTGGGTCATCTCGAACTGTTCGACGAGGTGGTCGGCCGCGATTTTGCCGACGAGACCGACGCCGGGAAGCCCTTCGACCAGCGTTGGCGCTGAGAGGTCGAGCGACTCGTCGTGAATTTGGACGTGTGCCATGACTGCGCATACTCACCGCGATTCCATAAGCGCCCGGGCAGTGTGCGCGTTCGAAACCCACAAGCGGTCGCCACGAATAGACTGTGCAAGAATGGAGGCTCTTGAGCGGTACGAACCGCTGATGGACGACGTGGAGGCCTATCGGGCTGCCTGTGAGCGCCCGCTGCCCTCCGTCGTCCGGGTGAACACGCTGAAAGCAACGCGAGAACAGGTCTGTGCCGCCCTCGACGAGGAGGGTGTCGGCTACGAGCAACTGGAGTGGAACCCCGACCTGCTCAAGCTCGAAACGCGCAGTCCGGGCACCACGTGGCCGTACTTCCACGGCTGGATTCATGGGCAAGAAGAAGTGTCGGCACTCCCACCGCTCGCCCTCGATCCACAGCCGGGCGACCGGGTGTTCGACACCTGCGCCGCGCCGGGAAGCAAGACCACGCAGATTGCGGCCCAGATGGACGACAAGGGCGTGCTCATCGCCAACGACAACAACCTCGGTCGGCTCTCCGCCCTGCGTTTCAACGCGGAGCGTCTGGGCGCGACCTGCGTCGCGGTCACGAATCAAGACGCGCGCAACTTCTCGATGAAACCGTTCGGCTCGCCCGAAGACGGTGGGTTCGACCAGTTCGACCGCGTGCTCGTGGACGCACCGTGTTCGTGTGAGGGCACAGTTCGAAAGAACCCCGACGTGGTTGACGAGTGGACGCTCGACCACGTCGAATCCATCGCGGGCATCCAGAAGGGCATCCTCCGACGGGCGCTCCAAATCACGCGCCCCGGCGGAACGGTCGTCTACTCGACGTGTACGTTCGCCCCCGAGGAAAACGAGGCGGTCCTCGACCACGTTCTCGACAACGAAGACTGTCGCGTCGTGGACTACGACCTCGGCCTCGAACACGTCCCTGGCGTGACTGAGTGGCAGGGTGAAGAGTACGACGAGCAAGTGACGAACGCAAAGCGCGTCTACCCACAGCACAACGATACTGGTGGGTTCTTCTGTGCGAAGTTGGAGGTGGGAAGATGAGCGGTGACGGAAACGTGGGCCAACAGTTCGACCGCCTCCCCGAGACGCCAGCAGACCAAGAAATCGAGGGGCGCGCCTCGCGCGAACAAGTTGTCAACTTCTGGTACGACCGCTACGGCGTCCCGAAGTCCGTCTTCGACGACTTCACGCTCTGGGAGAAGGGCGCGGGGAAAATATGGATTTTCGGCGGCGACGTGGCCGCGCCAATCAGCATCGAGGGCCTCGGCATGAAGCTCATGCGCACCCGCCAAGAACACTGGAAGCCAACGACGAACGGCGCTCAGCGATTCGGACGCCACGCGACCAAGAACGTCATCGTCCTCGACACAGAGCAAGCCGAGCAGTTCGCCCACGGTACGGACATCGACTACCCCGACTGGGACGGCGACTGGGGCTACCTCATCGCTGCCCACGAACTCGCGGGCGTCACCGAACCAATCGGCGTCGGTCTTTACCTCCACGGCGAGTTGCGCTCGGTCGTTCCGAAGGGCCGCCAGTTCGACTAACGAAGCTGTTTTTCGAGTTTTTCGACGCGCTGCTCGAGTGCGTCGTATCGCTCTTTCGAGACGTAGCCGTCAAGATTCAGCCCTTCTACCGGCAGACCCTTGAAGTCGATTTTCGGATTGTCGCCGAGGCTGATTTCGAGCAGTTCTTTCTTCCGACCGAGGTCGTTGATGCGCAGCGAGTTGCGGTCGCTATCGACGTAGATGACCACGCGCTCGTCGGCCTGTCGGCTCCGCAAATCGAGAATCGGCTGTTCTTCGGCATCGACCCAGATGCGCACGTTTTCAGGACTCATGAACCGGGCGATGGTGTCGGCCATCCCGCCGCTCATCGAGAGCCGTTTGACGCGCTTTCCAGAGGGATTGTCGAGCGGGTATTTTCGCGTGTAGACACCCCAGTGGTTGTGTTCTGCGTCGGCGGCCGTCCGCGCGAGGAGCGTCCCGTCTGAACCACAGTAATCGACAAAACAGGCGTACGCGTCCGAGGAGGTTCCCGCCGCATCATTCTGGGCCTGGAGGGACAGCGAGTGTTGTCTGTCAGCCATACGAGCGTAGACGCCGGAGCACGGCTATTCGCTTTCGGCCGACGAGGCTTCGTCCCACTCGTCGGTCACGAGCATGATGTCCGCATACTTGCGATACCGATCGTGGCTCATCACCGGCATCTCGTAGATTCTGGTGAAGTCGAGGGCGTCGTACCACGCAAGCGAGTTTTCGATGTCGGAGACGGTAAGTTGGCAAAACAGCGCCATTGGGTACACCTCGGGTTCCGAGCGGGCCATGCACTTGCTACGGCTGAGTGGAGAATAATCGTTGCTCGCTACTCAGTCTCTTTCTCGCGCACCGTCCCGCCGCTCAAGCCTTCCCATTCAACGCGAAAGCCCAGTTTCGAAAGCACCGCGCTTGCGTCTTCGATGCCGTGGCTCGACAAGACAGATTCGGCTTCGCTCAGCGACATGCCCGCGTGAATTTCGTCACGAAGTGCCGACAGCACGGTCGGGCGGACGAGAGTCCGACCCACGCGCTCGTGGTCAGGAAACACCTTATCATCAAGCACCGATTCGCTCACACCGAGGTCGCTTGCGAGCGCGCTGAGTGTGATTACATCTCCGTCGGGTGAGAGTTCCTCAGCGAGGGCTTCGGCGCTTTCTTCGATCAACTCCTGTTCGTACTCGCGGAGCACGTCCACCACGTCTTTGACGCGGACGGAGCCGGTGTAGGGAATCGCGCGGTGGTCGCGGGCGGCGATTTCTTCGCCCACGCCGAGGGTGCTATCGACGGCGACGAGGAGTTCGACATCTTCGACCACGTCCATCTGGCCGAGCTTCTTTGCGACGTACTCGGGCGTCCAGAAGCCCATGATTTCGAAATAGACGCGAAACGGCGAGTGCTTCCAGTCGAAGGCGAAATCCGGAATCATCACGCTCGCGCCCGCTTCGAGCGGTTCCGGTTCGCGCACGAGATTCCAGTCGAGACCGAGCGCGGTGAATCGGGCGGCGAACTCGGCTTCGACGCCGCTGTCGAACGTCACGTCGGTGACTGGCTCCGTGCCGGGCACGGACACGTCGTCCTGCGTGAGGGTCAGCAAGCGCTCGGTTCCGCGGTCGTCGATGGTCGCTTCGATGCGCCACTCGGGGGCTTTTGCGACCGACCGAAGGAGGCGGGCAAAGCGCGTTCCGTAGCGCCGGCTCGTCTGGAACAGGCCGGTCGGGCCGGTGACGACCACCTCGCGGCCCGCGTCAGTTTTTCGAATCTCGTACATCAGTCGCAGGCGCTTGACCGCGGAAATCAGGGCTTTCGGGTCGCTGCTCCGTATCCGAAGTTCCGTCGCGTCGAACAGCGCCGTCTGGGCGAGCGAGAGGTTGTACTGAGCGAGCAGTTCGTCCGGGCTCCAGCGAACCGAGAGTGAGGTGAGCACCTGGTGTTCTTCGAGGTCTGCGTAGAGCGATGCTGCGACGGCGTCGGTCGTCGTTGCGAGCGACTGGGCGGCCCGTTCGAGCGCGGCGTCGCGTTCTGCGTCGGTGACGACGCCCACAGACTCTGCGGCGGCGAATACGCTTGCACGAGTGCGCTCGGGTGGGAGCGGCGCGTTCGTCTCGAAGGTGGCTTCGCGCTCGACTAGTTTGGCAAGCCCGCGGACGAGTTTGAAGTCGGCGTCTGCTTCGAGGCGAGTGAGGGCCTCCTCTAAGCGGGCGCGGGTCTCGCCGACGTGTCCCTGATAGGTTCCGATGACGCGCGCGGCGAGCGGGCGTTCTTCGCGGCCAGCGAACTGTGGCGCGTAGCCACCGCCCGCCCGCGACACTCGGAGGAGGTCTTTCGTGAGCACACGTAAGATTGGGTGCGGGTTACACAAAAATCGTCTGACAACGGCCCCAACGTTCTTACAAGAGAATGGATACGTGATAGATATGGAACGTCGGACTTTCCTTCGTACTGTTGGCGCGACAACGACAGTCGCGACTCTGAGTTTTGCTGCAGGGTGTTCTTCTTCAAACGGTGCAGACGATACTGAAACCAGTTCGTCTGGTGGAGGCTCTGAAGACGCAACAACGACCGTCGAGTACCCGGACGACTGGACGGGAGACGTCTCAGACATCGACGACGGTGAGGAACGCGAGGGCCCCACGCCTATCGAAGTCGAGGCGTTCGATTTCAAAGCAGACGATGCTGGCAATCTCGTGATTACGGGCACCGCCAAAAACGTCACCGAGAAGCAGGCGAAACAGGCCGTCGTCATCCACGTTGACGTTGGCAAAGACAGCTATCAAGCCGGTAAAGCGTTCGACCTCGGTCCCGGCGAAACCGCGTCGTTCGAGGTTCCGTTCCCCGTCACTATGGACGCGTTCGACGCGAAAGGAAGTCTCGTGATTAAATTCCCGAAATAAGCTACCGCCGTCTATTGGCGACCCGCTCTTCTGCTGTTTCCTTGCTCACAAGTTCGTACAACACCGCCCGGCCACCGTCGGCTTTCGGCCGGAGAATTCGCCCGAGGCGTTGGGTGAACTCGCGTTCGCTTCCGCTCCCCGAGAGCACGACGGCGACGTTCGCATCGGGCACGTCCACGCCCTCGTCGAGCACGTTCGCGGTGACGACCCGCGAGAACTCGCCGGTGCGGAATTTTCTGAGAACCTCGCGGCGCTCTTTCGTCCCTGTCCGGTGGGTAATCGCCGGGATGAGAAATCGCTCTGAGATGCGGTAGACGAGCGCGTTGTGCGCGGTGAAGACGATGATGCGGTCGCCGCGATGCCGGTCGAGGATGGTGGCGAGTTCGTCGAGTTTCGCCTGTGAATTCATCATCACCTCGCGGGCGCGCTGCTTTGCGAGCAGTGCCTCACGGGCGCGCGGGTCGGTGCCCGAGCGCATCACGAGTTTCTGATAGTCGCTCCCGCTCCTGAGCTGGATATTCGAAGAGGCGAGGTAGTCGGTGAACACCGACTGGTGGCGCTCGTACTCCCGGCGCTCGTCCGGAGTGAGTTCGACGGTGAGGCGCTTGATGTCGTAGTTTGCGAGGTGTTCGCCCGCGAGGTCGTCTATCTCGATGGTGTAGCAAAGCGGGCCGACGAGGTCTTCTATCACCTCGTGGGCGTCGTCTTCGCGCTCGAACGTCGCCGTGAGTCCGAGGCGGGCGGGCGCGGCGAGCAAGCGGGCAATCTGTCGAAACCCCTCGCCGCCGAGGTGGTGAACCTCGTCGAAGATGACGAGACCGAAGCGGTCGCCAATGGAACCGGCTTTGAGATACGCCGAGTGGTAGGTCGAAACGGTGATGGCTTCGAGCGTTTGTTCGCCCCCGCCGAGTTGCCCAATCGGGCAGTCGAATTCGGTTTCGAGTTCGTCGCGCCACTGGGTGAGCAGGTCGATGGTCGGAACGACGACGAGCGTTGGCGTCCCGAGTGCTTCGATTGCCCCGAGCCCGATGACGGTTTTCCCGCTTCCGGTGGGGAGTTCGAGAACGCCTCGGTTGCCCGCCTCTTTCCATGCGTCGAGGGCCGCTTGCTGGTAGGGTCGGAGGTCGTAAGTGGAAGAAAGGGAGGGGACGGAAGCAAACGAGAGGACGCGGTCGTCTACGTCGGAGGATGCGGCGAGCGCGTCCCGGAGTTCCAGATAGTGCATCGCCGGTGCTCGCGCCGTTTTCGAACGGGGGTCGTACTCGACGTGCGGGAGGTCGCGGGCCGTCTGCGCTGTGAGCCCGGACACGCGAATCGTCCCGTCTTCAAAGGTGAGGGTGACCGCAGACACGGGCAAAAATCGGTGGTGTGGACACTTAACGTTCGCCACCCGATAACCACCAACGCAGGGGATTATTTCGAGTGTTGAACCGCGCTCGAAGTGGAGAATACCCTCTCACAAGCCGAATCACATTTCTGAATTTTTATGGCCGCTGGCGCGTCTGTGTTAGGCATGAGTGAAAACCAAGGCGCAGAGGAGCCTGTGCCTGACGCAGGCCCCGAGGACGCCCCCGAAGCCGAGGCAAACACCGAGGAGGATGCGTTTGCTGAACTCGTCACCCGCGTCGAAGAGACGGAGCCAGAGCAACTGGCCCGCGAAATCGAATCGCTCCGCGAACAGGCGGCAGCCACAGAGGAACTCGAAGCAGAACGCGAGGGCTTAGCAAGTCGCCTGAAGCGAAAACAAGCCGAGTTCCAAAACTACAAAAAGCGGATGAAAAAGCGCCGCGAGCAGGAAAAACAGCGCGCGACCGAGGACTTGGTCGAGCGGCTCATCGACGTGCGCGACAACCTCGCGCGAGCGCTCGACGAGGCAGACGAGGCTACAGACTCGGACATCGTGAGCGGCATCGAATCGACGCTTCGGCAGTTCGACCGCATCTTAGAAGACGAGAACGTAACCGAGATTCGACCGGAACCAGGCAGCGACGTCGACCCACAGCGCCACGAGGTCATGCTGCGCGTCGAAAGCGACCAGCCCGTAGACACCATCGCGGAAGTGTACCAGTCGGGCTACGAGATGGCAGACCGCGTCCTGCGTCCGGCGCAGGTGACGGTCAGCAACGCTGAATAATCAGACATCTGCGGCGGTCGAATTGCGGTCATCATATAAGCACAGGATGTGAGACAGGCACATATTTTGAAATCGCCCGACTGAGGCGCTGTGTAGCGTGGGTGTGAGGCAACGTATCTAGCAACTTTTAACCGGACGAAGGCGATAGTGCTCACCAAGATGGCGAGCAACAAGATTCTCGGTATCGACCTTGGTACCACGAACAGCGCGTTCGCGGTCATGGAGGGTGGAGACCCCGAGATTATCGTCAACAGTGAAGGGGACCGAACCACGCCCTCGGTGGTCGCGTTCACCGACGATGGCGAACGGTTAGTCGGGAAACCGGCCAAAAACCAGGCCATCCAGAACCCAGAAAAGACCATTCAATCGATCAAGCGCCACATGGGCGACGAGTACGCTGTCGACATCGACGGCGAGGACTACACGCCCGAGCAGATTTCGGCGATGATTCTCCAGAAAATCAAGCGAGACGCTGAGGATTATCTCGGCGACGAACTGGAGAAGGCAGTCATCACCGTTCCGGCGTACTTCAACGACCGCCAGCGTCAGGCGACGAAGGACGCAGGCGAAATCGCTGGCTTCGAAGTCGAGCGCATCGTCAACGAGCCAACCGCTGCGTCGATGGCGTACGGGCTTGACGACGACTCAGACCAGACCGTCCTCGTCTTCGACCTCGGTGGCGGGACGTTCGACGTGTCCATCCTTGACCTCGGCGGCGGCGTCTACGAAGTGGTCGCCACGAACGGGGACAACGACCTCGGTGGCGACGACTGGGACCAGGCCATCATCGACTGGCTCGCAGAGGAATTCGAAGCCGAACACGGCATCGACCTCCGCGACGACCGGCAGGCCCTCCAGCGGCTCAAAGACGCCGCAGAAGAGGCCAAAATCGAACTCTCCAGCCGCAAGCAGACGGAAATCAACCTTCCGTTCATCACGGCAACTGACGACGGCCCGGTTCACCTCGAAAAAGACCTCTCCCGTGCGAAGTTCGAGAGCCTGACGTCTGACCTCATCGAGCGCACCGTCGGTCCAACGAAACAGGCCCTCGAAGACGCAGGCTACGCAGCCTCCGACATCGACGAAGTCATCCTCGTCGGTGGTTCGACGCGCATGCCGCAGGTCACCGAAAAGGTGGCAGACGTCGTTGGCCAAGAGCCAAAGAAGAACGTCAACCCAGACGAAGCCGTCGCCCTCGGCGCGGCGATTCAGGGCGGCGTGCTCTCCGGTGACGTAGACGACATTGTCCTGCTCGACGTGACGCCGCTCAGCCTCGGTATCGAGGTCAAAGGCGGCCTGTTCGAGCGCCTCATCGAGAAGAACACGACCATTCCGACCGAGGAGTCGAAGGTGTTCACGACGGCCGCACCGAACCAGACTTCGGTGCAGGTGCGCGTATTCCAGGGTGAACGCGAGATTGCGAACAAGAACGAACTCCTTGGCGAGTTCCAGCTGTCGGGCATCCCACCCGCACCCGCCGGAACCCCGCAAATCGAAGTCACGTTCAACATTGACGAAAACGGTATCGTGAACGTCGAAGCCGAGGACAAAGGCTCCGGGAACGCAGAGTCCATCACCATCGAAGGCGGCGCAGGCCTCTCCGATGATGAAATCGACCGCATGACCCAAGAGGCAGAACAGCACGCAGAAGAGGACAAAGAGCGCCGTCGCCTCATCGAAGCTCGCAACGAGGCAGAAGGCTCCGTCCAGCGTGCAAAGACCCTCTTAGACGAGAACGAGGAGAACGTCGACGACGAACTCCGCGAGGAAATCGAAGCCGCAATCGAGGAAGTCGAGGCAACCCTCGAAGACGAGGACGCAGACGCGGACGAACTCGAAGCCGCGACCGAGGACCTCGCAGAGAATCTCCAAGAGATTGGCAAGCGCATGTACCAGCAACAAGAGGCCCAGCAACAGGCTGCAGGCGGCGCTGGCATGGGCGGCATGGGTGGCATGGGCGGCGACGCCGATGCTGAAACCAACGGTGGCGACGAGTACGTCGACGCCGACTTCGAAGACGTTGAAGACGACGACAAGTAGTCGTCTTCAGCCCATCAGAGTTCTTTGAACTCTGAGGACGTAGGCGAGAAGGACGACTAGACCGTCGCAGTAGTCAGCCGAGTTTTCGGTTTGTTGAACCAGCGGCAAAGAAGGAGCGCTATCTGAATCGATAATGATTCAGGGTAGACTTGCGATAAGGTCGCGGTACTCTGCTTCCGGCCACGCCTTCATCGTCTGTGAGCTAACGTTGCCAGTTTGCGCGATGCGAAGCAGTGCCTTTGCGGCAGTATCATCGTCTGGGAACTCAGCGACGGTGACGAGGTCGTACGCCCCCATCGTGAGGTAAAACTCCTTTAGTTCGCCGCCGAGCGACGAGATAAGGTCGGTAGCGGCATCAAGTCGGTTAGGACTGTCGTCGATGTTTTCAATTCCTTGCTGCGTGTAATTCCACAGCGTGATGTAGGTTGCCATTGCTTTACGTCTCCACTAGCGTCCTTGTGGCAGCTCGGCGGACCCCACCTCCTTGCAGAAAGAACGCCGCATACTAGATGGGGCGAGTATATGTTAACTTTTGACACATACGTCAAAGAAGCCGTTTATCAGGGTTTCAAGCCAGATTCAGAGCTCTGTAACCACTACCGAGTTCCCTGCACGTCGATGTGGTGAACCGCATTTGGTGACAAGAGCCGACCACTTGGCACTTCGACCCAGCCGTTTGCGCGGATGCGAGCGGGGCCTTCGTGGAGAATCGTTGATTTCTCCTCGTCGCCGTAGATGACTACGTCGTCGTAGTTGTCTTCGAAGATAGTCGCAAACTCGTCGGCGAGTGATTCTGGTGAGATGACCATAGTTCACCATCAAACCGACTGGGGAAAAGTGCTGTTTTGTTAGTTGGGAAACAATTATTTTCTGTTGCAGACGACTGTGTATATGCACCGACGTCTGCTCGACATCGGCGTTTTCTTGCTGATTGTCTCCATTCTCGGCTACGGAATCGTCATCCTCCGGCAAATCCTGTTCGCGCTGGTCGCTGGGATTGGGCTGTACACGACCTACGAAACGTGGAAAAGTGGAGATACGGAACACACCCTCGTTTTAGTCGTTCTCATTAGCCTGCTCGCAGGAGCGTTTCTGACTGCTCGCCTCGATTACCAGGTGGGTGCTCTACTCATCACTGCCCTCGCCTACCTCGTATGGTCGGTGACGCGAAGTCGGGAGAAATTCGCCTCTTGAACCGATTACGCTTCGTAAATCTTCTCACCGCGGTGCAGCCGCGACGCAATCGTGAACGTCTGTTCTGCCTCCCGGCGCGTCGGGAAATGGGCGGCCATGTAGCGGGCGACGGTCATCAGCGCGAGTCGTTTCTCGGACTCAGATTTTGCCACCTCGAACTGCTTGAAGCAGGCTTCGAGATTCTGGAGCGTGTGGAAGTTCGCGTCCTCGCGGAGCAAGGCTTCGCCGAGCGTCTGCATCAGGTCGGCGGGGTCGCCGCCACAGTCGAAGTGTTCGCTCACGAGTTCTGCGGCCATATTCACCTCACCTTCCTCGTCGAACACATCCATGAGCTGGGCGCGGAGATCGGCGGGGTCGGCGTCGGACTCGCCGGGTTCGGGAAGCGGGGCGGGCGGCATGTTGAGAAAACGGTCGAGATACACCGAAATCGCGCCGTCGAAGATTCCCCTGTAAAGTTCTGTGGTTGCCGTACGGCGGGTGGCTTGCTCCACTGCGTTCGCGTAGGTGAAGGTGTGGTGGACGGTGTTCCAATCCGAGAACTCGTTTGCCGTCCCGAAGTGGGCGACCCGGCGCATCGCCGCGATGGAGACGGCGTGGGCGAGTTCCGTGGTGGTCGCGCCCGATTTGACGGCTTCGATGAGCGCATCGACAATCGCGTGCGGGTCGTCTGCGAGCAGGGTTTCGGTGAAATCGGCTGGTTTCTCCCACGTCTTTCCTGCGCCGGTTTCGACCATTTCATCGAGAGGGGCGTAGGCGTCAGCGAGTAGGGCCGCAACATCGATTGGCTGTCGCCACGAGGAGAGTTCTTCGCTCCGAGTCGCGCCCGTGAGTTCATCGACGAGCGTCGGGAGGACGTTCGGGGCATTCTCCCAGCCGATGTGGTCGAGGACTTCGAACGCCTTGTTCACGAAGTCAAAGGAGTGGCCGGCGTTGAGATAGCGGTGGTCGGTCGCGGCGGTGTACATGATTTCTGCGACTTCCTCGGGCGAGAGCGTGCCGATTGCGGTTCGGAGGGTGCGCTCTGAGGGATCGTTGTCCCGGACCTCGATGGTCTCGCGGAACCACGACTTGAGGCGGTCTTTCGACACGTCCGTCGTCGTAAAGCCGGGTTGCTCGAAGCGCGGTGGCTCGCCCGCGGCGTCGTTTGCGACATATCTGAGGCCGGTGTAGAGGGCGCGTTTCTGGTCCATCTCGGAGAGCGCGGGCAGGATGTTCGCCATCGCGGCGTGGACGGTCAGGCCGCTTCCCCAGCCCGCGTCGCGGTATTTCGTCCCGAAATCGACGCCGGTTTTGATGGGGACCGACGGGTCTTCGCTTTCGGCTTCAAGGCCGATGACGGCTTTGGCGATGACCAGACGGAGGTTTTCTTGGAGGCCGTCTGCTAATCGATTTCGCCAGTGTGTTGCCGGTGGGACGGTCGGTTCGGGGTTCGGGTCGATGAGAATCTCGTCGCCCTCCACGCGGACGGGAAACGTTTGCACGTCGTCAGCCCACGGGTCGAAGGTGTCACCGCAGGAGAGTTCGAACCGGGCGTGATGCCAGTGGCAGGTGAGGACGCCCTCGTCTACCGTGCCTTTCGAGAGGGGGAAGCCCATGTGCGGACAGCGATTGTCCACCGCGAACACCTGGTCTTCGTGGTAGAACAGCGCGACTGAACGGCCGTGATGTGAGACAATGGTCGTCCCGTCTTGCTTGAGGGCTGCAAGCGAGGCGACGGGGATAAAGTCGGCTTCTGTAGCCATATTCGTCAGTTGTTATCATACGAACATAACCGTTCGCTGAACCCGATTTTTGTAAAATTAGTGACCTGACTGTGCGTCGGCGCGACCCGTTCTTTTCAAGTATTTCCGGGGTTTACCACGGGTAACGAATGAGCGAGGACTTCTACGAAGTGCTCGGCGTCTCTCGTGACGCTGACGAAGACGACATCAAGAGCGCCTTCCGCAAGAAGGCCGCGAAGTATCACCCAGACGTCAGTGACGAGCCCGATGCAGAAGAGAAGTTCAAGCGGGTCAAGAAAGCGAAGGAGGTTCTCTCTGACGAAGAAAAACGAAGCGCCTACGACCAGATGGGCCACGAACGCTTCGAGCAGGCCGAAAAGCGCGGCGGCTTCGACGGCGGTGCGGGCGGGGCCGGTGGCTTTGGCGGCGGCTTCGGCGGCGGTGGTGGCATGGGCGGGATGAACGACATCTTCGAGCAGTTCTTCGGCGGCGGCCGGAGCCAGCGCAACGGCCCGCGGCAGGGACAGAACCTCCGTACGTCGATGACCATCACCCTGCAGGACGCCCACGACGGCCTCCAGCGCCAGTTCACGCTCACGCGACCGGAAGCGTGTGACGACTGTGGCGGCAAAGGCCACCCTGAGAGCGCAGACGCCGACACCTGTCCGCAGTGTGACGGTCGCGGCCAAACCACCCACGTCCAGCAGACGCCCCTCGGGCGCATCCAGCAGACCCAGACGTGTAACCACTGTGGCGGGGAAGGCACGCTCTACTCAGAGACCTGTGACACCTGTCACGGCGACGGGCGCGTGCGCCGCGAGGCGACCCTCTCGGTCGATGTTCCCGCGGGCATCCGCGACGGACAAACCCTCCGGATGGACGGCGAGGGAGGACCCGGCGAGAAAGGCGGCCCCAACGGCGACCTTCTCATCGACATTCAGGTCGAACCGCATCCGGAGTTCGAGCGCGACGGCGACGACCTCTACTATCGCCACCCAATTTCCTTCCCGCAGGCTGTCTTCGGCGACAAGGTAGAAATCGAAACGCTCGACGGCAGCGTCACGATGGACATCCCGAAGGGAACGCAATCTGGTGAGACCTTCCGCCTGAAGGGCAAGGGGATGCCGCGACTCCGCCGCCGGAGCAAGGGGAGCATGTTCGTACAGGTGCAGGTCGTCACGCCCGAAGAACTCAACACAGAACAGAAAGAAGCGCTCAAGCAGTTCGCCGAAGCAGGCGGCGAGGAAGTCGACGTGAGCGAAGGCTTCTTCGAGAAGTTGAAGAACAGTTTCTAAGCCACGATTCGCTTTCGACTTCGTCCTTGCTATTCGATTCGCACGTCACGCAACTCAATCACGCGCTCCTCAGGAGCCTCGCCCGCTGAAACCGCAATCGTCCCCTCGCTGTCCTCACCGGGGAACACAATTGTCCCGCCGACCACGAGCGGCGCGAGAAGCCCCGCGACGACGGTTCCGGGTTCGGTGAGCGGCGTGCGGATGGCGACTTCGTCTTCGTCGGTGAGGGCGTATTCTTCAATCACGTTTTCGGCCGCCCGGAGCAGTTGGCCCTGCGTGTAGACCTCGACACCAGCCGCCAATACCTCGTCGTCGGGCGAAATATCGATAGGTGGAATCACCGGATTCTCGCTCCAGACCTCCTTCTCGAAGAACATGGTCGAAGGGTCGTCGGGGCGCTCACCGTAGGCGATTCGCTGGCCGCCCGGCGGGAGTTCGTAGTCTGCAATCGAAGACGAGGGTGCGACGAGCGCGCGGGCGTCTACCTCTGTGTCGGGTTCGAACTCCACGATTGCACCGAGGAGGCCTGCCCCAAGGAAGGTGAGCACCGGTTCTGGCGACGGCGAGGCCGCGAGTGCGACCCGGCGACCTTTGGCGACGCCGACGTGGCGAAGGACGCTCCCCGACTGCCACGAGAGGGTACATAGCTGGGTGTAGTTGTACCGCCGGATGCGACTCCCGTGTGCGCGCAGCGCGGGAGCGCCACTCCGGCGCGCTCTGGCCAACAGGTCGGCGAACGTATCCATGGCTGGTCGTTGCGAGTCCGCGAGCAAAAGTGGTGCGAGTCGGGGCCGCGAGGCTTACCGCGCGTTCTTGATGGCGTCTACGGCGTCAGGGTTCTCGATGCTTGAGAGGTCACCCATGTCGTCGCCATCGTACGCCGAAGCGATGGCACGGCGGATGATTTTCCCACTCAGCGTCTTCGGGAACTCGTTTACGAACAGAATCTCGCGCGGGCGGAACGGCTTGCCGAGCTCCTCGCCCACTTGGTTCGTGAGTTCTGCGCGGAGGTTGTCCGATTCCTCGACGCCTTCTTCTACGATGACGTAGGCGACGACGGCCGTTCCCGTGGTGTCGTCATCGACGCCGACGGCGGCGGCCTGGTTGACCGCGTTGTGTTCGATGAGCGCGCCTTCGACTTCGGCAGGACCGACCTTGCGGCCCGCGACGTTCAACACGTCGTCAGAGCGGCCGTGGAGGAACCAGAGGCCGTCGTCGTCAATCTGCGCCCAGTCGCCATGATTCCACATGTCGCCGAACTTCGACCAGTACTCTTCGAGGTAGTGTTCGTCGCCGTCCCAGAGGCTCTTGGTCACCGACGGACAGGAGTCTGTGGCGACGAGGTAACCGCGTTCGTGGTTTGCGGCGATGGATTCGCCCTGCTCGTTCACGATGTCGATGGCCATGCCAAGTCCGGGGCCGCCGAGGGTACACGGCTTGAGCGGCTGAATCGGCATCGGCATGAGGAAACAGCCACAGATTTCGGTGCCACCCGAGATGTTGATAATCGGCGTGTCGCCGCCGCCGACTTCGTTGAAAAACCACATCCACGATTCGGGGTCCCATGGTTCGCCAGTCGAGCCAAGGAGTCGAAGCGACGAGAGGTCGTGACCTTCGACCCAGTGGTCGCCTTTCTTGCGAATCGCGCGAATGGCTGTTGGCGAGATACCGAAGGTGGAAACTTTGTGGCGGTCGATCATCGACCAGAAGCGGTCTGGATTCGGGTAGTCCGGCGCGCCTTCGTACATGACGATGGTGCCGCCAAAGGTGTGGTTCCCGATGAGCGTCCACGGCCCCATCATCCAGCCGATGTCGGACACCCAGAAGAAGCGGTCAGACGGCTTCTGGTCGAAGCCGAAGTGAATCTCCTTTGCAGTCATCAGCTGTGCCCCCGCGTGGGTGTGGACGATGCCCTTTGGCATCCCCGTCGTCCCCGAGGAGTAGAGCAACATCGACTCGTCTGCCGAGTCCAGTGCAACGGTGTCGAACTCGTCGTCTTGGGTCGCGACGGCGTCGTCCCACCACTCGTCTTGGGCGTCGTCCCACGGTGCTTCGCCGTCGTCGAAGCGGTTGTAGACGATGGTGTGTTCGACGTGCCCGGCTTCGTCGATAGCTTCGTCTGCCTGCCCTTTCAAGCGCACCTTGCTGCCCCGGCGGTAGAACCCGTCGCCCGTGAACAGGACGCGACATTCGGCGTCCTCGATGCGGGTTGCAGTGGCGTCAACGCCGAACCCGGAGAAGATAGGAACCGCAATCGCACCGACTTTGAAACAGCCGTAGAGAATCGAGATGACTTCCGGAACCATCGGCATGTAGAGGCCCACCGTGTCGCCCTTCTCGATGCCGCGTTCGCGGAGCGCGTTTGCGACTTGGTTCGATTGGCGATACAGTTCGTGATACGTGAGTTCCCGAACCTCGCCCGGTTCGCCCTCCCAGAGACAAGCGACCTTGTTCCGGTTCGGTGAGTCAACCGTCGCGTGGCGGTCGACCGTGTTGTGCGCGATGTTGAGTTTACCGCCCGGATACCACTTCGAGAACTGCGGTCCGTCGGTGTTGTCGCGCACCGAATCGTAGTCTTCGTAGAAGTCGACGCCCATCCAGTCTACGATCTCGTCCCAAAACCACTCTACACCCGATTCGCCATCGCCCGAATCGACGGTCGTCCGCTCGATGAGCGCGTCGTAATCGGCGATGTCGTGTTCCTGCATGAATCGCCAGACGTTCGTCGATTCGACGAACTCCTGGGAGGGTTCGTACACGATGTCGTCAAAGTCCTCAAGAGATTCCATGATTAGCCTATATGGAGATATTCAAGCGAATACAAAGTAGTTGTGCCACGACGTCCCACTGTAGTGTCAACCTACGTATGATTTTTCTCGAGGACGGTCGGGACGCGCCAAATCCTTTTGCTCACCGCGAGACAAGAGATTGCCATGTACGTCCGAGAAGCGAAGAACCGAGATGAGGTCTGGTTGCTCGACCACATTGAGGCGATGGGACTCGACGGCACGGCTTTTCGCTCTCGCGATTACGTCATTGCGGTCGATGAGAACACCAACGAGCGGGCCGGATTCGGGCGCATCCGAATCCACGTCACCGACGACGGCGAGCTGTGCGAACTCACGAGCATCGGCACGCTCACAGACTGGCGCAGACAGGGCGTCTCTGCCCACGTCATCGAACGCCTCCTCACGCAGGCAACAGACCACGACTTTGAGACGGTGTACGCGCTCACCGACACGCCAGAATATCTCACACAGTTCGGCTTCGACCCAGTGGCGACGAGTGCGCTCCCCGAGAAACTCAGCGACCGGCTCACAGAGAAGCGAGAGCGTCAGTCGCCGGATGTGATTTCCGTCGCTATCGCTCCTTCGGAGTTCGTCATGCCAGAACCCCTCCGCGAGCGGTTCAAACAGGCGGCGAAAAGGCAAGAACCGGAACCAGAAGACACCCCAGAAGACTTCGGTATCGACCCGACCGACGCGACCTACAAGTACGACACCGGACGCTGACTCACTCTGTGCGCGACCAGTGGCTTGGGCGCTCTTCTTTCTCGCGGGTGCGGAGTTTTTGTTTCTGAATCTTTCCGGTTGGCGTGTACGGGAACTCGTCTACAAACTCCACGTACTGGGGCACTTTGAACGACGAGAGTTCGGCCTCACACGTCTCGATGATTTCCTCTGGCGTGATGTCGAAGCCCTCCTTTTTGATGACCAGCGCCTTTACCACCTCGTCGTAGAACTCGTCTGGGCTCGGAATGATGGCGACTTCCTCGACACCGTCCAAGGCTTTGATGACGCCCTCGATTTCGTACGTCGAGATGTTCTCACCGCCACGGCGGACGATGTCCTTCTTGCGGTCTAAGAAGTAGACGAAGCCGTCTTCGTCGATTTTCGCGTAGTCACCCGTGTAGAACCAGCCATCGACGACCGCCTCTGCGGTTTTCTCGGGCTGGTCGTAGTAACTCGCGAGCATCGCCGGACAGTTCTGGATGAGTTCGCCCTTCTCGCCGCGAGGCACCTCGTTGCCGTCGTCGTCAACAACCTTGACACGCTTTTCTGCGGGCGGCAGGCCGATGCTCCCGACGCGACGCTTGTCCTTGTCGGTCGGATTGAGCATGAGCAGTGGGTCTTCGGTGAGTGAGTACCCTTCGACGATTTGGATGTCGAATCGTTCCTCGAACGGCTCGAACAGGTCTTTCGGCGTCCCCGCAGAGAAGACGTACTCGACCGGATTGTCGGCGTCGTCGGCTGCGGGTGGCATGTTGTCGAGCATCTTCAGCATACTCCCCATCGCGTTGAACTCGGTGACGCCGTGTTCGCGACACCAGTCCCACCAGTTAGACGAGGAAAACTTCTCGTAGATGACGACCTCGGCCCCGGCGGCCGCCGCCCCAAGCGTCGAGTAAATCTGGGCGTTGGCGTGGAACAGCGGGAGCGCCGTGAACAGCACGTCGTCGTGGGTAAAGCCCATCCGTTTCTGGAAGTCGATGGCCGAGATGGTCCAGTTTCGGTGTTCGCACTCGACGGCTTTTGGCGGCCCGGTCGTCCCCGAGGTGTACATGTGCAGACCGATTGCCCGGTCGTCGTCGGATGGCGGCGTGACCTCGGTGGACTGGCCTTCAGCAAGGTCGGGAAGCGAGTCGTAGCCCTCCACGTCGTCGCAGACGAGGATTTCTTCGACGCTGGTTCCGCGGGCAGCTTCGACAGCCGTGTTAAGCAGGGCTTCTGAGGTCACCAACACGACGGGCTGTGAGAGTTCGAGCGAGTGGCGGAGCGCGCTTGCTTTATACTCTGGATTCGACGGCGCGGTGATGCTGTCGAGGTACGCGTTTGCGAACATCGTGAACAGGAACTCCGGGCGGTTCGGGAGAAAGAGCGCCACTCTGTCCCCCTGTTCGACGCCCCAGTCTGCGAGCGCGTTTGCGTAGCGTTTGGAGGCCGCGACAGCGGCTGCGTAGCTGTACTGCTGGTCACCAAAATTCAGAAACGTCTTTTCCGGCGTCTTCTCGACGCGCGCCTCAAGCAAGTCGTCGATTCGCATGTGTGCTGTGGTATGAAATACCAGTATAAGGGTGTTGGCAACGCGCCGTGCGTTGCCATCGCTGAGTGTTGCAGTTTACCCGTCGAACCGCGTGACCGTGGAAATCTCTTCGGGGTCGATTTCGTCGAACGCGTTGCGCGCGATGACGCGCTTGTGAACCTCGTCTGCGCCGTCTACGATGCGGAACTGGCGAACCTCCTCGTAGAAGTCGGAGATTGGCAGGTCTTTGCCCATCCCGTTTGCGCCACAGAACTGCAACGACGTGTCGATGGCCTCCTGTGCGACGTTCGCGGCGAACACCTTACACATGGAGACGGGAATCCGGGCTTCGTCGCCCTCGGCGATTTGCCACGCGGCGTGGCGCACCATCGTCTTCACGGCGTGGAGTTTCGTCTCGTGTTCGGCGATCGCAAAGCGCGGGCCTTGCTTCTCTGCGACCGGGCCGCCAAAGGCCTCGCGCTCTGAGATGTAGGCTTTCGCCACGTCGAGCGAGCGCTGAGCCATGCCCGAAAAGCGCATACAGTGGGTCAGGCGGGCCGGGCCGAGACGCTGTTGGGCGTGGGTGAAGCCCATGTTTTCGGTGCCGAGCAAGTTCTCTTCTGGGACGCGCACGTCGTTGAACTTGATTTCGGAGTGCACGGTTCCGATGACGCCGCCGCCGGTGTGCGGAATGTCGCGGACGACTTCCACGCCGGGCGTGTCGATTGGGACGAGAATCAGCGACGCGCCCTGATACGGGTGGGCGTCGAAGTCGGTGCGCGCCATCACGATGAGGATGCTCGCGTCGCTACCGTTCGTCGTCCACCACTTGTGCCCGTTTACGACCCACTCGTCGCCGTCTTTCTCGGCTTTCGTCTTGAGCATCTTCGGGTCTGAGCCACCGCCCTGAATCGGCTCAGTCATGGCGAACCCGGAGTGAATGTCACCGGCGACGAGCGGCCGAAGCCACTCGTCTTTCTGCTCTTTCGTGCCGAGCATTTCGAAGGTGTGCATGTTGCCTTCGTCGGGAGCGTCTACGCGCATCGCGGGCGCGCCGAGGATACTGCGTCCCGCCTGCTCGAACGCTGGGAGCACGTCGCGGAATTCGAGGCCCATCCCACCGTACTCCTCTGAAATTTGCGGCGCGTACACGTCGTACTCACGGGCCTGCTCGCGCAGGTCTGCGAGAACAGAATCGGAGACCACGGCGCCCGGTTCGAGGTCGCGTTCTGCTGGAATCACCACGTCGTCCATGAACTCTCGCACCCGTCCGGAGACTTCCTGTGCGAGGGCAGAGTCGTTGTACTGCATTACCTTGTCAAGGGCCATCATTCCCTAAGACGTTTGGGATAAACGCAACCAGCGCGGGAAATCTCCTGAATGCTAACTGCTAACTTTCTGCATATTCTAGAACGTGTATGATTTTTGACCACGAATACGAACGGGCACGGTTCGTGTGGGGACCAGATAGTGTCTCCCAACTCACCGACCTCATCGACGCGGACGCGAGCGTCATGGTGGTCTGTGGCGAGAACGTCGGTGCGACAGCCGCCGTCATGGAACCGGTCACTGAGGCACTTGGCGAGACGCTCGTGGAGACGTACACCGGCGCACGACCGAACGTCCCGCACGAAACTGTCGTCGAAGGCGTCGAGCGCCTCCGCGACTGCGACGCAGACACCCTCGTGAGCGTCGGCGGCGGGAGTGCGAGCGATACGGCGAAAGCCATCGCCATCTTCGCCGCAGAGCGAACCGATGCCCTCTCCCAACTCAAAACCCGGAATGTAGACGGACAGGTCGAAGTGCCTGAGTTGCCCGCAGAAAAACTGCCGCTCTATTGTGTGGTCACGACGCTCTCTGCGGCCGAGGTGACGAACATCTGTGGCGTGTCCACCCCCGAAGAAAAAGTCGTCCTCTTAGACGAAAAGGTGCGACCGCAGGCGAGCATCTACGACCCGGCTATCGCGGAAACGACACCTGCGTCGGTCATCGGGAGCACGGGCATGAACGCGCTCGACCACGCCGTCGAAATTCTGTATTCAGCGGGCAGAAGCGACAATCCGTTCTATCAGGCCACCGCCGAGAAGGCGATTCGCTTGCTCGTAGAACATCTGCCCGGTGCGGTCGCAGGCGACCCCGAAGCGCGCGTGCAAGCACAACTTGGCGCAGCGCTCTCGGGACTCGGCGTCGTCGGTGGTGTCAGCATCAATCACGGCGTGAATCACATCCTCTGTGCGCGCCACCCGCTCTCTCACGGCGACGGAAACAGCATCCTCCTCCCTCACGGCATTCGCTTCACCGCGCCAGCAGCCCCCGACGCCATCCGCCGAATCGGGCAGGCAATGGGCGTTGACGTAACTGGGTCTGCAGAAGAAACGCTCGAAAACGTCCTCTCCGCAGTCACCACGCTCCAGGAAACTATCGGGACGCCAACCCGCCTGCGCGACGTGGGCGTCGAGAAGGACGACTTCGAAGCCGTCGCAGGAATCGCCGCAGCAGAGCCATCGCTCGCGAGTCATCCGCGAGACATCACCGAAGCGGACCTCGTCGCGTTTCTCGAAGCCGCGTGGTAATCACTCCCGCGAGCGGATGTATTCGAGCGTCTCACAGACGAGGACGACCTTTCCCTCCTCGGTCGTCACCTCGTCGCGGAACGTGACGATACCGCCGTCTTCGCGGGCTTCGGTCTTTGTGATTGTCCGCGAGACGCTGATGGTGTCGCCGATGAACGTCGGGTGTGGAATCCGCATCTTATCAAGCCCGTAGTAACAGATATTGGAATCTTCGTGGCGGAAGTCGCTCGTGATGAGCCCCTCCATCATCGAGTAGGTGAGCGGGGCGTGCACCGCGCGCTCGCCAAAGCGCGTCTCTTTTGCGAACGCCTCGTTCATCTGGAGTTCGTTCATGTCCCCCGTGTTGCCCGCGTGGGTGACGAGATGGCTCTCGGTAATCGTCCGGCCGCGCGTTTCGAACGTGTCGTCCACCGCCAAGTCCTCGTAGAAGTACGCCGTCTGTGGCATGACTACACACAGGTACGAGACGGCTTGTATCGTCGGGTCGCCTCCGTTCTTGCCGACACCCTGCCGCGTGCGGAATTATTTTATCCCGCGTCAGAAATTGTCACGCATGAATCTTGGGCATATTCTCAGACGAGCCGCGAGACGCCATCCAGACCGCACGGCGCTCCTCGGTCGTGGAGCTGAAGACGGGGTAACCTACGAAACGCTCGACGGGCGCGTAGATCGGCTCGTTTCTGGCCTTGCACAGCTCGGCGTCTCACCCGGCGACCGCGTCGGCTTGCTGGTGAAAAATCACGCCGCATTCATCGAAACGTCGGTCGCTGCCTACCGACTTGGCGCGCTCAAAGTCCCGCTCAACACGATGCTCACGCCGGGCGACCACGACCACCTTGTCTCTGATGCCGACATCGACGTGCTCGTCGCAGAAGCGCAGTTCGCAGACCACTGCACCGAGATGGACGCGCGGGCGACCCACTACGTCGTGGTCGGCGCCGAAGATGCAGCCTTCCCCGGCGAGACGCACGCCTACGAGTCACTCTTCGACTCAGACACAACCCCTCAGTCCGTCGGGAGTCGCGACGACCCCTGTGCGCTGATGTACACATCGGGCACGACGGGCTTGCCAAAGGGCGTGACCCACACCCACCACACGTGGCTCTCGACCGCGCTCTCGCTCAAAACTGAACTCGGACAGCAAGACGGTGACGTGACGCTCCACGCCGCGCCGCTCACCCACGGCACAGGCTTTCTCGTCGAATCAACCATGCTCGTTGGCGGGACGAACATCCTCGTCGATGGCTTCGACCCCGACGACTTCCTTGAGGCGGTGGACACCCACGGCGTGAACTCCATCTTCGTCGTCCCGACGATGATTTACAAACTGCTCGATACTTACGACGCAGATGACGACGACCGTGACCTCTCCTCGCTTCGCAACCTCTACTACGCTGGTGCGCCGATGAGCGCCGCCCGCCTGCGCGAAGGCCTCGACACCTTCGGCGATGTGTTCATCCAGTCCTACGGCCAGATGGAGTGTCCCATGACCATCTCCGTCCTCGACCACGAAACCCATCGCCGGGCGGCGGAAGAAAACGAACAACTACTCCAATCTGCGGGCCGCGAAGTGGACACCGCGGAAGTCAGACTCGTGGACGACAAAAACGAACCCGTCGAGCAAGGCGAACTCGGGGAGATAACGGTCCGGTCGCCGCTCGCGACGCCGGGCTACTGGGAACTGCCCGAGAAAACCGCAGAGACCATCGTGGACGGCTGGCTCCACACCGGCGACGTGGGGCGCTTTGACGAAGACGGCTTCCTCTATATCTTAGACCGGAAAAAGGACATGATAATCACCGGCGGGATGAACGTCTACCCCCGCGAAATCGAAGAGGTGCTCGCCACCCACACGGCCGTCTCGAACGCCGCCGTCATCGGCGTTCCTGATGACTACTGGGGTGAGAAAGTGATTGCCATTATCGAACCGCGCCCGGACGCAGAAATCGAGAACGCAACGCTCAGAGACGAACTCGAAGCCACCTGCGAGACCGACCTCGCGGCATACAAAAAACCGAAAGAAATCGACATCGTAACCGAGTTGCCGCGCAGCTCCTATGGAAAAGTCCGGAAAACCGACCTGCGCGACCAGTACTGGGGCGATTCGGAACGAAACGTGAACTGAGAGGGGGTCTCGTACCTGTTCAACGAGCCCTCACAATACGGTCGTCAAACCACGTGCCTCTGTCGAGGTGTGACCGAAAGACCCCCGAGTAAGTACGATACTCCCTCTGACTACCCGAAGACACGCTCGCCGTTTTTGACCACCGTTTCCACCAGATTCGTTCCGTACTGATACGGCACGTGGACATGGTTCGGGGCGTCCACGACGACGAGGTCTGCTGGCGCACCCGCGTCGAGTCGGCCGAGATTCGGTCTGTCGAGCGCGAGCGCGGCATGTTCGGTTGCGGCGACGAGCGCCTGCGCGGGCGTCATGTGCATCTCGACGCACGCGAGCGACTGCGCGAAGCCCATCGAGTGGCTGTGGCAGTTCGGGTTGAAGTCGGTCGCGATGGCGACGGGTGCGCCCTGTTCGAGCATCATCTGTGCGTCCGCAAATTCCGCGCCGAGGCCGAAAGCGGTGCCCGGCAAGAGAACCGGAACGACACCCGCCTCCACGAGCGCCAGAATGTCCTCTTCGGTCGAGTGGAGCAGGTGGTCTGCACTCGTCGCGCCGAGTTCGGCGGCGAGTTTCGTCCCGCCAATGTGTGCGAGTTCTTCTGCGTGCACTTTCGGCGTCAATCCGTGTTCTTCACCGGCTTCAAGGATCCGCCGCGATTGCTCGACGGAGAACACGTCTTTTTCGCAGAACACGTCGTTGAACTCCGCGATGCCCTGCTCCGCGACGGCGGGCAGTTGCTCCTCTATGACCTCTTGGGTGTACTCGTCCGCGTCCATCCCCTGCGGGACGGCGTGTGCGCCCATGAACGTCGGAATTACGTCCACTGGGTGCTGTCCGTCGGCTTTGCGGATGGCGTCGAGCATCCGGAGTTCGGTTTCCGTATCGAGGCCGTAGCCTGACTTGACCTCGACAGTCGTCGTCCCGTGGGCGAGCATTCGGTCGAGATGGCCGAGCAAGTTCGAGACGAGCGTTTCGTCGTCCACTTCTCGAACCGAGCGAACGGATTTGAGAATCCCACCGCCCGCCGCCAGAATCTCCTGATACGTCTTTCCGCGCAGCTTTGCCTCGAATTCGTCGGAGCGGTCTCCCGCGAACAGGGCGTGGGTGTGCGGGTCAACGAAGCCCGGGAGCACCGTTTTGCCGGTGGCGTCGATTGCCTCGGTTGCGTTCTCCGCCGGGTACTCACGGGTCACGTCGGCAGTCGAACCGACCGCGACGACCGTCCCATCCGCTACTGCAATCGCGGCGTTCTCGTAGCGTTCGAGCGGTGCATCCTCGGCCTTTCCGACGACGAGTTCTGCGGCGTCGTGGATGACGAGGTCACTCACGCCGACCACCCCGCGAGGAATTGGGCGACGGTGCGCGCCGCAGCATCGACGGTTCGGTTGTGTTCATCGAGTGGTGGTGCGCACTCCACGACTTCAAAGCCAGCGACGCGATCGTCACTCGCGGCGAGTCTGACCGCGCGAAACAGGTCGCCTGGCGAGAGACCGCCGGGAGTGGGTGCGCTTGCTCCGCAGTAGACTGCATCCAGCACGTCGATGTCCACGCTCAGATAGAGCGTGTCAACGTGTTCGAGGGCCGAGAGCGCGCTGTCGATTGCGGCCACCGCGTCGTCAGAAACCTCTTCTGCAGTCACGACTTCGCCCTCGTTGTCGAGGACGAAATCGTGGTACGCGGTGCTCGTTTCGAAGTGGCGTGCGCCGACGCAGGCGTAGCCCGCGAGTCCCGCGTCGTGGAGTTGGCGGTAGGGCGTTCCGCTCGTCGGCCCCGACTCAGGGACTTCCCGAACGTCGAGGTGCGCGTCGAAGTTGATGACGCCGACTGAGCCAGATTCGAGCAATGGAGCAACGTTCGGGAACGTCAGTGAGTTGTCGCCACCGAGGAACACCGGCATCGTGTCCTGTGCGTGGATTTCGGCGGTAGTCGCTCGGACGGCGTCTTGAACTTCAGCAACCGAGCCATCGGGAATCACCACGTCGCCGAGGTCGCCGATACTTGAGACTGGCCCGGCGTCGAAGTGATGGCTCTTGATGCCTGCGAGCGCCGCGCGGATGGCCGCTGGACCGTCTGCGGCTCCCTTGCGCGAGATGACTGCGCCGTCGTAGGGTTCACCGACGAGGACGGCGTCGTACTCGCTTGCCTTGTCCAACGAGGTGGCTTCAACGACGTGGCCGAACTGCTCGTCGCTCGGGTCCGAAGACGTTCCTTGCCAGTGTTCGGGTTCTGCGAAGCTCATTTCCGGTCTCGCATCGGAATCGGGACGTTCGAGACGGTCGCCTCGTCAAGCGCTTCCTCGTAGCCTGCGTCGGCGTGGCGGATGACGCCCATGCCGGGGTCAGTGGTGAACACGCGACGGGCCTTCTCTGCGGCGAGGTCGGTTCCATCGAGGACGACGTGATTGTTCGTGTGGAGCGCGTTGCCGATGCCAACACCGCCGCCGTCGTGGACGCTCACGATGTCCGCGCCCGCCGCGCAGTTGAGCAGGGCGTTCAAGAGTGGCCAGTCAGCAACGGCGTCTGAGCCGTCGCGCATGGCCTCTGTCTCGCGGTTCGGACTTGCGACGCTGCCCGCGTCGAGGTGGTCGCGCGTAACGACAACCGGGGCCGAGATTTCACCCTCGCGCACGAGGTCGTTGATTTTGAGCGCGAACTTCGCGCGTTCGGTGATGCCGTCCTCGTCGGTCGAATACCCGAGCCAGCAAACCCGCGACGGGAGGCCCTGAAACGCGACCTGCTCCTGTGCGAGGTCGATCCAGCGGTGGAGGTGTTCCTTCTCGGGGAACAGTTCCCTCACGGCGTCGTCGGTGCGGTGGATGTCTGCCGGGTCGCCAGAGAGTGCGGCCCAACGGAACGGCCCCTTGCCACGGCAGAACAGCGGTCGGATGTAGGCCGGGACGAAGCCCTCGAAGTCGAACGCATTTGCCATCCCGCGGTGTTCTTTGACCTGTCCACGAATGTTGTTCCCGTATTCGAAGGCGATTGCGCCCTGCTCCTGCATGGCGAGGATGCCTTCGACGTGGCGAACCATCGTGTCGAGACTCTCCTCGACGTATTTCTCAGGGTTTTCTGCGCGGAGTTGGTCGGCTTCTTCGACGGTGTAGCCCGAGGGATAGTAGCCTTCCAGTTCGTCGTGGGCGCTCGTCTGGTCGGTGACGATGTCGGGGACGAAGTCTCGTTCGAGCATCCCCTCGAACATGTCGGCGGCGTTCATGTGCAGGCCAATCGAGAGGGGGTCGCCCTTCGCAGCAGCTTCCTGTGCCATCGAGATGGCTTCGTCCAAGTCGTCGGTCTTCTCCATACAGTAGCGCGTCTCGATGCGGCGGTCGATGCGGTGGTCGTCCACTTCCGCGGCGATGCACACACCGTGGTTCATCGTCACGGCAAGCGGTTGTGCGCCGCCCATCCCGCCGAGGCCGCCGGTGACCGTGATGGTTCCCGTGAGGCCCTTGGCGTCGGGGAAGTGCTGGCGACCGGCTTCCGCGAGGGTTTCGTAGGTTCCCTGAATGATGCCCTGCGTGCCGATGTAGGCCCACGACCCGGCGGTCATCTGGCCGTACATGATGAGACCCTCTGCTTCGAGTTCGTGGAAGTGCTCCCAGTTGTCCCATTTTCCGACTAAATTCGAGTTCGCAATCAGGACGCGAGGCGCGCGTTCGTGGGTCGTGAATCGGCCCACCGGTTTGCCGGATTGGACGAGGAGCGTCTCGTCGTCGTCTAAGTCGCGGAGTTCTGCGAGAATTGCGTCGTAGGCGTCCCAACTACGGGCGGCGCGGCCGGTGCCGCCGTAGACGACGAGTTCTTCGGGGTTCTCGCCCACGTCGGGGTCTAAGTTGTTGTTGAGCATGCGGAGGGCCGCCTCCTGCCGCCAGCCCTTGCACTCGATTTCAGTGCCGGTCGGCGCACCTTGATACTCCTTCCACTGCTCTGAAGGCTCGCCAAATCGACTTTTCCGGTCGGTCGGTTGCTGGTGTCCCATGTATACGCATACCAAGTGCGGCCAGCGCCGAGAGGGTGGAGTCTCCATGTGGAATGGTATTTTTATACGCCTCTCCCCAAGTCCCGCCATGTACAAAGCCGTGTTCCGTATCACTGGGAGCGGCCCGTACGCCCGGGCAACGGCGCGAAACGACACCGAAATCGAACTCTGGTGTAACGACCACTGTGACCTCCTGCACTTGACCGGCGAACACACAGACGACGTGCTCGCGCGCGTCGAAGCGGAGGTCGGCGTCCGCGAGCGCATCGACAACGGCGCAGACCAAGTCATCATCACGAACGCCTGCCTGAAAGAGCACGGGACGGACTACATCGAAGCATATCTCGCCGAACACGACTGCTTGTTGTTGCCGCCACTTCGGTACGAAAAGGGCGCGAAAATCGTGCGCGTGCTCGCCCTGGACTCGGCGAACCTCACCAACTTCTATCGGGCGATTACCGCAGACCAGCAGGTGACGGTCGAATCAAAACAGGAACTCGAGAGCGTTGCCTCTGACACGCCGCTCATGTCGATTGAGTCGGCGCTTCCGACGCTGTCTGCCCGCCAGCGCGAGGTGTTTCTGTTGGCACACGAGCGCGGGTACTACGAAATTCCGCGGAGAACGACGACAACCGAAATCGCAGAAGAAATCGGCGTGGGGCGGCGAACCGTCGAGCACCATCTCCGGAGAGCAGAACAGAAATTTGCGGATATGCTGGTCGAATATCTCTGATTAGAGCAGCCCCATCGCCGCGACGAGGTGGGTCATCCCGGCGACGACCGGGACGAGGATGACCGTCCGGATGATGAACAGCCCAACGAGGTCGCGGAAGCGAATCGGCACGTCGCTGAACATGTCCATAATCATCGGTCCGACCGAGGAGAAGAAGATGAGCTGTGAGACGGCGAGGACGGCGATGAAGAATTTCGCCATCGGCGCGGTCTCGGTCACGAGCAAGACGGGGACGTACATCTCCGTGATGCCGACGATGGTCGCGGGCGCGACGGCGGCGGCGTTCGGGATGCCGAGGGCGGCGATGATGGGGACTAAAGGCCGCCCGATGATGTCGAAGACGGGCGTGTTCGCCGACAGGAGCGTGGCAGCGAGGCCAACGGCGAGGATGGTGCCCAAGATGAGGCTCGTGAGTTTGATACCATCGACAAATCCGCGGGTTGCGGCTTCGAGGAACGATTCGCCTTCGTCGGCCTTTTTGACGGCTTCAGAAAGCGCGAAGCGGGCGTAATCGGCGAGTGACCCGGTGAAGCCGACTTCCGGCTCCGGCTCTGCGATGTACTCTTTTGGCGTCGTCGAGATGGGAGGAATCCGGACGAGGATGATGCTCGTGAGGACGACGCAGACGAAGTACGCCCCAAAGATGACGGGGAACAGCGCGAGCATGTCGAGGGTTGCGGCGACCACGCCCACAAAGCCGATGCTCACCGTCGAAAAGCAGGTTGCGATGGTGAACACGTCGCGCTTGTGGTAGCCGCCCTTTTCGAACACGTTTCGCGTGACGTAGAGGCCGACGCTGTAGGAGCCAACCCACGACGCGAGACTGTCGAGGGCGGCGCGGCCCGGAACCTTGAACAGCGGCTTCATCACCGGCCGCGAGAGCGTGCCCACGAATTCGAGGCCGCCGAGTTCGACGAAGATGGTGATGAACACCGCGCCAATAGGGATGATGATGCCGACGCTGTAGACGAGCGTCCCCCACATCAGCCCGCCCGTTCCGGGGGTGTGGAGCCACGCCGGACCGAGTTTGAAGAACATGACCGGGGCAAGCACGAGTCCGGCGAGTCTGAGTATCCAGAACACGACGGAGGTCTCGAAGTACGAGAGGTCGATGCCTGCAACCGGTTCGTCGGTGACCATTGCAAGCGTCGTGAGCACGCCGCCTGCGACGATAATCGCCAGCGCGTAGACGCCGACCGCACCGGGGAACGTCTCGGTGATGTAGCTCACCGCGATGTCGAAGGGAACCGTGATTTCACCGCCGTAGCGCACCGGTAACAGGAAGAACACGCCGCCGATGAGGAAGGCGAGCAGGAATTTCACCACCGGTTGCATCGCCAAGTCGTGTAAGTCAATTTCCTCGATACTCCGCGCCCGTTGGTCGCCGTCGACCGTCCACGTTCGTCCGCCTTCAGTAGCCATACTCCCGTCCAATGTGAACGTATTGCATAGACGTTCGATTTCCGTATGGAGGGGAGTTTAACAGTACATACCGCAGAAACCGCAATTATTTATCAGAAATTCAGTGTCTGTCTTGCAGTTGTCCGTGGGCTTAATAACGAGTACCTGAACCACACAAATGAGCCATGTCAACATCAGACATTGAGGAGGTCACAGACTACGAGTTGTTCATCGACGGTGCGTTCCGGGCATCCCACGGCGACGAGCGCGTCGAGGTGTCGTTCCCGTACGACGGAACGGTGTGGGCGACCGTGCCCGACGCCACCGAAGAAGACGTAGACGATGCCGTCGCGGCCGCGCGCGCAGCCTTCGAACGCGACGAGTGGCGCGACACCAAGCCGAGCGACCGACGCGAGATTCTGAACCAAATCGCGGACACCATCGACGCGCACGGAGACGAACTCGCGGAGCTCGAAACGCTTCAGAACGGCAAGCTCCTGCGCGAGATGAAAGAGCAGTTGAGCGGCCTTGGCGAGTGGTATCGGTACTACGGCCGCATCGCAGAAGAAGTCGAATCTGGGCGCACCATCCCCGTCGATAAGAAAGACGGGCAGATGTTCAACTACATCCGCCACGAGCCGTTCGGCGTCGTCGGCGCGATTACGGCGTGGAACTCGCCATTACTTCTGACGGCGTGGAAACTCGCCCCGGCGCTCGCGGCGGGCAATACGTTCGTCCACAAACCGAGCGAGGAGACGCCCGTGAGTGCGCTTCGATTCGTGGAACTCATCTACGAACACACCGACTTGCCCGACGGCGTGTATAACGTCGTGCCCGGGCAGGGACACACCGGTGCGGCGCTCACCGCGCACTCGGACGTGGACAAACTCGCGTTCACCGGGAGCACCGCTGTCGGGCGGAAAGTGGCGAAAGCTGCGGGTGAGAACCTCACCAAAGTCTCGCTCGAGCTCGGTGGAAAGAGTCCGAACGTCATCCTCCCCGACGCGAATCTCGATGATGCGGTAAACGGCGTGATGAAGGGGATTTTCGCGGCGACGGGCCAGACCTGCATGGCGGGGTCGCGCGTGCTCGTCCACGAGGACGTCCACGAGGAGTTCGTCTCGAAGCTGACCGCGCGGGCAGGCGACATCAAGATGGGCGATCCGCGGAACATGGACACGCAGATGGGGCCGGTGGCCTTCCGCGGCCAGTGGGAGACCGTCCACAAGTACGTCCAGTCAGGGCTCGAAGAGGGTGCAACACTCGAAATCGGCGGCGAGATGCCCGCGGACCAGCCCGGTGAGTGTTTCATCCAGCCAACGGTGTTCGTTGACGTAGAAAACGACATGACCGTCGCCCGCGAGGAGATTTTCGGCCCGGTTGCGAGCGTCATCTCCTTTGAAAGTCTAGACGAAGCGCTCTCTATCGCAAACGACACCGACTTCGGCCTCGCGGCAGCCATCTGGACGCAGGATATGGACCGTGCAAACGAGTTCGTCGAAACTGTCGAAGCGGGCACGGTGTGGGTAAACGAGTACCGTCTCGTCGCGCCGAACTCGCCGTTTGGCGGCTACAAGGCAAGCGGCCTCGGCCGCGAAAACGGCCGCGAAGGCTTAGAAGAGTACTACCAGACCAAAAGCGTCTGGTACAACCACGCGGGCGAAGTGGGCGACCCGTTCGTCCTCGAATAAGGAGGAACTCAGGCCGCTTCGAAGAAGAAGACGCCGTCGCGCGCTTCGACAAACTGCACCGAGTCGTCCGGCCCCAGTTCGGGATTGTCGAGAACTCGGGCGGTGATGCGGATGTCGTCCGCGAGGTCAACGACGCACACCTCGAACGGTTCTTGGCCTTGGTGGTCTGCGCCGGGCACGCGGATGGTCGTCCGAGCGTAGACGATTCCCGACCCGTCCAGTTCTCTTGTTTCGAACGACTCGCACCCGCAGTCACGACAGGCGACGACCGGGAACCCATAGAGTTCGCCGCAGTCTGCGCACTCGGTCGCGGGGAATGCGGGCATCACGCATCCCTCCCGAGGACGGTGACTGTACATACTGCGCCGCTCCCACCCAGATTGTGCGTGAGCGCGAGTTCCGCGCCATCGACTTGATTTTCGTGTTCGCCGAGCAGTTGCAGACAGGCTTCGTACACCTGTCCGATGCCGGTCGCGCCGACCGGATGCCCTTTCGAGAGCAACCCACCGCTCGGGTTGATTGGCACGTCGCCATCGACCGCGGTCACACCCTCTGCGGCGGCGCGCGCCCCTTCGCCTTTCTCGAACAGGCCGAGGTCTTCTGAGTCACCGATTTCTGCGGCGCTGAAACAGTCGTGGAGTTCGACCACGTCCAAGTCGGTCGGTGAAATGCCCGCCTGCGCGTAGGCGTCATTCGCGGCGGTGACGGTCGCGTCGAGCGTGGTCAAATCCTCGTAGCGATACGCCCCGCTTCGCCCGCTCGCGTGGCCGCTCCCGAGAACCGAGAGCGGCGTGTCGGTGAACTCGCGCGCCCGGTCGCTCGCGGTGATGACGAGCGCCGCGCCGCCGTCCGCGGCCGGGCAACAGTCGTAGAGTCGAAGCGGGTCTGCGACCAGTCTGGATTCCACCACGTCGTCGATGGCGATTGGGTCGCGGAACCGTGCTCTCGGATTGGTCGCGCCGTTGGCGCGATTTTTCACCGGAATCGCGGCGACTTCCTCGCGGGTCGCCCCGTGTTCGTGCATGTAGCGGTCGAGCCAGAGGCCGTAGAAGCCGGGGAAGGTGAGGCCGGTTTTGCCCTCCGTTTGGGTGTCCGCGGCGCTGTTGAGCGCGCGGGTGAACTCCGTGGTTTCGGCGTTCGTCATGCTCTCGACGCCCGCGACGACGACCACGTCGTGGACACCAGTGGCGACGGCCTGATACGCCTGTCTCAGGGCGATCCCCGAACTCGCACACGCGCCTTCGGTCTTCATCGTGGGGATGCCCGTGAGTCCCACGCTGTCCGCGACGAGCGGCGCGATGTTCTCTTGGCCTTCGAGAATTCCCGCGACGAAGTTGCCGAGATACAACGCATCGACGTCCGCTCTATTCACGTCGCACGAGCGCAATGCCCGAGAGACGGCCCGCACCCCGAGGTCTTTGACGCCAGCATCGAGCACCCCAAATTCGGTTGTGCCCATGCCAACAATGCTCACATTTCGCATGGTGCTAGCTTCCGGTGAAGGCGAATAAGCCTACCTGTGTGACCGTTTATCACCGTGGCCGTGGAGGATGGATTATGACCACCCACGTCACCTACGACCTCGAAGACGGTGTTGCGACGATTACCCTCTCTCGGCCGGAGAAACTGAACGCGCTGACCCTCGAAATGTGGGAGACCGTAGACGACCTGCTCACACGCGCCGACCGAGACGGCGCGCGTGTGGCGGTTCTCACTGGCGAGGGGCGCACCTTCTGTGCGGGCGACGACATCGCCACGCTCCGCGACATCGACGACACGCGAGCGGTGCGCGAACTCACCAAAATTGCGCTCGACTGCTTCGGCGCGATTGAGGACGCCCCGCTGCCGGTGGTTGGGAAAGCCAACGGGTCGGCCTACGGTGGCGGGTTCGAGTTGCTCCTCGCGTGTGACCTGACCGTCGTTCCAGAAGCCGCCGAGTTTGCCCTGCCGGAGGTCCAGATTGGGGCGTATCCGTTCTACGGCGCAAAGCGACTCGCACGGATGATTGGTCGTCAGCGGGCCGCCGACATTGCACTTGCCGGACGGAAGCTCTCTGGCGAGGAGGCTGCCGAGTGGGGACTGTTCGCCAGAGCCGTCGCAAGCGACGACGTGGATGAAGCTGTCGAATCCCTCGTGGCAAAGCTCAAACGCGGGTCGCCACCCGCCGTCGAAACGACCAAAGCGTGGCTGAACGCGAGCCTCAAGTTCGCGGGAGAAGACGACGCGATGCGAACCGGGCTTGGCTACCTGTTTGCGGGGCCTGAGGCACACGAAGGTGCGCTCTCGTTTCTCGAAAAGCGCGACCCCGACTATGTCGAGTGAGAACAACACACATATTCATGGGGCTGAAAAACTCAGGCCATGACGGGCATTCCGAATCCAAGCGATTTCTCGTGGGACGCGGTCTGGGCACAGTTCGATTGGGACGCGCCGGACGAACTCAACATCACACACGAAGTCGTGACACGAAACGTCGGACGCGGCACGGCGCTCTCGTGGTACGGCGCAGACGGTGAAGCGGTCGAGCAGACCTACAAAGACCTCGAAGCCGAGAGTTCGAAGGTGGCGAACGCACTCGCAGACCTCGGCGTCGAACGCGGCGACCCCGTTGCCACACTCGTCCCACGCGTTCCCGAACTCTATCCACTGTTTCTCGGGATTTGGCGGGCTGGCGCGGTGTACGTCCCGCTGTTCACGGCGTTCGGGCCGGACGCGATTGCGGCGCGAGCGGGCGACGCCGACGTGGACGTGATTTTCACAACCCCCGAGTACCGTGACCGCGTGGCCGCCGTCGAAGACGAAATCGACTTCGAGCACATCGTCGTGCTCGACCGCGACGGCGTCGGCATTGATGGCGGCGACATCTCCCACGCGAGTCTGCTTGCAGACCAGTCCACCAGCCACGAGATTGTGAAAACGAGCGCGGACGACGTGTGCACGCTCGAATACACCTCGGGGACGACGGGGCCACCGAAGGGGTGTCTCCTGACCCACCGCGTGCTCGGCGCGCTTTATCCCTACCTCTGGTACGGCATGGGACTCACCGGCGACGAGGTGTTCTGGGGCGCAGCAGACCCCGGTTGGATGTACGGCCTGCTCTCTGCGGGCGTCGCGCCCGTGAGCATGGGCGTCCAGAACGTGATGTACGCGGGCGAGTTCGACCCGACTTCATGGTACGACGTGATGGAGCGTGCAGGCGTCACCACCCTTGCGAGTAGCCCAACGGCCTATCGCGGGCTGATGGCCGAAGACGAGTTGCACGAACAGTACGACCTCGCCCTCGAACGCGGCAACAGCGCGGGCGAACCACTCAACCCCGAGGTCGTCCGCTGGTTCGAAGACGAACTCTCAGTGGCCGTCTACGACCAATACGGCGTCACCGAGGCGGGCATGGTCGTCTGCAACCAGCACGCAGCACCCGAGCAGTTCGTCCAAGGGAGCATGGGAACGCCACTCCCCGGCTTCGAGGTCGCGGTGCTCGGGGACGGCGAGCGCGTTCCCGAGGGTGAGACGGGCGAACTTGCAGTCAAGCGCACGGAGGGCACGTACTTTTCCGGCTACCTGAACCGGCCGCAGGCGACCGAGAAGGCGTGGACGACGCTCGACGGGGACGAATACTTCCTGACCGGCGACGCGGTGACCAAAGAGGACGGTGTCTACTGGTTCGTCGGGCGTGCAGACGACGTTATCATCTCTTCTGGCTATCGCATCGGTCCGTTCGAGGTCGAGAGCACGCTCATCGAACACGAATCGGTCGCAGAGGCCGCAGTCATCGGCGTGCCGGACGACCAGCGCGGCGAGGTCGTGACGGCGTTCGTCGTCCTCCGCGGTGGCTACGAGGCGAGCCCTGCCCTGCGCGAGGATATCGTCTCGTTCGTGAAGGGGAAACTCGCACGTCACGCCTATCCCCGGCAAGTGCACATCGTCGACGAACTGCCGAAAACGTCGAGCGGGAAGATTCGGCGCGTCGAACTCAGAAACCGCGCGCGGACTGTGTGACCTCGCCGCCACCCTGAACACTATATTCTTCTCTCCCATCGTGGGTGGTGAACCCATGAGCCAAGGAATCAGAGACCGGGCAGTCGAGATTCGACGGACGTTCCATCGGTATCCAGAGCCGTCGTGGCGCGAATTTCTCACGACCAGTCGGTTGGTAGATGAACTCGAAGCTCTCGGCGTAGACGAACTGCACGTCGGGTCTGACGTGCTCGTCTCCGAGTCGCGGATGAGCGTCCCCGACGACGCCGTCCTCGAAGACTGGTTCGAGAAAGCGCGCGCAAACGGCGCACGCGAAGACGTGCTCGAAAAGACGAAAGGCGGACACACGGGCGTCGTCGCCGTCGTAAACAAGGGTGACGGCCCCGTCCTCGGCCTGCGCGTGGACATCGACGCGCTCCCGCGCCCCGAATCGACCGACGAGAGCCACTACCCCAATCAAGAAGGCTTCCGCTCCGAGAACGACGGCGCGATGCACGCCTGCGGCCACGACTCGCACATGACGATGGGGCTCGGCACCATCGAAGCCATCCAACAGAGCGACTTTTCGGGCACGCTAAAGGTGTTTTTCCAGCCCGCAGAGGAGGTTCTTGGCGGAGGCAAGCCGATGTCTGAATCGCCGCTCGTAGACGACGTCGAAGCACTTCTCGCCGTCCACATCGGCCTCGACCATCCCTCCGGTGAGGTGGTGGCGGGGAGCGACAAACCGCTCGCAGTCCGCCAGTCGCGCGTAACGTTCACGGGCGAATCAGCCCACGCGGGCCTCGCGCCGAACGAGGGGCGAAACGTCATGCAGGCGATCGGGACGGCCATCCAGAATCTCTACGCCATCCCCCGCCATCGAGACGGCCTGACGCGCGTGAACGTCGGCTGGGCGGACGTGGGTGAGGCGACGAACGTCATCGCGGACGACGGCGAACTCGGCATCGAAATCCGCGCCGAGACGAACGAGTTGCTCGACTACATGAACGAGAAGGTTGAGCGCACGCTCCGAGCGGCCGCCGACATGCACGACGTAGAAGTCGAAACAGAACTCCTGAGCATCGCGCCACGCGAGGACAGCGACGAAGCCGCCGTGGACGCCGTCGCTACCGCCGCAGAAGGTGTTGAAGGCGTCACGTCCGTCGTCCGCCGGGCGGACTTCGGCGCGAGCGAGGACGCCACCTACCTGATGCAAGCGGTCAAGGAAAACGGCGGCATCGCTGCGTTCCCCATCATCGGTACTGACCACCCCGGCGGCCACCACACCGCGACGTTCGACGTGAACGAAGAGGACATCTTTGTCGGCATCGACGTGCTCTCGGGCGCACTGCTCGAACTGGAAACGCGAATATGACACCACACATCACCGTCCTTTCGACGGGCGGCACGATTGCGAGCACCGGCACGTCCGCGGGCGCGACGCCCACAAAAGAAGGCGGCGAACTGGTCGATGCCGTCCCCGAACTCACTGACTACGCCGACATCAGCGTCGATGAGGTGGCCCAGATTTCGAGCTTCGCCATGAACTTCGAGACACTGACCGCCATCGCGGCGCGCGTTCGCGAACTCGCCGCAGACGGCACCGACGGCGTCGTCGTCACCCACGGCACGGACACGATGGAGGAGTCTGCGTACTTCGTCGACGTGGTCGCTGGCGATACGATTCCGGTCGTGTTCACGGGCGCACAGCGTCGGCCGGACGAACCGGGCGCAGACGGGCCGGCGAACCTACTCACCGCGGTTCGCGCGGCGAGCAACGAGCGCGTTCGAGAGGCAGGCGGCGCGTACATCGCATTTGCGGACAGCCTCTACTCAGCGCGCACCGTGACGAAAGGGCATACGAGCAATCTCGGCACGTTTTACGCCCCGGATGCAGGGCCGGTCGCAAGCTTCCTCCGCGGAGATGTGCGCTTTTTCCGCCAGCCGGGAAGCGAGACGGTGTCGATTCCAGTGAGTGAGGTTACCGCAAGCGTCGAGATGGTGAAAAGCGGCGCGGGCGTTGACGGGCGACAGATAGCACGCGCACTCGAAGCTGGCGTAGACGGTCTCGTACTCGAAGGAACCGGGCTCGGGAACACCACCCCCGCGCTCGAATCGGCAGTCGCAGACGCGATTGCAGATGGTGTACCCGTGGTCGTCACCTCACGATGCCACGGCGGCGCGGTCAACGGCATCTACGGCAAAGGCGGCGGCGCGCGCACGCTCGAAGAACACGGCGCGATACTTGGGGGCGACCTCCCGACACACAAAGCTCGACTCACGCTCGCGCTTGCGCTCTCTGCGACCGACGACCGAGCAGCGGTGCGCGAGTACGTCGAAGCCGCGTCGATGTCCGGCATCTGAAGCGTTTTCCGGGTGCTCTCCATAGCATCCAGTATGCGTGCTATTCGATACCACGACTACGGTGACGAGTCAGTGCTCTCGCTCGACGAGGTTCCCCTGCCTGAGCCCGCGGCGGGAGAGGTTCGCGTCGCAATCGAGGCGGCGAGCGTCAATCCCATCGACGCCAAACTCCGTGAGGGGCTGCTCAAGCCAACGGCGGGCCTCCCCCATGTTTGCGGCGTTGACCTCGCTGGAGTTGTAGACGAAGTCGGTGCGGGCGTCACCCGCCTCGAACCGGGCGACCGCGTGTATGGAACTGGCTTCGGGTGGCAGGACGACGGGACGTACGCGGAGTACGCGGCGGTTCCGGCAGACCGACTTGCCGTGCTCCCTGACGACGTGTCGTTCGAGACGGGTGCGGCCGCCGCGCTCGTCTGTACGACGGCGTGGCGCGCGCTCGTGACGCGCGGTGACCTCCGCGTCGGGGAGACGTGCTTAGTTCACGGGGCGAGCGGTGGCGTCGGTCACGTCGCCGTCCAGATTGCTGCTTGTGCGGGCGCGCAGGTGG
This sequence comes from Haladaptatus sp. DJG-WS-42, assembly GCF_037198285.1. Taxonomy (NCBI): domain Archaea; kingdom Methanobacteriati; phylum Methanobacteriota; class Halobacteria; order Halobacteriales; family Haladaptataceae; genus Haladaptatus; species Haladaptatus sp. DJG-WS-42. The sequence continues at coordinate 2,275,600 of NZ_CP147243.1, read as the reverse complement.
TTGGAACAGCCCGGGGTGAGGAAGCAACCGAGTTCGTCTCCGGGCTGGGTGCGGACGCAGTGCTCGACTATCGCGAGGACGAGCTAGCCGACGCCGTCCACGAGGCACTCGGCGGACGGCCCGCAGACGTGGTACTCGACGCCCACGCCGACAAACACCTCGAAACCGACCTCGCCGCGATTGGTCGCGGCGGTCGCATCGTCGTCATCGGACAGGGTGCCCCCGTGACACTCTCACCGTCCGTGTCACTTGCAGCAATGTTTGACGACGCCGACGTCCGTTTCATGTCAATTATGGCGTCAATGGACGACCAACGACAGGTACTTGACGCCGTTTCGCCGTTGCTCGGAACTGGAGAAATTAGCCCAACTATCGAAGCAACCTACCCACTTTCTGAAGCGTCGGCTGCGATGAAACACGCCGCGTCACCGGGAGTGTTAGGAAAAATTGTGATAAATACAACTAACTGATTTATTACATATAAGAAATTCGTGATAGTCGGGAACAGTCACACGACACGGGATGTGGCAAAAACACTGAACTGACCATTCTATTCCGTGAAATGATGGGTTGACGTGACGGGGAATGGTGCATGATAAATCCAGACAGTTGTCGCAAAATTATCTTTCTTACGACAATAAATTCTAATTAATTAACAACATGATTGGTGACAACGTGTGCCAAACCATTATATAGCACTTCTTCAATGGATGAACACGGTGCAGTAAGGTAATGGCAATCACAGATCCAATACGTCGTCTTGGTGGCATTTTCGCTGAGCTATCGCTAAGATACGTTCCAAACCCGTACGTTCTTGTAATCCTATTGACAGTCATCGCATTCGGTGGTGCAATTGCCGTTGGGTCGTCCCCAACAGAGGCAATGACCGCGTGGACTGGTGGCGTCTGGACGCTCCTTGGTTTCATGGCAGCGTTCGCCGTCACACTGATGATGGGAGACGCAATCGCAAAGTCACCTGCAGTAACTCGCTTCCTCGCACGCATTGCGAAACTGCCATCCAGCCCGTTCACGGCTGTGGCATTCGTTTCGTTCGTCGGCATGATCGCCGGCCTCATCTCGTGGGGTCTTGGCCTCATCGTCGGTGCCGTGATGGCGAAGCAAGTCGCATATCAGGGCAGAGAAAAAGGCATGAACCTTCACTACCCGCTGCTCGCCGCAGCAGGGTACACCGCGCTCATGATTTGGCACTCCGGGCTGACCACGTCGAGTGGTCTCATCATGGCCGACCCAGCGCTCATCCCGCCAACGTTCGAGGCGGCACTCGCGCAGTTCCCGAACGAGAACGTCATGGAGAATGGCTTCTCGCTTGGGAAGACCATCGGCCACCCAGTGAACCTCGTGACGGTTGGCCTCATGCTCGTCGTCATCCCACCACTGATGGGTGCACTCCACCCCAAGGACGATGACGAAATCAAAACCCTGCCTGACAAGGTCTACCGGCAGATGGCCGGTGACAAGGCCTCCACCGACGGCGGCGTGGCAGAAGAATCGAAGACCGGCGTCGCGCCCGGCCTGGCTGGGACGACGTTCGCAGACAAGCTGAACAATTCGAAGATAATCGGACTCGTCATCGCGCTGTTCCCACTCTACTACGTCATCAATGCGTGGATCATCAACGGACAGGGCATTTCCAGCCTGACGCTGAACAGCATCAACGCGATGTTCATCTTCCTGGCGATGATTCTCTGGGTCACTCCAAAGCGCATCGTCCAGCAGATGGACGAATCCGTCGAGAACGTCGGTGGCATCATCTTCCAGTTCCCGTTCTACGCGGGTATCTCTGGGCTGCTCACCGGCACCGCGCTGACCGCGACCATCGCGAACTTCTTCGCGTCCATCGCGACGCCAACGACGTGGCCAGTTATCGGCCTCATCAGCGCCGGTATTGTTAACATCTTCGTGCCATCCGGCGGTGGTCAATGGGTCGCACAGGGTCCGATCCTGCTCGACACCACCGCACAACTTGGAATGCCACTCGAAACGGCAATCCTCATCGAGATGATGGGCGACCAGCTCACCAACATGGTGCAGCCGTTCTGGGCGCTCCCACTGCTGGCACTCGCAAACCTGCGTGCCCGTGACATCATCGGTTACTCCACGGTCGCAATGGTTGGCGGCTTCATCATCATGGCCATCACGATGACCGTGATGCTCGGCCTCCCAGCGGCATAATCTCGACTTTCGACTGCTGACTACCCGAATTTTCGGGTACTTTTTAACCACACTCACGAACGCGAGCCGCAGGCTCTCGGCAAGGTTGGGATAGTCTGTCAAACCTTAAGGCGGCGGGTCACCTCGCTTCGAGTAATGTTTGACCCCGACGAGCTTGCGCAGATTCGGGAGGAAAAAGAGACGTGGGAGGAAGAGCAAGTCTCTCCGACCGTCGAACGATTCGGCGAACGCGAAGACGAGTTCACCACCGACACGGGCGGACAGACCGTCGAGCGTCTTTACACGCCTGCCGACGTCGCAGACCTCGACTTCGAGGAAGATATTGGCTTCCCAGCACAGGAGCCCTACACGCGTGGCGTCTACTCGACCATGTACCGCGGGCGGCTCTGGACGATGCGCCAGTACGCCGGGTTCTCCACCGCAGAAGCGACCAACGAACGGTTCAACTACCTCCTCGACAGCGGGTCGTCCGGGCTCTCGATGGCCTTCGACTTGCCGACGCAGATGGGCTACGACTCGGACGCGACGATGGCGCAGGGCGAAGTCGGGAAATCCGGCGTCGCCATCGACTCGCTCGCGGACATGGAGACGGTGTTCGACGGGATTCCGCTCGACGAAGTCTCGACGAGTATGACCATCAACGCGCCCGCCTCCATCCTGCTCGCCATGTACATCGCCGTTGGCGACAATCAGGGCGTCGACCGCGAGCAGTTGCGCGGGACGATTCAAAACGACATCCTCAAAGAGTACGTCGCGCGCAACACCTACATCTTCCCGCCAGAGCCGTCGATGCGCATCATCACGGACATCTTCGAATTTTGTGCAGAGGAAGTGCCGAAGTTCAACACCATCTCCATCTCGGGCTACCACATCCGCGAGGCGGGTTCGACGGCTGCCCAAGAACTCGCCTTCACGCTCGGCGACGGTATCGAATACGTGAAAGCCGCCCTCGAGGCAGGCCTCGACGTGGACGACTTCGCGCCACAGCTTTCGTTCTTCTTCAACGCCCACAACAACATCTTCGAGGAAGTCGCAAAGTTCCGGGCCGCCCGCCGCCTCTGGGCGCGCATCATGGAAGAGCGCTTCGACGCGCAGAATCCGAAGTCAAAACAACTCAAGTTCCACACCCAGACCGGTGGCTCCACCTTGACCGCCCAGCAAGTGGAAAACAACGTCGTGCGCGTGGCGTATCAGGCGCTCGCGGCCGTCCTTGGGGGCACGCAGAGTCTCCACACCAACGGGAAGGACGAAGCCATCTCGCTGCCGACCGAGCAGTCGGTGCAGACCGCGCTCCGCACCCAGCAAATTCTCGCCCACGAGTCGGGCGCAGCCGACACCATCGACCCGCTCGCCGGCTCCTACTACGTCGAAAGTCTGACCGACACCTTAGAGGAAGAGGCGATGGCGCTCATCGAAGACGTAGACGAGCGCGGCGGCATGCGCGAAGCAATCGAAGACCAGTGGGTCCAGCGCCAAATTCAGGACGTTGCCTTCGACCGCCAGAAGGAAATCGAAAACGAGGAGCGCATCATCGTCGGCGTGAACAAGTATCGCGTCGACGAAGACCCACAGCCGGACGTCCAAGAGGTCACGGAAGAAGACGAACGCCGGCAGATTTCTCGGTTAACGGACGTCAAAGCAGACCGAGACGAGGAAGCGGTCGAAGCCGCGCTCTCCGCACTCACTGAGGCCGCAGAAGGGAACGAGAATCTCATGCCGTACATCATCGACGCGGTGAAGGTGTACGCGACGACGGGCGAAGTCTCGAACACCCTGCGCGACGTGTTTGGTGAGTACCGGCCCGGCGCGGCGCTGTAAGTTCGCACTCCCTCGATTTTATCACCCGTTCACACCCTACTTCAGCCATGCACTTCGACCACGCTGGGATTGCCACTGACGACGCAGACGCGCTCATCGACCTGTACGGCGACTTGTTCTCGATGCCCGCCGTCCACGAAGAGGAGTTTGGCGACCTGCGCGTCGTCTTCTTAGACTGCGGCGACGGCTACTTCGAGTTGTTAGAGCCAATCGAGGAGGGAACGGTGTCGCGGTATCTCGAAAAGAACGGGCCGGGCATCCACCACCTCGCGCTCGCAACCGACGACATCGACGCCGCCCTTGACAACGCCCGTGACCACGGCGTAACGCTCATCGACGACGAACCGCGCCCCGGCGCGTGGGGCCACGACGTGGCCTTTCTCCACCCCAAATCGACCGGCGGCATCCTCATCGAATTCGTCCAACACTAATGCCCACCGTCAAAGCCCTCGGCGAAATCGCGTTCCGCACCGAATCGCTCGATGGGATGGTCGAATTCTACGAAGACGTGGTTGGCTTAACTCTGCTCCGGCGCGGCGACACGTACGCCTTTTTCGACCTCGGTGAGTCCTACGGCGGGCACACGCAGGTGTTCGTCCTGTTCGACCGCATCGGCGGAGACGACTACGACGGTCTCGACAAACGGCGCACAACGATGGACCACGTTGCCTTCGCCATCGACCTCGCGGACTTCGACGCGGAGAAGGAACGACTGGAAGCCGCGGGCCTCGACGTACGGACGACGACTCACGGCTGGGTCCAGTGGCGCTCGCTCTACTTCGAGGACCCGGATGGCCACTCCGTGGAGTTCGTCGCCTACGACGAGACGATTCCGACGGACGAGTCCTAATAATGCCCGCGGCGTTCGAGACGTTCGTGCTCGGCGCGCTGTTCGGCGTCTCCATCGCCGCGCCGGTTGGGCCAATTGGCATTCTCTGCATCCAGCGAACGCTCTCGAATGGCTGGCGGTCGGGCGTCGTCTCGGGACTCGGCGCGGCGACCGCGGACGCCGTGTACGGCGCGATTGTCGCCTTTGGCGTGACGGCGATTTCGTCACTCTTGCTTACGTATGCGTCGCCGTTGCGGCTGGTCGGTGGGCTGTTGCTCCTCGTACTTGGTGTTCAAACGCTCCGGCAGGCCCCTGCGACGGAATCGGCCGAGGAATCGAACGGGCGCGGGCTCGTTTCTGACTACACCACGACGCTCGCGCTCACGCTTGCGAACCCGGTGACGATTCTCGCCTTTGTCGCCATCGTCACGGGCTACAGCGTGGCCGTCGGCTCTGCGGTCGAAGCCGGAGCACTCGTCGTGGGCGTCTTTCTCGGCTCGGTCGCGCAGCATGAGCAGACGACCTGCTTCGTCTACGACGCGCGCGCCAGCGGCCGAGACGAAGCCGTCGTCTGCGTAGTCCCAGAAGCCGTCAAAGCGCGTGCCCGAGATTGCCAGTGTCTCTTCGTACACGTCGGGCAGGTCGCCATAGTCCCCGCACAGGCGCTCGTAGAGACGCGTGGCTTCTCGCTCGGCGTACGGAGTGCGGGACACGAACCCACCGTTAGGTTCGCGCGGGAAAACGCTACTGGCTTAGCCGAAGTTCTCGACTTTCGCGGTCTCTGGGTCTGCGCCAGCCGCCTGCAGGGCGTCGGTTGCGGCGTCTAAGAAATCAGCAAAGCCGTAGATGAACACCTGTTCGTCGCCGGTGAGCACCGACGCGACGGCGTCGGTCATCGACCCGTCTGCGTCGAGGATGAACACGTCTGCACCCTGTTCTTCGAGCGCGGCGAGCCGGGCTTCGTGAACCGGCGCGTCGTCTACGTAGACAATGCCCGCTTCGCCACCGTCCTCGAGCGCGCGCTCTGCGATACCGACTGCTGGCCCGACGCCCGGGCCACCTGCGAGGATGACCGCGCGCGCCTCGCCTTCGTAGTAGTCGTTGCCGAACGGCCCGGCAATGGTGACGGTATCACCGGCTTCGAGCGTTTCGATGTGCGGGGCGACATCTCCGTCGGGGTCGATGCCGACGGTGAGTTCGAACGTGTCGGTCACGCTCGGCGAGGAGAGCGTGTAGAAGCGCGAGACGGTTTCGCCCTCGATTTCGAGGCTGAGTTTGACGAACTGGCCGGGTTCTGCGCTGAAGCCATCCGGCGTTTCGAGGTCCAGTGCGACCGTCTCTGGGCCGACGCGGCGATTCGCGGCGACGGTTACTTCGCGTGGTTCCATACCCCACACATATGGGTTATGGGCAAATGCACTTTCGTTCCTCGTTTACTGACTGATTCAGAAGCCTTTTGCACCGGTACAGCAAACCCATCACCGACAATGCCAGAGGACCTGAACTGGGCCATCGGCGGTGAAGCCGGCGATGGAATCGATTCCACTGGGAAGATTTTCGCCCAGGCACTCTCTCGCGCAGGCCGACACGTCTTTACATCCAAAGACTTCGCATCTCGTATTCGTGGTGGCTACACCGCATACAAGATTCGAACCTCGGTTGATCGCGTCGAGAGTGTCGTAGACCGACTCGACATTCTGATTGCACTGACCCAACGCACGGTCGAAGAGAACATGGAAGAGCTCCACGAGGGCTCGGTCATCATCTACGACGGTGAACGAACCACGATGAAGGACTTCGAAGCCCCAGACGGCATGATCGGGCTGAACGTCCCGCTCCGCCGCCTCGCAGAAGAGGCCGGTGGGGCCATCATGCAGAACATCGTCGCCCTCGGCGCGGCGTGTGAAGTCTCTGACTTCCCCATCGAGAACCTCGATGAATCGCTCGAAAAGCGCTTCGGCTCGAAGGGTGGCTCCATCGTCGAGAACAACTCGAAAGCCGCCCGCGCAGGTCAAGCGTACGTCCGCGAGAACTACGACTTAGACCTCGATTACGAACTCGAAACCACCGACGCAGACTACGTCCTGCTGAACGGTGACGAGGCTATCGGCATGGGCGCAATCGCTGCTGGCTGTCGATTCTACGCTGGCTACCCAATCACGCCCGCGACCAACGTCATGGAATACATGACCGGTCGCGTAGAGCAGTTCGGTGGCGCAGTCGTCCAGGCAGAGGACGAACTGTCCGCCATCAACATGGCCCTCGGTGCCGCGCGCGCCGGTGCCCGTTCGATGACCGCAACCTCTGGGCCGGGCATCGACCTCATGACCGAGACGTTCGGGCTCATCGCAACGAGCGAGACGCCGCTCGTCATCACGAACGTCATGCGCTCTGGGCCATCCACCGGGATGCCAACCAAGCAAGAACAGGGCGACCTGAACCAGATGCTCTACGGCGGCCACGGAGAGATTCCACGCTTCGTCCTCACGCCAACGAGTATCTCCGAGTGTTTCCACAAGACCGTCGAAGCGTTCAACTTAGCAGAAAAGTACCAGACGCCGGTCTACCTCGCCGCAGACCTCGCGCTTGCGGTGAGCGAACAGACCTTCCCGCCAGAAGAGTTCGACATGGACAAGGTCGAAATCGACCGCGGCAAGGTTGTTGACGAAGAGTCCCTCGGCGAGTGGGTCAACGACAAACAGCAGTTCAAGCCACACGCGCTCACCGAAGACGGCGTCTCGCCGCGCGCGTTCCCCGGCACGAAAGGTGGTGCCCACATGTCCACTGGTCTCGAACACGACGAACTCGGTCGCCGTACCGAGGACACGGATATGCGCGTCGAACAGGTCGACAAGCGCAACCGCAAAGTCCAGACGGCAATCGAAAACGAAGACTGGTCGCCACGCGAGTTCGGCGACGCAGACTCCGGCAACCTCGTCATTTCGTGGGGGTCGAACGAAGGTGCAATCCGCGAAGCGCTCGAATTCTTAGACGACGAAAACGTGTCCGTGCGCTTCCTCTCCGTACCGTACATCTTCCCACGGCCAGACCTCACCGAGGAAATCGCCGCCGCAGACGACGTTATCGTGGTCGAGTGTAACGCGACCGGACAGTTCGCAGACCTCATCGAACACGACGCGCTCCGCCGCGTAAAGCGCCTGAACAAGTACAACGGTGTCCGCTTCAAGGCAGACGAGCTGGCAGCAAAAATTAAACAGGCTCTCGAAGAGTCTGTGGAGGCAACCGCATGAGCTCCGACGTTCGATTCACTGATTTCAAATCCGACAAGCAGCCGACCTGGTGTCCCGGATGCGGTGACTTCGGGACGATGAACGGCATGATGAAAGGCCTCGCCGAAACCGGCAACGACCCGGACAACACGTTCTTGGTCGCCGGGATTGGCTGTTCGGGCAAAATCGGGACGTACATGCACAGTTACGCGCTGCACGGCGTCCACGGTCGCGCCCTGCCCGTTGGCATCGGCGCCAAACTCGCAAACCCCAACCTCGAAGTGATGGTTGCGGGTGGCGACGGTGACGGCTTCTCCATCGGCGCGGGCCACTTCGTCCACGCCGTCCGCCGCAACGTCAACATGACGTACGTCGTGATGGACAACCGCATCTACGGGCTCACGAAGGGACAGGCCTCGCCGACCAGCCGCGAGGACTTCGAAACCTCGACGACGCCGGACGGCCCAATGCAGGCGCCGGTCAACCCACACGCGCTCGCGCTCGCTGCGGGTGGCACGTTCATTGCCCAGTCGTTCTCCTCTGACGCGCTGCGTCACGTCGAGATCATCAAACAGGCAATCGAACACCCCGGCTTCGCGTTCGTCAACTGTTACAGTCCGTGTGTCACGTTCAACGACGTGGACACGTACGACTACTTCCGTGACTCGCTCGTGGACCTCAAAGAAGAAGACCACGACCCAACGGACAAAGACGCCGCGAAGGACGTCATCTTCGACTCCGAAAAGGAGTACATGGGCGTCATCTACAAAGACGAAAACTCGGTTCCGTTCGAGGAACGTTGGGGCATCTCGGAGAACATGTCCCAAATCGAGGACAAGCCGCCAGAAGGCACGATGGACCTCGTCCGCGAATTCTACTGAACAGAATCCGCGATTTTTTGTTTATTCGTCGATGAGCGACGCGTCTTTTCGCTCAACGCTGACGTGTGGTGGCAGAATAACGCATGGTTCGTCCCCTGAGAGGTCGACGGTGATGACGCCTTTGAGACCGTCGACGGGGATGGTTCGGTTCAAAAGACTGCTGTTGAGTTCGATGTGTCCCATGGGAAGCATTTGGGCGACTGTATGACGCCCTGTGTACAGTGATGTTATCCTATTAACAAGTAAGTATTGGCCATCTGACTTCTCTGGGGCGTGAATGGGTGGCGACGTGCCGGAGCGAAAACGCCCCAAGACCGGGGGCACATACATCGTTTTTTTAAGACCCGGCGGTATAGTGGGTGTAATGGCAGCCGAACGCTACGATATTATCATTGTTGGGGGTGGCACCTCCGGGACCTTTGCGGCCGCAACGGCTGCAAACGAGGGTCTCTCCGTCGTTATTCTTGAGCGGAAGTCAAGAGAGGACGGTGGCATGATTGCCTGCGGTGATGCAATCAAGGGGAAAAGTACGTTCCCCGACGTCATCGACCGCGAGTATCTCCGGGCCGAATCGTTCACGAACGAGAACATCCTGAAAGCGCGCTTCGAAAACCCGCTTACGGATTCGCACTTAGACATCCCGTTCCGGGCACCGGGCGCTGTCGTCGACCGAAAGCGCTACGGCGAAGTGTTGCTCGAAGAAGCAGAGCGCGCCGGTGCCGAGATTCACTGGGACACCGTCGTCAGAGACGTTATCCAGAACGATAGCGGCCGGGTCACGGGCGTCACGACGACGCGAAAAGGGAACGTCAAAAACTACGAGGCGGAAGTCGTCATCGACGCCGCCGGTTCCCTTTCGCTACTGCAGGACAAAGTTGACTTCTCGAACACCACCTTCGACACCAAGGTGAGCTACTCGCAGTTCTGTTCTGCCTACCGCGAGGTGCTCATCACGAAAGAGCCGGTTGACTACCACGACGCCATCGTGTTCAAGCCAACCGAAGAGCTTGGCTACCTCTGGTACTTCCCACGCTCGCCGACGGAAATCAACGTCGGGCTTGGCTTCCAGATGAACAAGCCGCCGATGAAGCTCGTCGAGGTGTTGAAAAACGACATCCGCTCGCGTCCCGAGTTCGATGGCGCGAAAATCAAGAACAAACTCGGCGCGGCGCTCCCAACCCGTCGGCCGTACGATTCTGCCACGGCAAACGGCTACATCGCGGTGGGCGACGCTGCGGGCCACGTCAACCCGACGACGGGTGGCGGCATTCCAGGTGCGGCGAAAGCCGGACACTGGGCCGCCCTCGAAGCCATCAAGGCAATCAGCGAAGGCGACGTGACTGAGTCCAACCTCTGGAACTACAACCAGCGCGTCATGCAGGACTTCGGCAAGCGGTTTGCGGCGATGGACATCTACAACATCTTCGGTGGCGCACACGACGTGAACGAACTCGTGAAAGTCATCAGCGCACTCCCCGGCCAACAGCTCCTCGACACACTTGGCAAGGAAGGGAACGCCTCGATGAGCTTCGGTCTCAAAGTCAAAACCGCGCTCAAGACGTTCGGCCACTGGGACGTTCTCTACGAACTCTACAAGGTACAAAAGAAAGCGAACGAACTGCGCGACGTGTACGACCAGTATCCGGACGACCCAAGCGGCTTCGAGTCGTGGCGTGAGTCGCGCGACGCCGTGATGGATGACGTGTACCGAATCACGGGCGCGACGCCGAAGTACTGAGTTCCGCTTTCCCAACCCCTTTTCTGCTGGCTCACGTAGGGCCGGGTGACTATGTCCCTGCCAACCAGTGACGACTGTCCGCGTACCGATGGCATGCCGCTTCTCGGCCTCGGCACGTGGGAAAACAAAGACCAAGCGCAGTGTGCAGCGAGCGTCAAAACCGCCTTAGAGATGGGGTATCGCCACATCGACACCGCCCAGATTTACGGCAACGAAGAAGGCGTTGGCCGCGGTATCGAGCAGGCGGACGTTCCCCGCGAGGACATCTTCCTCGCTACAAAGGTGTGGATTGACGAACTCGCACCCGAAGACGTGCGCGCCTCCACCGAAGAGAGCCTCGACAAACTCGGTGTGGACTACGTTGACCTCCTCTACATCCACTGGCCCGCCCGCGAATACGAGCCAGAAGCGACGTTAGAAGCATTCAAAGACCTGAAAGCCGACGGCAAAATCCGACGGATCGGCGTGAGTAACTTCGAGCCAGAACAGCTCGACACAGCCCGAGACATTCTCGGCGATGCGGTGTTCGCCAATCAGGTCGAACTCCATCCACTGCTCCCCCAACACGACCTGCGCGAGTACTGTGACGAACACGATATCGAACTCGTCGCCTACTCGCCGCTCGCCCGCGGTGACGTCTTCTCCGTCCCGGAACTCACCGCGATTGCAGAGAATCACGACGCATCTGCCGCACAGGTCAGTCTTGCGTGGCTGCGCGAGAAAGGGATTACAGCGATTCCGAAGGCGACGAGCGAAGCCCACATCAGCGATAACTGGCAGTCGCTCAACCTCGACCTCTCCGCAGACGAAATCGCAGCGATTGACGACCTCGACCAAACCGACCGGAAGGTCGACCCGCCGTTCGCGCCGTGGTGACAGTCTGGGTTACAGAAGGTTGAGAGTTAAGGGCCCGCGCCCGAAACTCAGGTACAATGTCGGTCGGTGAACGAAACAGCGGGCTGGTGTCGGGCATTCGCGTCGACGTGACGCGGTTACACGAGACGTGGATGGAACTGGTGTTTCCGCGCCAACTGGACACAGCGCACACCGTCCTCGGGAAATGGAAGCCGAACAACACGCTCGGGATGGCGGCCTATCGTCTCTGGGGCGCACTCGGCGTGCCGCTCGTCGCGATTCTCTACCCGCTTGCCCTCTTTGGCTATATGACGCGGTTTTACACACGCAAACTAGACGGGACAGCCACGCGCCTCGGCGTCGCGGGCGTTCTCTTGCTCTCGCTCGTCGTCTGGGGTGGGCTCACCGCGCTCGCCCGGATACGCTTTTCTGCAGACGGCTTCATCGCCGTCGCCGCGGCGAGCGTCGTCGCAACCCTCGCCGCGGTGCTCGCCGTCATGTTCAACCGCGTCGGTGGTCGGGGAACGACCGTTCTGCTCGCCTACCCGTTCGGGATGACGGCGCTGTTTCTCCCGCCGGTCGTGGCGGCGCTCTATTCGCCGACGCTCGCAGACGCCATCTTCCCCCAGAGCACGACCCTCGCGCGCTGGATTCTCGATAACCTGCTTTCGATTGGGAATCTGAACACCTACATCCGCACGAGATACGACTTAGAGGGCGTTGCGTACGTCGGCATGTGGTTCGGGATTGCGGTGCCGCTTGGCTGGCTGCTCGGTGTTCTCGTCACCATCGCTGATGTGCTCCGCCCGGCACGCGACTAACGGCGCAGGCGACTCAACGCTTCGACAAATTCTTTCGGTCGCTGTGTCCCAACGAGCAGCGTTTTCCCGCGGTATCTGAGTTCCACACCCGCAGTTCCACGCACGTTGTACGCCCAGCCGTTTCTCCCGCGGCGGATGCCCCACCCACCGTACTCGGCGAGCGGGCGGTATTCGCGGGCGTCAAAGCCCGTGAGTTCTGCGGCCGGGATGTGGCGTTCTGAGAGGTGAAGCGGGAAGAATTTGAGGTGCACACCGTCTTTGCGCACCTCGGTTTTGAGGCCGAGGACGGCGAAGAAGGCGAGAAAGACGAAACCAAGCGCCCCAAAGAGGGCGCGCTGGAACAACGATTCGGCCTCGGTGAGCGCCGCCCAAAACAAGATGAGCGCCACGAAAACGAGAATCGCCCAGAGCCACGGCTGTCTGAAGCGTTGGGTCTCGCGGAAATAGATTGTCTCAGTCACAGTTGTTGTTAGTCTCTGTTCGGAAAAAACGGTTTCCTGCTCACATGTAGCCGAGGTCGCGCAGGCGCGCCATCAGGCCCTCTTTGTCCTGTGCGCGACCGGCGCGCTCGGTCGTGTGTTCTAAGTCTTGGAGCCACGCCGGTCGGTCGTCGCTCTTCGCAGAGCCCTTCGCCGTGCCGAGGCTACGGAAGCCTTCGAAGTACTTTGGCCCCACTGGCAGGTCTTCCGGCATCAGGCCGTTTGGCAGGTCGTCGTAGCCTTGTGGGACGTAGCCGTCCTGTGGATAGTCCGAGACGAGGTCGGGCACGAGGTAGTACCAGAAGGCGTCCCAGAGTGACCGTTCGTTGAACTGGAGAATCGGCTGGATGCGGTCGTGTGGCGGGTACTTCTCAGAGTCGTGGCGCGGGCTAAAGAACGTCTCATTTTTTCGAGCGTCCTGTTCGTCCCAGCGCACGCCAGAGAACACGCCGTCAATGTCGTGTTCAGTGATGGTGTTGTTGAGCGCGACGGTCTTGAGCAGGTGGTTGCCCGCGTAGGAATCGGCGGAGAGCACGAACGTATCGTCGGTGTGGTCGAGCCGGGTGCGCAGTTCGTGTTGGTTCTGCTCGCTCAGGTCAGAGACCGGAATCTCGTCGCCCGGCGACGCGCCGAGTCGGGCGAAATCCTCGTTGCGCGAGATGATGAGGTCTACGCCGAGCTTGTCGGCCCAGCGGTGGACGAACGCCGTCACGTCGTCGAAGTGTTCGTAGTGGTCGATGAACACGACTGGTGGCATCTCGTAGCCGAATTCGTCTGCAACTTCTTTGACGAAGTAGAGGACGAGTGTCGAATCCTTCCCGCCGGTCCACATGATGGCTGGATTTTTGTACTGCGAGAGCGCGGTTTGGGTGACCTCGATTGCCTTCGCAATCTTCTCGTCTACGCTTGGGTAGTCTGCGGCGCTCTGCGAGTGACCGTCTTCGTAGTCTACGCTGAGATACGAAGGAAACCCTTCAGGCATTGGTGTCTCACTTTGCGCGCGCACAGCATATTGGTATGGGCTACCTACTGGGCTACGGGCAACTGGTTGGCTCTGCCTACTCGGCGCACTCGGGTCGCACAGCTCACAGATGTGAAAACGGAAAAAGCTGACTTCCCGGTGGCGAGTGTGGAACCCAACCATGCGTGTGTCGGAGCCTCCCCAGACCCCGGAACACCACCGTGGAAGCGTGAACGGAGCCCGACAGGGATGACCGCTGTCGGGTTGGACGTCGGTCTAGCTGACCGACTTCACATGTAACCGAGGTCGCGCAGGCGCGCCATCAGGTCTTCTTTGTCCTGTGCGCGGCCCGCGCGCTCGGTCGTGTTGGCCAAGTCCTGCAGCCATGCAGGCTCGGTGTCGCTCTTCTCGGTGCTGACTTCGCTGCCGAGGCTGCGGAAGCCTTCGAAGTACTTCGGACTGACCGGGACGTCCTTGTGGGTCAGACCGTTTGGCAGGTCGTCGTAGTCCTGTGGGACGTAGCCTTCGTCCGGGAAGTCTGCGACCGTCTCCGGGACGACGAAGTTCCAGAACGCTTCCCACACGTCTGCCTCGTCGAACTGGAGAATCGGCTGGACGCGGTCGTGTGGCGGGTAGATGTCCGGGTCGTGGCGCGGGCTGAAGAACGTCTCGTCTGCGCGCGCTTCCTGTTCGTCCCAGCGGATGCCGGAGATGACGCCGTCGATGTCGTACTCCTCAAGCGCGTTGTTGAGCGCGACGGTTTTGAGCAGGTGGTTGCCAACGTAGGTGTCGAGCAGGAACGGGAACGTGTCCTCCTCGTACTCTAAGATGTTGCGGACGTGGTGCTGGTTCTGCTCGTTCAGGTCGGACACGGTGATGGTGTCGCCCGGCTCGTCTGCAAGCGACCCAACGTCATCGTTGCGGGCGTAGATGACCTCAATGTCCCACTCGTCGGCCCAGTGTTCGACGAAGTCAAGCAGGTCGTCGAAGTGCTGGAAGTGGTCGATGAACACCGCAGGCGGCATTTCGAGGTCGAATCGCTCTGCAACCTCTTTGACGAAGTAGAGCACGAGCGTGGAGTCCTTCCCGCCGGTCCACATGATTGCGGGATTCTCGTACTCTTCGAGGCCCTTTTTCGTGACCTCTATTGCCTTCTCGATTTTGTGCTCGATAGATGGGTAATCTTCGGGGTTCTCGCCTTCGCCGTCGGAATAATCGACGGTGACGTATTCGGGGAAGTTCGTTGCCATCTTCGTAATTAGATATAATTAGGTGTGTAAAAGGCGTTACGGCCCCGGAAACGGGTGTTACTGACACACATGGGCCGTGTGGAGCACTGGCTCACAGGGAGTGAGAAACGAGAAAACCAACCGCATTACGAGATGAACTTGTTGTCGCGCCAGTTGACACCTTTCTTCGAGGCAGCGTCTTCGGTCGGGTTCTCGACGACGTCGATGGATGCCGGGCGGACTTCGCCGTCTACGATGCGCGTGGCGACGAGGTCGTCGTCAACGGCCGAGATGGCGGTGAGCGTCCCTTTCTCTGCAATCTTCGCGAGCGAGCAGAGCACCTCGAACATCGGGTACTGGAGCGCGGTGTTCTGTAAGACGGTCTCGCGGTCGCCCTTGAAGCAAGCGTATTCGACGAGTTCGGATGGGGGTTTTTCCTGCTCTTCTTGCTGGGCGGCTCCCCAGTTGGGTGCGCCGCCGCGCTGGGCCTTGTTCCACTCATCGAGTGGGACTTCGTACACGCGATTTTCCGTGACGCTGGCTTTCAGCTGGGCCGTTGGCGTGTACTTGCTGATGCTGTCATCAGCAGAGACGGCGCTGATGATGAGCGTGTTATTGCGTCGAGTAATGTCGATGTCCGCGATTTCTTCGGGGAGTTCTGGGTTGTCGAAGAACTCATGGACATCTTCGAGAGGCAGTTCGAGCGTTGAATGGAGTCGATATACGCGGCTGGTCATGTGTGTGGGGCGTTAACAGAGTCGAAGTGGCTCTGTATGGGGTCGAGTGTACATAGGCGTTCGGGGCTTATATGGGCTACCCTTTCGTTTCGGCAGCCTTTCGAGAGACGCAAGCCGCCGGGTCGTCCGGCGATTATCCCGCACAACCACCCACGGTGTGGGGAGCGGGAAGTCCGCTCAGGCGTCGAGGGCCGCTTCGAGTTCGCCGCGTTCGTCTAATTCGGCTAAAATGTCGCTGCCGCCGATGAACTCGCCGTTCACGTAGGTCTGCGGGATGGTTTCCCAGCCGCTGTGTTGTTTGAGTGCGACGCGGAACTCATCGAGTGAGGCAAGCGCATCCACCGTCTCGAAGTCCTCGTGGTACTGGGAGATGAGCTCGACCGCGCGCATCGAGAAACCACACTGGGGCATGAGTCGGTTCCCTTTCATGAACAGCACGACGTCGTTGTCTTCGATGGCCGCATCGACGCGTTCTGTGACTTCGTCTTGGCTGAGTGACTCGCCGGGCTGGAATGTCATGCCCCATCGTAGCCACTCGCGGTCTAAAATCCTTGCGCCGAGAACCCACTGGCGGCGCCCGTCCCACGAGCGCCGACATCGAATCGCCTCGATTCTGTGGGTTGGTGTGGCATACAAGAGAACTGTGAAAGAGCGGTGCGCCTAAGCAAATCGGGTTTGGGACGGGTGGCTTAGGAGCGGTCTACGCGCATGACCTGCACGAGCGAGTGGACGGGGACGCCTTCGAGTTTGGAGACACCCTGTTTGTCCACGAGCACGACGCAGGCGACGACCTCGCCACCTTCCGCCTCGACTGCCTCGATGGTCTCGGTCATTGTCGTGCCGCTCGTGATGGTGTCGTCTACGATGACGCACTTTCGCCCCTTGACCGGCGCAAAGTTCCGCGAGAAACTCCCGCCAAAGTCTTGGTCTTCGATGTCGCCTTCTTCCCAGCGGTGTTTCGCCGGGGCGTAGGCGGCGAGTTCGGTGTCAAGCGCGCGGGCGACGGCAGTGGCGAGCGGGACGCCTGCTTTCTCGATGCCAACGGTCAACTCGATGGCTTCTGCCTCCGCGTCGATGACGTTCGCCATCGTCTTGGCCGTGTAGGCGAGGCGCTGACTGTTGCGGCCGAGCGAACTCCAGTCAACGTGAATGTCGTCTGGGCTTGCGTCCGTAGAATCCGACGTGCTCGCCGGGCGACGCGAGGTTTTCGCGCTCTGTTCGACCAACCACTTCGCGGTTTCACGCGAGACGTTGAGTTCGTCTGCGATTTCCCCTTTCGAGAGCCCGTGGGCTTCGAGTTCTCGCGCACTCTCGATGAGGTCGTCTACGTTCTTCATGTGCCTGCTTTCGGGGGCCGTTTTTATCATCGTTTCGTCGGCTACATTCAGTGCCGGAACTGGCGGTGAGGAAATAAGGGTCCCGACACCAACTAGCGCAGCCGCTCGCTGGCAGTGGAGAAACCGCATAAACAGTCGCGTTAGTCGTCTGCGGCGGCTGGTTCCGCGCTCGCATCGGAGGTTGTGTCGTCTTCGATGCTCGGTGGGTACTTCCCGCGGTCGATTTTCAGGTCGGAGAGCGGGCGGGCCATACAGGTGAGTGCGTAGTCTTCTCGCTCTTCTTCGGTGAGGCCGCGGGCGGCCGGTTGAGCGACTTCGCCTTCGACGATTTCAGCAGAACACGCGAGACACATCCCAACACGGCACGAGTACTCCTGGGCGATACCCTCTTCGAGACATCGCTTCAGGATGGTTTGCTTGTCGGAGACGGTGATTTCCTCGCCCGTGCCGACAAACTCGACGGTGTAATCAGTCATTACTACGTCTACGAAAGAGCGCACCTTTACTCTTTATGTAGGCATTCGACCCACGTGTCGGTGCCCGCAATGGAATCGAACGACAGGGCCAAGATAAAGAGTTTTCTCCGTTGGGAGAGCAATCGTGTGCATGACCACATATTCTCCTGACGTCGCCATCGTTGGCGCAGGCACGTCAGGCTGTTACGCCGCGGCAACCCTCGCAAACGCGGGCTACGAGGTCGTCGTCATCGAGCGAAAAACCGAGCAGGAAGCCGGGCACATCGCCTGTGGTGACGCGCTCAAAGGCGCGGACGCCTTCCCCGAGGCCATCCCGAAAGAGAAGATTATGCCTGCGTTCACCAACACGGACGTAGACCACGGGCGCTTTGAGATTCCACAGGAGGACGTGGTTCTCGACATCCCGATTCCGGGTGAACTCGCCGTCATCGACCGCTGGGAGTACGGCCGCCTCATCATCAAGGGCGCAAAAGAGGCCGGGGCAACCTTCCACTACGACACCGTCGTCCAAGACGTAACGCAGGATAAAACCGGGCGCGTGAGGGGCGTTCGCAGCAAGCGCAAGGGCGACGTCGTCGAGTACGAAGCTGACATCACCATCGACGCCGCGGGCGCGCTCTCGCTGCTGCAAGACAAAGTTGACTTCAACGGCTCGACGTTCGACACGAACGTCAGCTACTCGCAGTTCTGTTCTGCCTACCGCGAAATCATCGAAGTGCCAAACGAAGTCGAGTGGAGCGACGCACTCGTGTTCAAGCCAACGAAACGCGCGGCGGGCTACCTCTGGTACTTCCCACGGACGGGCACGGAAATCAACGCCGGGCTTGGCTTCCAGATGACCGAACAGCCGATGAAGCTCGTCGAAGACCTCAAACAAGACCTCCGTAATCGGCCTGAGTTCAAAGGCGGGAAAGTCACTGACAAACTCGGCGCGGCGCTCCCGACCCGTCGCCCGTACGACTCGGCCGTCGCAGAAGGGTACATGGCCGTCGGCGACGCCGCAGGCCACGTCAACCCAACGACCGGTGGCGGTATCGCGGGCGCGGCCTACGCCGGGAAGTACGCTGGCGAACAGGCCATCAAAGCCCTCGAACAGGGCAATGTGGGCGAAGAGATGCTCTGGCGATACAACACCCGCATCATGGAGCACTTCGGTGGCCGCTACGCGGCCCTCGACATCTACAACATCTTCACCACCGCCTACGACACGGACGTGCTCCAAGGCCTGATGGCAGCCCTGCCGATGGACAAGCTCTCGGAAGCACTCTACTCAGGGAGCGCGAACGTCGGGCTTGGCCTCAAGCTCCAGACGGCGCTCAAAAGCTACGGCTACTGGGGGACGCTCTACGACTTCTACAAGACGAAGAACCTCGCAGACGACCTGCTGACCCACTACGAGACGTATCCGACCTCGCCGATGGGCTTCGAATCGTGGCAGGCAACCCGCGACGACATCATGGACGACATCTACGCGACGACCGGCGCAGCCCCGAAGTACTGAGTGCATAACGAAGTCTGAATCTCTCGTTTTGTGGGACAACTTGGTGTCCCAAATGACGTCCGCTATTCTCACACGATTCACCCAACCGGAGTACACTGGCGAGAACCGCTGTCTGCCGTGTACTGTCGTGAACGTCGGTATCGCCGCCGCAGGGAGCGCGCTGCTTGCGCTCTGGTCGCCGTTCGTTGGGCTCGCGGCGTTCGTTGCAAGCGCGCTCATCATCTACGTCCGCGGCTACCTCGTTCCGGGCACGCCCGAACTCACGAAACGCTACCTGCCAGCCCGCATCCACCGGCTGTTCGGCACCCACGGTCCAGCGGAGCCAACCGCAAAAGGGCCAATCGATATCGAAGCCGAACTCACCGCAGAAGGCATCATCGTTGACGATAGCGAGGACCTCACGCTCAACCCATCGTTTCACGCCGCGTGGGACAACGCCATCGCCCGCGTGAGCGAGGAGTCGCTCATGGACTCACTCAGCGCGTTTTTAGAGACCGACCAGCCGCTCCTCATCGAAGAAGACGGCACGCGAACGATGGTGTTCGCAGACGGCGCGCCAGCGGGCAACTGGGAGTCACAGGCCGCGCTCATCGCAGACGTGGCGGCCCACCAGACGCTCATTTCGAGGTTCCCGAACTATCTGGAGTACGACCGCGAAACCCGCGCGAGAATGGTCGGCGCGGTTCGGATGTTCCTCGAAGCCTGTCCGACCTGCGGTGGTGACGTCGAAATCGGTGAAGAAGTCGTCAAGTCGTGTTGTCGCGCGTTCGACGTGGTCGCGTTCTCGTGTCGTGACTGCGGCGTCCGCCTCGCTGAGTTCGAACTGCTTGAAGCCGAACCCGCCTAAACCGCTGCGCCTTCTAAGGCCAGCAACTGTTCTTTGAGACCGGGGTACGCGAAGTTTCCAATGCCGTCGTGGCGGACGATGCGGTGGCATGGAACGACGAGTGGCACCGGATTTCGCGCACACGCGCTGCCAACCGCACGCGCGCCCGAGTCGATGCCAGCTGCGACTTCACCGTAGGTTTTCACCTCGCCGTAGGGAATCTCCGTCATCGCCTGCATCACGCGGCCAGTGTAGCTGTCGGGGTAGTGAATCGTGAGGTCGAAGTGCGTGCGCTCACCGGCCTCGTACTCGCGTACCTGTGTGCGAATTTCGGCTGGTGATTCCTCGACCAGTGAGTCGTCGATTGTGACTTCAGTATCGAAAATCGTGACGTCCATACACACCTGTTATCGGGGGCGAGCAAATCCCTTTTCGTCGCCCTCGTAGTCGCCGCCGTACTTGAGCAAGAACAGGGCAAATCCGAGCACGAAGACGAGCGAGATTGTCGTGGCGATGGCGATGATGACCGCGCCTTCGGGAACCGGTGCGCCCACTGATTCCGGGGCTGGCGCGCCGCCGGGCTGAACAGAGAGTTGCCCAACCATCCCAACTGTCTCGTGGGGGATACAGAAGTAGCCGTAGGTGCCCTCAGTCTCGAAAGTGTGTTCATAGGTCTCGCCGCCCGCGACATTTCCTTGGGGGTAGCCCGACCGGGCGGCTGATTCGCTCGCAAAGCCGCCGCTCGCCCAGTACGGTTCGTCTGTGGGCAACTCATTTTGGTAGGCCGTCACCGAGTGGCCAACCGCCCCGACGTTCTCCCAGACAACGGTATCACCCGGCGCAATCGTCAGTTCCTCGGGGACGAACACGAGGTTGTCCGTCATCTCGACCGTGTGCGTCGTCGTTTCTTGGGCGCTCGCCGTCGCGGCGGTTGCTGCGAGAAGCGGTGCCGTTGCGACGGTCTCGAGAAGCGCTCTGCGTGAATACTGGGCCCCCACCATACACTCTTGTAGGCTGTTCACAAACAAAGCTGTTTCAGGCCAGCGGGGACGTTACGGCCGGTTTGACGCGATTTCGAGAATCGAGTTCGAGAGCACGTCAACGGCAACGTCGATGCTCCTTTCTTCGACGTCGAACGTCGCGGTGTGGTGGCCCGTTGGGTGGTTCGTGCCGATGCAAACGTAGGCGGCGTCGCCGCCGTGTTGCTGGACCTCCTGCATGAGGAACGTCGCGTCCTCGCTGCCGCCCAAGTCGTCGCGTTCAACCGTCGAAGTGACGACCGCTGAGCCTTCCGAGACACGTTTGACGATGTCCACGAGCGACTGGTCGCTCGTCGCGCTCGGGGCTTCGCCGATCTCCTCGAATTCGACGGTGCAGTCGTACATATCAGCCGACGATTCGATGACGCGAACTGCCTTTTCCTTCATGTAGTCCATGAGTTCGGTGGTCTTCCCGCGCACCTCGACGTGCATGAACGCCGATTCGGGGATGATGTTCGCCGCCGACCCGCCACCGACGACGCCGCAGTTTACGCGGGTGTCGCCGTCTTTGTGCCGCGGGATGGCGTAGCAGTTCTGGATGGCTGCAGCAAGCGCCTGCACCGCGTTTTTCCCCTCGTTTGGCGCAGCGCCCGCGTGGGCGGGCAGGCCGGTGAACTCGACGTTGAAGTGGTTGACCGCGAGGAAGCCGTCGATGCCCGCGACGACTTCGCCCGTCGGGTGGTCGAGCCCGACGTGGACGCCGAGCAGGTAATCAACGTCGTCTAAGTGGCCGCTTTTCGCCATTGGCTTGCCCCCACCGATGACCTCCTCTGCGGGTTGGAAGAACACCTTCAGCGTCCCCGAGAAGTCGCTCTCTTTCACGCGCTCTAAGACACCAATACCGAACGTGATGTGGGCGTCGTGACCGCAGGCGTGCATCGCGTTGTCGTGGGCTGGGCGAAAGCCCTCATCGGCGGGGAAATGGCCGTCTGCGGTGGACTCTGGCTGTGGCAGCGCGTCGATGTCCACGCGCAAGGCGACGGTTGGCCCTTCGCCTTTTTCGAGAACCGCGACCGCGCCGGTGTAGCCGCCGCGAGTCTGTTCGAGGATGTCTTCGCGTGCGCCGTCTGTGCGCGCCTGCTCGAGCCACTGGTCGAGGACGTCGTCGTCGGGGACGGCGAGGCGGAGGTCGCCGTGTTCCGTGCCGAGGGCGTCTTTGCCGACGTACAACTGGTCGACGCCGATGCGTTCGAGTTCGTCGACGATGCGACTCGTCGTATAAAATTCGCGCCACGCGGGTTCCGGGTGGCGGTGGAGGTCACGGCGGAGCGAAACGAGATGGTCGTGCACACTCTGTTGCATAAACTCACTCCGCAACGGAGGCTCTTAATACAGTTAGAAGAATCAGCGACCGGCCGCGCGAACCTGTTTGATTTCTGCTTCGACATGGACGCCTGCGGGGAAGTCCCGCTGGGTTGCTGCGCGAGCGAAATCGTCGTGCCCTTCGATTTCGATGACGCGCGTGTAGACGGTGTACTCCCACTGTGGGTAGGAGTCGCCGGTTGGGTGGAGACGTTTTGCCTGGGGCGCAGCGTGGACTTCGGTCGGTTTCGTGTGCGGACCGTGGAGTGCAGCCCCTTTTCGATTCGCGGCTCGTTTGATGTCGGTTACAACCTCGTCGAGGACGGCTCGGTCCCCGCTTGTGAGTGTGAGAGTAGTGGTGAAGCTCATAGGGAGTTGGGTATCACTATCCTGTGTGCTCAACCCCTAAAAACTCATCCAAAGCCGCTCGTCGCCAGTCATGTCTGCACAGTACAATTTCCCCGCCCCAACGCGGCCACTAGAAGCAATAAGAAATTAAACCACCACGCAGTATCAACGTGTAATGGCTGTAAAAGCGACAAGCGCGGGGGCTATCCTCTTTCGCGATACGAGGGGCCGCCGTGAATATCTCCTACTGAAGAGCCGTCCCGGGGATTGGGAATTCCCCAAAGGCGGTGTCGAAGGAGAAGAAGAACTCCAGCAGACCGCGATTCGAGAAGTCAAAGAGGAAGCGGGCATCAATAAATTCCGGCTCGTTGACGGCTTCCGCGAGGAATACAACTACGTGTTCGAAGCGAACGGGAAGACCATCCACAAGACGGTCCACCTGTTCATCGCCAAATCGTTCGAAGCGAGCGCAGAACTTTCGAAAGAACACCGCGACCTCCAGTGGCGCGACTATGAACAGGCGATCAACACCATCACCCAAGATGGGCCACGCGACATCCTCAGGGACGCCCACGCGTTCTTAGATGAGTTGAACGAGAACGGCGACCTCTGAGTCGGCGTCTCTCTACTGCGCCAACGCCTTAGGCCCCCGAGTGCAAACTGCATCTCGTGTGCGACCTCGGCGACTCCGAGTTCATCTTCGAGCTGGTGATGTGCCAGTGGGCAGAACGCCACTGGCCACCGACGGGTACGCGCGACCCGAACACCGCGCTCGTCGTCGCCCGCCAACTCGGCACCCGCGGGAGACGGTGGGATACCATCGTCATCGAAGCAGACCGCGAGGCACTCCGACAGCGCGCGCTGTTCGGCCCCCAAGAACTCGATGCTGACCTGTTGCACGTCCTCAGCCACGCTCCTGAGTCGTGGGCGTGGTACAAAGACGCCCTCCCGAATCCGGGCTATCCGTGGCGCTACGTCCGAGAGACGATTCACGACGCCGCAGCCCGCGGTGTCCTGAAAACCCGGCGCAACGGCAACAAAATCGAGATTCAACGGATTGGGCCGTATCCAAACTGGGTCTCGCGCATCGTCGCCATCGAGAACAAGCCGGATTTGGACGCGAGCGCCGCACGTGCCCTGCGCGGGCAAGTCGAGAAGGACACGACCCTCGCGCTTGCAGACGAAGTGTGGGTGGCGACCGAGCAAACCGGCGCGTCAATCGAACCCGCCCTGCTCGAACGGATGCCGGTCGAAGTCGGAATTCTGACGATGGACTTCCCCGACGCGCGCGTCGAGTGGTATCCGAGTACGCTCCCCGTCACCGAACCGGGTACGACCGCAAAAGGTACAGAGATGTCCGCAGAGCAGAAGGCAAAAAAGCGTCTCGCGCTTGCCGAACGCGCCTATGCTCGCGGGTGGCGGTCGTACGCGGACACGATGCGACCCGACTGCAAACACTTCGAACTCAGAGACGAAGCGGAGACGTGGCTGCCGTGGTGTGCAGCCAAAGAAACGTTCCCGACGCGCGTCGCGTGTTCGGGGTCGTGTCCGAAGTTCACGCCCGAACCACCGGCACTGCGGACGGGTGGCTGGCCAATCGAGGGCGGCCCCGGAAAGGCAATCAAGCGGTTTCTCGCGCGCAAGCGCCGCGAGAACCGACCCGGCTTAGTCGAGTAGCTCGACCGACAGCGAGTCGCGCTCTAAGGCGAGGCGGAACGTCGGGACGGTGCGGTATTCGATTTCGATGACGCCCTTCTGTTCGAGACTCCGGAGCCCAGAGCGCACGTCTTCGACATCCGGGTCTGCGTCGAATGCGTCACGGATGGCGTGAAGGATGGCGACGACGCTTTTCGACTCTGCGTCGTGGTCGGGGGCGACTTCGACGATTTGTTTCTGAAGCAGTGGAACGCGAATCGCGCGCGGACCGTCGCCTTCATCGACGAGGCCGGGGTCTACGCCGACGAGTTCAGCGGCCTCCGGCGTCGCGCGGATGAGGCTGTTTTCGTCGCGGTAGTAGTACTCTTTTAACTCGTTTTCCAAGTACTGGTGGACTTCACTCCCGCTTTCTAGGCCCCACCGCTTTTGGAGGTCTTTGTTCTTCGTTGGCTGGAGCGCCACGATGTCAGCGAGTCGCTCCTCTGCCTCCTCGGACAGCGTCATATGTCGCCGTACGAACGGGTGGTACATTGGCCTTTCTGACTGCGGGGCAACGATTAAGCCCGTCCTTCCCATCGGTGTTGCCATGTCATGGGACACCGTGAACCTCGAGTGGGATGGCGAAATTGCGACGATTACCGTCGACCGACCAGACCGATTGAACGCGATGAACACGGAAACGCTAGACGCGCTCGAAGCAGCGCTCGGTGAGGCGAAAGACGAGGGTGCGCGCGTGCTCATCCTCACCGGTGCGGGCGACAAGGCGTTCGTCGCGGGCGCGGACATCTCCTTCATGAAAGACCTCTCGGTGGCGGACGGACAGGCCTACGCAGAGCAGGGTCACCGGGTTACTGACCTCTTAGAGGAGTTCCCCGCGCCGGTCATCGCGGCCATCAACGGCTACGCCTTCGGCGGCGGCTGTGAACTCGCCCTCGCGTGTGACCTCCGCGTGGCGAGCGAGCGCGCCGTCCTCGGCCAAACGGAAATCGACCTGGGCATCATCCCCGGTTGGGGCGGCACCCAGCGCCTCTCGCGCCTCGTTGGCGACGAACTCGCCCGTCGCCTCGTCTTCTTCGGCGAGCGCGTGGACGCACAGGACGCAAACGAGATGGGGCTCGTTGGGGAAGTCGTCGCCCACGACCAGCTCTCCTCGCGTGTGATGGAGATGGCAAAAGAACTCGAAGCCAAACCGAAATTCGCCATGCAGGCGGCAAAAGAGTCACTGAACCAGGTCCACGAGATGACCCTCGATTCGGGGCTCACCTACGAGCGACGCATCTGGAGTTCGCTGTTTGGCACTGACGACCAGCGCGAGGGCATGACCGCGTTCGTCGAAAAGCGCGACCCAGACTTCGAATAATCAGGCGGGCAGCGTTTCTTCTACCTGCGAGTACACGAGCGCGAGTGCAACCACCGCGAGCACCGCGGAGAACGCAAACGGCGTGAGGAAACTAAACCGCACGAGGTAGCCGGAGGCGAGCGGCCCGATTGCGGTTCCGAGTCCGAAAGCCATGGTGAGCACCGAAAGGGTGGTGCCCGACTGGCCCTCTTTTGCGAGGTCTCCAGCCACCGCGAGGCCGGGGGCGAACACCATCGCCACCGCGACGCCGTGGATGAGGCGGGCGACAATCATGGTCAGCGGCGTGGTGACGATTCCTTGGACGAAGACAGCGGGCGCGAGCAGGAGGAAGCCGCCGAGGAGGAACGGGCGGCGGCCGTACTGGTCGCTTGCGCGGCCAATGGGAACTTGCAGGAGGACGTTTGCGATGATGACGGCGGCGAACTGGATGGAGAACAGAAACTCGTCTTGGCCGAGACGGGTGTTCACGTTCTCTTGGAGGGTGGCAAACAGCGCAATCGAGATGCCCATGAACAGCGTCGCCACGCCGAGGGCGAAGACGGGGTCAAGCGTCTGCCTCCCGGTCGGGTCGCGCACCTGAAAGGAGAGGTCGTCTGCAGCGAGGTCGCCCGTTTTCTCGGGGTCTGCGACGAACGCCGTAACGAGCCCAACACTGATGAACGCGCCGAGTGCGGCGGCGTAGAAGGCGGCGTCGAAGCCACTCAGCGAGATGCCGTAGAACGAATATGGGCCAGCGGCGACGACGAGGCCCGCGATGATAGGCCCGAAGCCAAAGCCGATGAGGCGGAAGGTGTTGAACACGCCGAGGTTGCCGCCGCGCGATTCGGTGGTGGCGAGTTCGTTTACGAGCGCGATGGTGACAGGGATGGTAAAGGCCGCGCCGAGTCCCTGCAGCGCACGCAACAGAACGAGCGTCTCGTAGTTCGGCGCGAAGACGTAGGCCGCGCTCGCAGCGCCGAGCAAGACGAGGCCAAAGAGAATGTAGATGCGGCGTTTGCCGGTGCGGTCTGAGAGGCGGCCGGTAAACGGCTGGGCAAAGGAGTTCAGAAAGCCAAACAGCGAGAGCAACACGCCAATCAGGAGTTCAGTGGTAACGGTGATACCGAGAAGCGGAACGGTCGCCCCGAGCAAGCCCTCCAGCGGAATGATGTCCGAGGCGAGATACAACGGCAGGACGATGATGAGAAACGAGTTGCCAATGGCGTCTGCCATTCTCGCCAGTGCGAGGACGAGGACGCGCCGGTCTGTTCCGAGAACCATTCGTTGTTCGTGATATGGTGATGCGCCCGAAAATGGTTTCCAATGCGGTGAAGCAGTGTGTCCGGACGATTACACATCGATGACAGTCGTTGCGTGTGTTGGTTTGTACGCTACTTCTCGGGGGCGTTCGCCTGGTGAGTAGTAGGGAGTGGTTGCACGAAACGCACCCCAAATTGTTCATTATTAATAGCAACATACTAATAGGGGTGGCAACAGACTCTCCTGCCATGGCACGAGTCGTTAAATTAAGCCGCGTCGATGGGACGCTCTCAGAACTTTCATACCCTATCTCGCGGACGGACGCGATGGCGGAACTCGCTGACGTGACGGTACTACTCGCGGACGGCGAGGCAACGCTCACGAGCGTCATGAAGCAGGTGCCAAGCGCCATGTACGAGACCGTCGAAGAGCTCAGAAACGACCTGTTCATGTACATGCCAATCGCGGCCGTTGGCGAGCCCGGCCAATCGGAAGGCGACGCCTGAACACCACGTTTCAGGGTTTCGGCCCAACCTGAGCCGACAACCAACAATATAAGTGACCCCAGTTTCCTAAGCGTGGTATGGAATTCTGCGACGAATGTGGCTCGATGATGCGCGCAGAGGACGGCGAATGGGTGTGCAGTCAGTGTGACTTCACGAAGCTCAAAGACGCGAACAAAAACTACGTCCTCACCGAGAGCCAAGAGGTCTCGGAGATCGTAGACGTGAGCGACGCCGAAGACCGCGGCCTCCCAACGACGAAGGTTCACTGTCCGCAGTGTGAGAACGACGAAGCCTACTGGTACATGCAGCAGATTCGCTCGGCTGACGAAAGCGAGACACGCTTTTTCGTCTGTACCAATTGCGAACACCGATGGCGCGAAGACGACCACTGACCGCGGCCAGCGGCCCTTAGCAAGGGTATAAACCCCCGAAGACGCCCACAGAATCGAGCGTCAGACGCTCGTCAGACAGTTCATATCTATCGAATTCGGCGCATGAACGGTCTCAAACCGTTACAAACGGTGTTGCCCTTTTATACTGTAATAGGATAGAAATACTGACAATGACACTGGGGAAGAACCTCGCTGTGCTCCTCGTGGCGCTCCTCGTCATCGGTGGAGCCGCCCCTGTGCTGGGCCTTCCGTTCGACGTGAGCAGTGAACCTGCAAGCGCGAGCGCCCAGCAAGCGGCGGAAAACGATTCAAACGTGTCTGTTACTGTTGGTGCGCAACTCTCGACAGTGATGGCCACGACGGGCGATAGCCTCCAGACCGAGTTCGACGACGAAGTGTTCGAGAGCCAGGTCGATACGGCGAACGCGAGCACGCAGGCTCGAATCGTCGCCCAACGCATCGAACGACTCGACGCGAGAGCAACGGACATCCAGGCAGCGTACGAACGGGTGACCGCGCAGTACGAATCGGGCGAACTCACCCGCGCTCAGTACGCACAGCGGCTTGCCATGCTCAACGCACGGGCGGAGAACGTGCTTCGAAGCATCGAACAGACCGAAGCTCGCCTCGAGCGGCTCTCAGGCCTCGAACTCTCCGCGGTGGGAGTAAATCAGAGCACCCTGTCCGGAGCCGCAAGCGACCTCGAACCACTCACTGGGCCGGGGGCCTCTGCGCTCCACAAGCGGTTCGTCGGTGAAGCGAACGGCAACGTCCACCTCGACACCGACGACGGCCTGACCATCCGCGTCGACAACGGCGACACCGACCGGTCACGGACGACGAAACACCAGCGAGACGACGACAACAGCGTCTCCATCACCCAGCGCGAGGCTCTCTCGGCGGCACGCGAGGCGCTTCGCGGCCCGGCAGATGGCTGGCAACTAACCAAATCCGGCGTGAACGAACGACGCGGCTTCTACCGCTTCGAATTCAGGCTTGACACGGCGACTGGCGTCGGAACGGCGACCGTACTCGTGGACGCCTCGACCGGGACGGTGTTCTCGCTCGATGAATCGCTCAAACGCGGAAGCGGGGCGGATAGCAACCGCGGCGATGAACTCGCTCTCGTGGTCGCGCAGGGGACGGCCGCACCCGGCCAAGAAGTGACGATTCAAGCGCTTTCGAACGGCGAAGTGGCCGGTGATGTCGCTATCAGGGTGAACGGCGAGCGGGTGGGGACGACGAATGCAGACGGACAACTCACGCTCACCCTTCCGGACGGTGACGTGACCATCACAGGCGTCCGTGGTGAAGCAGAAGGTGAACTCGAATTCGATTTTAATACCCAAAACGAACGCGAGTCAGTTTTTCGTGACTTAAATGCAGACGCAACCGTCGAAAACGGCGTTGCGACGGTGACGATTTCGTACGAAAACGAACCCGTTCCCGGCGCGCTCGTCTACGCTGACGGCCGCGAGGTTGGCCGGACAAACGCAGATGGGACGGTGCAGTTTGCGACTGACGCCACCGACACGCTCGACATCGAAGTCGCCAAAGGCCGATTCGGTGCCGCGTTCACATTCACTATCGAAAACGGCACAGCCACCCTCGACGGTGGTGCTCGCGAAAGCGACAAAACAGACGAGTCAGACCGTGGTGGCGACAACGTAACCCAAGATCCGATTGGCGGGAACGTCACCGACGACCCCCGCAACACGACTGCCGATGTGACGACGACGATTCTCAATACGACAGAAAATGTCACCGACACCGCTACGAACTCGTCGGTGGCGGCCTGATTAGCTGTTTCTTGCGAACGTGAGGTAGCCCGTGTGCCCAACGCCTTTCGTCGAGGGCCGCGAACCGCGGTCGTCGAAGTCCATCTTGCGCTGGATGGTTTCGATAGTTTCGACGTCTGAGAGGCCAGCCTCGCGGGCAGCCTCAACCGCATCGCGCGTGTGCTCGACGAACGGCGAGTAGATGGCGACGAACCCACCGGGTGCGAGCAGGTCGGGGGCGTGGGTGACGACGTCTGCGGCGTCGCCCGTGTCGAGGGTGAGCACGTCGAACTCGCCAAGGTCGTCCAGATTGTCGGTGATGTCGCCGGTTCGCACGTCGACCGTCTCTGCGACACCAGCCATCTGCATGTTCTGGCGCGCCACGTCGGCAAACTCCTCGTTTCGCTCGAACGTCGTCACGTCCGCACCCATCCGTCCCATGTACGCGGAGAGAATGCCCGTGCCAGTGCCTGCGTCGAGCACGCGGTCGTCCGCGGCGAGGCCAACGGTGCCGATGATGAGGCCAATGTCGCGCGGGAGCATCGGCGCGCCCGTCCGCTCTAAGTGGTTGAACAGGTCGGGGCCGCGCATCCGGCGGACGGTGAACTCCTCGTCCAGATGCGTGTAGAGCGTCTGCCCGGGTTCCACGTCTTCGGGAATCTGCAAGACGCCAAGGTCTGTTTGTAACTCATCGCCCGGCTCGCGCAGGTACTCACGAGAGCCGTGAACCAGTAGGACGGTCACTCTAGTCTGGAAATAGCGGCGGCGAGGTCGCCGTTTTCCGCTTTGAGTGCTTCGCGGGCCTCGGTGGCGCTCGCGCCCGTCCGCTGGGCGACGATTTCGACGTCCGAGTCAGGGATGTCCACTTCGGTGGACGCGTCTTCTTCAGCTACAACCTCGCCCTCGACGGCGGGCGTACTGCCACCCTCGCCGCGTGGGCGCGACTCTGGCTCGCCGACGATCTGGTAGGTTTTCTGCCCCTGTGCGTCCATTTGCTGGACGTCAGCGTTCGTGAACACGAGGTCTTCGTCTTTCGTTCGGATGATGACCTCTTCTGCATCGATGTCTTCGACTTCGATGCCCATCTGTTTCATCATCTGCTTCATCTTGCGCGGGTTGAGTCCGCCTCCTCCAAACATACCTGCAGACTTGAAGCCCGGAGGCAAAAGACTAGCGACCGACCGCGCTCAGCTACTGCTCTGACGCGCCGTGTCTGACTTTGACCGCCATCCCCGTCTCAAAGTCGCGCATGGCCGTTGCGGACAACTCTGCCCGTCCAACCGCAAGTAGAGAATCGGTTTCGTGTACCACGAGCACCTCATCGCCGGGGCGAATCTCCGAGTCGACCTCGCTCACGAACTTCGCAAACACGTTCTTGCCGTCGCGGACGAACGGTTCGCTCTCGTCGCCGACGACGACACGGGCCTGTGGTGCGGGAAGTGCGTCACGGAGCCGGTGGCCACCGCGAACGCCGAGAGTGAACCGGCCGTCGAGACCGAACGAGACGATGCGCTCGCCATCGACGCGAATCTGTTGAGGGCGGCCGTTGCTGGAGCGCTCGATGTCGATGTCGCCCGCGAAGAGGGCGGCTCCCGCACCCGCGCCAAACTGGTAATCTGCGATGGTGCGGAGGTCCGCACGCTCGCCTGCGTTGCTCATTGGCCGGTGTTTGCGACTCGGAGATAAAACGCCTTTTACCCGCATCCATGGTGTTTGTACCCACTCCCCAATCATGATTTATCATTGGTAATGCGCCGCAGTGTCACGGTTTTTCCAGAACGCTCATATGGGAGAACTTCTATAGCCCGGATATGAGCAACGAGAAAACGAAAGTAACCTTTGGCACGCTGGTTCTGCTCGCAAGCACCGTCGTGCTGTTCGCGCTTAGCCTCCTCGGTTCCGCGGTTCCTGTCGTCCTCGGCGGTCTCGCCGCGCTTGGCATGGCTGCCGGGTCGCTTCTCATCGGCACGTCAGAAACCGGCCGCCCGGTCTAAAGCAAGAAGTTATCTCGATTTTCGCTGAAGTCCGTAAAGGAGTCTGCGGCATCGATGAGTGACTCCGAAGTCGATTCTTTGAACGCCATCACTTCGACGCGACAGCCCTGATGGCGCACGTGCGAACAGAGGCGGCTGAAGTCACCGTCGCCGGTACAGAGCACGAGCGTGTCGTGGTGCGGGGCGAGGGTGACGGCGTCTAAACTCATGCCAACGTCCCAGTCTGCCTTTTTCGAACCGTCTGCGAACGTCTGAATGTCCTTGATTTTTGTCTCAAAACCGATGTCGTTCAGTGCATCAAAAAAACTCTCTTCATCTGGTGAATCTGCCCGAATCACGTACGCAATTGCCCGGGTGAGTCTACGGCCATCGACTGCCTCGTTGAGAAGCGTTGTGTAGTCGATATTCCGCGAATAGAGGCTCTGTGCGGAGTGATAGAGATTCTGCGCGTCAACGAGAAGGGCGACGCGCTGGCCCGTATGGTGAATACCCATAACCAGCATTCAGACGCCCGAAAGAAAGGTGTTTGCCCTCGCCGGTTTTGCGAGAGGAAGCCGGTGCGGACCGTGTGTACCTGTGCCATGAGACTCGGAGCGAGCGTCGGCAGGCTTCGCAACTGGCGCAATGCCTAAGTAGTGGCGACACCGTGAAACTCGTATGCGACGCGCCACACCAACGACCACCACGACAACAGCCAGTGGTGAGGGTGGCGTGCGACGTTTTTGGGGCCCTAAACGCAAACGTGCGTAAACACACCTTGTTCGCGGCGGAACTGGCATCTCCGTTGTGAGCTACTCTCTGATTACTGAGCGCACGTAGAAAATCACCAACCCCAACCACAATGACAGACCAAACATTCAGTGGCGTGTTTCCCGCGATGGTCACGCCCTTCGCAGACGACCTGAGTATCGACTTTGACCAACTCGCAGCAGACGCCCAGCGCCTCGAAGCCGCGGGCGTAGACGGCCTTGTGCCCGTCGGAACGACCGGCGAGAGCGCGACGCTGACCCACGACGAACACATCGAGGTCATCGAGTGCGTTGTCGATGCCGTTTCAGACGTGCCCGTCATCGCCGGTTCGGGCTCGAACTCGACCCAAGAAGCCGTCTCGCTCTCGCACCGCGCCGCAGACGCGGGCGCAGACGCCCTCTTGCTCATCTCGCCGTACTACAACAAGCCAGAGCCAGCGGGCATGGAAGAACACTTCCGGACGGTCGCAGACGAGGTTGACCTGCCCCAGATTATCTACAACGTTCCGAGCCGGACGGGGAGGAACATCGCGGTCCAAACCGCCGTCAACCTCGCAGACCACCCGAACATCCTCGGCTACAAGGCCGCGAGCGGCGACCTGAACCGCGTCGGCGAAGTGTTAGAGAAGACCCAAGGCGAGGACTTCGCGGTGCTCTCTGGCGACGACGGCCTCACGCTCCCGATGATTTCGATGGGCGCGACCGGCACCATCAGCGTCGCCGGCAACGTCGAACCAGAGCGCACCTGTGCGATGGTCGGCGCAGCACTCGATGGCGACTACGACATGGCGCGCGAGCTTCACTACGAACTCGGGCCGCTGTTTCGCGCACTGTTCATCGAGACCAACCCCATTCCAATCAACGAAGCGCTCGCCATCCGCGGGCACGGCACGGGTGCGATGCGCCCGCCGCTCTCGCGCATGGGCGAGAAGAACCTCGATGCACTCCGTGAAGTGCTCGCCGAGTTAGCAGACGCGGAGGCACCGCTCGCCCGATGACGCGGGTTGCGGTCACCGGTGCGACGGGCCGGATGGGACAGGAGGTCATCGCCCTCGCCCACGAGCGCGACGACGTGGAACTCGCCTTCGCCGTGAGCCGTGACCCAGAAGACGTCGCGGTAGACGTAATGCTCGACGCAGACGAACAGCTGCCCGCGCTGCTTGCAGAACACGACCCGGACGTACTCGTAGACTTCACCGTCCCCGAGTCGTCGGTCGAATACGTTTCTGCGTGCGCAGCGGCGGGCGTCGCCGTCGTCGTCGGGACGACGGGGTTTTCAGAAGAACAGTATGCCACGCTCGAAATCGCGAGCGAGTCGGTTCCCGTCCTCGAATCCTCGAACTTCGCCCGCGGGATTCAGGCACTCTTAAACGTCGTAGACGAGGCGGTTTCGGCGCTTCCAGACTACGACATCGAACTCGTCGAAACCCACCACAACGCAAAGCGAGACGCGCCGAGCGGAACCGCAAACATGATTTTAGACCGCATCGACGAACAGCGCGACCTCAATCGGGTCTATGGCCGGGAAGGAGAGGCCCCGCGTTCCGAGGATGAAGTCGGCGTCCTCGTGCGACGAGCGGGCAACATTCGCGGGGAACACGAGGTACTCCTTGCTGGGAACGATGAGGTAGTCACACTCACCCACCGCGCGGAAAGCCGCGGGGTGTTCGCCGCCGGTGCGCTGGATGCGGCCGTGTGGGTCGCCGCCCGCGACGCCGGTTGGTACGACTTTGCAGACGTAATCGGAGACTCTCAATGAGCTTACAAGCGACAATCGAAACCCTGTGGCAACGAAAGCAAGACGGACTGACAGCCGCCGACGTCGGCGCGGACGAACTCGCCGAACTCGACGCCTTCTTAGAGGCGCTCGAAGCCGGCGAGATTCGCGCCGCCGAAAAGCGCGACGGGTCGTGGGAGGCAAACGAATGGGTCAAGCAGGGTATCCTGCTGAACTTCGGCCTGCGCAACACCGAACCGCGCACCTACGGCGACGTGACCTACCACGACGTGCTTCCCCTCCGCGACACGAGCGACCTCATGGAAAAAGGCACGCGAAACACGCCGGACGGAACGGTCATCCGCCGCGGGGCGTACGTTGGCTCGAACGCGATTCTGATGAGTCCGGCCTACGTCAACATCGGCGCGCACGTCGGCGACGGCACGCTCGTCGACTCCTGTGACACCGTTGGCTCCTGTGCCCAAATCGGCGACAACGTCAAGCTCGGTGCGAACACACTCATCGGCGGCGTCTTAGAACCCGTCGAGAGCGCGCCGGTCATCGTCGAAGACGGCGTCTCGCTCGGCGCGGGCTGTCGCGTGACCTCCGGCTTCGTCGTTGGCGAGAACTCGATTGTGGGCGAGAACACGCTGCTCACGCCACGCATTCCGGTCTACGACCTCGTCGAAGAGGAAGTTATCTACGGCGAACTGCCCGCAAACCGACGCGCGTTCACGCGCTTCGTCGAGTCCTCGATTGGCGACCACGACCTGTTCTCCGGCGGCGCGTACAAGCCAGCCGTCGTGGCGACGGACATCGAGGCGACCACGCTCGAAGCGACCGCCCGCGAGGAGGCACTGCGAGAATGAGCGGCGGACGCGGCGTGGACCCCGACGTACGCAGACTCGGCGAGTGGGATGCAGACCGCCTGCACCAGCTCGCAGAGGCGTACGACACGCCGCTGTACGTCTATGACATCGACCGCGTCCGCGAAAACGCCCGCCGCATCCGCGCGGCGTTCCCGGACGCAGAACTGAGCTACGCGACCAAGGCAAACACCTCGAAGCCCGTTCTCCGCGCCCTGCGTGATGAGGACGTTGGCGCGGAGTGTGCCTCAGCCGGTGAAGTTCAGCGCTCGCTCGACGCCGGTTTCACGGGAAGTGCGGTGCGCTACACCGCCGTGAATCCTCCCAGTGAGGATTTGGACCACGTGTGCGCGCTCGCAGAAGATCACCCGCTCACCATCACGGTCGGGGCGGCAGACACGCTCGACCGCCTCGAAGAACGCGGCTTCTTCGGAAAGCTCGCCATCCGCGTGAACCCCGGCGTCGGCGCGGGTCACCACGCGAAGGTGACGACGGGCACCGACCCGAAGTTCGGCGTTCCGTACGATGAGGTTCCAGCCCTGCTCGCAGACGCCGCAGACCGCGGGTTCGACGTGGTCGGCATCCACGCCCACGCGGGGAGTGGCATTTCTGGTGATGACCTCTCTGCCCACCGCGAACTCGTGAGCCGGATGGGTGCGCTCGCCCGCGAGTCACCCGTTTCCCTCGAGTTCGTCAACGTCGGCGGCGGCTTCGGCGTCCCATACCGAGAAGACGAACCACCGCTCGACATCGCGACGGCGGCCGAAGCGACCCGCGAAGCGCTCGGTGAGGTCGAGGCCCAACTCGCCATCGAGCCGGGTCGCTACTTCGTCGCCGACGCGGGCGTGTTGCTCACCTGCGTAAACACCACGAAGCCAACGCCCGACACGCTCGTCGTGGGCGTGGATGCTGGAATGACGACGCTCGTCCGACCGGCGATGTACGGCTCGTACCACGCAATTCGAAACCTCGCGCCCGACGCAGGCGAGCGCGAAACCGTAGAAACGCTCGTCGCAGGCCCCATCTGCGAGACGAGCGATATTTTCGCCACCGACCGGGTTCTGCCAGCACCCGCCCGCGGCGACCTGCTCGCAATCGGTAACGCTGGCGCATACGGCTACGAGATGGCCAGTCAGTACAACTCGCGACCGCGACCTGCGGTCGTCTGCGTAGACGAGGGCGAGACGTATCTGGCGGTACGCCGTGAAACCCTCGCCGACGTAACCAGCTTAGAAGAACCATGATTCGATTCGACAAGTACCACGGAACCGGAAACGACTTCGTACTAGTAGACGCCGCAGAGGCAGTCCCCGACCGCCGGGCGCTCGCCACGAAGCTGTGTCATCGAGAAACCGGCGTCTCAGACCCCGCAAGCGACCGTGTGGGCGCAGACGGCGTGCTCTTTCTCGCGCTCGAAGACCGCTACTCCCCGCCGCGCGTCGTCATGACGCTCGTCCAGCCCGACGGCTCGACGGCGGCAATGTGTGGCAACGGCGCGCGGTGTGCAGCGGCGTGGGCCGCAGCGCGAACTGACGCGGATGAGATAATGATTGATACGCAGGCGGGAACCCGCCACGCGCGCATCGAACCAGACGGCGTGACCATCGAGATGGGGACGCCCGCGTTCGACCCCGATGCGGTTCCGGTCATCGCAGACGCGCCAGTCATCGACCAGGAAATCGAAGGCTACCGCCTCACGGCCGTGAACACGGGTGTCCCACACGCGGTCATCTTCGTGGACGACGTTTCGGAAATCGACCTCGAAGCGGTGGCCCCGGCCATCCGCCACGCAGACTGCTTCCCCGAAGGCGCGAACGTCAACTTCGCCAGCCAGCGCGAAGACGGTGGCTTCGACCAGCGTACCTTCGAGCGCGGCGTTGAAGGCGAAACCAAGTCGTGTGGCACGGGCGCGGTCGCAATCGCCGCCGCGGCGCGCGAACTCGGCCTCGTCTCCGGCGCAGAGCCGGTTCCCGTCTCGCCGCCGGGCGGTGACCTCGAAGTCACCCTCACCGATGGCTCCGCGTACCTTTGGGGGCCAGTCGAACTCGATTTTCGAGGTGAGGTGGCCGTCAGCAAGCCCGGACGGCTTGACCCGACGGAGGCCTGACGTGGGGTTTGACCCCAAATCCTTCCTCGAAACTGCGGTACAGACGCCCTCGACTGAGGACGTCTCCGCGATGCGCGAGTTACTCGTTTCGACCATCGAAGCCGAGGGCTTCGAGGCGCGCGTCGACGACGCGGGCAACACCATTTCCACACGCGAAGGCGACGAACCCGGGCCGCACGTTGTCCTCAATACACACATCGACACCGTGCCGCCGCACGTCGAGTTTTCACGCGACGGCGACACCATCCGCGGGCGCGGATCGTGCGACGCGAAGGGGCCGCTCACCGCCCTTCTCGTCGCGTTTTTCACTACCGAACTTGAGCGCGGAACACTCACTCTCGCCATCACACCCGACGAGGAAGTGCTGTCGCTCGGCGCGGCCGCCCTCGACATTTCAGCAGACGCCTACATCGTTGGCGAACCCACAAACCTCGACGTGTGCAACGCGGCGAAAGGCCGTTTCGAGGGGACGATTACCGTCCACGGCGAGAACGCCCACGCCGCAGAGCCACAGTCGGGGAAAAACGCCGTCTCCGGGGCGGGACAGGTGCTCCGCGCGCTCGAAACGTTCCTCGACCGCGACGACGCGCCGCCGGTACACTCCGAACTCGGCGCGGCGACCCTCACGCCGACGATGATAGATGGGGGAACGGCGTCGAATCAGGTCCCCGCCGAGTGTGAAATTACGATTGACCGCCGGAGCGTCCCGCCAGAAACGGCAGCGTCGTTCACAAACTCGCTCGAAGCCCACCTCCGCGAACACGTCCCCGACTTCGAGTGTTCGTTCGCGCTCACCGAGCGCCCGACGCCGTTTCTCGAAGCGTTCGAGACCGACGACGACGGCAAGCTCGCACAGACGCTCGCGGCCGCGTCAGGCGGCGAGATTCGCCCATTCTCGGCAGCGACCGAAGCGTCGTATTTCGCCACGGACGCGCCAACAGTCGTGTTCGGCCCCGGCGTGCTCGCGGACGACGAGGGTGCGGTTGCCCACGCGCCACGCGAGTACGTCCAGTTTTCCGACGTCGAAGCCGCCGGGAGGGCTGTCACCGAAACCGTCGCGGCGTTTCTCTCCTAACGCCCGTCGCCTGCGACCCACGCGGTGAGTGCCTCACGATTCGCGTAGCCAACAATCGAGAGCACCAGCACCAACATGCCGAGCACCGCCGCTGTCGCAAGATTTCTGCTAGCGAGCTCTGCGCCCACGAGGTTCGTGAGCAGGAGCGACGGCGCACGCCCGAGGATGGCGATGAGGACGATACGCGATAGCGACAGCCGAGTGAGTCCGGCGACGAAGCAGATGGCGTCATCAGGGAGACCGGGAACCAGAAAGGCGAGAAACAGGCCAGCCGCGCCGCGTCGGTCGGTGACGCCGTCGAACCGAGCGAGCGTGTCCGGATGGACGACGCGCTGGACGTAGGGGCGACCAAATCGTCGGGCGATGCCTGCGGCGAGAAAGCTCCCGATGCCCGCACCAATCACGCTGTAGAGCGTGCCAAACGCGGCGCCAAAGAGGTAGCCGCTCACCACCCCCATCGCCTGTCCGGGGATGGGAGCGATGACGACCTGTGCAACTTGTAGGCCGATGAAGACGAGCGGCGCGAGCGAGCCGTACCCCGCAATCTGCATGCGAGCGTACTCGGGATTTGCGAACAGTGGGAGCATCCGGCGACTCAGCATGACGAGGACGAGGAAAAAGAGCACAAAGGCGGCTACGCGAAGCACGAACCCGCGTCGCCCGTCGGCCGAAACGAAAATCTGCACGGCCCTAGCGTACGTGAGGGAGGTGGATAACCTCCTACGCTGAGTCGAGGTCGTCCACGAGGTCGGCGGCGATACCGGTGTAGCCCGCGGGCGTCAGCGCGTGGAGCTCTGCGCGCACGTCTGCTGACACATCCAAGTCGTCGAACAGGGCGCGGAAGTCGTCGAGGGTGACGCGCTGGCCACGCGAGAGGGCTTTTACGCGCTCGTAGGCGTCCTCATGGCCTTCGCGCCGGAGGATGGTCTGGACGGCCTCCCCGATGATTTCCGGCGTGTTCTCAAGTTCCTCGCGCATGACCGCCTCGTTCGGGACGACCTTCGAGAGCCCTTTTTGCACCTTGCCGTAGGCGATGAGGCAGTAGGCGAACGCCGCGCCGATGTTGCGTTTGACGGTCGAATCCGACAGGTCGCGCTGGAGGCGAGAGGTGGTGATGTAGTCGCCCAAGAACACGAGGTCGGCGTTGGCTTTCGAGAGGTTGCCTTCGCTGTTCTCGAAGTCGATTGGGTTGACCTTGTGAGGCATCGTCGAACTGCCCGTCTCGCCTTCGACCGTCTCCTGACCGAGATACCGGTCTGAGACGTAGAGCCACATGTCGCGGTCAAGGTCGATGAGGACGGTGTTCGCGGTGCGGATGGCCGAAAAGAGCGCCGCGAGGTCGTCACACGGGTTGACCTGCGTGGCGAGCGGGGTGTATTCGAGGCCGAGTGAGGTGACGAACTCGCGGGAAAATGCGCGCCAGTCAACGTCCGGGTAGGCGACGTGGTGGGCGGCGTAGGTGCCGCTTGCGCCCGCAAGCTTGCCCGAAATTTCGTCGCTTGCGCGTTCGATGGTTGCGATGGTGCGCCCGAGGCGTGCGGCGTAGACAGCCATCTCCTTGCCGAACGTCGTCGGCGTGGCGGGCTGGCCATGAGTGCGCGCAAGCATCGGCAGGTCGCGGAACTCACGAGCCATGGCGATGAGCACGTCGCGGGTTTCGTAGAGTTCTGGCAGGAGAATCTCTTTGACAGCGGGTTTCACCAGCAGGCGATGGGCGAGGTTGTTCACGTCCTCACTCGTCAGCCCGAAGTGCACCCACGGGCCGGCGTCAGCGAGCGATTCAGGGAGGCCGTCGCGGATGAAGTACTCGACGGCTTTCACGTCGTGATTGGTCGCGGTGTACTCCTTGTAGCCCGTCGTTTCGAGGCGTTTGATGACGTCTGCGTCCTCAGCATCGAACTCCTCGTAGAGGGCACGCAGCGTGGTGCGGTCTGCGTCGGCGATTTCGAGCGGCGTCGCGTCGAGGTCGGCAAGCGCGATGAGATACTCCACTTCGACTTGGACGCGGGCACGCATGAGCGCGGCCTCGCTGGCGTAGGGTGAGAGCGGTTTGGTGTAGCGCCCATATCGCCCGTCGAGTGGCGAGACGGCGAACAGCGGACCGTCCGCTTCGAATGATGACATACCTTCGACTGCCGCCCCGCATAGCAAAAGCGTGTCGGTCGAAGGACACAGGAGTGTGCATAGAAACACGGGACGAGTGCGGATTTTGCACCGATTCTATGCACAGACACGCACACATTCGCTCAGGCAATCGCAATTACTTTACTCCCGGCGAACGCGCTCTCGCACATGACACGAATCGCTGGTCTGGCGAGCAACCGCGGACGGAATCTCATGCACATCGCAGACCTCGCGCCCGGCGGCGCAGAGGTGGAAGTCGTCCTCACGAACAGAGAGGGCGCGCCGGTTCTCGATACCGCAGCAGAGCGCGGCATCGCCACGGAAGTCGTCGAACGCGAGGAGGGCGAATCTCGTGAATCACACGAACAGCGCATCCTCGCGCGACTCGCGGACTACGATTTCGACCTCGTCTGTCTCGACGGCTACATGCGCGTCCTGACCGGCGAGTTCCTGAACAATGCACCGACGACGCTCAACGTCCACCCCTCCCTGCTCCCGATGTTCAAGGGTATGGACGCGTGGGGCGACGCGCTCTCTGCGGGCGTCAAAGTCACTGGCTGCACCGTCCACGTCGTAAACGAGGAGGTCGATGCCGGGCCAATCGTCACTCAAGAGCCGATTCCAATCTATGACGGTGACACCGAAGACACGCTCAAAGAGCGCGTCCTCTACGAAGGCGAGTTCAAAGCTTACCCGCGCGCCGTCAAGTGGTTCGCAGAAGACGCTGTCACGGTGTCCGCAGACGGTGTCGAAATCGACGCCGACGTTGGCGGCGAGTTCCCGGCCCGCCGCGTCGAAACCGCAGACCACCTCACCGACCTGCGCTACGGGGAGAACCCCCACCAAGCGGCTGCGGTTTACGCAGACGCGACCTGCGAGGAGGCGAGCGTCGTCCACGCCGACCAGCTCAACGAGGGCGCAAAGGCACTTTCGTACAACAACTACAACGACGCGGACGCCGCGCTCAACCTCATCAAAGAGTTCGACGAACCCGCCGCCGCGGTCATCAAGCACGCGAACCCCGCAGGCTGTGCGACCGCCGACACGCTCGCAGAAGCCTACGAGAACGCCCTCTCGACCGACCCGATGAGTGCGTTTGGGGGCATTGTCTCACTCAACCGCGAGTGCGATGCGAAAACCGCAGAGCGCATCATCGACTCGTTCAAAGAGGTCGTCGT
Source organism: Haladaptatus sp. DJG-WS-42 (assembly GCF_037198285.1). NCBI lineage: Archaea > Methanobacteriati > Methanobacteriota > Halobacteria > Halobacteriales > Haladaptataceae > Haladaptatus > Haladaptatus sp. DJG-WS-42. The sequence continues at coordinate 2,234,258 of NZ_CP147243.1, read as the reverse complement.
CGCGCCGGGCTACACCGAGGCCGCCCTCGACGTGCTCACCGAGAAGAAGAATCTGCGCGTCCTCGATGTTGGCCCGCTCAACGAAATCACCTCCACGCTCGTCGAAAAACCAATCGTCGGCGGCCGCCTCATCCAAGAGCGTGACCTGCAGAAGCTCACCGTAGACGACCTCGAAATCGCCACCGAGAAGGAGCCAACCGACGAGGAGTTGGAGACGATGCTGTTCGCGTGGCAAACCCTGAAGCACGTCAAATCCAACGGGATTCTCTTCGCGAAAGGCACGGAAACCGTCGGCGTCGGCATGGGACAGGTTTCTCGGGTTGACGCCGTCCGCCTCGCCGCGATGAAGGCAGACGAACACGCAGAGGGCAAGGACGCAAAAGGTGCAGTCATGGCGTCAGACGCCTTCTTCCCGTTCCCCGACGGCATCGAAGCCGCCGCAGAAGCCGGTATCACCGCCGTCATCCAGCCCGGCGGTTCGGTCAACGACGACGACGTGGTTGCGGCCGCAGAAGAACACGGCATGACGATGGTGTTCACGGGTCAGCGTTCTTTTAAGCACGATTGAGCGCAGCGAAATCGTGCTTAAAGCTCGTTGCGAGCGGGGCGAGCAACGGTGTTTCAAACACGACTGAACAAAGTGAAAGCGTGTTTGAAGTTCGACGCACGAGGAGAAACGAGTGCGTCGGTTGTTTAAGCACGACTGAGCCAATCGCCGCTGACGAGCAGACACCGTCCCCACCCTCACCGACGTTCGACAGGCTAAAGCGGACACCTCAAGATTCCATCTGTATGGAGTTCCACGACGCCGCGAACTTTCTTTTCGACCTGCGGCGATTCACCCCACGGGCGGGTACCGAGGCCACGCGGGCCCTGCTCGACCATCTCGGCAGTCCCGACGATGACATTGACTTCGTGCAAGTCGCAGGGTCAAACGGCAAGGGCAGCACCGTTCGGATGCTCGAATCTACCCTCCGCGAAGCCGGGCTGTCGGTCGGGCTCTACACCTCCCCACACCTCGAAGATGTCCGCGAGCGCGTTCGCGTGAACGGGCGGATGATTTCGAAACAGGGGCTCATCTCGTTTGTCGAACAGACGAAACCGTATCTCACCGAAGCGGCTACGAACGGCGAGTCACCCACCTTCTTCGAGACGCTCACCGCGCTCGCCATTTGGGAATTTGCGAGACAGGACGTTGATGTGGCCATCCTCGAAGTCGGCATCGGCGGGAAGTACGACGCGACGAGCGCCGTCTCACCGATTGCAAGCGCCGTGACCAACGTCTCGCTCGAACACACCCAATATCTCGGCGGCACGGTCGAAGAAATCGCCACGGACAAAGCGCATGTCGCATCCGGCGTGAACCCGCTCGTGACCGCGGCTACGGGCACAGCGCTCGATGCGGTCCGCAAACAGGCAGGCGACATCGTCACCGTTGGCGACGACGACGCGGACGTGACAGTAGCCTACGACGGGCGTGATGGTCTCGAAGGGTGCGTCAGGCTCGATGGTCCCGACTGGCACGTCGAAGCGCTCCTCCCCGCGCTTGGCGACCACCAAGCGGCGAACGCGGGCATCGCAGTCGCACTCGCCCGACAGGTCGCAGCCGTTGACGAGAGCCCCATCGCACGCGGCCTCCGCAAAGCCCACTGGCCGGGGCGATTCGAAGTGATGAGTCAGTCGCCGCTCACCGTCCTCGACGGGGCGCACAACCCCGGCGCGTGCGAGGTCGTCGCTGACCTCCTTTCTGAATTCGAGTACGACAACCTCCACCTCGTGTTCGGCGCAATGAGCGACAAAGACCACCGTGGGATGGTGACAGCACTCCCGACGCCCGATTCCGTGGTCACCTGCCAACCCGACTTAACCCGCTCACAAGACCGGGCGGTGCTCGCGAGCATTTTCGAAGACGCAGGTGTCGCGGACGTGTCTCGTCGGAGCGCCGTCGAAAGCGCCGTCGAACTGGCGCTCTCGAACGCCGGACCGAACGACTGCGTCCTGATTACGGGGTCGCTGTTCGTCGTCGCCGAAGCCCGCAGACGCTGGACGCGAGCCGAGATTCCAAAGCGTATCGTGGACTTAGACGACGCCCGCAAAACACTCTCAGGCGCACACGTCACCGACCCCGGCGTCTGGCGGATGCGCGGGAAAGCCGTCCACCGCGTGCTCAAAACCCGCGTCCAGAAACGCCAAGCGCAGTACCTGAAAGAAGAGATGCTGTCGCTCGGCGGTGAGTGTGCATTGTCGGGCCTCAACGACCAAGACGACGAGACGTTCGATGTCGTGTTGATGGGAACGCTTGCGCAGTTCAAGCGCCTCGCCGACAAGCTCGACGGCCAACCCTACGGGCTCTCGCCGTTCGCAGACGACATCCGCGAGGCGCTCTCGATTCAGACGCGCCCCGAAAAACTCGGCTATCCGTGGGAAGACGGCCCCGTCGTCATGGGAATTTTAAACGTCACGCCGGACAGCTTCCACGATGGCGGCCGCTACGAAGCCATCGAAGACGCCGTTTCACGCGGGAAGGAAATCGTCGCAGAAGGGGCCGAAATCATCGACATTGGTGGCGAGAGCACGCGCCCGGGCGCCGACGAAGTGAGCACCGAAGCCGAGATCGCGCGGGTCGTCCCTGTGGTCGAACAGCTCGCAGCCCTCGACTGTCTCATCTCTATCGACACGCGAAAAGCGTCGGTGGCGCGGGCAGCCCTTGAAGCCGGTGGCGACATCATCAACGACGTGACGGGTCTTGAAGACCCAGAGATGCGCTTTGTTGCCGCCGAGTTCGACGCACCCGTCGTCGTCATGCACAGCCTCGATGCGCCCGTCATCCCCGAACACACTGTGGAGTACGACGACGTGGTCGAAGACGTCATCGCGGAGTTAAACGAGAAAGTGCTGCTCGCAGAGAAAGCTGGGCTCGACCGGCGGAAAATCATCGTCGACCCCGGTCTTGGCTTCGGAAAATCGGCTACAGAAAACTTCGAGTTGCTCGGGCGGGCGGGCGAGTTACACGCGCTCGGGTGTCCCGTCCTGATTGGGCACTCACACAAGTCGATGTTCGACATTCTCGGAGAGAAAGACGACGACCGCTTGCCTGCGACCATCGCTGGGACGACGCTCGCGGTCGAACGCGGCGCGGACATCGTGCGTGTCCACGACGTGAACGCAAACGTCGCCGCGGTTCGGGCGGCACAGGCGGCGCGCGACCCAACCAAATTCGAGTGAGCACACGACACTGGACTCGTAGTTCTCAACACGCAAACAGTTCTATTGGTTGGTGTTCTACATATTGTATGAGCACTATCCTCGAGTTCGTCCTCCCCTCGGAGTCGTTCATGTTTGGGTCTGCGCTCACGCAGTCAACGGGCATCCATATCGAACTCGAACGAATCGTCCCACTTGGCGAGCAACCGGTTCCCTACATCTGGGTGTCCGGCGCTGCGGCAGCATCGTTCGAGCGACTCGTCACGGCGTCGCCCGAGATTGAATCGCTCACCTTACTCGACCAGATTGATGACCGATTGCTCTACCGCGTTGTCTGTACGCAGCCCTCAGAGCGTCTGCTGACCGCCCTTCTCGAGACGGGTGGGACGGTTCTTGAAGCGCATGGAGACGACAGCTGGTTTTTTCGCGTTCGCTTCCAGAACCACGATTCAGTGACGGCGTTTCACACCGCCTGTGACACCTACGACATCCCGGTCGAAGTCGAGCGCATCGCCACGCTTGACGCGATAGAAGGCACAGACATGCCCGTCACACTCACTGAAGAACAGCAAGAAGCGCTCATTTTGGCCGTGAAAAAGGGCTACTTCGAAAGCCCTCGACTCGTGTCGCTTGACGAACTCAGCGACGAACTCGGCATCACGCCACAGGCAGTTTCAAAACGCCTCCGCCCGGCGATAAAGAAGACAATTTACCATTCCGTTCGCTCGCTTAACGGCAGTGATGTGCGCGAGCGGAGGTAATAAAACCGTTAAACAGACAACCGAAATAAACAAACATTTGGTGTGTTACTAGATACCTGCCCGCGCACAGACGCGTATGACTCGTGGGGTGTACGCAGACCGCGGGAAGCGAGGGCGTGTGTCTGGAGAGGATGCTCACACGTGGCGTCACACGCTTAGAGGGGGGCTGAACCATGTCCCACGCCCTCTCGTATTGTCGAGTTAAAAGAGCCCAGCATCGTCGCGTACCGCAGAATAACAGGTGAGATAGCGTTCGAGCATCGCGTCGTGACTGTACTTGAAAAAGCGCTCGTCTGTCGGTCGCGTGTCGAGCGACCCGGCTTCTTCGATTGCGTTTGCGATTTCCGGCGGTGAGGTTGCGCGAAAACCCCGTTTTAAGCCTTCGACGAGTTCGTGGGCCGCAGAATTGGTGTGGTACTCAACGATGCCGATACACCCACACGCGAGTCCCCAGAGCAGTTCGGTGGCAAACGGCGTCCGCGTGGCTGTGTGGGTGAACACGTGTGCGCCTTTGTAGTAGGCCACCCGCTCTGCGGGCGTGAGCGACCCGGTGAACGTGATCCGATCTGCGATTCTGAGGTCTCCAGCCTGTTGCTCGAAGGCTGCTCGATTCGGCCCATCACCGATGACGACTGCGTGCCAGTCGCGGTCACGAAGCTCTGCGAGCGCGAGAAACAGGCTGTCGAGGTTCGCGTGGTCATCCATGCGACTGGCGGTGACGACATCGACGCCATCGTTCGGGTCCGTGTCCGCTATCAGAGATATATCGACCCCCTGAGGGATGATTTCGACAGCCTCTGCAGACGCCCCGCTTTCTCTGACCCACGTGCTCACCATCCGTGAGGGCGTGATGACCGCCGTTGGCGCACGAGCCGGATACCGCCCGCGCCATGAGTCTGGTGGGTCGTCGTCGCCGTACCAATCGACCAGCACTGGCGTCCGCGAGAACAACGTTGTCAGTCGCGCGCCAACCACCTGTGCCGGTGGCGTCGGGGTGGCGTGGATGATGTCAGGGTTGAACGACGAGAGGGCAAACGGGAGTTTGGTCGCGAACGTGAGCGGGGCGGGGGTGTCGGTGACGGCGTGGTAGGTGACACCGTCTCGCTCGAACTCGGTTACGGTCTCACCCTCCCACCACTGGGTACAGAACACGGCAACCTCATGGCCCTTCTGTGAGAGCCCTTCTGCGACTCTGCGAACCCGGCGGTTGCCTGGGGTGTCTCGTCTATCGGTTGTGTGAGACGAGACGAACGCGACGCGCATACACCTCGGGACGAAATCAATTGATAAAAAACCACCCGAACGGCTTGCCAACTCTACATGACACCATTTCGATAAAAACGACTTTGCGGGCGAACGGAGAACCAGTCGTATGGTATATGATGTCGAGCGGTATCTCAATATTCGCAATGCGGGGTCGGCGTCGTTTGGCCCCCACGGCGAACTCGCCTTCTTGATGGACACGACGGGAACCTCCCAGATTTGGTCGCTGCACGAACCCGGTCGTTGGCCAGAACAGCGCACCTTCTACGACGAGCGTATCACCTTCGCCTCGTGGTCGCCCGAGAACCCGGAACTCGTCTTCGGCATGGACGAGGGCGGCAACGAGCGCGAACAGCTGTTTCGCCTCGACAGCGACGGCCGCATCACGGCGCTCACCGACACGCCGGATGCGAAACACTGGTGGGGCGGCTGGAGCCACGACGGCGAACGCTTTGCCTTCTCCTCGAATCGCCGTGAAGGGAGTGTCTTCGACATCTATGTCCAGCGCCGCAACGAGACGGGAAGCGACGCCGAGTTGGTGTACGAAGGCGACGGCTGGCTGACGGTGGGCGGGTGGAGCCCGGACGACACCCGCCTCATCGTCTCCGAAGCCCACTCCAGTTTCGACCAAGACGTGTACGTCCTCGACGTCGAAACCAGCGAGTTGACCCACGTCACGCCCCACGAGGGCCACGTTCGCTACGGGAGCGTCCAGTGGGGACCGGACGGCGAGAGCCTCTATCTCGTCACCGACCGCGACGCAGATTTACTCTTGCTCGCGCGTCTCTCGCTCGACACGCTGGAACTCGAACCCGTCGTGGAGGACGCCGAGTGGAACGTCGCCGGCGCGGCCATCGACGAGGACACCGGGCGCATCATCTACGCGAGAAACGTCGAAGGCTACACGGACCTGACTGTGGGCGACTTGAGTTCACCAACAGAAATCGAGGAGTACCCAGAACCAGTGCTGCCGCGCGGCGTCCAAGGCGGCATCAGCTTCAACGCAGACGCGAGCGCGTTCTCGATTACGGTCACAGGGAGTTCCGAGAACGCGAACGTCTACGTCGTGGACGTAGAGTCAGGCGAGGCAACGCGCTGGACGAACGCCTCGACTGCCGGGATTCAAAAAGACACGTTCCGCGAACCCGAAGTCATCCACTACGAGTCGTTCGACGGGCGCGAGATTCCGGCCTTCTTTACGCTCCCACAGGACGCCAAGTTGGGCGCAACGCCCGTTGTCGTGGACATCCACGGCGGCCCAGAGAGCCAGCGTCGCCCGTCGTTCAATCCGGTCAAGCAGTACCTCGTGAATCGCGGGTACGCCATGCTCGAGCCGAACGTGCGCGGGTCGACGGGCTACGGGAAGGCCTACACGCGCCTCGATGACGTGGAAAAGCGCATGGACTCGGTGGCGGATATCAAAGCCGCGGTCGAATGGCTCCACGCCCACCCAACGGTTGACCCAGAGCGCATCGCGGTGATGGGCGGCTCCTACGGCGGGTTCATGTCGCTCGCGGCGCTCACCGAGTACCCCGACCTCTGGGCTGCGGGCATCGACATCGTCGGCATTGCGAACTTCATCACGTTCCTGCAGAACACGGGCGATTGGCGGCGCAAGCTGCGCGAGGCAGAGTACGGCTCGCTCGACGCGGACCGAGAGTTCCTAGAGGAGATTAGCCCCATCAACAACATCGACGCCATCAGCGCGCCGTTGCTCGTCCTCCACGGCAAGAACGACCCGCGCGTCCCGGTCGGCGAGGCAGAACAGATTGCCGCAGAAGCGAGCAAACACGTCCCCGTCGAAAAGCGCATCTTCGACGACGAGGGCCACGGTTTCTCGAAGCTCGAAAATCGAGTCACCGCCTACACGACCGTCGCGGCGTTTCTCGACAAATACGTCTGAGGTGGGCACACGCGGGGCAAATGTAGCCCTCTACGAGAGGTTTTCTGTGCAAGTCGAATGAATCCACAGACGGGAACGGCGTGATTTTTCGCAAACGTAGTTCGTTATCGTTACAGGTCAGCTACCCACACATTTCCCGTTGTAGAAGACTTATTACAACTGGTTGTTTTGGGGCGGCTATGGCCGTCTCAGAACGCTCCCGAGAGCAGGTCGGGGAGCTTCTTTCTACGCTTTCGACGCAGTACGGGTCGGTGCCGGTAAACCAGACCACGACTGCGCTGCCGCCCGCCACCTACGAGCGCGCGTGCGAGCAGTTCGCCGCGGGGAGAGTCGTCTGTGCAGGCGTTCGTCTCGAAGACCCTGACGGACGTGTGTTACTGGTCAAAGAAGATGATGGGACGAACCGGTGGGCCGAACCCGGTGGCAGAGTCGGCGCAGACGAAACCCTCGAAGCGGGCGCAAAACGACTCGTGAAACGAACAACAGGCCTCGATTGTGACATCGACGAAGTCACACGCGTCTCGATTGTGGGTATCGGCGACGAACGAAACGTCGAACGACCCCCCGTGTATCAACTCCAACTCCTCTTTTCTGGCGTTCCAACTGGCGGTGAACTGCGTGAAGGCGACGGCGTTGCCGCCGTCGAATGGTGGACAAATCCGCCCGCAACGGTGTCTGACGCACTTCCAGCTTAGATAACGCCTGTAACGGTTGCGACTTCTATCGCGGCATCCTCGCTCACCCCATCGCCGAGTATCGTGTAGCGGTCGCGGATTTCGTGGGCCGTCGTCAGCGCTTCGATGACGGTTTCGGGGTCGATACCGAGTCCGTCTGCCGTCGTCGGCGCACCGAGTTTGTCGAGCGCGTCGCGGATGTTCTGCCACTGGCCGTGTTCGCCCGAGTGGAGATACTCGATGAGAATCGACCCGACACCGACCTGATGGCCGTGGAGCGCCGCCCCGGGTGTGAGACGGTCTAACTGATGAGAGAAAAGGTGTTCTGCGCCGCTCGCGGGCCGCGAGGACCCGGCAATGCTCATCGCCACGCCAGAGGAGACAAGCGCCTTTACGACCACCCACGAGGACTCTTCGAGGCCGGGTTTGATAGCGTCGATGCGTTCTACGAGCAACTCCGCAGTCATCTGTGAGAGCGCGCCCGCGTACTCAGAGTATTCGACGTTCTTCAGGCGGTGGGCGAGTTGCCAGTCTTTGACCGCAGTATAGTTAGAGATGATGTCCGCACATCCCGCGGTGGTGAGTTCCCACGGGGCGTTCGCGAGCAGTTCGGTGTCCGCGACGACGGCGAGCGGCGGGTCCGCGGCCACGCTGTGGCGGGTGTCGCCTTCCGGAACCGAACCGCGGCCGCTCACGATGCCGTCGTGGCTCGCCGCCGTTGGCACAGAGATGAAGCCGCGGTCGATGCGGTCTGCAGCCATCTTCGCGATGTCGATTGCCTTCCCGCCGCCGACGCCGACGAGGAAGCCTGCGTCCACTGCTTTGGCGGCGTCGATGACGCGCTGTACCTCCGCGAAGCTCGCGGTTTCAACGACGACGATTTCCGGCGAGAAGCCTGCGTCCTCGAACTGGTCGATGATTCGGTCGGCCGCGATCTTCCGCGGCGTCGGACTCGTGACGAGCACCGGCGTCCCACGCAGGTGGAGTTCTGAGACCGCCTCCACCGTCTGGTCTAAGACCCCGTGGCCCACCAGAACGTTTCGTGGCAGGCGAATCCACGACGACTTGGTAAACATACTATGACATGAACCGCCCGCCGTGATACCGTTTACTCTCTGTCGGCTGACGTGTGTTCAGATGGTGTCGAGAACCGAGAGGAGGCGCGCTTCATTTTCACGCCCGGGGTCGTGTTCGCTCCCGTCGCGGTCGCTTTCGAGGTGGTCATCGACCGTGCGTTCCATCGCCTCGCGCAGGGGCGTCGATTCCCAGCCAAGCGACGCCAGTTTCTCCGTCGCGAGGACGTGCGGGTAGTCGCGCCAGAGGATGAAATTTTCGGGCGTGAGACCTGCAATCGACAGTTCACGTGCGCCCGCGTGCACCACGTCGATGTCGGTATCGAGTGCGTCTGCCATGAGATGAAGCATCTCTTCTAAGGTCACGAGCCGCTGGTCGCCAACGTTGTACGCCTCGCCGGAGTCGCCCTCCTCTGCGACGATGCGCAGCGCGCTCGCCACGTCTTCGACGTACGCACGATGCCAGAGGTTCGTCCCATCACCCGGGATGATGACGCGGTCGTAGGTGCTGACGCGGTGAATCCAGTAGTCAAAGCGCTCGCCGTAGTCATCCGGGCCGTAGACGATGCACGGACGCACGCTCATGGCGTTTACACCGCGTTCTGCAGCCGCGAAGATGGCGCGGTCGCCCTCTGCTTTCCGCGGGCCATAGGATTCGGCTGAGTCCTCATCGGCCTGCTCGTTCGTGCAGTCACAGAGCCGGGTGACGCCCTCGCGTTTCGGGATTTCTTCGTCACCGTAGGCGCTCCCGCTCGAAATGTAGACGTAGGCGTCTACGTCCTCGAAAATGCGGGTTGCGGTGCGCACCTCGCGGGGCTTGTACGCCACGCAATCGATGACGACGTCCGGGTCGGCCTCGGTCGCCGCTGCGGCGAGTTCGGCGTCGTTCGTGCGGTCGCCCTGAATGTGTGCGACTTCCTCGCCAAACGGGTTCTCATGATTCCCGCGGTTGAAGATGGTCACGTCGTAGTCGTGAGAAAGGAGTTCTCGAACCGTCCACTTGCCGATAAACCGCGTCCCGCCGATGACGAGGGCTGTGTCCATGGCTGTTGCTGAGTGACGGGTGCGCAAAGTTTTGGCGGACGCGGTCAGTCGAAAAACTGGGGCGCTCTCTGTTCAGTCGTCAGAGAGCGCGATACCGTTTCCCGCATTCCCCTCCGCGTACTCCGAGGCGGCGCGCGGCAGTTTCGTGCGCACGTCCTCTGAATCGTGTTCTGCGATGACCTCGGCGTAGGCGTCGGGCATCACTTTCACGAACGAAGATAGCGTCTCCTCCCAGTTCGCGAGCAGCGCTTTGGCGCGCTCGCTGTCGGTGTAGGCCGCGTGATTCTCGACGAGGCGACGAAGCATGCGGCGGTCGCGCTCTGCAAGGTCGTTGTCGAGCGTGACCATCCCGGTGTTCGCCTTCTTTGCCAGCGTGTCGGTCTCATCTAGGACGTAGGCCACACCGCCAGACATGCCCGCGGCGAAGTTCTTCCCCGTCTCGCCGAGGACGACGGCGACGCCGCCGGTCATGTACTCACAGCCGTGGTCGCCCACGCCTTCAACGACGGCTTTCACGCCGGAGTTGCGCACACAGAAGCGCTCGCCTGCAATCCCGTTGATATACGCCTCGCCCTCGGTCGCACCGTAGAACGCGACGTTGCCGATGAGAACGTTCTCGTCTGCCTTGTACGACGCCGTCGGTGGCGTCTGGACGGCGATTTTCCCGCCCGACAGCCCCTTGCCGACGTAGTCGTTTGCGATGCCGGTCAGGTGCATCGTGACGCCGGAGGCGAGGAACGCGCCGAAGGACTGGCCTGCCGTCCCCTCGAAGTCGATGGCGATGGTATCGTCTGCGAGGCCGTCGCCCCCAAACTTGTTGGAGATGCGGTTCGAGAGCATCGCGCCGACCGCGCGGTCGACGTTCGTAATCTCGCTTTCGAGCACGACGGGTTCGCGCCGTTGGAGCGCGGGCTTCGCCTGCTTGATGAGTGCGTGGTCGAGTTGCGAGTCGATGTCGTGGTTCTGGGCTTCGGTCTTCGTCCGCACCTCCCCTGCGAGCGGCGCGAGCACCGACGAGAGGTCTACCTTCTTCGCCTTTGGCTGTTTCACGTCGGTGCGCTGTTTGAGCACCTCGACGCGACCGACCATCTCTTCTATCGTCCGGAAGCCGAGCTCGGCCATGATCTCACGAAGCTCCTCAGCGATGAACGTCATGTAGTTGATGACGTGTTGTGGCTCGCCGGGGAACCGGCGGCGCAGGTTCTCGTCTTGGGTGGCAACGCCGACCGGACAGGTGTTTTTGTGACACTGCCGGGCCATCACACAGCCGGAGGTGACGAGGCTCGCCGTCCCGAAGACGTACTCCTCTGCGCCGAGTAAGGCGGCGACGGCTACGTCGCGACCCGTCTTCAGCCCGCCGTCTGCGGTGACGCGGATGCGCGAGCGGAGGCCGGTCTGACAGAGCATCTGGTTGGCTTCTGCAAGCCCGAGTTCCCACGGCAGCCCAGCGTTCTTGATGGACGTGCGCGGACTCGCACCCGTCCCGCCCGAGTGCCCACTGATGTGTACGACGTCTGCGTTGGCCTTTGCGACGCCCGCCGCAATCGTGCCGATACCCGCCTCGGAGACGAGTTTGACGTTGATGTCGGCCGTGTCGTTTGCGACCTTCAGGTCGTGGATGAGCTGTTTCAAATCCTCGATGCTGTAGATGTCGTGGAGTGGAGGTGGGGAGATGAGACCGACGCCCGGCGTCGCATACCGGACATGGGCAATCATCTCGTTTACCTTCTGACCGGGCAGGTGGCCACCCTCGCCGGGCTTCGAGCCCTGTGCCATCTTAATCTGCAGTTCGTCGGCAGAGGAGAGGTAGTGGCTCGTGACGCCGAAACGGCCGGATGCGACCTGTTTGACGTTACACTCCTTTTCCGTGTCGAAGCGCTCTGGCGGTTCGCCACCCTCGCCGGTGTTCGACTTCGCGCCGAGGCGGTTCATCGCAATCGAGTTGTTCTCGTGGGCTTCCGGCGAGAGCGACCCGAGACTCATTGCGGCCGTCGAGAAGCGTTTGACGATGGACTCGATGGATTCGACCTCCTCGAGTGGAATCGACTCGCGGCTGTCGTCGAATTCGAGCAGGCCCCGAAGCGTCTGGAGTTGCTCGTTCTGGTCGTTCATCATCGCCGCGAACTCCTTGTAGCGCGAATAGTCGCCGCTGCGTACGGATTGCTGGAGCGTGCCGACGGACTGTGGGTTCCAGCCGTGGTGAATCCCGGTCGAGCGGTGTTCGTACTCGCCGACGCGCTTCATGTCGGCTTCCTCGGTGAACGCCGTCGAATGACGGTCGAGCAGGTCGGCTTCGATTTCCTCGATGCCGATGCCCTCGGTGCGGTTTTCGGTGCCCTCGAAGTACTCGGCGACGAAGCCGGAATCGAGGCCAACGGCTTCGAAGATTTGGGCGCCTTGGTAGCTTTCGACCGTCGAGATGCCCATCTTCGCCATGATTTTGAGCAGGCCGTCTTCGAGCGCGCCGATGTAGGCGTCGATGGCTGCGACAGGGTCTGCGCCGTCAGGGCCGGCGACGACGTCTGCGATGGTTTCGAAGGCGAGGTACGGGTTGATGGCGTCGGCGCCGTAGCCGACGAGCGTCGCCATGTGGTGTACCTCGCGGGGGTCACCGGATTCGATGACGAGGCCACAGTGGTTGCGAAGCCCGTTGCGCACGAGGTGGTGGTGGACGCCCGAGGTGAGCAAGAGGCTTGGAATCGGGACGCGCGTTTCGTCTGCGGCTTTGTCAGAGAGGACGACGATGTCGTGTGCTGCGGCCGCGTCGGTGGCCGCCTCGCGGACGGCTTCGAGCCCCGCTTCGAGGCCGGTGTCCGGGTCGTAAGTGGCGTCGATCGTCTTCACCGACAGCGTGTTGAGGTCGCGGATGGCCGCGAGGTGCTCGTCTTTGAGGATGGGCGAGTCACAGACGAGTTGCTTTGCGTGTTCTGGCGACTCAGCGAGCAGGTTGCGCTGGTGGCCAATGCGCGATTCGAGCGACGTGACCAGTTCTTCGCGGATGTAGTCGAGCGGCGGGTTCGTCACTTGGGCGAACAGTTGCTTGAAGTAGCTAAACAGCGGGCGATTGTAGTCAGAAAGCACCGACAGCGGCGTGTCGTCGCCCATCGAGCCGACGGGGTCTTTCCCCTTGCTCGCCATCGGTTCGAGCAGGTTGTCGAGTTCGTCGTACGTGTAGCCGAACATCGCCTGCTTGTTCCGGAGTCCGTCCGTGGTGGCTGCGTCCGGAGCGCCGAGTTTGAGGTCTGCGAGTCGAACCTGCTGGTCTGCGACCCACTGGCCGTATTTTGGGTCGATGAGGTCTGCGAACACCTCGTCGTCCGGGACGACGCGGCCCTCCTCGGGGTCTGCGAGGAACAACTGGCCGGGCTGGAGACGGCCGCGCTCTTTGATGTTCGATGGGTCGGTTTCGAGCGCGCCGACCTCGGAAGCCATGATGAGGCGGTTGTCGCCCGTGATGTCGTAGCGACACGGACGCAGGCCGTTGCGGTCGAGGACGGCGCCGACGCGGTCGCCGTCGGTCGCGGCGACGAGCGCGGGACCGTCCCACGGTTCGACGAGCGAAGCGTGGAAGTCGTACCAGTCGCGGCGGTCGTCGTCGATGTCCACCTTGCGCCACGCCTCGGGGATGAGCATCCGAAGAGCGTGGGGGAGTTCGCGGCCCTCTGCGAGCAGGAGGTCGAGAACGTTGTCAACGGACGCCGTGTCGCTCTGATTCTCGTCTGCGATGATGGGGCGAATCGTGTCGAGGTCGGCGTCGAGTACGTCGCTTTCTAGGTCGGTCTCCCGGGCGCGCATCCAGTTGATGTTCCCGCGGATGGTGTTGATTTCGCCGTTGTGAATCATCCGGCGGTACGGGTGGGCGAGGTGCCACGCACCGAGCGTGTTCGTCGAGAAGCGGGCGTGGACGAGCGCGAAGTTAGAGGCGACGCGGTCGTCTGCCAAGTCGGGGAAGTAGCCAGCGAGCTGGTCTGCTTTTAACAACCCTTTGTAGACGAGCGTTTTGCGGTCGAGCGAGCAGAGATAGAAGCGGTCGCTCCCCTCGATGTCGGCGGCAGCAACGGCTTTTTCGACCGCGCGGTGAGAGACATAGAGGCGGCGGTCGAAGGCGTCGTCTGAGATGTCTGCAGATGGTTTGACGAACACGTGAGCGACGTGTGGCTCGGCTTCGAGCGCGGTTGCGCCGAGAGCTGCGTTATCGGTGGGTACGTCGCGCCACGCGAGCACGTCCAACCGTTGGTCTGCGAGGGTCTCTTCGACGACGGCTTTGACGGCGTCGCGGGCGTCAGCATCCTGTGGCAAAAAGAGCGAGCCGACGGCGTAGGTGCGTGGGTTGCCGAGAGGTGCGTCAACCTCGTCGGAAAAAAAGTCGTGTGGAATCTGCAGCATGATGCCAGCGCCATCGCCCGTGTTCTCCTCTGCGCCGGTGGTGCCGCGATGTTCTAAGTTTACGAGCAGTTCGACCCCATCTGCGACGACGGAATGGTCTACGCCGCCGTCTAAGTCCATAACGACGCCGACGCCACAGTTTGCCCGGGCGTCGGTCGGGTCCGCAAGGCCCCGTACCAGTGGGGACTCACGGCTGTCAGGTGAGAGGTTAGCCATGTGCCATCCGTGTGCATTCGACAATAAGAGGTTACCCCTCAAGGACTAAGGGACTGTTTAACTCACTTAATTGGATATATATGCCACTATATTGTTCTAATTCCTCATGGGCAGGCGTCGCGTGCGAGGCGAAAAAAGCTGAAAACGTCCCGAAAATCGCCGCAAATCAGTACGATTTGGCGAAATATGCCGTCTCGTGGGCGGCTTCACCACAGATAGCGCAGGTGTCACCGATTGGTTCTTCGTCCCGGTCGAGAGGAACCATGACGATTTCCGCAGAGATGGTATCCTTAATTTCCGTCTCACACGACTCGTTGCCACACCACGCGGTCTTCACGTAGCCGCCGTGCTGACCAATCGTGCCGAGGATTTCGTTGCGGTTTTCCGCCTCGCGGATGTTTTCGTGCAGGTTCGCTTCTGCAGTGGCGTAGAGCTTGTCGTAGATGATGTCGAGGTGTTCTTCGATGGTTTCGACGAGGTCGTCGTCGTTGTCCTCGGTGACGTTCTCGCCGTCGGGACGGTGGACCAGCGTGACTTCCTCGTCTGCGACCTCGTAGCCGCCGACTTCGATGCGCAGTGGCACGCCCTTCAGTTCCCACTCGTTGTACTTGAAGCCGGGATTGCGCTCGTCGCGGTCGTCGAGTTCGACACGAATGTCGCCCGCGTCGAGTTCGTCGGCGATGGCCTGTGCATAGTCGAGCACTTCCTCGCGGTTGTCCTCGTTCCAGATGGGGACGATGACGACCTGCTCTTGGGCGATGGTCGGCGGGACGATGAGCCCCTGGTCGTCTGAGTGCGTCATGATGAGCGCGCCGAGTGCGCGCCACGACAGCCCCCACGACGTGGTGTGGGCGACCTGCTCGACTTCGTCTTCGTCGGTGTAGGTGAGGTCGAATGCTTCGGCGAAGCTCTGGCCGAGGTAGTGGCTCGTCGCACCCTGCACCGACTTGCCGTCGGGCATGAGCGCCTCGGTCGTCGTGGTGGTGTGCGCACCTGGGAACTTGTCGTGGTCCGGTTTCCGGCCCTTGAGGACGGGAATGGCAAGCACGTCGGTGTAAAGACGCTCGTACTGGTCGAGGCGCGTCATCGTCTCGTCCCACGCTTCGTCTTCGCTCTCGTGGGCGGTGTGGCCTTCCTGCCAGAGGAACTCCTTGGTGCGGAAGAACGGCTTCGTGTCCGTCGCTTCCCAGCGGACGACCGAACACCACTGGTTCAGGCGAAGCGGGAGGTCACGGTGGCTGCGGACCCACTTTGCCATGTACGGCGCGATGATGGACTCACTGGTTGGCCGCACGGCGAGGCGTTCTTCGAGTTCGTTGTGGCCGCCGTGGGTGACCCACGCGACTTCCGGGTCGAAGCCTTCGACGATGTCCTTCTCGCGTTCGAGGTAGCTCTCGGGGATAAAGAGCGGGAAATATGCATTCTGTGCGCCGGTCTCTTTGAACCAGGCGTCTAAGTTGTCCTGAATACCTTCCCAGAGGGCGTAGCCGCGGGGCTTCGTGACGATGAATCCGCCCATCGGCGCGTAGTCCGCGAGGTTCGCCTTCTGAACGACCTCGGCGTACCAGTCGCCGGGGTTGTGCTCCTTGCTTTCTGTGACACCGAGTTCCTGCTCTCCGCTCATTGATAGAGCAGTGACGGAGGCCGCTATTAAACCCGGTGTTGTTGCGATATGGCCGACGACGGCCCTGTCAGTCGGTCACGGAAAACGGGCTTTCGCCGTCGGTCCACGGCCACCCCGGCAGGCGCGTCTGGAAGCCCGCGGCGAGTGCGGCGTCTAAGTCGTCCGCGCCCGCGACGCCTGCCGTGTGCGTGTGCACGTCCGCGTAGTGGAACGTGGCCTGCCCGAGGAGGTGCAGCGGTTGGTTGCCCGCAAGCATCCCTGCGAGCTCGCGCCCGAGCAGTTCGTCCACGACGAAACCCGGGTAGTCGCCCTCACAGTCAAGGTCGCGGAGGATGGCGATGATGGCCGCGACGTTCACCGCGAGGTCGCCGTCTGCGAACACCGCTGTGACTGCCTCGTGGTATTCGGGTTCGGTGATTGGTTCGACGTGGACGGCAAACTGTTCGCCTAAGTCTGCTCTGACGCGGTTTATGAGCGGGACGATGGTAGCTGCGCGTTGTTGTACCCAGTCGCGTTCGTCGCGCACTGCCCCAGGAGTGAGTCGCATAGCAGAAGATAGACGGGAGATAGCTACAATTTTGCGAAGGCTTTTATAACTAAGAAGTGTTACCGAGAATTACGTGCGGGTTTTCCGGACTCTTCCCGCAATCTCCGATATCAGGTTCGGAGAGCACTGCTCGGTTCGGTAGCGGATACGACCTACACAGTACCTGTTATGCTACACAGTTTACGTACTGAGAATGCCACTCTGGGTCACGTCAGCGGCGAGGTGACACAGTGAGCGACCGGTATCCATGGCACTCGCCGTCGGCGTGTCCCCGTGCAGTGGGTAGATGGAAAACCCCCCACACAAATTGCAGCCAATTTTAACCTATGAGTACTGTAGAACGGCAACTTGAGGATTTGAAAGAAACGATTACGAGCGAACTGCCGAGTAACATCACCGTCTCCGACGTCAAATACGAAGGGCCGGAACTCGTCATTTACACTCGCGACCCGAAGGAGTTCGCCCAGAACGGCGACCTCATTCGCACCCTCGCAAGCAAGCTCAGAAAACGCATCACGGTGCGCCCCGACCCCGACGTACTGACCCCGCCAGAGAAGGCGCGCGAACAGGTCATGAACGTCATCCCCGAAGAGGCGGGCGTCACCGACCTAGACTTCCACATCGACACGGGCGAAGTCGTCATCGAAGCGGCGAAACCGGGCATGGTCATCGGCCGTCACGGCTCGACGCTGCGTGAGATTACGCAGAAAGTGGGCTGGACGCCGGAAGTCGTTCGCACCCCACCAATCGAGTCCTCGACGGTCTCGAACGTGCGCAATTTCCTGAAACAGGAACGCGAAGAGCGCCGCGACATCTTAGAGCGAATCGGCCGCCAGATTCACCGTCGCGAGATGTCCAAAGAAGACTGGGTTCGCATCACGACGCTTGGGTGCTGTCGCGAAGTCGGCCGCGCAAGCTTCCTGCTCTCGACCCCAGAAACGCGCATTCTCGTGGACTGTGGTGACAAACCGGGCGCAGAAGACGAAGTGCCGTACCTCCACGTCCCCGAAGTCACGCCGCTCAACTCGATTGACGCGGTCGTCCTGACCCACGCCCACCTCGACCACTCCGCGCTGCTGCCCCTCCTGTTCAAATACGGCTACGACGGTCCCGTCTACACGACGGAGCCAACCCGTGACCTGATGGGCCTGCTCCAGCTCGACTACTTGGACGTGGCCGCGAAAGAAGGTCGCACGCCGCCGTACGAGTCCGAGATGGTTCGCGAGACGATCAAGCACACCATCCCGCTCGAATTCGGCGACGTGACGGACATCGCGCCGGACATCAAACTCACGCTCCACAACTCCGGGCACATTCTCGGAAGCGCCATCGCCCACTTCCACATCGGCGACGGCCTCTACAACGTGGCGTTCTCCGGTGACATTCACTACAAGGACACGCGCCTGTTCAACGGCGCAGTAAACGAGTTCCCGCGCGTCGAAACGCTCGTCATGGAGTCCACCTACGGTGGTCGCAACGACTACCAGACCGACCAAGCGGACTCAGAAGCGCGTCTCATCGAAATCATCAACGAGACCCACGAGAAGGGCGGCAAAATCCTGATTCCGGCGTTCGCGGTCGGTCGCTCACAGGAAATCATGCTCGTGCTGGAAGAAGCCATGCGCAAGGGCAAGATTCCGAAGATGCCCGTCCACTTAGACGGGATGATTTGGGAGGCAACCGCGATTCACACGACCTACCCAGAGTATCTCCGCGACGACCTGCGTGACCGCATCTTCCACGAGGACGAAAACCCGTTCCTCGCCCCCGAGTTCAACCACATCGACGGCGGCGAAGAAGAACGCCAGGACGTCACCGACGGCGGTCCCGCCATCATCCTCTCGACCTCCGGGATGGTCACGGGCGGTCCGATCATGTCCTGGCTCGAACATCTCGGCGGCGACGACCGCACGACGCTCGTCTTCGTCGGCTATCAGGCACAGGGGACGATGGGCCGCCGCATCCAGAACGGCTGGGACGAAATCCCAATCAACGACGGCAACGGCCGCTCGAACACGCTCAAACTCAACATGAGCGTCGAAACCGTGGACGGGTTCTCCGGCCACGCAGACCGCAAGGGGCTGATGGACTTCGTGCGCACGATGAACCCGCGCCCAGAGAAAGTGCTCTGTGTCCACGGTGACGAATCTTCGACCCAAGACCTCTCGTCTGCGCTCTACCACGAGTTCAACATGCGCACCTTCGCGCCGAAAAACCTCGAAACGTTCCGCTTCCTCTAATCAACACGCCGTTCGACAATCACGTGGTCGCGGTACGTGACCACTACTTCTTCGCGCTGATTTCTCACGACCACGTCGTAGTCTACGTCACCACGCCCCTCGTCTCGCGGCTGTTTTGCGACCAATTCCACCGAAACCCGTAACTCGTCGCCGGGTCGTACGGGTTTTCGCCACCGCAGTTCGTCTATCCCCCAGCCACCGGCAAACGCCAACTGCGAAAACAGCTCATCCACGATGGGTCGGAATGTCACCGCGCAGGTGTGCCAGCCGCTTGCAACGAGGCCGGAGAACGGACCGTCTGCGGCGGCGTCTGGGTCTGTGTGAAACGACTGTGGGTCGTACTGCTCTGCAAACGCGATAATATCCGCCTCCGTGAGCGAGACGGGGCCAACCGCTGTGACTTCACCGACGGCCAAGTCTTCGAAATAGCGCAGCGTCATACTCCTTGCTTGTCGCGTGTTATCAAAGGTCTCTGGTTAGCCGAAGCCGTTACGTGCTCGGGTACGTAGAGGCGAGCACGAACAAATGTCCCTCACGCGACGACAACTCCTCGTAGCTGGTGGCGCATTCGGAACCGCAGCCCTCGCCGGGTGTCTCGGCGGCGGCGGCGGTGGTGACAGCTACCAGCTCGAAGACGGCCGCAGCGACGCTGCCCTCGACAAACCCGCTGCAAATGCCCCGCTCCCCGAAAACCCGGGTGACCACACCTACGCGCTGATGGGGTCTGCGTCCGCCCCGAAAATCACCTACTTCGGGAATTGGAAATGTCCGGCCTGTAAGTTTTTTTCGACCGACGACCCGCGCGCGCTCGGCCTCTCACAAATTGTGACTGACTACGTCGAACCGGGCGACCTCTCGCTCGAATTCCGAGCGCTGTCCTACGGCAGCGACGGCAGTCCGTTCCTCGGAGAAGACGCCCCACGCGCCGGCCGCGCCGGACTTGCGATTTGGCATCTCGACCCCGAACACTACTGGCCGTACCACGAGTACGTGTTCTCGAACCAACCAGAAGAGAAAGAGCAGTGGGCGACCGTTGAAAACCTCGCCATCCTCGCAGAGGAAGCGGGCGTTGGCCCTATTGACGAACTCAAATCCGCCCTCGAAAACGGCGAGTACGAAGACGAGGTGAAAGCGACCACGGACGCCGCTGGCCAAGCGGGTGTGAGCGGCACGCCGTCGCTCGTCATCGACGGGCAGGTTTACTCGCCGTTCGAAGCCGAAAAGACGCGAAACGCGCTCGACGCGCTCGTCAATGGCGGCAACTGAGTTCGCGCCGAAACACCTGCTCGCCGCGGCGACAGCCGTCGCCACGATAGCCACGCTCGGCAGCCTGTATCTGAGCCTCGGCCTCGGGCTCATCCCGTGTGAACTGTGCTGGTATCAGCGCATCCTGATGTACCCGCTCGTCGTGATTCTCGGCGTTTCGACGCTCGAATCGCGCGTAGAGGCGTTCAAGATGGTACTCCCGCTTTCGGTGCTTGGACTCGGCGTCGCGGCGTACCACTCCTACATCCAGTTGGTGCCGGATTTCACCGCTGGGTGCAGTTTCGGCCCCGGCGCGACTGGCTGTACCAGCGTCCAGTTCAAAGTCGCCGTCTTCACCGTCCCGAACCTCTCGCTCATCGCGTTCATCCTCATCACGGGCCTCGTCGCGGTGGCCGCGGTCCGCCGCTGAGTCGAAGCGCCTACGGCCCCCTCGCTCGTTTTCGCCGTCATGAGCAACAACCTTGCCGTCATTTTCGCCCTCGTCGCCATGGTCTCGTGGGGTATCTGGGCTATTTTTGCAGATATGGCCACCCAGTCGCTCGAACCCGAGGTGGCGATGATTGTCTCCTACCTTGTCGGCATTGCAATCGCGCTCGGGTACGTCCTCGCCCTCGGCAAGGACCTCTCTGTCGGCGGGTCTGGACTCACGTTCGCCATCCTCGCTGGCGTGTTCTCCGGCATCGCCGCCGTTGCCTTCTACGCGGGCCTGAGCTACGGCCGGACAGGAATCGTAACCACCGTGAGCGCGCTCTACTTCGTCGTCGCCGCGTTGCTCGGCGTGCTGGTTCTCGGAGATTCGATGGATCTGACTGACATCGCTGGCGTCGGCTTCGGCGTCCTCGCTGTCGTGATGCTGGCGCGTTAGGCGGCGTCTGCGGGGTCTACGAACTCGCCAGCTACCGGATACACACCAATTTGGTCACACAGGTCTGCCAACGGGCACGCGTCCGGGTCGTCCAGACACGCCGGTTTGCGAGCGGTACAGTACTCACGTCCGAACTGGATGCTCGCGGTGTGGCCGAAGCCGCACTTTGCTGCGGGCACGTCGCGTTCGAGCACTTCTCTGACTTCCTCGTGGTCTGCGTCGGGTGGCGCAATCCCCATCCGTCGATAAATCCGGTGGATGTGCGTATCGACGGGAAACACGCCATCTCTGCCGCCCGCAAAGAGGAGGACACAGTCTGCGGTTTTCGGGCCGACACCGCGGATGTCGAGCAGCGCGGGGCGAACCGTGGCAGGGTTCTCGTCTCTGACGAACTCGTCAAAGGCGGCGGCACTTCCGTACTCGTCGAGGATGCGCGAAGCGGCGTCGATGATGACCGTCGCCTTCTGGTTGTAGAGGCCCGCTGACTTGATTGTCGCTGCGAGGTCGTCGTGGGCGGCGTCAGCGAGAACCGCGGCGAGGTCCTCTTTGCCGTAGCGGGCGACAAGCGAGTTGTGCGCCGGCTGACTGGCTACGTCGCTCGTGTTCTGGCTCAAAATGGTCCGGACGAGGCAGGTGAAGGCATCTTGGCCGCCGTACTGTTTTTGCCAGTACAACCCACCGAGCCGGTCGATGACGGCTTCGGCGCGCGTGGCTGGCTCACCGCGCGGGAACTCGACGGCTCTCCCGTCGCCCTCAATCCCACCGCTGATGTTCTGTGCGGGTTCCTCCGGCATGGTACTCAGTTACTCATTGAGGGTCAACGGTCAGTTGGCAGAACTGGGTGTCCACGCGCACGCCGCACCGGTCGTCAGGTGATTCTCCTCGATGTAGCTGGTGAGACAGGCGTAATTGCAGAACTGCCCGGCTTCGACTCGATTCCCAGCTTCAAGTTCCTCCACGAACACCGGGTCGTGTTCTGCGACGTTCTGACTGCAGTAGGTACACGCACTGGTCATGGCTTAGTGTAGGTGCGTCGAGAATGAAGGTGTTTCTCCGCCCCGCGGATTGGGGCCCTTATTCGACAGAAAGCGTGAGCGTGCAGTCTGCGCCGTCTGCGAGCGCGGCGACGAGGTCGCGGTCAATATCTTCTGCGGCTTTGTCCGCGCCGACCATGACGGTGCGGTCGTCCACGTACTCGCTCGTGCGGAAGACGAGACTACGCTCGTTCTCGAAGGTCATGTCGGGGTGGCCGCGGCCGGTGACGGTCTCGGTCTGGTCGCCAACTTCGAGCGTTGCGGTGAGCGTGGCGGCTGCGGACTGACACGCTTCGACGAATGCATCTGCGAAGTCTGCGGGGACGCGGTCGGCTTCGATACCGAGGATACAATCGCCCGCTGGGGTGAGGAAGTCGTCGCTCGTGAGTTCGAACGTCGAAGAATGGTGGCCTAACACGTTTTCGTGCCCGCGTGCGCGTACAACTTCGTCCATGGCGTCGCTATTGCGGGGAGGCATATACGAGTCACCATCGACGGTGCTAGTGAACTCGTGGGCCAGTCACACGAACTGGTGGCCAATGGCTGTCGCGTCGTAACCCGTCCGTTCGTTTGCGCGAGCTTACCGCACGACGGTGACGGTCACTGCACCGCAGGCACATTCGTAGGCGCGGCGCTCGCCCACGTCGGTGCACATCGAGAGCATGAGGCGGTCTTCGTGGAGCGTCCGACCACACTCGGGGTTCTCGCAGGTGCAGGTGAGTTTTTCGAGCATATCTGAGAGGTCACCCCCAACCACTGTTAAATCGACCCGTGTGCGGAGTGAAAGTGAAAGTATGAGAGAGCGTCCGGGTCGCTGTCGAGTTTGGCCTGACTCTATCTGTTTAGGTATCACGTGTATATGTGTGGGCCGTCTCTCTGTTGTTGAGGGGAGACGGCACCCAATGAGCGGAGAACGTTCGACGCCCGGGTAGGGAGGGTTCGATACGCTGGCAGCATGTATCGGATGCCACAAATCGAATGCCTCCGCAAGGGCTCACTGGGGGGTTGAACCAGACATTCTGGTTTTTGTATGGCTTAACGCGGCGTAGCTTGCCGCGATTCATTTAAATACTATTTTCATGGCATGACACACCTTATCGTGCCCTCGTCTTGCGATTGTTACGTGATTACATACCGCTTGGGATGCACAATCTTTATATGGTCGGAGGGGGTACTACCGATTACCAGAACGCCACCGGCGTTTGGCAGTATCGCACGCAGAATGACAGGGACAACGTGTTATCGGCTGCTTATCATCCCCACTGAGTGGCAACTGCCCCGCGCCGGTGCGGTAATGGAATCGTGAGTTAACTATGGTACAAACGCTAGACCAGTCCAAAAACATCGAACTGACAGAAGACGACCTCGACACTGATTCTAAAGGCCAATTAATCAAACTCGCTGGCCAGCTCCGCGACCGACGGAACGAGCTGAACCAGATGGCTTCAGAGCGCGCAGGCAAGCGCGACGAACTCAACGCACAGACGCGTGAAGCCGTAGACAAGGCCCAGGAACACCGCGAACAGCGCGACTCGCTGAACGAGCAGGTACAAGAGCACAAGAAGCTCCGCAACGACCTCAACGCGCAGGCAAACGAGCTGTTCGAGAAGGTCGAATCGATGAAGTCCGACCTCGAACTCGACCAGGGAAAGGGCCTTGAGGAGCTCAAAAAGGAAATTGAGCAACTCGAATTCAAACAGCAGACCGAAGTCCTTTCGACCGAAGACGAGCGCGAACTCATCGAGAAAATCGAGGGAAAGCGCGAGGAGTATCTGAGCCGCAAAGAGAAACTCGACGACAACGACAACCTCGAAGAACTCGTCGCCGAAGCAGAGGAAGTGCGCGCCGAAGCCAGCCAGCACCACCAGGAAGTGACGGAGCTCGCTGACAAGGCCCAACAGCACCACAACGAGATGATCGAGGCCTACCGCGAGGCCGACGACATCCGTGACAAGGCAGACGACATGCACGAGAAGTTCGTTGAGGCACAGGAAGCCGCAGACCAGCACCACAACGACTTCGTGCGCGTCCAAAAGCGCCTCCGCGAGATGGACAAGGCAGAGGAGAAAGAACGCCGCTCCGCCCGCGAGGAGAAGCGCGAGGAAGCCAAGGCAGAAGCCGAGGAAATCTACCAGCGCTTCAAGGATGGGGAAACCCTCGACACCGAGGACCTCATGAAGCTCCAGAAGACCGGGATGCTCTAAGTTCGGTACGTCGCGTTTTCAGTTTTCTCAGACGCTGTGAGCGACAGCGCTGTCTCGAAACCGGCTAAAGGCTTTTCCCCGCGTGTCGCCCACCCACAGACATGGCAGATGACCAAACAGACCGACGACAGACTGTCGGTCGGATTCTCATTCTTGCGGTCGGCACGATTGTCGCCGTGTTCGCCGGATGGTGGGCGTTCGTCACCATCCCGGATGGCTCGCTCGCCGTACTGCTCGGCGTGCTCCTGACGATCGCCACCGTGATTCTCGGCCTCCGCTTTGCGGGACGCATCGCCCAGTCGCGTTTTCCCGGCTACAACGTCGCGGAAGTGGCCGTCGAAGGCCCCATCAGCCGCGACGGTGGCGGGCGCTTTCCCTCCACGCCGGGCGGCGCACACGCAGACCAAATAGTCGAACAAATCGAGGCGGCAAACGACGACGGAAACGTCTCGGCACTCATCGTCCGGCTGAACACCCCTGGCGGGGAAGTCGTCCCGAGCGACGACATCCGCCTCGCCGTCGAACGCTTCGAGGGCCCAACTATCGCCTACGCGACCGACGTGTGTGCGAGCGGCGGCTACTGGATTGCTTCGGGGTGTGACGAACTCTGGGCACGTGAGGCGAGTATCATCGGCTCGATTGGCGTCATCGGCTCGCGGGTGAACGCGACCGAACTGGCCGACAAGCTCGGACTCTCCTACGAACGGCTCGCCGCGGGCAAGTTCAAGGACGCGGGGACACCACTCAAAGAAATGTCTGGAGCAGAACGTGACTATCTCCAAGGCATCATCGACGACCTCTACGACCACTTCGTCACGCGGGTGACCGAAGCGCGTGACCTCTCTGAATCCGAGGTTCGCGGAACGGAGGCCAAAGTCTATCTCGGCGAGGAATCGCTGGAACTTGGGCTGGTTGACGCACTCGGGACGCGCGAAGCCGTCGAAGACCGTGTCGCAGAACTGCTCGGTGTCTCTGCAGTCTCGGTCGTGGAGTTCGCCCCGCAACGAAGCCTCACCGAACGCTTCAGCCTCGGCGTCGAACGCGTCGCCTTCGCAGCGGGGTCGGGCGTCGGGCGCGTGTTCACCCGCGAGGGCGAGACGGGTGAGTTGAACATCCGACTGTAGGGAGGTTTTTTATTCGGCCGGCGTCTCGCTTTTACCGTGACAACGCTGGTCGTCTGTGTTGACCGAGGCGACGTGATTCCACAGACCGGTATCGACACGCCGGTCGCTGGGTGGGAATCGGTCGCTTCGCTCGTCACCGAGGTGGGACTCGCAGACCCCGAAGACAGCCATGTCAACTGTCTGCTCGAAGCCCTGCGCGTCACCCGCGACTTGCGCGACACCGAGGAAGACGCCGTCGTTGCCGTCGTTTCGGGAGCGGGTGACGCCGTCAGTGCAGACCGGGCTGTCGCCCGCCAACTCGACCAGCTCATCGAACGCTACGACCCCGACTCCGCCGTCGTCGTCATCGACAGCACCGAAGACGAACGGCTCGTTCCCATCATCGAAAGTCGCGTGCGCGTCGATGCGGTCGACCGCGTCGTCGTCCGGCAGGCGCGCGACTTAGAATCGACGTACTACCTGCTCAAGCAGTTCCTCGCGGACGAAGAACTCAGACAGACGATTCTCGTCCCCATCGGCGCGGGCCTGCTCGTGTTCCCCGTCTTGTTGTTGCTCGCAGACAGTCCGGCGGTCGCCATCGCGGCCATCACCGCCGTCATCGGGGTGTTCTTGCTGTACAAAGGTCTCGGCGTAGACGACGCCATCTCGACGTTCGCGTCAGGCGTTCGCGAGGCGCTCTACTCCGGGCAGGTGTCGATTGTGACCTACGTCGTCGCCGCCGGACTCGCCCTCGTTGGCGTGTTCGCGGGTGCGATTGGTGTCTCCAGTTTGGAGGCGACCGACGCCGTGTTCGTCCTTGCGATGCTGTTCATCTTCGACAGCGTCCCGTGGCTTGCGATGGCCGCGCTCACCGCGAGTACGGGACGACTCATCGACGAATCGATCCGCGAAGACGCCATCCGGTCTTCGTACATGAACCTCCCCTTCGGCGTGGTCGCCGTTGGCCTCGTCGTCCGCGGCTTTTCGGCCTACTTCTTAGAGCGTGCGGGCATCATCGGCCAGTTCACCGTGCCTGCACTCGAATTTGGCGCAGTCTCGGTGTCCGGATTCACCCTTTCGACGGGAACGCGCCTCGCGGTGTTCGTCATCGGTGGCGTGCTTATCAGCCTCGTCGGCGTCCGACTCACCTCTTACGTCACCGGCGGGAGCATCCGGGACGAACTCCCTGAATAAGTCCGCGGCGTGTAAATCCCCCCGGCCCGAACGCAGGGTATGGCAGACGACGCAGACGGCACGTGGGTCAGCCTCTTTTCGGGCGGCAAGGACTCTTCGTGGGCGCTCTACCGGGCACTCGAAGAAGGGCTGCCCGTCTCGCATCTCCTCACCGTCCACCCCGAAGGCGACTCCTACATGTACCACGTCCCGGCGACGAACCTCGCCACGCTCGCCGCAGAGAGCATCGGCATCCCACTCATCGACGTCCACCCGGGCGACCTCGGCGCGGAATCGGCCGACGCATCAGGCGAGCAGGGTGACGCCGAACTCGAACCGCTCGAAGCCGCGCTCCGCGAGCTACTGGAAGAAGAGAACATCGCAGGCGTGACCGCGGGTGCCATCCAATCTGAGTTCCAAACCAGTCGGATTCAGGCGATGTGCGACCGTCTCGGCATCGAGCTGTTCGCCCCGCTCTGGCAGCGCGACCCAGAAGAACTCGCCGCCGAGATGTTCGACGCGGGCTTCGAAATCGCCATCATCCAAGTCGCCGCCTACGGGCTCGACGAATCGTGGCTCGGGCGCACGCTCGACGCCGACTCGCTCGCAGAACTCCGCACCCTCAACGACGAGTACGGCGTCCACATTCTCGGCGAGGGTGGCGAGTTCGAAACGTTCGTCGTAGACGGCCCGCACATGAGCAGGCGAATCGCGCTCGAGTACGAGACCGAGTGGGACGGCACGCGCGGACGGATTCACGTGACGGATGCACGGCTCGAACCGAGCGATACCTGACGCTCTCAATCCAACTAGCAACATGGCGCTCCCACCGCACTTTTTCGACGGACACAACGACACGCTGTTGCACCTCCACCTCCCCGACCGCGGACAGGGTCGCTCGTTTTTCGCGTCGTCTGAACTCGGTCACATCGACCTCCCACGCGCCCGCACCGCGAACTACGCGGGCGGTTTTTTCGCCATTTTCGTCCCCGGTGAGGGTGACGTAGAGGTCATCGAAACCGCAGACGGCTACGAAGTCCCGCTCGCAGACGCCATCGACACCGAGCGGGCAACGCAGTTCACCTATGACGTGCTCGAACGCCTCTACCGACTCGAAACTGAGGCCAATGGCGCGGTTCGCGTCGTGCGCGACATGGCAACCCTCACCGCCTGCCTCGCAGACGACGCGCTCGCCGTTGTCGTCCACTTAGAAGGGGCAGAAGCCGTCGACCCAGACCTGTCGAATCTCGACTTTCTCTACGCTGCGGGCGTCCGCTCGATTGGCCTGACGTGGAGTCGCCCGAATGCGTTCGCCCACGGCGTTCCTTACCAATACCCTCACTCGCCGGACACCGGCCCCGGACTGACCGACGCCGGACGCGACCTCGTCCGGGCGTGCAACGACCGCGGCATCGTCCTCGACCTCGCACACCTGAACGAAGCGGGCTTTTTCGACGTGGCAGAGCTGAGCGACGACCCGCTCGTGGTGAGTCACACCGGCGCGTTCGCACTCAATGAAACGACGCGAAGCCTGACCGACGAGCAGTTAGATGCCGTCGCGCAGTCGGGCGGGGTGGTCGGCATTACGCTCTGTGTGACGAACATCCGGGCCGACGCCGACAACAACGCCGATACGCCGATTGCCACCTTCATCGATCACATCGAGTACGTCGCTGAGCGCATCGGCGTCGAGCATGTGGCGATCGGCACGGATTTCGACGGGGCAGTCATCCCCGACGCCGTGGGCGACGTGACCGGAATGCCAGCAGTGTTTGCGGCGCTCCGCGAGCGAGGATTCAACGAGGAAGCAATTCGAAAAATCGCGTCTGAAAACTGGGTGCGCGTGCTCGACGAAACGTGGGCGTAGTTACTCGCTGTTGCCGTTGGTGAGGTGCGTGTGCGCGCCGATGAGCGCGCCTGCGAGGTTCACGTTTGCGACGTGCGTCTCTTCGTCGATAATGCACTCACGGAGGTCACAGTTTTCGATGGTCGCGTTCGCGAAGATGACCGACTGGTCTACGGCGGCGTTTTCGAGGGTCGCACCCGGCATGATGAGCACGTTTTCGCCAAGCGTGACGTTGTCGAGCGTCGCGGATTCAGCGACGAGATTCTCACCGCCAAGTGACCACGCGACCGCGTCGAGGTAGCTCTCTGGGGTACCGATGTCGTACCACGCGCCCTCGAACGTGAAGGCGTTGACCTCTTGGCGGCTGAACAGCCACTGGATGAACCAGCCGGGTTCGTCCGGGTTGTTGTCGGCGTCGAGGTAGTCGTCGAACAGAATCGAATCCTCGGGGAAGGCGTAGCAGGCGATGGAGACGAGCGTGCTCTTTGGGTTGTCGGGTTTCTCTTGGAAGTCAACGATAACGTCGCCGTCTAAACCAACGAGGCCGTAGGACTTCGCGCGGTCGAGCGACCCCACGTCGTAGGCCGCGAGCACTGGATTCTGCTTTTCGTCGAAGAAGTCGAGAAAGTCGCTCACGGCAAAGGAGATGAGATTGTCGCCAGCGATGACGAGCAAGTCGTCTTCGATGCCCTCGCGTTCGACCAGTTGGGCGAGCGCGCCGATGACGCCGAACTTCTCGTCTTCTGCCGTCGTGTCTTCGACCGAGAGGCGCGGCTTGTCGAACGGACTCGCTTCGAGGTGCTGTTCGAAGTCCTCTGCGAACCGTTCGTTCGTGCTCACGAACACCTCGTCGATGCGGTCGTCCGCTTCGAGTTGCTCGAAAATGCGGTCGATGACCGTCTCCTCGCCAACCGGGAGAAACATCTTCGGTCGATGCTTCGTAATCGGCCACAGACGCGTCGCGTACCCACCAGCCAAAACGACTGCTTGCATAGTTCGACTACTCAAAGCGAGTAGCTAAGACCTTTTTGCCTCATACCGGACAGTCAGCGTAATTGAACTGGCGAAAAATCGAGGGCCAATGAGCGAATCGGTAACGTAGCCCAAAGCACCGAGTATAAAAGTACTCGTCGTTGGTTCAGTGAGTCGCCTCGCCAATAAGTAGTTACTCACGGCGGACGCACCCTCGTATATGCGCGAAGCAGAGCAAACCACTCGACAGCGCATCGCAGACCACCTTCGTGGCGAAACCGCAACCGCCAGCGAACTCGCCGTGGCGCTCGAACTGACGCCACACGCGATTCTCTCTCACATCCAGCACGTCGCAAAAACACTCGACGGAACCGGTGAGCAACTCCTCGTCGCGCCGCCCGCGTGCAAGAACTGTGGATTCGACCGTTTCGACGAACCCGCGAACCTTCCCTCGCGCTGTCCCGAGTGCAAACACGAGAGTCTGACCGAACCGGCCTTCCGCGTCGAGGCGACCTAATTTCCGGCGAAATCGATTCGCCCGCCCGAGGACAAATCGTACTCGCCCGAGGGCCCGATGTGTGCGAACTCGTAGCGTTCGTCAGTCAGATACACGTCGCCGTCTTCGACGGCCACGTCCACGTCGTTGAGTACCGCGCCCTCACATGGCCCGAGCGTACACAGTCCGGAATTGCCCTCGAAGTACGCGCCGTGTTTCTCACAGACGATTTCGCCGTCTCTGACGTAGGCACCGCTTCCCTTGTCGAGGCGCACGTCCGTCCAGTGCTGGCAGTAGTTTCGCCACGCGGCGACGCTGTCTTCGAGTTCGATACAGATGACTTCGACCTTGTCGAACCCCTCGCGGACGGTGAACAAGAGCGTGCTGTCCGCGGGGATGTCTGAGAGCGGCGCGATACGACTAGCCTCGTCCATACTGCGCGTTAGGACAGGGTGGTTTCAACGTTTGTGGTTCTCGATTTGAAAAGTGCAGAGGAAGCAACGACAGCACTGCAACGAACGCAAAGAAGTCCGAGAAAGTGACTCCGAGTAGCCGACGTCCCTGAACCACACCGCCTGCCGCAACCGCACAGCCCCGCCTGCCGCAACAGCACTGCTCCCGCCTCCGCACCGCACATTCCGAATCGAGCCCTTCACTCGCCGTAGTGTCGTGCTTCGACGTATTCGTTGAAAACGAGCGAGAGCAGGTCGGTGACGGGGCCGCCGCCGACTTCGATGCCGTCTACCGTGGAAATCGGACGGAGTTCCCACGTCGTGTTCGTGAGGAAGGCTTCGTCCGCGCGGCGGAGTTGGTCGGGCGTGTAGGTTCCTTCTTCGACCGGAATCCCCTGCTCGCGGGCAAGTTTGAGCACCACATCGCGGGTGACGCCGGGGAGAACGGGACCGGTCGTCGCGGGCGTCCGGAGCGCGTTGTCGATGACGAAAAACACGTTGCTCGTCGCGCCCTCCGCGATGTTCCCATCGGCGTCGCGGATGAGGGCTTCGTCTGGTTGGTAGGTGTCTGAGGATGCTCTTTGGAGTTCGAGACGCGCGAGAATCCCGTTGAGGTAGTTGTGCGTCTTCGCTGAGGCGGGAATCGCCTCGTTCGGAATCCGTCGGGTTTTCACCGTCTGGACGACGGCGGGGTCGGCCCAGACTGGCGTGCCCGTCGTGCCGCCGCGTGGCAGTTCTTTGACGATGACGACCACGGTTGGGTCGATTTCGGGGTTGGGAGTGAGCTTGCCGGGTTGGACGCCCCGCGAGATGGAGAGTTTGACGTAGGCTTCAGTCAGGTTGTTCGCCTCCAACGTTTCGTGAATCCGGTCGAGTAAGTCGTCGTCAGACAGTCCGTGGTCGAGCGCCAGCGTCTCGCACGTCCGGGAAAGGCGGTCGGCGTGGGCGTCCCACTCGAACACCTCGCCGCCGTAGGCGCGAAGCGTCTCGAAGGCGGCGTCGCCGTACATGAATCCGCGGTCACGCACCGAGACGGTGGCCTGATCTTCGGGAACGAGCTCGCCGTTTACGTGGAAGTACATTGGTCGATGAAGTTCGCAATCAACTGCTTGCCCGCGTCGGTCAGGATGCTTTCCGGATGAAACTGGACGCCCTCGTGGGGCTTTTCGGTGTGGCGAACGCCCATCACGACGCCGTGTTCGTCCTCGGTGTAGGCCGTCTCCGTGAGGCTGTCGGGGAGGTCTTCGCGCCGAACTGCGAGCGAGTGATATCGCCCGACTTTGAGTGGGTTCGGAAGTCCTCGATAGATGCCTTCGCCGTCGTGTACCATCTGCGAGAACTTGCCGTGGATGACCTCGGGCGCGTGGCCCACGGACGCGCCGTTCGCCGCACAGAGCGCCTGATGGCCGAGACAGACGCCGAGCGTCGGGTAGTCGAGTTCCGCAAAGATTGCCATCGAGATGCCCGCGTCTTCAGGCGTTCCCGGGCCGGGCGAGACGACGATGCCGTCGGGGTCGAGGTCGCGAATGTCAGAAACGGTGAGCGCGTCGTTGCGCTTTACGAGGACGTCCGAATGAAATTCGCCGACATCCTGCGATCTCTCCGCAGGGCATGGAGAGGTGACCGCCTCTCCAACGTACTGCACGAGGTTGTAGACGAACGAGTCGTAGTTGTCGATGACGAGAATCACTCTTCGACCTCCATCGCAGCCTGTTCGCCGAGGGCCTCGTCCATGGCGTTCACGAGCGCCCGGCCCTTATCGAGCGTCTCGTCGTATTCGCGGTCTGGGACCGAGTCGTGGACGATGCCTGCGCCGACGCGCAGGTAGTAGCGGTCTGCGTGACGGACGAGCGTGCGGATGATGATGTTCAAGGTAGCCTTCCCATCGAAGCCGAACACGCCCATGCTCCCGGTGTAGGGGCCACGTCGGGTGGTTTCGACCTCCTCAATTATCTCCATCGTCCGGGGTTTCGGCGCGCCCGTGATGGTTCCGCCGGGGAACACAGCGGCGACGGCGTCCGCGAGCGTCACGTCCTCGCGCAGCGTTCCCTCTACGAGCGAAACGAGGTGCATAACCTCTGAATAGCGGTCGACACGGCGGTATTCGCTCACCTCGACCGTGCCGTACTCGCACACTTTGCCGAGGTCGTTTCGCTCCAAATCGACGAGCATGGCGTGTTCCGCGCGCTCTTTTTCATCACCGAGCAGGTCGGCTTCGAGTTGGGTGTCTTCTTCCTTGGTGTGGCCCCGTGGGCGAGTCCCCGCAATCGGTTCGGTCGTCGCGTGACGACCCTCTACATCGAGTAAGAGTTCCGGACTCGCGCTCACGAGGTCGACGCCGGGGAACTCCATGAGCCCAGAGTACGGTGCGGGGTTCACCCGACGAAGGGCGGCGTACGCCTCGACGGGATGAATCGTGGCTGGCGCAGACAGGCGTTGGGAGATGTTCGCTTGGAAGGTGTCACCGTCGCGGATGTAGCGTTTCACGCGGCGAACCTGCGCCGCGAACTCGTCGCGGTCGCAGTCGGATTCGAACGTGACCGGCTCGGTCGTCGGAGCCGGGGGCGAAACGCTCGGGTCGCCCGAGAGTGATGCGTCTGCGAGTTCCATCGCCCGTTCTGTTCCCGCGTCGTAGGCGGCGTCTATGTCGTCGCCAATCGTCGGACACGCGGTGATGCGGAGCGTCACGTCGCCCTCGTGGGGCTCCTCCCACGAGGCAATGCGGTCGTAGACGCCGACTTGGAGTTGGGGAAGTCCGCGGTCGTCTGCGGTTGTATCGGGAAGGCGTTCGAGTTCGCGGGCAAGGTCGTACGACAGCCAGCCGAGCGCGCCACAGGGGTAGGGTACGTCGCAGTCGCCGCGGACGAGCGTCTCAGAGTCGAGGCGGTCGGTGAGCGCAGTGAGCGAAGCCGAGCCGTCGGGAGAATAGCCAGTAAACGTCGTTTCGAGGCGGTCTATGGGGTCGGTGGCGAACATGCCAAAACCAGTTTGCCCGCCAGTCGTTTCCAGAAACACACCGTCTGTGTCTGCACGCGCGCGGCGATAGGCGAGAAACGGGTCGGCAACCGTGACCTGTACCTCGACCGGCACGCGCGCCCCAGAAGGAGCGTCGCGCGCCGTTGCCCGGAACGAGGCCCTGTCGGTCACGACGGTTGGCCCAGTCATGCAGAATCGAAGACAGTGTGCGACTAACCCTCTTGCGGTTCGTCGCGTTTTAGACGCGGTGTTTCGCGCGCTCAATCCAGCGCCCGACGCGCTTTGGTGAGACGTCGATTTCCGCGCCGATTTCGCCCGGGTCGGCCGCGGCGAGGTCGGCAATCGAACCGATACCAGCCGCTTCGAGGCGGTCTGCGTAGGCCGGGCCGATGCCCTTGATGACGGTGAGTGGCTCGCCAGCGTCGCCGCCGGTTGGACCGGCAGCCTCTGCGGGTTCGGCCGCGCCGACTTCCTCGTCGGCTTCGTCCGTCAGCGTCTCCGTGGAGGCTGCCGCGTCCGTTTCTTCGGCGGCCGCATCGTCGCTTGTTTCTGCCGCCTCCCGGATTGGTTCCGCCTCCGAGACCTCCGTGCTCGTGTCCGCAGGGGCGACCGCCTCTGCGGGTTCGGCCGCGCCGACTTCCTCGTCGGCCTCGTCCGTCAGCGTCTCTGTGGAGGCCGCAGCCGTCGTCTCAGTCGACGCCGCGGGGGAGGAGTGAGAAGAAGTGTCTGCACGGTTAGCGCTTGAACCGCCGACACGCTCGCTGTCGCGCTGGTCAGGGCGCGACCCGTTCATTCCGAGTACCGATTTCAGCCAGTCAAACAGACCCATGACAACCGATAGAAAGGCGTCGCACTTAAAGACGTTCACGTAACGCGATATTCATGACCGAAACGGGCGCGTCGCGGCCTGTCCACCGCTCGAAGGCTTCGACGCCCTGGTAGAGCAACATCCACGCGCCATCGACCGTCGTCGCACCAACGGCGCGAGCGTCGCGCAGGAGGCGGGTCTCGAGCGGGCGATATACTGCATCGAGCACGGCCAGCCCGTCGTGGAGTGCGGTGCTCGGAACCGGCGTCTCGTCGGTTTCCATGCCGACACTCGTCGCGTTCACGAGGACGGTGGCAGCTTCGAGCAGCGTGTCGAGGTCGAAGAGGCCATGACCGGTCGCGTTCGGGACGGCGGCGGCGAGGTCGTGGGCTTTCTGCTCGGTGCGGTTGGCGATTCGCACGCTCATCCCCTCGTCTGCGAGGCCGAAGGCGATTGCACGCCCGGCCCCTCCTGCACCGACGACAACAGCTGTTCCGTCGAGTGTTACGTCGTGGTCGCGCAGGGCGCGCACCGCACCGATTGCGTCCGTATTGTGGCCCGTTGGCGTCTCACCCGAGAAGTCGATAGTGTTGACCGCGCCGATACGCGCGGCGAGGTCGTCGGGTTCAACGAAGTTGAGGACGTCCTGTTTGAACGGAATCGTCACGTTGAGACCCGAGATGCCGAGTGCCTGTGCGCCGAGAATGGCGGCTTCGAGGTCTTCTGGCGCGGGTTCGAAGGTGACGTAGCGCGCGTCGATTCCGAGGTCTGTGTACGCCGCCTCGTGCATCGGTGGCGAGAGTGAGTGGGTGACTGGGTTGCCAAGAAGGCCGAACACCTGCATGGCTGTGGCCACGCGATAGCGCCGAATAAAACAGTCGCCTCCGGGCAGAAATTGGGGTTAGTGTCCGCCAACGACGGACAGGTCGAGAACCACGACGTGGTAGACGAGGACGATGATGAACACGACGTAGAATGCGCCGCCGATGAGGAACGGCAGCGGCTTCATGTTCCCCTCGTTCACCGACCGAGCGCGTGTGTAGAGCAACGCGGCAGACACGATGGCAAGAATCGCAGAAAAGGCGTTCAGGAAGCCCGCAGTGCCCCACTCAAGCGTGAGATTCCACGAGGTGAACAGGATGCCAAGTGTGACCGGAAGCGTCCCCTGAAACGCCATCGCGCCCGTAATGTTGCCAATCGCGAGCGTGTCTTTGTCTTGGGAAATCCAAATGATGCTGTTGAACTTTTCCGGCAGTTCCGTGGCGAGTGGTGCGAGCAGGAGGGCGACGACGGCCGCGGGAATGGTGAGCACTTCTGCCGAGAAGAACTCGATTTCCGTGACAAACAGGTGTGCGCCGCCGATGATGAGGCCGAGTGCGATGAGCGTCTGGACGATGACCAGTCCTCGAGAGGGGTTGTTACTGTACTCATTCGCCGCGTCGCCGACGCCGGGAATCGGCCCCCAACCGCGTTCGATGAACAACCCGAGGTGCAGGTCGTCTAGCGCCTCGCCTTCGATGAGTTCGCCGCTTTTGAGCGAGCGATAGACGTAGAACACGTAGAGGCCAACGAGCGTGACGGCGATGATGATTTCGAGGGTCCGCTGTTGGATGAGGGCGGCGATGAACGCGAGCGTGTAGCCACCAAGGAAGAAACTCAGGTCACGACGGGTCGAGACTTCGTTGAAGTGAAATTCAGGGCCGTACGCCCGCCGACGGGCAAAATAAAGGATGCTCACGCCGATGAGGAACATCGCAATCGTCGCGAGCATGAACGGCGCGCCGAGAATCGCGCCGACGCCGACTTCGTCCGCGCCTGAGGTGTCACCCGTCGCAACCCCTTGCAGGATGGCGATGACGGGAATCATGGTTTCTGGGAGCGCCGTCCCCACCGCCGCGAGGATGCTTCCGGTCGCGCTTTCTGAGACGCCAAATCGATGTCCGAGCCACTCGACACCGTTCGTGAACACCTCTGCACCGAGGAGGAGCAACGCGAACGACCCGAGCAATAAGAGTCCGTTTCCGACCGTGCGAGGCAAAAACGGCACGGAAACCAACCCGAGGTGCGGTGCCATAGACTTGCTTGTCCACAAACTCAATTAAGCGATTCTATCCCCACTCCGACGGGCTTTATTGCTCGTCTCTGTTAGCCACCACCGTGATTGCACTCGTCGTGAGCCGTGCTGACTCCGCCTCCGTCCATATCGGCGAGCACCTGCGTTCGCTCGCCGACTGGACTGAATCCGAAGACGACAGCAGACCGGATGCGGTTGGCGGTGGCACCGTCCTCCGTACCGACGACTTCTGTCTGCGCGAGTTTGACGACCTGCACCTCGAACTCGAAACCGTCGCAGACGCCTTCTCTGACCCTGAGTACATTGTGTTCGCCTCGCGCCACGCGGGGGATACCGGCCCCCTCCTGACCGCGCACTTCACCGGGAACTTCGGCCCGGCCGAGTACGGCGGCGTCGACGGCGGCCTCGCCCGCGCCTGTCCGAACGCGCACAAAGCCGTCATCAACGCGCTCGAAGAAGTCGCGCCCGAGGGTTATGACGTGGGGATGGAGTGTACCCACCACGGCCCCTCAGACGTGGGCGTCCCCTCTATGTTCGTGGAACTCGGGAGCGGCGAAGAACAGTGGGAAGACCCCGACGGCGCACGCGCGGTGGCGGAAGCCATCCTCGCCCTTGCAGATGTTCCCGCCGACAGCGAACGCCACCTCGTCGGCTTCGGCGGCGGCCACTACGTCCCGCGCCCCACGCGCATCGTCAAGGAGACGGCGTGGGCGGTTGGCCACATCGCCGCCGACTGGTGTCTGAGTGATATGGGCGACCCCAACGAGAATCGTGACGTGCTCGCCCACGCCTTCGAACAGAGCGCCGCGGAGTACGCCGTCGTCGATGGCGAGAAACCCGCCCTCAGAGACACCATCGACGCACTCGGCTACCGCGTCGTGAGCGAGACGTGGGTTCAGGAGACGAGCGACGTGCCACTTGCCGCCGTAAAAGAACTCGAAACAGCGCTCTGCTCGGTCGATGCGGGTCTTCGCTTCGGCCAGATAGCGACGTGGCCCGTCGCGTTCGACACCGTCTCGCTCCCGGTCGCGCTCATCCAAGAGGCGGAGGGCGTAGACCGCGATGCGGTGCGGACGGTCGCTGAGACACACCTCCTCGCGTTCACGACCGACGAAGCCGGAACCCGAGTTGGAGGACGGGCGGCGGTTTCGCCCGAAACCGCCCGAGATGCCTTCATCGACGCGCTCGTCCCGATTCTCCGCGAAAAGTACGACGAAGTCGTTCGCGAAACCGATGCTGTCGTGGCGCGCGTTTCGACGTTCGACCCAGAAAAAGCCGCGACGCTCGGCATCCCCGAGGGACCGAAATTTGGGAAGCTGGCAAGTGGACAACCTGTCACGATTCGTGGTCGTGAGATACCCCCGGAAGAAGTCAGGACGCACCGGGAGCAGACGTTCACACTCTAGCTTTCCCCATCATTTATTTCTGTGAAATATTTGTCTGACGCACGGCAGACAAGAGGGGAAAAATAATTACCTCTCGTCTTGAACCCATCCGTATTACATGGACTCAATTATTGAGGATGCTATCGAGGAAGCCGAGCAAGACCGAGGCGGCGAGGCTCCTCCGGGGGCGGAAAACGGTTCTAACGGGCAGGGCATGAAAACATCCGGGACGATGACCGACGAGGAGCTGCTCTCGGTCGTAGACGACCTCAAGACCGAGATTACGGTCGTTGGCTGTGGTGGTGCAGGGAGCAACACCGTGACGCGCATGGCAGAAGAGGGTATCCTCGGTGCGACGCTCGTCGCCGCGAACACCGACGCCCAACACCTCGTCAACAACACGAAAGCAGACACGAAGATTCTCATTGGCCGAAAGCGCACCGGCGGCCGCGGGGCCGGGTCCGTCCCGAAAATCGGTGAGGAAGCCGCACAGGAAGACATCGAAGACATCAACGAATCCGTCACCGGCTCTGACATGGTGTTCATCACGGCCGGGCTCGGCGGTGGGACGGGGACTGGCTCTGCGCCCGTCGTCGCACAGGCCGCACAGGACGCCGGTGCGCTCACCATTGCAATCGTCACGATTCCGTTCACCGCAGAAGGTGAGCGCCGTCGCGCGAACGCCGATGCTGGCTTAGAACGCCTGCGCTCGGTCGCGGACACGGTCATCGTCATCCCGAACGACCGCTTGCTCGACTACGCGCCGAACATGCCGCTGCAGGACGCGTTTAAAATCTGTGACCGTGTGCTCATGCGCTCGGTCAAAGGCATGACCGAACTCATCACCCGTCCCGGGCTGGTCAACGTGGACTTTGCCGACGTTCGCACCATCATGGAGAACGGTGGCGTCGCCATGATTGGCCTCGGAGAGAGCGACACCGAGAGCAAAGCAAAGGATTCCGTCCGCTCTGCACTCCGCTCGCCGCTGCTCGACGTCGAGTTCAAGGGCGCGAACTCTGCGCTCGTCAACGTCGTTGGTGGCCCGGACATGAGCATCGAAGAAGCAGAGGGTGTCGTCGAAGAAATCTACGACCGCATCGACCCAGACGCGCGCATCATCTGGGGCGCAACGGTCAACGATGACTACGAGGGCAAGATGGAGACGATGATTGTCGTCACCGGCGTCGAATCACCACAGATCTACGGGAAGAGCGAGGCAGAACGCGAGAAGGCAGCCCAGCAGGTCGGCGACGACATCGACTTCGTCGAATAATCCGGACTAGTCAATTTTTTGTACAGTTCAGCGAACCTCATATAGCGCGCAGGCACACTAGCTGTATGGATCACCCGCTGGCGGACATCGAGTTCCTCGCCCGCTCCACCAACCGGGTCGTCATTCTCGATGCGCTAGCAGCACGCCCATGCACCCGCGATGAACTCAAAGACGCGACCGGTGCTTCGCGAGTGACGCTCGGCCGAATCCTCGCTGATTTTCAGACGCGTGGCTGGATTCGCAAAGACGGAAACGAGTATTGTGCGTCCTCGGTTGGCCGCTTGGTTGCAACCCAATTCAATCAGCTCATCGAGACAATGGAGACCGCAGACAAACTCCACGACATCATCCAGTGGCTCCCCGCAGACGAGTTCGACTTTCCGCTCACCCGTTTGCATGAGGCGACCATCATCCGCCCGTCTCAGAGCGACCCGCTCGCGCCGGTTCGCTGGGCGGCGACCTATCTGCGACAGGCAGACGAGGTCGAAGTGTTGACTCACTCAGTCGCGGCTGAAAATCTCGAAGCCAACTGGCAGGCCGTCGCAAACGGGACACAGCGATTTAGCGGCGTTCTCACCTCAGGCGTGGTCGAAACGATTCGTCAGGATGCGGTTCTCGCTACCCAGATGGCAGAGATGGTCGAAACGGGCAACGCGACCGTTCAAGAGTACGGCGGCGAAATCCCCTTCATCGTAATGCTCACAGACGACAAGACGCTGCTCGGCGTCGATGACGACCAAGGAATGCCGCGGGCACTCATCATCAGCGAAGACACCCGGGTTCGGGCGTGGGCGAGCGACACGATTGCCGAATATCGCCGGGCAGCGACCCTTGTCACCCCCGAACTGTTCTCGGTTAGTGGGTGAGGCTGTAAGCAATAAATAGAAAAAGGCGGAGAGGTAACACCTCGGCATGGAAGTTCCGTTTAAGCTCTCGTCATACACGCGAGTGCTCAAGCTTGCGAGTACGCCATCGCGAGAGGAGTTCTCTCAGATTGCGAAGATTGCCGGGGCAGGCATCGTGTTAGTTGGGCTGCTCGGATTCATCATCTTCGTAATCATGAGCTTCGTCCCGGGCGGTGCGTAAAATGCCGATTTACGCCGTCAAGACGACTGCAAGCCAAGAGCGCACCGTCGCAGACATGATTATCAACCGCGAGGAGGACGAGATTCACGCCGCGCTCGCCCCCGACTCACTCACGAGCTACGTGATGGTCGAAGCCGACAACGACGCCGTCATCAAGCGCGTCTTAGAGGAAATTCCCCACGCGCGCACCATCGTCCCGGGTGAGAGTTCCATCGGTGAAGTCGAACACTTCCTCTCGCCAAAGCCAGACGTCGAAGGGATTGCAGAGGGCGACATCGTCGAACTCATCGCTGGCCCATTCAAAGGCGAGAAGGCGCAGGTCCAGCGCATCGACGAAGGCAAAGACCAGGTGACGGTCGAACTGTACGAAGCAACCGTTCCGATTCCGGTCACCGTGCGCGGCGACCAGATTCGCGTGCTCGACTCAGAAGAGCGATAACACAGTTCTCTCGCATTTTCTCAACGGTATAGAGCGACGGCTCTCCCCACTACAGTAGGCAAAAGCGGCGTCGGCTTCAGACGGCGTGGCCAGCCTGTTCGATGCGCGCGAGCACTTCGTTCAAATCAACGTCCGATTCGATATCGTCGAGAATCTTCTCGCGGCGGCGTACGTCTGCGGCGTTCGCGCCGTAGGCGCGGACGTACTCTGCGCGTGTGTGTTCCTCAAACGCGTGTTTGATGGCGAAATAGCCGTCCGGCATTACCGTGCCACATACCTGACATTCGTGGTGTTTGTGGTCGGTTGCTTGATGGACGGCCGCACTTTCTACGCTCTCGAACTGGTTACCACAGCCCTCGATGGCGCACTCCCAAGGTGACATCCGTACTGAATTGTTGCAGTGGGTGATATAAACAATTTCCTCCGTGTTGCGCAAATCAGAATCACTTAATCCCTTGCGACGAAACCAGCGGACGTGAGTCGTGACGAGTTTCGTGTCGACATGCACGTCAAAATTCTCGATGAGAAGGTCGTAGCCAGAGCCAAAGCCCGTGGAATCGACGCCCTCGTCTACGCGCCCCACTTCACCCGCCTCTCGACTATCAACGCGCGGGCTGCTGCCTTTTCTGACGACGACCTGCTCGTCATCCCCGGCCGCGAACTCTTCACCGGCGACTGGAAGACACGAAAGCACATCCTCGCACTTGGCCTGTCTGACCCCATCCCTGATTTCATCACACTCGACGGTGCGATGACCGAACTCGCCCGCCAGAACGCGGCGGTTCTCGTCCCACACCCTGAATTTCTCACGGTCAGCATGGAACAACCAGACATCGAACGCTTCGCAGACCGAATCCACGGCATCGAAGCCTATAATCCAAAACACTGGCCCCACCAGAATCGACGGGCAGAAGAGATCATCCACGAAACCGGAATTTCGGGGTTCACCTCGTCGTATGCCCACATGCGCGGCACCATCGGCGAGGCCTGGACGACGTTCGACGAGCGCTTCGAAACGGTAGATAACCTCGTTGCCGCGCTCCGCGACGACGTTCCACGAAAAGTGATGCACCGAACTGGCATTGGTCACCGACTGCGCTGTCTCGCCGAATTCGCGCATCTCGGCTACGAGAACAGCTACGGGAAAATCGACCGCCTCTTTCTTTCCGGCACGGAGCCAACCCATCCAGACCACATCGCCTACGGTGGGCGGTTCGACGACATCAGCGTCTACTAGAGCAAGCCGAGTGACTGCAAACCAATCTGGGCGAGCGGCTCGCGGTAGATGATGATGGCCGCACCGATGAGTTCGACTGCTGTCACCGCGAGCATCACGGCATCCGCGTAGCGGCTGCTCACGGGTACGCCAACCGGCAAGTTGTACTCCTTTTCGAACGGGTAGAACAGCGCAATCCCGCGTTTCGACCCGAGGATGTCGAGCACGTAGTGAGTCAGAATGCCAATCCAGACGTAGTGGAGATTCCCGAAGTAGGTTGGCCACGCGGCGAACACGCCGAGCACGAGCAGGTTGTGGAGCGTTTTTCGGTGGCGGCCAAAGGCGGTGTCAACGTCGGGGAAGAGCGCGCCGAGGACGACGGGGACGCTCACTTCAGCAATCGTTCGGAGCGTCTCGATGTCGCCGCTCGGGTGGAGAATATAGCCCAGTCCGATGCTCAACAACAGGGCGTTTAGCACATGGCCTCGTTTGTTCATCGACAGCGAAGCGAACGCGACCCCACCCTACAAGGTTTTCCGTTTTTCTATCGCAGAGAGCAGGTCTGTGAGTGCTTGCGTGGCGATTTGTCGTTTGATTTCTGTGCGTGTTCCCTCGAACTGGTGGCGTTCCACGGTGGTCTCCGAGGTTCCCGTTCCCCACTCACCCGCAACCGAGACGCCGATGAACACCGTGCCAACTGGTTTCTCGGGCGTGCCGCCGTCTGGCCCTGCGATACCGGTCGTCGCCACACCCCACGTCGTGTCGGCGGTGTCGCGGACGCCTTGTGCCATTTCGCGGGCGACCTGCTCGCTCACTGCGCCGTGTTCGTCGAGCGATTCGCGGTTGACCGCGAGGAGTGCGCGTTTCGCGTCGTAAGAGTAAGTGACGACGCTCCGGTCGAAGTAGTCACTCGACCCGGGCACGTCGGTGAGTAGCGACCCCACGAGCCCGCCGGTACAGGACTCGGCCACGGCAACGGTTGCTCCCTGCCCGCGCAACACATCGCCAACGCGCATCTCGATTGTGTCATCGGTCATAGCAAACCAATCGGTCGCCGCACGCAAGAAACCCACACCCAACGAAAGAACAACCATGCCCGACTCCATGGATGGTATATGGACTACGAGACGCCGCTGTTCTTTCGCGTGATGCAGTACGCGGCGAACGCAAACCGAGACGTCATCGACATGGTAAGTGGGAATCCCGACTGGGGCTCGCCGCCTGCACTCAGCCAAGGCTTACACGACTACGCAGACCTCGGCGGTGATGAGTTCCAGTACCCGCCAAGCGAAGGGCTGTTTGAACTCCGCCAAGAGATTGCAGCGCACAGAGATGTGGCTATAGACCGCATCGTCGTCACGAACGGTGCGGGCGAGGCGAACTATCTCGCCATGGCGGGTGCACTTGAACGCGATGCCGGAGACGAAGTCATCCTCACCGACCCTGTCTATCCCTACTATCCGGGGAAGACGAAGATGCTCGGCGGAAAACCGAAATACGTCCCCGTGGACGAAGACGGCACGCTCGACCCGGTCGCGGTTCGAGCAGCGGCGAGCGAGCAGACGGCACTCATCGTCGTGAACACGCCGAACAATCCGACGGGGGCGGTGTACGACCGCGAGGCGATGGCAGAGTTCGTCGCAATCGCGGAGGAGTACGACGCCATTCTCGTGAGCGACGAGGTGTACGACGAGTTCGACTATTCCGGACAGTTCACGAGCGCGCTCTCGTTCGACTCAGACCACTACGTCGTCACCAACGCCTACTCGAAGTCGTTCGCCATCACGGGCTTTCGCGTGGGCTACGCCATCTTCCCCGAGGAGTTGGTTGCTGGGGCGAAAACCCGCCACATGCTCGTGAATGTCACCGGGCCACGGCCCTCGCAGTACGCCGTCTTGCAGGCGCTCAGAGAGACGCCTGCGTCGTACCACGCAGAGACCCGCGACCTGCTCGAAACCCGCATCGAAACGTTCACCGACGCGCTGGACGAGGCTGGGGCTGCCTACACGCGACCTGCCGGCGGCTTTTACGTCATGGCGCGGTTCGACGGCTTCCCGGGGACGCTCGAAAACGTGTTCCGCCTCATCGACGAGGCTGGCGTCGCGGGGATGCCCGGCGAAGCCTTCGGTGAGAGCAGAGGCGACTGGCTCCGCTTCGCGCTTGTGACCCCACGTGCGACAGAAGCGGCCACCCGACTGGCCGACTACTTCTAGCGAAGCCCTCTCGGGGTACTCAGACTGCTGGTCACGGGTGTGCGCGACCACTCCCCACCGGTCTGGCGGCGGGGAAGCGTCCACACCGCGCTGGTCTCGGCTTCGTATCTAAACCCTCGGAGCGACCGAGAAGTACACAAACCCCCGTGAGTAACGACCGACCATGAGTGAGCTGACCGTCGAGCCGGTCGAATCAATCGACGACGCAGACGTTCCGGTCGGTGTTGACGCCCCGAAATACGTGTTGTACGGCGGCAAAGGCGGCGTCGGGAAGACGACGATGGCCGCGGCAACGGCGCTTGCGAGCGCGCGCGACGGAACCGCGACGCTTGTCGTGTCGACCGACCCGGCCCATTCGCTCTCGGACACCTTCGAGACGCAGATTGCCTCCCATCCAGCCCGGATTCGAGACGACGTGCCGCTGTACGGCGCAGAAATCGACCCCGACGCGGCGATGGAAGACGGCATGTTCGGTGCGGGCGGCAGCATGGACGGCATGGGCGGCCTCGGCGAACTCCTCCCCGGCGACGACGAGGAAGGAAATCCGCTCATGGGCGGGACGGTGCCCGGCGCAGACGAGGCGGCCGCGATGCGCCTCTTGCTCCAGTACATGGACGACGAACGTTTCGAGCGCGTCGTCATCGACACCGCACCGACGGGCCACACACTTCGCCTGCTCGAACTCCCCGAGGTGCTCGACTCGATGGTC
Organism: Haladaptatus sp. DJG-WS-42; assembly: GCF_037198285.1. Lineage (NCBI taxonomy): Archaea > Methanobacteriati > Methanobacteriota > Halobacteria > Halobacteriales > Haladaptataceae > Haladaptatus > Haladaptatus sp. DJG-WS-42. The sequence goes on along the minus strand of NZ_CP147243.1, from coordinate 2,189,733 downwards.
GGGCGCTTCATCAAACTCCGCCAGCGCTTCAGCGGGATGATGGAGGGGCTCAAAGGGATGTTTGGCGACGGACAGAACCCGGAAGACGGGATTGCCGATTTAGAGGAATTCGCTGCTCGCATCGAACGCCTCCGGGCGACGCTGCGCGACCCTGCACAAACTGACTTCCGCATCGTCATGGTGCCAGAAGAGATGAGCGTCGTCGAATCCCAGCGCCTGCTCTCGCGACTTACCGAGTTCAAGATTCCCGTCAGCACCGTCGTCGTGAATCAGGTGATGGAGAATCTGACGGACGTGACGGGCATCGAAACCGACTGGTTCGTCTCGCCGAGCCTCGACACCTGTGAGTTCTGTCAGCGTCGCTGGAAGGTCCAACAGAACGCGCTCACGAAGGCCCAAGACCTCTTCATGGGGCACACGGTAAAGCGCGTGCCGCTGTTCGCAGACGAAGTGCGCGGAGAACAAATGTTGCGGGTCGTCGCCGCCTGCCTCGATTAGAGGAAGCGGCGCGCCTGTCGGTAGGCGAAGCCAATCCAACTCGAGGGGATAAATCGGGCGTACTCGCCGTATTCGGCTGGCTTCCCGACTTGGTAGCGAGAATGGGGATTCGGCGAGAACGCGGCTTCGATGATGTCTTCTGCGACGCGTTCTGGAGTGACCGCACCAATGCTTCCGCCGCCGAGCAGCGAGGTGTCGTCGAACAGTTTGTAGAACGAGGCGTAGGCCTCAGACCGGTCGAGTTCGTCGAGTTCCTCGCCCACACGGTCTGAGAAGTTCGTTTCGACCGGGCCGGGTTCTATGAGCACTACGTCGATACCGAACTCCTCGACTTCGACGCGGAGGGCGTCGGACATGGCTTCGAGGGCGAACTTAGAACCGCTGTAGATGCCGGTTCCGGGCATGGAGATGCGCCCGAGCACAGAAGAGACATTGATGATTTTCCCCTCGCCTTCCTCGCGCATATGCGGAAGGACGGCGCGAATCAGGCGATGTGGGCCGAACACGTTCACGTCGAACTGCTGTTGGGCTTCCGCGGGCGTGATGTCCTCGACGGGGCCGAGTTTTCCGTAGCCCGCGTTGTTCACGAGGCAATCGATGCGACCGTGTTCCTCGATGATTCGTTCGACAACGCGCCCTACGTCTGCGCCTTTCGTCACGTCCAACTCGGCGGTGTGCGCACCGGCTTCGGCGAGGGCTTCGATGTCGGCGGTGTCGCGGGCGGTCGCGTACACTTCCCACTCCGTATCGAGAAACTCCTGAGCGGTTGCACGGCCGATGCCGGACGAGCAACCAGTGATGAGGGCGGTCTTCGTCATTACCTGACCCTCTTTCTGTGGATAGTTAACTGTCAGTGGTTCGCTTCACTTCGGCGGCGTAGGAGTCGGCAAGCCGCGTGGGTTCTGGCAGTTTGTATTGTGTCGAAGTTGCTTCCACGAGGTCTGCTGCGGTTGCTGCACTCACTCGGTGGCCCGGACTCACGTAGAGCGGATTGATTTGCTTTGAATTCGGGTACTGGCGCGTCTGGACGGCGTAGCCGATGACCTCGCCGGGAGGCGCGTCCACGGACTCGTCGGCTTCGATTGGCACGCGCGTGCCAGCCTCACGGCCGGAAACCGAACCCGTTGGTTTCCCACAGAGCAGGCTCTTTGCGACGCCTATCGACGGAATGTCGAGCATGACGCCGATGTGGGTGGCGATGCCCGCCTGCCGGAAGTGGATGCGCCCGCTGCCGTCGAACATGACGAGGTCGGGCATGGTCTCAAGGGCCTCAAACGCGTCGAGAACCGGCCCGCCCTCGCGGAAGGCGAGCAGGCCTGGAATGTACGGAATTGAAATCGGCGAAATGGCTGACGTGCGCTCTACGACCGCGCCCCCTTGCATGACGACGATGGCGCTCACGGCCGTTTCGTCGTCGAGGAACGCCTGGTCAACCCCGGCGATGAGCGCGGTGTCGGGGTCGATAGTCTCATCGTCTTCGAAAACAGCAACCGCCGCGAGTTCGCGCTGGAGACGCTCCATTTCGTCGCGTGAGAGCGATGGGTCAGGCGCGAACTCGGGGTGTTTCACGGTCAGAATGGGCCGCGTCTCCGGCCGGGACCGCCGCGACCGCCACCGCCGAATTGGAGTTGTTCGGGGGCGCGCTCACCGCGTTGTTTCAGCAGGTAGCCGTAGAGGAGGCCGATGCCGAGTCCGGAGAGGTGGGCGAGTTGGGCAACGCCGCCCGCGCCGATGCCAAAGGAGGCGGAGACGAGCACGGAGTAGCCCGCGAACAGCGCCGTCGCGGCCCACAGCGGCATCGGGATGATGAAGTAAAGGTAGATGCGCAGGTTGGGGTTGAGCACCGTCAAGACACCCATGAGTGCGGCGATTGCGCCGCTCGCGCCGACGACGCCGCCCGTCGCGGCAGAAGTGGTCAGAATCGTCGCGCCGATTTGGGAGAGTCCGGCGACCATCCCGGCTCCGAGAAAGAGCGCGGTAAACTTCATCGAGCCCACGCGACGCTCGACAATCGGACCGAAGAAGTACAGCACGATGCTGTTGATTGCGATGTGCGTAAAGCCGCCATGAGAGAAGATGGACGTGACCCACGTCCAGACGTATTCTGGGTGTTGCGGAGTTAAGACGAACACCGCCCGCCACAGCGGTGAGTTCTGGGGGGCGACCAGCAGCGGGAAGATGGCGATTTCGATGATGAACCAGACCCACATCAGCCCGAGGAAGACGAAGGTCATGTTGTTGCGGAAGTAGCCAAGGAACCCGCCGGTTCCGGTGTTCACGTTCACGCGGTCGAACACGGCCTGAGAGCGGCCACCCTCGTTCCGGACGCTGTCATCGAAGTCGCTCGCAAAGATGCCCTTCGGGTCGTCCCAATTTTCGAGCCCGGGGCAATGGTGATTCTCGGGTAATCGGTGGTCAGAACAATAGGTTCCACCGCAGTGTCGGCAGTTGTAGGGTAGATTCTCGTGTCTGCCACACTGGTCACACGTCGCCATTGGTTCCGATAAGAACCCGAGCATAAAAAGGGGTTGGGGTACGTTGCACCGTCCACACGGGCGCGGGGCTGTAGATTTTTGCCCATCCACCCTGTAGTCTGGGTGTGAAAGAGTTCGAGCGAAAACAGCGCCTTGAACGCGTCGAACGCGAGGGTGCGACGGTGGGTGCGGACATTCCAGACCGCATCGTGGTACAGGGAGAGCCGCTCGACCTGCGGTCGTTCGTCTTCGAGATCAAACGCCTCGACACGGTTCCACAGGGAAAACAGGCCGAGGTTGACGAGGCAAAAAAGAACCTCAGACGCGAGCGAAACGAGCGCAAAGAACGCCTCGAAGAGGGTGACATCTCGGTCGAGGAAGCAGACGACCTCGTGTCCGCGATTATCGGCATCGACCGGGCGCTGAACGCACTTCAGCAACTCGGCCCGGCGAATTTAGAGCAGCAGATATCGGCCCAACAAGCTGCAGACCAGAAACGTTGGATGAACTTCCTGAAACAGGCGCTTGGCAAGCAGAAAAGTCAGGGACGAAGTCGATGAGCCGCAACCACGAAGTTGCCTCGCTGTTCGAAGAATTCGCGGATTTACTCGATGCGAAGGGCGTCGAGTACAAGCCGCGGTCGTACCGCCGGGCAGCAGAGAACATCCGCGAACATCACCGCGACATCGAAGTCCTCGCCGCAGACGGACAGAACGCAGTCGAAGAAATTTCGGGCGTCGGCGACGCCATCTCCTCGAAAGTAGTCGAGTACTTCGAAACCGGGGAGATTTCGGAGTTAGTCGAGCTCAGAGCGGAGTTGCCGGTCAACATGGCAGAACTCACCGCCGTCGAAGGTGTCGGCCCGAAAAGCGTGGGTAAGCTCTATGACGCGCTCGGAATCACGACCTTAGACGAGTTGGAGGAAGCCGCGAAAGCCGGAAGAATTCAGGAGATTTCTGGGTTCGGTGCGAAAACCGAGGAGAACATCCTCGAAAACATCCCGTTTGCCCGCGAGTCACAGAACCGCGAACTCCTCGGGGAGGCGCGTCCGCTCGCGGAGTCGATTCTCGCCTACTTCGAGGACGTGTCGGAAGCCGAAAAGTGGGAAGTTGCAGGGTCCTTGCGCCGATGGAAAGCAACCATTGGCGACATCGACATTCTCGCCGCGAGCGACGACCCTGAAGCCGTCATCGAGGCGTTCACCGACTGGGCAGACGTAGACGACGTCATCGAGGCAGGTACGCAAAAGGCAGCCGTCCGCTCTGGAGGCCTCAGAATCGACCTCCGGGTCGTCGAGGTAGGGGATTTCGGCGCGGCGCTCCAGTACTTCACCGGCAGCAAAGCTCACAACGTCCACCTCCGGAACATCGCCATCGACCAGAACCTGAAGATGAACGAGTACGGCGTGTTCGACATCTCAGACGTTGCCGACCCGGACGCTGGCCAGCGGGTTGGCGAGCGCGTGGCGGGTGAGACAGAGGAGAGCATGTACGACGCCCTCTCGGTGCCGTGGATGCCGCCCGAACTGCGCGAAGACCGCGGGGAAATCGAGACAGCGCTCGACGGAACCCTCCCAACGCTCATCGAGGAAGTCGACATCCGCGGCGACCTTCACCTGCACACCGAGTGGTCTGACGGGAACAACACCATCGAAGAGATGGTCGACGGCGCGGCCGCGTTCGGTCACGACTATCTCTGTATCTCAGACCACGCTACCGGCCCGGGGATGGTTGGTGGCGTTGGCTTGGAAGACGACGAACTGCTCTCCCAACTCTCTGCGGTTCGCGCCGTGGCAGAAGACGCCGCCATTGAGGTGTTCGCGGGTGTCGAAGCCAACATCGACGACGAGGGCGGCATCTCGATTGGCGACGAGGTGGCAGACGCACTTGACCTCGTCGTCGCGTCGCCCCACAGCAACTTAGATGGCGATGCGACAGAACGGCTTGTCACTGCCGTCTCGAACCCACACGTGGCCATTCTCGGCCACCCAACCGGCCGCCTGCTCAACCAGCGACTCGGTCTCGAATTCGACATCGAAGAAGTCGCAAAAGCCGCCGCAGAACACGACACGGCGCTCGAAATCAACGCCAATCCCCATCGCCTCGACCTCTCCGGGAGCATGGTCCAACAGGCGCTGAAACACGGCGCCACCATCTCCATCAACACCGACGCCCACCGCCCCGAAAACTACGAACTCATCCGCTACGGCGTTCACACCGCTCGCCGGGGCTGGGCGGAAGCCGACGACGTGCTCAACACATGGTCGGCCGACGACGTGCGCGACTTCCTCGGCTGATGGCCCACCGTCTCTTGCTCGACGTGATGCTCGGTCGGCTCGCGGGCTACCTGCGGATGTGCGGCTACGACACCGTCTACGCGCTCGACCGGGGCGTCGAAGCAGACGACACGCTTCGTACGATTGCCGAGCAAGAGGAACGAACACTCGTTACGCGAGACGTGTCACTCTCTCAGCAAACAGCGAAAAGCATTCTCCTGCGCGAGCGTGAGGTGAAAGACCAACTCCGCGAACTCCGAACTGCGGGCCTCACCCTCGAACTCACAGAACCCACATTTTGTGGGCGGTGTAACGGCTCCCTCGAACCGCGCCCGCTCGACAATCCACCCGAGTACGTCCCCGACGAAGTGGCTGCACTCTGGCAGTGTGAAGAGTGTGGACAGTGCTTCTGGAAAGGAAGCCACTGGCAACGGGTAAAACAGACACTTCAGTCGCTTTAGCGGTCTAAATTGTAGTGCCACTGCGCACACGGCTCCATGTCGTCCATGACCACATCGTGTGCGCCACAGTAGGGTTTGCGACCCTGTGGCGTCTGGACGTACTCGAAGTGCGAGCAGTTGCCACAGTAGCGGTCTGCCGGTCGTGGCGGCGTTGGCTGGTCTAAGAGTTCTGCGCCGTCGTCGGTCGGTACGTCTCGAACCGTCTGCGTGTCTGCCCCGCCATCGCTGATGTGGCGCGCGTGGCGAGAGGTTTGGCGAGCGGTTTGCACCGCGGTTTGGGTTTCGACTTCGCCGTCCGGTTGCGCGCCGAGCAGGCCAATGCCGCCAAGGCCGCCAGAGAGCGCCGGGCCGTCGATGGCCACGATGCGCGTTTTCCCTTCTTTCGTGACTTCGAGTTTGACCGACCCGCCGGGTTTGTTGCGGACTTTGAAGTTCGCAACCCCGGCGAACAGACACCAGAACGTGGTCATCGTTCCAAAGAAGTAGATGGCGACAACCGGAAGGGTGAGGTCTGTCGGGTCACGGAACCACATTTTCGGGAAGGCATACCAGAACAGCGCGACACCGGAGAGAGCGAGGCTTGCCCCGCCCGCCGCAAGCAGACGGGTTCTGCGGCCTGCTGGAAGCACGCTGAAGATGCCGACGAATACGGCAGGGAGGCCAACGCCAGCGAGCACGCCAGCGATTTCTCGTGACTGCCAGAGGGCGTCCCCGACGATGTTCGTCGTCGCAATGACGATGCCGAGGACGACGAGAACTGCGCCGACCGCGAACAGACTAAAGCCGAGGTACAGCCGTTGGAGGCTCGCTTCTGTGCCGATACTCCCATCGTACACCTCCGTCAGGCTGGTCATGCGGGAATGTACACTGGCCTTCCACAAAACAGTACGTCAGACACCACTCTATATTCTGTCACAATGTGCGCTATGCGCGGGTGAAACCTCTCATAACTGGAAAACGCGCCGAGTCGAAAGGTCTAATCACGGGGCGGGCAAACGTCGTCACATGGCAGACGAAGCGGAAGAAGAAGCCGCGCCCGCAGTCGAGCTTGGCGAGGGCGAATCCGTCGAGGGCATTCCACTCGCACGAGTCGCCTCCCGACTGACGTGGGGCATAGAGCACAGTGAACTCAAACGCCGCGAGGGCGACACCGTCATCCGGACACCGGACGGTCCACAAGCACTCGGCGACGTCCTCGATACGGTTGATACCCCGTACTTCTCGACGCGCCAAGAGTTCGTAGACGACGTACGAACCGCCATTGGCACCGGCCCGGTTCCAACCGAATAAGGTGTCCACAGAGGCGTTGCGACAGCGACTTCCCTCGCTGTCTTGGGTGCAGATTGCCCTTCTCTGGGGGGCGATTCTCACCATCATCTGGATGGAGTGGGAAACCGTGGGGTTGAACCAGCGGGTCGTCCGTGAGACCGTGGTCTACATTCTTGGCCCGAGCGTCCTCGCTCTGTTCTACGGCCGCCATCTCGGCTGGCGTGTTGATCGCCTCGCACTCAAAAACACCGTCCTCCTCGCGCTGTTCGTCCTTCCGTTCTACATCGTTGGCTCTTCACTTCCCTCGGTGAGAACCTACTATCCAATGTGGGAAACGGGTGCGGCGCTCGGCGAGTTCCTCCCACATACGGTCAAACAGTTCGTGGTCGTCATTGCCGCAGAGACCTACTATCGCGGCCTGCTTTGTGTTGGCGTCCGCGAAATCGGGTTCAAGAGCGTCTTCATCAGCCCCATCGTCTACACGATTCACCACCTCGGAAAGCCGCCAATCGAAATCATCCTCTCTGGACCGACTGACGTGCTCTTCGGCGCGGTTGACTACAAGAGCAACTCGATTCTCCCGTCGATTATCGCCCACGGAGCAGGGCTTGCGTTGCTCGATTGGCTCGTGCTTCACGACCCGCTCATCCCGACAACACAGGTGCTCTCGTGGTTGCGCTGGCTCCCGGTTCCGCTCTAGCGAGAAGTCTTTTTGCCGACCCACCCGTTCACCCCGCTATGAGCCTGACCTTTGACCCCGCAGATCTCGATGCCGAAGATATCGGGGAAGAAACTGCCATCCTCCACATGGAACACGAAGCCGCCATCGAGCACGTTCGCGAGGCGTTCACGGACGCTGGCTTCGGCGTCGCCACCGAGTTCTCGCCCTCGGAGTTGTTGAACGAGAAAGTCGATGCAGGCCGCGACCCGTACTACGTGCTCGGTGCGTGCAACCCGAAGATGGCCGACTGGGCACTCTCCGCGAGCGAGAACAAGATTGGCGCGCTGTTCCCGTGTAACGTCGTCATCTGGGAGGAAAAACCGGGTGTCCAGCAGGTCTACCACATCAGCATCATGCGTGCGGCGCGCCTACTCGGCATGGCGCCAGACAACGACGAATGGGACGAACTCGTCGGCGAAACCGGGAAGCTCGTCGAGAAAGCATTCGCAAACCTCGACAGCGAATAGTCAGGAGAAATCGGTGAGATTCGCTTGAATCCCCGACACCATCGACGATTTTCTGCGCAAGTCGTTGAGCGAGACTGGCAAGAGTGGGGCGACCTGCCGGACGGCGTCATGGAACGTTTCTGCCTCGCCATGGTCGCCGTCGAAGGCATTCCGCACGCTCTCTCTGACCTGCCAGACCCCGACTGGCCCCCAGTAGTCATCCGAGACGTGCCGGAGGACGATGCACTTTGCTTGCCGACCGATTGACTCTAAGTATTCGAGGGCGCCGAGACGGGAGGCGTAGTACGCCCCAGAAGTTTCATCGACGTAGGCGGTGCGACCTTCGTAGCCCTCTGAATCAGCGCCCATCCAGAGGGCGCCGCCTGGGTCGGGGTTCCAGATGCTTCCCGGCGCTTTCATCTCGACCAGTTCGTACTCCCAGTTACCCGGCGCGAGAATGACCCAAAACTGGTTTCCCATATACTCGTTCGTCCAGACTTGTACCGTGTCGATACTTGGTGCGTTGCGGATTCGTCCCCTGAGATACTGGCCAAGTGTGTCGTCAACCGCCGTAATCGACCAGCGCGTCGGGACGAGCTTTCGGCTCGCTGTCTGGCCAAGTGCGCCCGCAGAGAGGATTTTGTTGATGTCGTACACGTCGAATCCTCGGCGGTAGAGATAGGTCATCGCGCCCTGTGCCTGCCAGTCGTCGTCTTCGAGCGTCTTCTGCACCGGCCGCGGGATGTACGGGTTTTCCGCGAGGTCGGCCGAGCGCGCGCGAGCACGGGGACCGGTCGGCGTCGAAATCTCGTCGATACTCGGCTGGAAGTCGAGCGCAGAAGCGTTGTCGAGGCCGATTTCTACGTCTACCGGACGCCCAGCGATGGCAACCTCGCGCTGGACGCCGACGAAGCCGTCCCACACGTCGTTTACGTCCACGGCTGCAGAACGCGTCGAGTTCAACAGGCCGGTGCGACGCTGGAACACGTCGTCGATACTGAGACCCTGTTTGTACCAGTCGCCGCTCGTCGCGAAGTCTGCGGCGTTCGAGTCCGGATCCATCGGCGAGAGCAGTCCGGTCGAGACGCGTGGGTAGTTAGACCGGCCGACGAAAATGGAGGGTGCGCTGCTCCCGAACAGCGAGTCACCTTGCAGGACGTTCTGGAACGATTGCTGGGCGGTGTCCATGTAGTCGAGAATTTCGTAGGACTTCTCGGCCGCGAGTCGCCGTCGCTCTGCGTCCGGGTCGCGTTCGAGTCCGTCGATAAACTCGTCGAGCCGCATTCACCGATAGCGAGGGGTGGAACGGCCTTGAATGTTCGTTCGTGGCGAGCAGGCGACACGCGACCGCCCACGAGACGACGTGTCGCACAACCGCAGCCCGTCTCGTGGCGCACACGACGGAGATGCCACTGGCTCGTCGCGGCTTCGGTGATAAAAGTGCGGGAGTGGGCTTAGTTGTGAATGCCCATCGCTTCGATCTGTTCTTGATAGCGGTTCCGGATGGTGACCTCGGTGACCTGTGCGACGTCTGCGACTTCGCGCTGGGTCTTCTTCTCGTTGCAGAGCAGTGAGGCCGCGTAGATAGCAGCAGCCGCGTAGCCGGTTGGCGATTTCCCAGAGAGCAGGCCTTTTTCGGCCGTCGTCTCGATAATCTCGTTGGCTTTCGACTGGACTTCTTCGGACAGATTGAGTTCAGAACAGAACCGCGGGACGTACTTTTTCGGGTCTACCGGTCGCATTTCGAGACCGAGTTCCTGTGAGATGTAGCGATAGGTACGTCCAATCTCTTTGCGTTCGACACGCGAGACTTCAGAGATCTCCTCTAAGCTACGCGGGATGCCTTCCTTGCGGCAGGCGGCGTAGAGTGCAGACGTGGCGACGCCCTCGATGGAGCGTCCCCGGATGAGGTCTTCTTTGAGTGCGCGTCGGTAGATAACACTCGCAACTTCGCGGACCGACCGTGGTACACCGAGTGCGGAGGCCATGCGGTCGATTTCAGAAAGAGCGAACTGCAGGTTGCGCTCGCCTGCGTCCTTCGTACGAATGCGCTCCTGCCATTTTCGAAGTCGGTGCATCTGACTGCGTTTCTTTGAGGAAATAGAGCGACCGTAGGCGTCTTTGTCCTTCCAGTCAATCGTGGTGGTGAGACCTTTGTCGTGCATCGTCTGCGTCGTCGGCGCACCCACACGCGACTTTTGCTGACGTTCCTGATGATTAAATGCTCGCCACTCCGGACCTGGGTCGATGTTCTCCTCTTCGACGACTAAACCACAGTCGTCACAAACAATCTCCCCCCTATCTGTACTTTTGACAAGATTATCAGACTCACATTCTGGACAAGTGCGAACCCCCTCTCGCTCCTCCCCGGTTGATTCCTCCTCGAGCGTGCGCTCCCGTGTTCGGGTGGACCGTGTCATCGCATTTTTATAGTAGTAACACCGAGCTACTTAAATCCTCGGTATGAGTTTTGTGGTCCACCAAAGGACAAGTTCGAAAGTTGACAGAGTTGAATCGGACGACTGCGGTCGATTTTGACTGTCAGTACGAGACGACAAACCGGAAATCGTATATTAGAGTATCAGTGACTTCACGTTCAGATGCCAGTCATTGAGTGCGACGTAGCAGAGGCGCGAAAACGCCTGGAAGCAGCGGGAGTTTCCGTGCAGTCAGGCAACACAAACCACGAGCAGTGGCGCGCTTCCTACGAAGGAGCCACCGCGGTTGCCTACGCAGAGAAGGTCGTGGTACAAGGCAAAAACACCGCGCGGCTGACTGGCTTGCTCACAGACAACGCCGGGCGCGCGCACCTCTATTTCGACGGCGCATGTCGCGGCAATCCCGGGCCTGCCTCGGTTGGTTGGGTCATCGTGACGGACGATGGAATCGTCGCAGAAGGTGCAGAGCGCATCGGCGATACGACGAACAACCGCGCGGAGTACGAGGCGCTCATCAAAGTCCTCGAAGTGGCGAGAGACTACGGCTTCGACGAGGTGCAGATTCGCGGTGACTCCCAACTCGTCGTCAAACAGGTGTGCGGTGAGTGGAACGCGAACGACCCCGGGATGCGCGAACGGCGGGTGAAGGTACACGAACTGCTGGCTGCATTCGACGATTGGTCGCTCTCGCACGTTCCGCGAGAGATAAACGAGCGCGCTGATAACCTTGCAAACGAGGCTCTCGACAATGCCTGAAGTCCCCGACGACGTAAGCGCAGAAGCAGAGCGATTGACCAGACTCGCGTTGAACGCGGTCGATGAGAGCGAAGCTGAGGCCTACCGTGACCGGCGTGACACACTCGTCGCGGAGTACGACTTCGTCGCCCGGGTGCGCGAAGAGGGTGTCCGCCACACGCTCGTTCTCTATCCGACCGAATGGGTCGAAGACGGAGTGGTGCAGTTCGACTCCATCCGCGATACGGCCCGCGCAATCGAGCGCGTCATCGACGGCCCCGGCGTCGAAAACGAGTGGGAGAACGTCGAAGCCCACAATCAGGCGCTCGTAGCGCAGGTCGAAGCCGAATTTGGTGACGACCACGCCACGAACGCTCGCATCTTCGCGGATTTCATGGGCAACCACTACGTTCGGCCCATGGACTCTGCGACGCGAGACGAAGTCGAAGAATTCCTCTCAGAGTACTACCAGCGCAACGCCTGGCCAACCGAGACGCAAAAAACAATTGTGCAGGCGAGTTTGTCGCGAGTGTTCGAACTCGCGGGCAAACCGTCGCCGCTATAACTGCGCGTTGATGATGTCGCGGACCGTGTCAGCGCGGTCGTCTTCGTTCACGAACTTTGCGAGAATCCATTCGAGCTTGTCCACGACGGCACCTTCGCCATCGCCTGTAAGCGCGTACTGATTGGTGCGCTTGTCGAGTTCACTCTTTTCGACGAGCCCCATTTCGACGAGGTCGTCGAGGTTTGGATACAGCCGTCCGTGATTCACTTCCGAGCCGTAGTACGACTCGAGTTCTCGCTTGATTGCGAGCCCGTACATCGGCTGCTCGCTCAAAATGACGAGAATGTTTTGTTGGAACGCCGTCAGGTTCCGAACCATGCCCAGTTCGTCCGATACTGCTTGTGCCTCTGACATGCTTGAGGATATGTCATCAATCCATTTAACACTTCTCAACCAACCAGCGGTTTTCGCGTGCAATTGCGGATTTTCTTGCCGACGGGCGGCCCGTGTCAGTCTGCGAATGTACAGTGCAGGGATCGAGACTATTCAAACGACGAGCAGGCCGAAAGGACTTTTGGGACGCCTGTCAGAGACGCAGGTGCATGGCGAATCTCTGGGAAGATCTGCAGACAGGGCCGAACTCGCCCGAAGTGATCAACGTCGTCGTCGAATGCCTGAAAGGTGAACGCAACAAGTACGAGTACGACAAGGACATCCCCGGCGTCGTCCTCGACCGCGTGCTTCACTCGAACGTCCACTATCCGAGCGACTACGGGTTCATCCCCCGCTCGTACTACGACGATGAAGACCCGTTCGACGCGCTCGTCCTCGTAGAGGACGCGACGTTCCCCGGGTGCATCATCGAAGCCCGTCCCGTCGCCCTCATGAAGATGGACGACGACGGCGAGCAGGACGACAAGGTCATCGCGGTGCCAAACGAAGACCCGCGCTTCGACCACATCGAAGACTTAGAAGACATTCCGAACCAGCTGCGCAATGAGATTGACGAGTTCTTCTCGACCTACAAGAACTTAGAAAAGGGCAAGGAAGTCACGACCCAAGGCTGGGAGGACAAGCAGGCGGCATACGACGCCATCCAGCACGCCCGCGACCTCTACGAACAGCACTTCGGGTAACCCGTTTTTCGGCGGTTTTCACCGCCCACCACTTCACACCTCGCCAACACGCCGTGAGCCAGTGGGCTGTGGTCTCACCAGTCGCTCAGCAGAACAGACGCACAGTCTTCACAGATATTCTACCCCTTGTTTGCCGCCATCACTGAGCCCACCCGATTTTCGCGGTCGAAACGAAACTTCTTGTGCCCCACGACGGAAAGGGTGTGTATGGGTCTGTTCGACCGGCTACGTGGCGACGATGCCCCTCGCGTCGCTTTCTTCGGTATCGACGGGGTGCCGTACAGCCTACTCTCAGAACACGAGGATGAATTTCCGAATCTCGCCGCGCTCGCGGCCGACGGTGCAGCCGGTGCGATAGACAGCATCGTCCCACCCGAATCGAGCGCGTGTTGGCCATCGCTCACGACGGGGAAGAACCCCGGCGAGACCGGTGTGTACGGGTTCCAAGACCGCGAAGTCGGTTCCTACGACACGTACGTCCCGATGGGGCGCGACGTGCAAGCAGAGCGCCTCTGGGACCGCGTGACCTCGGAGGGTCGAGACGCGACGGTGATGAACGTGCCCGTCACGTTCCCACCCCAGCGCAACGTCCAGCGCATGGTTTCTGGGTTCCTCTCGCCCGGCCTCGATAAGGCAACCTATCCAGAAGACCTCGAAGGACCGCTCTCTGAGATGGGCTATCGCATCGACGTGAACGCCAAACTCGGCCACGACGACGACAAAACCGCCTTCATCGAAGACGCCCACAAGACGCTCGATGGGCGCTTTAACGCGTTCAAGCACTTCGTCGAAAAGGACGACTGGGACCTCTTTTTCGGCGTCTTCATGACGACCGACCGGGTCAACCACTTCCTGTTCAAAGACTACGAGCACGACGGCGAGTACAAAGAAGAGTTCATCGAGTTCTACCGCAAGGTAGACCGCTACCTCGGCGAACTGCGTGACGCCCTCGCAGACGACGTGACGATGGTCGTCGCAAGCGACCACGGATTCACGACGCTCAACTACGAGGTCCACTGTAACGCGTGGCTTCACGAGCAGGGGTGGCTCGACTACGAAAACGAGGACCACTCGGGGCTCGACGACATCTCGGGAGACAGCAAAGCCTACTCGCTCATCCCCGGCCGCTTCTACATCAACTTAGAAGGCCGCGAGCCGCGTGGAAGCGTCCCGGAAGACCAGTACGAAGCCGTCCGCGAGGAACTGAAGACGAAGCTCGAAGAACTCGAAGGCCCCGACGGCAAGAAGGTCGCAGAGCGCGTCGTCAAAAAGGAAGAGGCCTTCCGTGGCAACCACGAGGACATCGCGCCCGACCTCGTCGTGATTCCAAACCACGGCTACGACCTCAAATCCGGCTTCAAGCCACACGGCGACGTGTTCGACGTGGGACCACGAAACGGGATGCACAGCTTCGACAACGCTTCGCTCTACATCGACGACGAAACTGCGACCGTCCGCGATGCAGACTTATTCGACATCACGCCGACCATCCTCGACCTGATGGACATCGAGTTCGCCCGCGACGCCTACGACGGCGCGAGTCTGCTCTAAAAGAGGTCGTCTAACTCGTCGTTTTTGAACGCGGCCGCCGGGTCAGCCCGCTTCTGCGGGCGCGACTCGTGGGCCGTTTTCGCTCGCTCCATGAACTCGTTTAGCCGCGGCGAGCGTTCGACGCCGCTTACGAGCACGAGCGCGGCGATGCGGTCGCTCTCAAGCGGGAAGTCGCCGCCGCGTACCTGCATGCTGCCCGTTTCGTCTTCGAGCCAGCGGCGCGCTTTCTCAACACCTTTACGCGAGAGGCGGTCTGGCTTTCCGGCAATCACGAGCAACGCCGCCTCTGCTTCGACGGCGTTTGGGAGGCTTGACCCTGTGAGCAGTGCATTGCGCGCAACGCTCGTGATGACGGTCAGATTCTCACTTGCATCCGGACTCGCCTCCGCGCTCGCGTAGCCGAGTGCTGCGATGCCGCCACCGCGTAGCGTGTTGATGACCTCGCTCGAATCCACGACGCTCTCACCGACGCCTTCGGTGACCTCCCCTGCCGCGAGCAGGAGGCCAACGCGCTGGGCAATGTTTTCGTTGATTTTCGAGAACCCTTCCTCGACGCTCTCGCCAGAGGCGTGCCACGCGTCGTTGTCGATGAGCAACACGGCGTCTGCCTCCCGGGCAACCGTCTTGAGCGAGCGACCCGCGTTCGCCTGATAGAGCGACCCCTCGCCGCGACCGGGGAGCACGCCGAGGACGTACACAGGAATATCGTAGATGCGTTTTAGATGGCGAGCCAACACCGGTGCGCCGCCACTGCCCGTCCCGCCGCCGAGCCCGGCGACGATGAACAGCGCCTCCGCCTCAGACGTGATGCGACCGTCGAGTGCGTCCATGACCTCAGTCGCGTCCTCGTCCATGATTTTCGCGCCCATCTCGTTGTCGCCACCGACCCCGTGTCCTTTCACCCGTTCTTGGCCGATGAGCACCGTATCGAGTGTGAGCGACTGGAGATCTGCGCTCGCGGAATTGACCGCAAGCGCGCCTTGGATGGCGTCGAATCCCATCTTGGCATCGAACTCGGCCATGCGCTGTGTAAGTTTCCCCCCAGCCTGACCAACCCCAATGAGAACAGCTTTCATACCTATTGGTCAGCGTCGAAACTATTCAACGTTGTCCCGAGCATTCAAACCAGATGCCGAGGCCAGTGTGAGCTATGACCGATACAGACGCGCTAACGGAGCGACTCAGCGCCGTCGAACGCGCGCTTACGGAGACAGATCAGTCCGTCTCTGAACTCGAAGATGTCGCAGCGTTCACCAAACGATTGGACGCGGTCACAGACAGGCTTGACACCATCGACACCCGCCTCGGCGAACTCGACGCGGCGGTGCAGGCCGTTCGCGGCTACGTTGGTCAACAAAAGGCAGTGAACGACGACGTTGAACAGCGCGCAAACGCCGCGCTCGCTGCAGTTGACAGACTCGAACGAACCCTCGATTCGACACTCTCTGAACCCGAACCGCGCCAGTCGCTCGACTCGGTTGAACCAGCGGAAGATACTGACACAGAGCCCACCGGACTGCTCGACAGGTTTAGAGCGCGGTGATTCTCCGCGTTGTGCTCGCGGCGCTTTTAGCAACCGCGCTGGTCGCCGTGAGCCTTCCCGCAGCAGAGCGTGCGAGCATCGAATCGACCGAGACGCAGATGCGCGCGACGATGAGCCACTTCCAGACGGCCATCGAAATGCTCCCAGCACAGACAGACCCGGTTTCGCCGGAGCAGTCACTCACACATCACACAATCACGCTCAGGCTTCCCGAACGAACGTGGACAAGTGCGCGGATTTCACACGTCATCATCGAACCAACCGCAACAGGAGGCGTCCTTCGATGGCAGGTTTCGGATGGCCAACCACACGCGCTGTTCATCGAAGGGGTGTGCGTCGAAACACCCGGACACCCCGAGGGAATCGAAATTGTCGAACCCGGCACACACCGCCTCGGGCTCACGCTCGAAACCCGCACAGAAACCACCGTTGTCACGGTTCGTCGGCTGCCCTGAGGTTTATCAGTAAACGGGAGACGACTCCGGGCCATGCACATGTGGTTTCGTCGATTTATGGACGCGGAAGACGCGACTTGTCGGTGTGAGTGCTCGTTTTCCGGCGCGCAGTTGACCGTTGAATCAGCAGCGTGCCCGGGACGTGGTGCACTCGCAGAGGCTCCTGACTGTCGAGCAACCGTTATCGAAGCACTCGAAGCGCGCGATGTTGCGCAAATCAAAACGCAGTGTGCTGGCCAGACGCGAACCTACCGCGAGAAGTCCGCGGCGGCGCTCGTGGCCGCTGGTCGGTTCGCAGCGCAGATTCGTGTCCACGACGAGCGGCTCGCAGAACGCACCCGAACAGACCCGCTTCGCGCCGCCCACGATGCGGCAGGTCGGGCAGACCCGGTCGCACGAATCGCCGCAGAAACTGGTTTGCTCGAACTGTGCCAGCACGCCGAATCGTACGACGACCTCCTCCGGCCGGTCGTTGGCCTCTCGCTCGCCCACTCGCGCGTGACGGCGCGCCCGCCACCAGAGGCGCGCCTCTGTGCGACGAAATCGCTCGACACGGGTACGACAATCCGTCGCTACGAACAACCGACCGCCGAACTCGATACCTACCACGTCGAACCCGCAGAATACAGCCTCGAACCGGCGCTACTCACACACCTCGATGCGGCCATCGACACGCTCGCAAGTGGGTCGGTGGGAGACGGTCCGCGCGCACCGCGTCGGGCGGTGCAAGCCGTTGTTTCTGACCCGGCAGTCAGCGATACGCTTGCGCCGATACTGCGAAAACACACCCGCGGCTACGGCGTGCTTGAAGACCTGTTCGCAGACACCGCTGTTTCGGACGTGTTTGCCACCGCGCCCGTCTCAGAGAATGCACTCCGCGTCCGGGTGGGCGGCGACATCTGCAAAACGAACGTATTCCTGTCCTCGAACGGTGCAGCGGCCCTTGCATCGCGCTTGCGTCGGGAGAGTGGACGCACTTTCTCGCGAGCGAGTCCGACGCTCGACGCGGTTGCCAAAACGAACAGAACAGAGATTCGGGTTGCAGGCGTCACAGAGCCAGTGAGCGACGGCACTGGATTCGTCTTCAGAGCACACGGCAGAGAGCCGTGGACGCTCGCCGCGCTTGTCGGAAACGGCACGCTCAGTGCGAACGCGGCTGCGCTCCTGTCGGTCGCCGTAGAACGTGGTGCAACTGGTCTCATCGCTGGCGGTCGGGGCGCGGGGAAAACGGCCCTGCTCGGCGCACTGCTCTGGGAGTTACCAGCCGCGACGCGAACCGTCCTCATCGAGGACACGCCCGAGTTGCCGGTGTCAGCACTGCAAGCGGCCGGTCGAGACGTTCAGGCACTCCACGTCTCCACTGACGACGAAACCACGGCACTCGGACCAACAGACGCGCTCAGAACCGCACTTCGACTCGGTGACGGCGCGCTCGTCATCGGCGAGGTTCGCGGTGAAGAAGCCGCCGCACTCTACGAAGCGATGCGCGTCGGTGCGGGGGCAAACACCGTGCTCGGAACTATCCACGGCGACGGCGCTGCCGCAGTCAAAGAGCGCGTCGTCACCGACCTGAACGTCCCCGAAAGCTCGTTTGGAGCAACCGACCTCGTCGTCACGCTCCGCCCCATCGACGGTCAGGCGGGACGAACCCGACGAGTTGTCCGCATCGAAGAAGTGGTTGCACGAGACGGAACCACGACGTTCTACCCGCTGTTTGAACGAGGCGGTCGAACGCTCGAAGCGACCGGACGCATCGACCGCGGGTCGAGTCAGCTCGTGGCGTCGCTTGCCACCGCCACAGAATCGTACAGTGATGTGCGTGCCTGCGTCGAGACACGCAAGAGCTGGTTCGAGGAGCTCGTGGCGAACGGACAGACAACGCCCGAACAGGTGGTCGCCGCACACGCACGCCGCCGGGTGGAGTCGTGAGGTTGCGTTCTCGTTTGGCCGAACTGTGGGCGGTATCGGTGGAGGCCAGCGACGAGTTGCATCAATCGGTGGCCTTCCTCTCGTGGGAAGCCGACGCAGAGGCGGTTGTGAAATGTGGCTACATTGCAGCTGTCTCCGTGTTCGCCGGACTGGCTCCCATCGTGTCGTTCCTCATTCCCAGCGGTCGCCACCAAATAGCTGGACTCCTCGGTGTCTCCGTCGTCGCCCTCCTCGTCGCAGATGGCATCCACCGACTCCCCCACCTGCTCGCAACCGCCAGACGGACGGCCGCACTCGGCGAAACGCCTGCGCTCGTGAGTCGAGCAGTCTTGCGAATGCGACTCGACCCGACCGCAGAGTCAGCAGCGGTGTTCGCCGCAGAGACGAGCGACGGGCCGCTCGGTGCGAGTTTGGCGGCTCACGTCCGAACGGCTCGTGGAACCGGTCGAAGCGGCTTTGAGACGTTCGCCACCGAATGGGACGAGTGGTATCCCTCGCTCAGACGAGCGCTGTCGCTCGTCGGCGCGGCAGCACAGGCGCCTGCTGGAGAACGCGCCCGAACGCTCGACAGAGCCCTCGACGCTGTCCTCTCGGGGACGCGCGAGCGAACCGAGTCGTTTGTCGAACAGATTCGCGGTCCGACGACGGCATTGTATGCGTTTGGCGTGTTGCTCCCGCTCGCGCTCGTGGCGGTGTTACCCGCGGCGACAGCGGCTGGCCTGCCGGTCACGACTCCCGTGTTCATCGTTCTCTATGACCTGCTTTTGCCAACTGCGCTTCTCGCCGTGAGCGCGCGGTTGCTCGTCCGGCGACCAATGGTGTTTCCGCCGGGACACGTGTCATCCGACCACCCCTCTCTTCCACCATGGCGGCGGTGGGCACCGGTAGTGGGCAGTGGGGTGGGCGTACTCGCTTACGCGTTAACGACGCTGTTCGGACAATCGTGGGGTGCGTCGCTTGTGGCGATTGGCGCGGGGGTTGGCAGTACACTCATCGTGTGGTTTCACCCGGTGACACAGATTCAGACGCGGATTCGTGCGGTCGAAGACGGCCTCGCAGACGCACTATATCTCGTTGGCCAGCGAGTCCAGACCGGGACGGCCGTAGACGCCGCACTCGTGGATGTGGGCGAGGAGCTCGGTGGGGAAACAAGCGACGTATTCACGGCTGCCGCGCGCACCCAGCGGGTGTTGAAAACCGACCTCAAGAGCGCCTTCTGTGGACCACACGGAGCGCTTTCGACCCTGCCGAGTCCGCGCGTCGAGAGCGCCGCGACACTCCTCGCGCTTGCAGCAACTGAGGGACGGCCCGCAGGGCACGCAATCGTCTCGATGGCAGACCATCTCGACGACCTACAGCAGGTCGAAGCGCACGCCCGCCGGAGCCTTCGGCAGGTGACAGACACGCTTCGACAAACCGGTCTCATCTTCGCCCCGCTCGTTGGTGGAACGACCGTCGCGCTCGCAACGAGCCTTACTGGGACCAACTCGAAACTGGCGAGTCAAGCCCTTGCCTTCGATACACTCGGCGCAGCTATCGGCGTCTATGTCCTCATTCTCGCTGTGCTTCTTACCACGCTCAGTGTCGGTCTCGAAGCCGGACTGAATCGGGCGCAGGTTGGCTACCACGTCGGTATCGCGCTGGTCGTTGCACCCACCGTGTTTCTCGCGACGGTCGAAGTGACCGCCCACCTCACGTAAGTTTATACCAGAAAATGGGGCCACTCCGAGCCATGTTTGACCTGCCTGCAGAGTCCGTCTACATCTGGCTTGGCGTGAGCGTGGTGAGCGTCGCGGTGCTCGGCGTAACGCTTAGTCTGCCCACAGCTGCGCCAGCCGCGACGGGGCCGCTCACCACCTCAATCGACCGTGTGGCCGCAAGTCCCTACAACGCCACTGGCGAGCATCCGTTGAGTGCAGAGCGCATCAAACTCGGCTCGCAACGAGTCGCCGTCAAAACCGGCGACACCGTCACCCACGGCACGTTTGCTTACGGTCCGATTACGCCCGTTTCGCGGGGAACTGCGCTCTGGCGAGTGCTTCAGGGCGCGCCACCGAGGAAGGTGTTCGACAATGCAACGTCGTTCAAACAGGCGTGTCTCGAAGCGCGTGAAGCGCCTGCGACGTGGCGGCCAGCACCGACGAGACTCACCATGCGGAAACTCACATGGGAGGGTGTCAATGCAACGCTCGTCAGCGCGTAGGGGGCAACTCGACCCCGTTCCGGCGCTCATCGCGGTGGTCGTCGTCGGCCTCGGAATGAGCCTCTACGCTGGCGTTGTGACCGACTTCCTGCCAAGCCAACAGGTGAACCCAACGCCGACGCTCCACCAGATGTCGGCACAGCTGCAGACGAATGGCGTCGTTGAACCTGAAACGCTGACTGACCTCGACTCGGTTGGACCAGCAGGCTACGAGACGAACGTCACGCTCGAAACCGCAGCCGAGCGGTGGACACGCGGACCAACACCACCAACGAACGCAGTCACTGCAAGAGCGCGTGTCAGCATTCGTGTCGCCCCCGGCTGCATCAATCCGGGCTGGCTCACCGTGAGGATGTGGCAATGAGAGCGATGAGCACCGTGGTGGACGTGTCGCTGTTTCTCTTGCTTCTCTCTGGAGCCCTCGTCGCGTTCACACTGCCGCCCACAGTTGATGACCAGCCACCCGATGCGGAGGCCGAAGCTCAGGCGCTCGCAACGAGCACGACAGCGGTGACAGTACCGCATTCGCCAGGTGAGGAGACACACCACCGCGGCACCTACGCCGCCCTAGTGGCGGATGCCGCAGTCGCCAATCTCACCGGGCCAGAAGGGCGCGATGAATCGGTGGCCACACAGGCCATCGAAACTGCCGTGGCGAATGCGACACGCAGGTCGGATGCACACGTCGCAGTGACCGCGAAATGGGTCCCGTACCCTGGTGCACCACTGGACGGCTGTTTCGCGGTTGGGCGAACTCCTCCAGAGAGGACGCCAGCACACACAGCGACGCTCACGGTTCCAAGCGGGATGCCCGAGGCGAGAACAATAGCCACTGACGCTGCTGGGCGTGAGGGCTATGCGGGCGTGGCGACGGTTGTTGCAGCTGCGATCGTAGAGGGGTACGTCGCACCCAACTCACAGCTCGAACCTCGGCGCAACGACCCAGCCGCACTGGCGGCCCGACGACGCGCACAGCGGCTTGCCGCAGTGCTCGGGGTGAACATCGAAGACGCACTCGCAGTTGGTGATCGCGACACTGTGCGACGTGTTCTGCGAGAAGCACTTAAATCACATCTCGAAGCTGACCTCAGAGCTTCGTTCGCGACTCCACAGGAAGCCGCACGCGCAATCTCCGTGAGCACTGTCCGACTTACGGTCACGGTGTGGGCTGCATGATGGACGACCGTGCCCGCGTGCCGTTCGCACTCGTTGGCGTGCTGTTGCTCGTTAGCAGTGCTGCACTCTCATCGGGGCTCTATTCACAGACGACTACGACCACGACACCGGCCATCGAGCGAACCATGGACGACGTGACCGCGAGCCTGCAGACCGTCACCCGACAGAGCGTCAAATCCGCGAGTCGGGAGGCGGCAGCAACGCCAGTGGTCAACCCCGCAGACACGAAATGGGGCGACGTACTCAGTGAAGAGGCGCCCTTCCGAGACTGGGTACGAATCAGGATTTATCTCCAACTCCACCGTGACCTCCGCACTGTCAAGTCGCATGTGGGGGACGTCGAAACGACCGCCACATTGCCGCGAGTCGAATCGCCAGCCGACTTGCGGCGGGCGAAACAGCGCGTTCACATCGAAGCGGGTGGCGAAAATGCAACCGCGCTCCGCGTTCGCGTCGAGAATGTCTCGATTCGTGCCGTGCGCGGGTCGCGCGTGGTCGAACAGCGCGACAAAACCATCGAGGTCGTCGTTGCAACGCCAGTGCTCGCGCTCCACGACCGAGTCGAACAATACGAGCGACGGCTGAACCGCGGCCCCCTCGACCCCGGCTTGTCTCGGCGTGTGACCGCCCGGCTGTACGGCGCAGTTTGGGCGCGCGGGTACGCCCAATACGGCGGCGCACCAATCCAGAACGTCCTCGCCAACCGCCACACAGAGGTGCTGACGAACGGGGCGTTGCTCGAAGAACAACGCCTCGTCTTCGGCAAACGCGATACAGATGGTGTTCGCGCCCACAGTCGAGCAACGCTCGGGCTTGGCCTCAAAGACCTCCTCGCGGCGACCGGCACTGGCGGAGAAAGTTGGGTGGGCTACGTGCTGAAGCCAAACGCACCGAAAGCGCAGGCAAATTCCGAAGCTGGTGGAGTTACTGGTCGACAGAACGCGACCACGACAGTTTCACCGGGGCTCGCCGCAGACCGGGCGTTCCTCTCGGTCACCGGAGAGGGCGGTGCGATGGACGACGCAATCGAGTCGGTGTACAGTGCCGAGACGAAGCTTCAGGCGCACGTCTCACAGGTCGATGAAGAGCGGATTCAAGACCCGACACCACCCGGTGTGAACTGGACGTTGGTCGATGAACGAGTGCGAACCGACACGACGGTCGAATCGGTGTCCCGACCCGCAGTTTCGGGGCTCAATGGCTGGCACGTCCTCGACCAATTCCACCGGAAAGTGACTGAAACGACCAGTGTCACCCGAATGTGGGTGAACGGGAATCGAACCATCCAAACCGTCGAGAACGGGTACGAAACGAACGTCGTCACGATAGCGCTTGTTGGCATGCACGCACCGAGTCAGAACGCACCCGACCGTCCGATTCGAACCGTTCACCAAGCTGGGACAGGCCACCTCCAAGACCCAAATTTGGCAGGTGTCGTTGGAAAGGCACGCGCTCGGCTCATCGACGACGCAGGTGGTGAAGATTCAGTTGCTCGCGCGTCGGTCTCGAGAAGGATCGATACGGATGCAGTTCGCATTAACGGGGCGAAACCAATCAGCGTCCGCGAGTACGTGCGCACAGACCTCTTCTCGCTCCATCAAGAGGTCAAACAGCTCTCGGTGAACGTCTCGCGCCAGCGCGTCGGCACC
The DNA here is from genome assembly GCF_037198285.1 of Haladaptatus sp. DJG-WS-42. Taxonomy (NCBI): domain Archaea; kingdom Methanobacteriati; phylum Methanobacteriota; class Halobacteria; order Halobacteriales; family Haladaptataceae; genus Haladaptatus; species Haladaptatus sp. DJG-WS-42. The sequence continues at coordinate 2,166,269 of NZ_CP147243.1, read as the reverse complement.
TTCCAGACGAATCCAGCGGGCCAGCTCGCAGCCCGGCTCGAAGCAGAACGCCCTCGATTGATTGACGCGCCAAACTCGTATCCAAGCGTGGCTGCGAAAGCTCGCGTTGCCGCGCGAGCTGCCTATCTTGATGCGGTAATCGCAAATCTCAACTCGCGCGCAGAAGAGACGGAGACGGCGAAATCAGGGGTGGACGATGCCCTCTCTGACACCGTTGCGAAGTCGATAGACAATGTCGTGGCGATTCTCGACGCCCAGCGCGCGGTCACGCAGGGGAACACTCGCTCGGTTGGTGGCGAATTTTCGGGCCAGATTTCGCTTTCGGTCGATGGTGCCCCGGCGTATCTCACGCTGTCTGAGGTGAACCGCAAAACTGTCCCGGCGCTCAGTGCACCGACTCACCCGATGCGTGCGAGAAATCAAAATCTGTTCACCGTTCCCTACGGAGACGCAGCAGACACGGTCACTGCGGGCTTCGGAGCGAACAACGGTCGTGTTCAGCTTTCGGCCGCCGCAGAAGTGCTCCAAGCGGCGTCGAAGGTGCCCGATTCGGCCGCGAACGACTCGCTCGTGTCGGCTCGTGATGAGCTTCGAGTCGCGGTTATCGAAAGTACAAGCCACGTCGAGACGAGCGCGGTAGAGACCCTTGCAGCGAACGATGTAGGAGGAAGCGACGAGGCGCGCAGGCAGCTCGTCTCTACAGCACTTGCTCGGGGGAACACTCCCGCTGAAACCGCGCTCGCGTACACCAACGAGAGTGCGAGCGAAGCGGTTGCGCGGCGGGCGGCGCAGGTATCTTCCGATGTGAACCAAGAGCGGCTCGCCGTGCAATTGAACGTCGCAATCACGACCTCACTCCGCGAAAAGCGAGCCCAGCCAACGGAACGCTCGGTGAACGAAACCCTCCAAATAACTCGACACGTGGTCAACACAGCGGCTCGTGAGGTGGTCGCCAATGCAACCAAGCAGACGAGCAAGGCCGTACTTGAAAAGCGATTAGACCGGTCGTTCGCGCGACTGCCGTCTGGCCTTCCCGTCGCGCCCGTTCCCGGCTACTGGTACGCGACAACGAACCTCTGGACGGCGAACGTGGAGGGTGAATATGCGCGATTCACCGTCGGTGCACCGACCGGTTCGGAGGCCATCGCCTACACGCGCGCCGGGCAAACCGCGACACTCGACGTGGACGGCGACGGTGCGAAAGAACGGTTCGGACGAGCACCGCGCGTGTCGTTTTCGGTCGAAACTGCAGTTGTCGTCGTCGTGCCGCCCGGTGGGACGGGTGTTGGCGACATCGACGGGAACGCAGACGAGCGCTCTGCAGGCTGGGGCGATGAGAGTCGGGCGCACAACAAGTGACAACCACTTGTACCCGGAGGGCTAAGCGAGGAGCATGTTGTACGACGTGAGCGACGAAGCGGGCGACCTGTCGCCCACCGAGCTTCGCGCCCTCTACGAAACGGAGTTGCGCGACACGATTTCCGCGGTAGGCATCGAAACGGTCGCAACCAAGAGCGATGTGGACGTAGAAATCATCGAAGAACTCGCAGGCGGCGACTCCCCGGCGCTGACACTCGAAGACGCCGCGTCGATTCTCGCCTGTAACGACGACCTTCCGGACAAGCGAACCATTCTGGTCGAAGTGCGCGACCACCTGTTGATGGGGATGACAATGGCGATTCTCGACGTGGAAGCCATCGAATCGGGGCTGAACAACCATCTCGACGCGCGCGACATCCAGCAGAAAATCGAAGGGCGCGCACCAATGACGCTCACCGAGTTCGCCTCGCTCCACCAGTTCATCGAAAGTCGCAAACGCTGATGCGCGTCGCAATCCTTGGCTGTGGCTACGTCGGGCTGGAACTCGGCCGCCAGCTTTCGACTGACCACGAAGTCGTCGGTGTCCGCCGGTCTGAGTCGGGACTGTCTGCCATCGAAGCCGCCGGATTCGAGGCGGTGCAAGCAGACCTAACCGACCCGGACTCACTCGCGGCAGTTCCGGACGTCGATGCACTCGTGTTCGCGGCGAGTTCCGGGGGACGTGGTCCAGAGGCAGCACGCCGGATTTTCGTGGACGGACTCGAAGGCGCGCTCAACCACTTTGCCGACCGGGAAACCGCTCCCGACCGCCTCATCTACACCTCCAGTACGGGCGTGTACGGCGACCACGACGGCGCGTGGGTGGACGAGCAGACAGCGATTGACCCAACCACCGAGAAGACACGCGTCCTCGCAGCGGCCGAGGACGTGGCGCTTTCTGCGGCTGACACAGTCGGCATCGACGGCACCGTCGCACGCTTTGCTGGGCTATATGGGCCGGACAGATACCGGCTTGACCGCTACCTTACGGGGCCGGTGACGGAGGGGTATCTCAACATGGTGCACCGAGACGATGCGGCCGGGGCGCTCCGCTATTTCCTCGAAACGGACTGTGCACGCGGTGAGGTTGTACTGGTCGCAGACGATGAACCCGCCTCGAAGTGGGAGTTTGCCGACTGGCTCGCCACCGCGTGTGATGTGGCTGAGCCGCCAAAGCAGACGAAAGCCGAGCGCCTCGCAGATGAGACACTCTCTGCGGCCGCCAAACGCCGGCTTCTGACGAGCAAGCGGTGTTCGAACGAGCACCTGCGCTCGCTTGGCTACGAGCTAACGTATCCAACCTACCGCGAGGGCTACCGCGCGGCTATCGATGCTCACCGCAAAGCAGGAGCGTAATATGTCAACTAAATTCAGTTGAGTTTCGTGATTGAGGGTAACATACTTACCAGTCGGCGTAGAGCGGATTGATATGTCGAAACAGGCCGTCGTAGGAGGAGATTTCGGTCAGTTGACCGATACTGCTTCGGCCTTTATCGAGCAAAATCCGCTCGTACTCGTCGTAGTCGCACTGGTCGTCCTTCTTATTCTCGTGGTCGCGTTCAGAAACGGCACGCCTCGACTTCGACGGCCCAAAGGGGCGCGCTTTGTGAAACAACTGCAGAAGTACGACGAGGTGTCGGTGTTGATGCATCCGAACCCCGACCCGGACGCGATGGCCTGTGCGGCCGCCGTTGCCTTTCTCGCAGACAGTGTTGATACGAAAGCGACGCTGCAGTATCCGGGGAAGATTCGCCACCAAGAAAATCGGGCGTTCGAGACGGTGCTCGACCTCGAACTCCAGAACATCGACAACGCGAGCGAACTCACCTCAAAGAACGTCGTACTTGTAGACCACAACGTGTCTCGCGGGTTCAATGGAGCGTCTGGAATCACGCCGTTCGCGGTCATCGACCACCACCCCGGCACCGGCACAGGCACACAATTCACCGACTGTCGAACCGACTACGGCGCGTGTTCGACAATTCTTGCAGAGTATCTCGACCAACAGGGCTACGAACCACACAAAGAGGACGAAACGGTCGAAAAACCGCTTCCCCATGAGCTTGCGACGGGCTTGCTCTACGGCATTCAAGCAGACACGAAGCACCTGACGAAGGGCTGTTCTGCGGCAGAGTTTCAGGCGTGTAGCTATCTCTTTGCGGGCGTTGATGAAGACGCACTCGACCGCATCGCAAACCCACAAGTCGAAGGTGAGGTGCTCAAAATCAAAGCCCGCGCGATTACGAAGTGCGACGTGAACCCGCCGTTCGCCGTGAGCGACGTGGGCGACGTTGAAATCGTCGATGCCATTCCCCAAGCCGCAGACGAACTCGTCCGCCTCGAAGGCGTGACTGCGGTTGTCGTCCTCGGCTCTCGAAACGGAACGATTCACCTCTCGGGCCGCTCGCGTGACGACCGCGTCCACATGGGAAAAACCCTCCAGGAAGTCGTCGACAACATCCCGATGTCGAGTGCGGGCGGCCACGCGCGGATGGGCGGCGGCCAACTCTCAGTCGAGCACATGGAAGGAATCGGGCCGCGAAAAGGCCTCAATCGCTCCGAACTCGTAGACCGTCTGTTCGACGGGATGGCGGGCGAACTCTAACTTCCCGCTTTTATTGCTCGCGCCGTAAGGCGCTGTATGGCCACACAGGACGGGACGTGGCGCTACCGCAACCGCTACTTCGAGCGGTACGGCCGCGCGTACTTTCGACGGTTTGGCGACCAGACGGTCACGAGTATCGGCGTTGGCACCTACCTTGGCGACGCCACCGACACGGTGGACGACGCCTATCACGACGCCATCGTCACCGCGCTCGAATCTGGCTGTAACGTCGTTGACACCGCTATCAACTACCGAAACCAGCGCAGTGAGCGTGTGGTCGGGAAGGCGCTCGCGGACGCTGACGTTGAGCGCGACGAAATCTTAATTTCGACCAAAGGCGGGTTCGTTCCCTTCGACGGCGACCGGCCCGAGAATCCGGGTGCGTACGTCAAATCTGAGTACGTCGATTCGGGCATCGTCGCCAGCGACGAGTTGGCTCATGGCAGCCACTGTATTTCTCCAGCGTACATTGACGACCAACTCGACCGCTCGCTCTCGAATCTCGACCTCGATACCATCGACCTCTACTACGTCCACAACCCGGAGACGCAACTCGACGTGCGTTCACCCGAAGACGTGTACGACCAACTCGAAGCCGCGTTCACCCGACTCGAAGAACGCGCGGCCAACGGCGACATCAACCACTACGGCGTGGCGACGTGGGACGCCTTTCGGGTGCCGAAATCCCACGACCACTACCTCTCGATTGTCGAAGTCGTCTCGCGGGCGCGGAAAGCCGCCCGTGCCGCGGGCAACACCGCGACGCACTTTCGCGCGATTCAGTTGCCGTTCAACGTCCGGATGGCGGATGCATTCACTGTCGAAAGTCACGACGGCCCGGACGGCCCCCAGAGCGCGCTCTGGTTCGCGCGCGAAGCCGGACTCAACGTGTTCACGAGCGCGAGTCTGTTGCAAGGAAAACTGGCGACAGACCTCCCCGAGGCGGTGGCCGCCCAACTGCCCGGCGAGACGACGGCACAGCGGTCGCTCAACTTTGCGAGGAGCGGGCCGGGCGTGACGTGTTCGCTTGTCGGGATGTCGTCGCCCGCCCACGTCGAAGAAAACCTGAAAGCCGGTGAGGGAGACGCGATGGGCGCCCGTGCGTTCGACGCGATTTTCGAGTGATTAGCGCAGTTCGCGCCACTCGGTTCCGCAGTCCGGACACACCCGAATCGACCCGATTTCGTCCGGGTCATTGCGCGTTTTGAGTGCCTTATTGCACGCCGCGCAGGTGAGTCGCTCGTAGGTATCTTTGGTGATTGCGCCCGACCGAAGGCCCTTGCGGGTGGATTCCATACCACCGGCCTACGAAGCCATCGGGGAAAAATACCAGGGTCAGTTCGCAACCTTTGAGGGTGCGCTCACGAAAATCCGGGTGTGTCACGCCGCCAGCTCTTCGGGTCGCTGTGTGCGATGGTGTTTCTCGTCAACTTGGGGAGAGTGCTGTTTGCACCCCTCTTAGAGCCGCTCATCGTCGATTTCAACACGACGCGGACGACGATGGGGCTGGTGGCAACCCTCGCGTGGATGGGCAGTGCCGTCCCCCGGATTCCGACGGGCTACCTCCTCACGCGGGTTCGCCGTCACCGGGTCATCCTCCTCACGGGACTCATCTTGACCGTCGCCTCGCTGTTCACCTCGCTCGCCACATCTGTCCAGATGCTGATGGTCGGCTCCTTTTCGATGGGGCTTGCCAGTGGTGCGTACTTCATGGCGGCGAATCCGCTCGTGAGTGAGTTGTACCCCCAGCGTTTGGGCCGGGCAATCGGGATTCACGGCATGTCGAGCCAGCTCGCGGCAGTTCTCGCGCCGTTGCTCGTCACCGCCGTCTTGTTCCTCGATACGTGGCGGGCGGTGTTCCAACTCGTCGCCGTCGTCGCGCTACTCACGACGGGCGTTCTCTACCTCGTCGCCCGCCAGACAGATATCCCGAACAGCGGCGCGTCAGACCGAGACCTCCTCGCCGCGGTTCGCCACCAGTGGCCGATTATCCTCGCTGGCATCGCCTTCATCGGTGCGACCTCGTTCGTCTGGAACGGGCTGTTCAACTGGTATCCTTCGTATCTGACCGCAAAAGGCCTCGCCCCCGGAACGTCGAGAACCATGCTGTCGGTCGTGTTCGCCGCGGGCGTCCCCGCCTTCTTTGTCGGCGGCCGGTTCGCAGACCGCTTCGACACCGTCCGACTCCTGCTCGCCATCATCGGCGCGTTCTCCGTGAGTCTCGTGGCGCTCACGCTCACCTCCGGCCTTATCCCGCTCATCGCCGTGAGTACCGTCCTCGGCTTCGTCGTCCACAGCCTGTTTCCGACGGTGGACACCTACATGCTCACCTCGCTCCCGGACAACCACAAGGGGAGTGCGTACGCCGTGTTCAGCGGGACGATGATGCCAATGCAGGCGACGGGGTCGTACGTGGTCGGTGGCCTCACCGATATCGGGTACAGCTATTCGCGGGTGTACCAGTTTTTCGCCCTCTGTCTCGTCGGCTTCATGGTCGTCCTCTTCGTGCTCAACCGGGCAGGCTACATCCCTCGACGCGGCGGAGCCGATGCCTGAATAGCGCCGCTTTTTGCATCTCGGAACCTATCAGCCAGCAATGGAGTACGTCCAAGAGCGCGTCACGACGCTCCACGACCTCACCGGGCACGTCCCCGACGCACCGACCGACCGGGCCGCCGTCGTCGTGCCAATGACCGAACGCGAGTACGCCGGACTCGCCGCAGAGCGCGTCCTTTCGACGCTCGAAACCGTTTCCCCGGCCCGCGTGGTCGTCCCGCTTCGGGCGAGTGCAGATCACGTCGAGGACTTTCGAGACTGGTTCGACACCTTCGACCTCGACGTGGACCTTCTCTGGTGTAACGGCCCGACCCTCAGAACTCTCCTCTCAGATGCTGGTGTCTCGGGTGCGATGGGTAAGGGCAGAGACGTGTGGCTCGCGCTTGGCCTCGCCGCGAGCGAGGAGTTTGTCGTGGTTCATGATGCGGATGCGAAAACCTACTCACGGGCGCACGTTCCACGGCTGCTCTCGCCGCTCGCAGGCGAGTTCGAGTTTACGAAGGGCTACTACGCTCGCGTCGAGAACAACCAGCTCTACGGGCGGCTGGCCCGGCTGTTCGTCGCGCCGCTCATCCAGGCGCTCGTAGCAGAACACGACGCACCGGTGCTCGACTTTCTGGCGGCGTTTCGCTACCCGCTCGCCGGGGAGTTCGCGGTCACCTCGAAGCTCGCTCGCCACCTCCGGCCACAGCGCCAGTGGGGGCTCGAACTCTCGACGCTCGGCGACGCCTTCGGCGCGGTTGGCTTCACCGGCGCTGCCCAGGTCGATTTGGGCAAACACGAACACGACCACCGCGCGGTGTCGGGGCCGACCGGCCTCTCGGAGATGAGCCACGGTGTCGGGCAGGCGCTCTTGCAAGTGCTCGCAGACCACGACGTGACGCCTGACTACGAGAGTCTGCCAAGTCGGTACGAAGAGGTCGCCTACGAGTTCATCCGCCAGTACGGCGCAGACGCGGCGTTCAACGGGCTCGACTACGACCGCGAGGCAGAACGCGAGCAGGTTTCGGTGTATGCAGCTGCCATCGAACCGCTCTCAGAGGACACGCGCCTCCCATCGTGGGACGAGAGTTCGCTCTCGCCAGACGAGGTGTGGGACGCAGCACAGGCAGACCTCGCACAGGCGAGGGATGAAGATTAAGCACGACTGGCAGAAAGGAGCAGGCAATGGACTTGACTCACGACGAACTCGCGGGAGTGGTTTCGCTCTTTGCTGCGCTCACACGCGAGGAACTCACCACCGCACTCTCGGAACTCGCCTACAGAAACGGCGACGAAGGCGAGGTTCCAGTCGAGGAGATAGATGCTGCCATCGAACGCTACTTTCTGGTTGAATTCGAGCGCGAGGGCACGAGCTATCTCACGCCCGGCCCCGTCGCGTTTCCCGAACTGCCTGACGGCGGCGAAGACCTCCCGCACATCCTCTCGGTCGAAAAGCGCGAGGTAGACCGCGAGGCAATTATCACGCCGCTCGAAGCCCAATTTCGCAAGGACGCGGCGGCCGCGGTGAACGACGACGATGACGAGCGCATCCACCACCTGCTCGACGTGAGCTACGACTTAGAAGCGTGGGGGCCGGTCGAGTTAGACGACGAACGCGACCTGCTCGATTCAGCCCGGGCGAATTAAGCCGCTCCATCGCATGACTTTGACTATGAATCTCGACCGGGTGGCTCGCTACTCGCCCACAGCGGTCACGGACGAGGAGCGAGAGGCGGGTGTGCTCGTCCCCATCCTCACCCGTGACGGCGAACCGTGGCTGCTGTTTACGAAGCGCGCAGACCACCTCGGTGAGCACCCCGGCCAGATGTCGTTTCCCGGCGGCGGGCACGAACCCGCAGACGATGACCTCGCGGCAACTGCGCTGCGAGAGGCCAACGAAGAGATTGGCTTAGACCCCGCGACCGCCGACATCGTGGGCAGGCTCGACGATATTCGGACGATTACGAGCTATGCCGTCCGCCCGTTCGTCGCCACCGTCCCGGACACAACATACACCCCCGACGAACGCGAGGTCGCAGAAATCGTCGTCCTCAAACTCGCAGACCTCACGAATCTCGACAACTACGAATCAGAGCGCCGAATGCACCCCCACTACGGCGACATCCGTCTGCACTTTTTCCACGTCGATGGCTACACCGTCTGGGGTGCGACCGGCCGGATTCTCGTGAACTTCCTCCAAGTCGCAACCGACTGGGAGATGCCGCCGGAAGTTGATCGGGTGGTTGATCCAGACGCAGACTTACCCACTTGAGCGCCCAGGCGCGAAAGAGTAAGTCTGCGTCTGTTAGATGCCGACCTTCCATCCTGAATGTTTACGGAGCTTGTGAAAGCGACTCAGACTCGCTGGCGAAGGTGAATACCTCCGTTGTGAAGCGTTCGGAAGCCGAGTTTATCGCAACGTGGCCGTGGCCCTCGAACGTAACGACGCGGCAGTTCGGGAGCACCCCCGCGAGTGCGGCTGTCGCGTCCTTGAGGAACGGTGCGCTCTCAGTTCCAGTCAGCAAGAGCGTTGGCGTCGCCAAGGTTGCCAGCCGGTCGGCATCGAACACGTACTCCCCCGGTGCGGCCTCTTCTCTGACCACGGTGTGGGCCGCACTCACTCGCGCTGACCAGTTTGGTGCGGCGCGAAGCACGTCCACTTCGTCGAGTGACATTCCGGCGACGTCGGTAAAGAACCGGATGAGCGCCTGTTCGTTCTCACCGTTTTCTACGAGTGCGTGGAGTTCAGCGAGCATCGCCGCCGGTGTGAGTTCTCCCTCTTCGACCAAGAACGGCGGTTCGTACAGGATGAGTTTTCGAACGTTATCAGTACGCAACGCCGCTTCGAGCGAACAAAGCGCGCCGTAGGAGTGGCCGAGCAACACCACCGGTTCGGCTATCGAATCGATGACGGCGACCACGTCGTCGAACTCGCGTTCGAGCGAGTAGTCCGGAGCGTCGTCGCTCTCGCCGCGACCACGACGGTCCATCGCATAGACCGTGAACTGTTCTTCGAGGGCCGGGCGAATCGGCTCCCACCGCGTGTGGTCGGCGGTCGTTCCGTGGACGAGGACGAGTGGTGGTCCGTGGCCCGTTTTTTCGTATGCAATCGTGGTTCCATCTGCTGAGGTAACTGTGTCCATACGTCTACCCCTACCTGAGAGAACGACGGCGAGCCACGTCTCTTTTTCTCAGTGTTTCGTGACTCTCACGTCACCAGCGCAGGCAATTTCGCCACGAGCGATAGCCTTTTGCCGAGAACGGCGATAGAATGAGTATGGTCGCACAGACGATGGATCGAGTTCCGGACTGGCGATAGTGTATTTTCCATGAGAGGGGTTCAATGCTAACTGGCGAGACGCGTCTCTCTGAGACCGGGCTGGACGCAGTCGCGCTCAAGCCCGCAGAGTGTGACGTGCGGCGGGCCGACACCCTATCGGTTGACGTCATCACAATCGACTACGAAGGGAGCGAACACCTCCCCGACGCAGCGGTGTTGGCCGCCCTCACAGAGACCAAGGAGGTCAGGTTGACGACGCCCGTTCGCGCAGACGGCTTCGACCCCCTCGGCGACGATTCGCGCTACGATGAGCTACCCGAGGGTATCAAACAGGTGCTCGTCGCCGGGCACTCGGCGTATCTCACGGAAGCCGAACGCAAGCGCCCCATCGCGCCTCGGCTCTCTGCCGCGCTGTCCGCCGCACCCGATTCATGGGTCGGTACCGAGGGCATCGAACGCATCGCGCTCGCCACCGGCGGGACGCAGTTCGACCTGCTCAACCGGACGACGCGCCGCGATACGCGCGCCCTCCGGTCTGCGGGCTACGGTGGCGAACTCGCCGTGTACGCCCCGACCGTGCTCACCGACGACGAGGACGCGATTCTCGATGCGGTCGGCGCATATGCGTCTCGCAGACGCCCCGTCGCGCGAGCACTCCCTGAGGGCGCGCCCACCGATTCGTCGGCTACGGGACGCGCGCGAAAGGTGCTCCTCGCGGCGAGCAAAGACTACGCGCTCGTCGGGACGCCTCGACGCGTCCGCGAGCAAATCGAATCGCTCCGCGAGGTCGGCGTCGATACCGTCGTTGGCTACCCCGCCCGGGGCATCGACGAGTTTCTCCGCTGAGAACTAAGTCCCCCTCACTCGTTTTTCCGCTATGAGATTGCACGTCGCCGTCGTCGGTGGCGGAGCCGTTGGCGTGACCGCCGCCCACGACCTCGCCTGCGACGGCGCGGACGTAACGCTGTTCGAACGCGACGAACTTGCGAGCGGGTCGAGCGGCCGCGCTGCGGGCGTGTGCTACTCGGCGTTCCCGCACGCCGTAGACGCCGCGAACGGTCGCCGCTCACTCGCACGATTTCGCGCCCTCTCTGAGAGCCGCGACGACTTCGAATTCACCAGTTGTCCCTACGTTTGGTTCGCCCACGAAGGTGACACGGAACGCTGTGAAGGCGTGCGCGAACAGGTCACGCAGATGAAGGCGGTCGGTGCGGACGTTTCATTGGTTTCTCCCGAAGCCCTCCGAGCAGAATTTCCCGCGCTTGAAACTGCAGGAATCGGCGTCGCCGCGCGGTGTGACGATGCGGGCTACACCGAACCGGCAACGTACGTCCGAGCAATGGGAGCAGCAGCGCGGGAGGTCGGGGTCAGCATCGAGGAGAACATGCCGGTTCGACTTGCCGAATCAGGGAAGCTACGCACGCCCACTGAAACCCACGAGTTCGACGCCGTGGTGCTCGCAACCGGCGTCCAGACGAAGCAGGTACTCGCGGAGATTGGCATCCCGATTCCGATGAAGCCCTACCGCGTGCAGGCGTTTACCACCGACCAGACGCCTGTGAGCGAGGAGATTCCGATGACCTACGACGCGACGGAGGGGTTCTATTTCCGACCGCGGCAGGGCGGCTTGCTGGTCGGTGACGGGACGGAACTGTTCGAGCGAGACCCAGATGACTACCCGAAAGACGCCGACGAGGAATTTGTCGAGACGAATCGTGCGCGTGTCGAGCGGCGCGTTGCGTTCGAACCAGCCGTCTCCCGGGCGTGGGCCGGGATGTGCGGGGCAACAGCGGACTTTGACCCGCTCGTCGGCGAACTTCGAGACGGGCTGTACGTCGCCTGTGGTTTCCAAGGCCACGGCTTCATGCGCGCCCCTGCAATCGGCGAGCGACTCGCAACGCAGGTGCTCGGTGGGGAAGGAATCCAAGCGTTCGACCCGCGCCGGTTCCGCGGCGACGAAGAGTTCGAAATCGTCGAAGGGTTGAGCTGATTACGCTTCGTCAGCGTCGGCGTCGTCAGGTTCGAGCGGCTCGGTGTCGGGTTCGATACGCTCTGCTTCCGTCTCGATTTCGACGTTCGACTCGCCTTCTTTCGGAACGCGTACTTCGAGCGTGCCGCTTTTCGTGAGCGTTGCGGTCGCTTCGTCGGTGTTCACTTTGGCTTCCGGTGGGAGCGTGACGCTGCCGTCAAGCGAGAGCCCGCGGCCGGGAAAGCGCATCTCGTAGCCGTCGTGGAAATCGCGGAAACGGTCGACGCGGACGTGGATGGCGTTTTCTGCAAAGCGGACCTGGATGTCGCTCTGGGTCGCACCGGGGGCGTCGAAAACGGCGAGGTAGGCCTCGTCGCTTTCGAGGAGGTCTACGGGCAGGGGCTTTCGCTCCTGGACGCGCGAGGAGGCGCGGCCGACGTTCTCGACGATGACGTTACCGAGAGATTTGCCAAGCTCCTTTATCATACGGTGATTTCCTCCAGCGAATCGCCCTGTTGGCAGTACGGACATACGAAGTCCGCGACAGTGGTGCTGGCTGGCATATCGTAGGTGTAGTGAAGCTCGAACATGTCGAGTTCGCAGGCGTCGTTGGTACAGGCTACTTCGACGGTCTTTGGCATGGGGGACGATAGTGTATCCACGAGTATAAGCGCGCGGGCTTTCGCATCCGTTTTACCGCTCCGCTGGCTAGGAGGCCCAATGACTGACCCCGCCGACCTGCAGGTTACCATCGTTGACGGCTACGTCGACGAACCGGCGCACTTCGGCGTGCCGCCGTACATTTCGACGTATCCTCGGTACACGGCGGGCGCGCTCGTAGACGCTGGCGTCCCCGAATCTCAAATCACCTACCACACCATCGACGCCCTCCGCGACGACATGATGAACTGGCAGGACGTGGAGGAAGCAGACCTCCTCATCTACGTGGGCGGGATGACCGTCCCCGGCAAGTACGTTGGCGGCACGCCGGCCGAGCCTGACGAAGTGAAACGGCTCGCGTGGACGGCGGCGGGCACGACGCTCATGGGCGGCCCCATCCGCTTTGGCGTCGGCGAACAGAACGAGGGTGGCAGCGACATGGAGCGCAAAGACCTCGATTACGACTTCGTCGCCAAAGGCGACATCGAGGCGGCGGCCCACGACCTCGTCGAAAGCGGTCTCGAAGGCTTTGGCGATCGGATGCGCTCGAACGAGGAAATCGACCGGTGGGCCGCAGACGGCGCGTTCGTCATCGAGAACCATCCAAACTACCCCGAGTACCTCATCTGTGAGATGGAGACTTCTCGCGGCTGTGCCTACCGGTGTTCGTTCTGTACAGAACCCCTATACGGGAATCCAGCGTTCCGCTCGGCTGAGTCGGTCGTACGCGAAGTTGAGGAACTCTACAACCGCGGCGCGCGCCACTTCCGCATCGGGCGGCAGGCCGACATCCTTGCCTTCGGTGGCGACGGCGAGAAGCCGAATCCGGACGCCTTGCGCGACCTCTACGGCGGCATCCGTGAGGTCGCCCCCGACCTCGGGACGCTCCACCTCGACAACATGAACCCGATTACGGTCGTGAAGTGGCCGGAGCTGTCGAGAGAGGGCATCCGCATCATCGCAAAGCACAACACGCCCGGCGACACCGCGGCGTTCGGTCTCGAAAGCGCAGACCCCGTGGTCCAAGAAGCAAACAACCTGAACGTCTCCGCCGAACAGTGCTTTGAGGCGGTCAAAATCGTCAACGAAGAAGCGGGCTGGCGACCCGGCGACGACCCGTCTGTGGCCCCAACCCACGGTGAGGAAGCGTCTGCTCGGTTGCCAAAACTGCTCCCCGGCATCAACCTGCTCCACGGCCTCAAGGGGGAGACCAAAGAAACCTACCAGCACAATTTGGACTTCCTCCAGCGCGTCTACGACGAGGGGCTGATGGTCCGCCGGGTGAACATCCGCCAAGTCATGGCTTTTGCTGGAACTGAGATGTCAGATACGGGTGCGTCCATCGCCAGAGACCACAAGAAGCTGTTCAAGAAGTACAAAAAGCAGGTGCGCGAGGAGATTGACAACCCGATGCTCAAACGGGTTGCGCCGCCGGGGACCATCCTCCCGGACGTCCACTTAGAATACCACAAAGACGGCAAGACGTTTGGCCGCCAACTCGGGACGTATCCACTGCTCGTCGCGGTGCCGGGCGAGCGCGAACTCGGCCAGTCGGTGGACATCGCGGTGACCGACCACGGCTATCGCTCGATTTCGGGCGTCTGCCACCCGCTCGACGTGAACGAGGCGTCGATGGACGAGCTGATGGCGATTCCCGGACTCGGCCGTGGGCGGGCGGGAGACGTCATCGTGAACCGACCATACACGTCGCCGGAGGAGTTGCAATCGCAGGTGGGAGCGGACGTTGGTCCGTTCATCGACACGCTTCTACCCAACCATCCGAACTAATCTGCATCTCGATTGGTTTGGGCGCTGAGAGCAGGCCAGAAGTGCTTTAGGAGTCGGTGGCTGAATTTCGAATAATGAGCCAAGACGTTGAAGTGAGCGTTGTTCTCCCCGCCTACAACGAGGAGAAAACCATCGAGCACACGGTGAAAACCACGCTCGACACGCTCGCATCATTTCTTCCCCCCGGCTCGTTCGAAGTCATCGTCGCAGAAGACGGGTGTGACGACCGCACCCCGGAACTCGCAGACGAGATGGAAGCGGCCTACCCTGCGGTTCGACACTTCCACTCAGACGAACGACTCGGCCGTGGTGGCGCGCTCGAACGCGCGTTCGAGGCGTCCCACGGCAGTACGTTAGTCTACTTCGACACGGACCTGGCGACGGATATGCGGCATCTAGAAGAACTCGTCGAGAGCGTTCGCTCCGGCGAGTACGACATCGCAACCGGGTCGCGGTGGATGCCGGGCAATGAAATCGACCGTCCTGCAAAGCGCGGGATTCCGAGCAAGGGATTCAACACCCTCACGCGGTTGTTCCTGCCCTCTGACCTGCTCGACCACCAGTGTGGGTTCAAAGCGTTCGACCGCGAGGCGCTGTTCTCGATTATGGACGACGTGGAGGACAACCACTGGTTCTGGGACACGGAAGTTCTCGTACGCGCCCAGAAGGAGGGTTACCGCATCAACGAGTTCGCCGTCGATTGGACGCCGATGGAGGACACGAAGGTCGACCTCGTCCGCGACGTGTTCGGGATGGGCAGTCAGATTCTGCGCGTCTGGTACGAGTTCTCAGTGAATCCAAGAATCAACCGCACCACGACGCTCGCGGCGGGGACAGTGCTCACCCTCGTTGCGCTCGTGTTGATGACCCAGTACCTCGACTTCAGTCAGGTCATCACCGAGATGCAGGGCGCAGACCCCGTCCTCATCGGCATCGCCGCGGTTGTCTACCTCGTCTCGTGGCCGCTTCGCGGAGCGCGTTATAAGGACATCCTTGACAAACTGGGCTTCCGCGAGAAGACCGGCTTTCTGACCGGCGCAATCTTCATCAGCCAAACCGGGAACCTCGTGTTCCCCGCCCGGCTCGGTGACGGGGTGCGCGCCTACGTCGTTAAGACCCGGCGGAAAGTGCCGTATCCCTCCGGCTTTGCGTCACTCGCCGTCGAACGGGTGTTCGACTTGCTCACCATCACAGTGCTCGCCGGGTCGGTGTTCATCCTGCTCGCACTCACCGGCTTTACGAGCGTCGACGGCTTCACCCAAGCCATCGCACAAATCAGCGGCGAGCGCGGTCAGAGTGGGCGATACGCCCTCTACCTCGCCGGATTTGTCGGCGCTGCGGCCATCTCCGTGACGGCGCTCATCGTCGCCTCCGCGCGCACCGACCGCAACTACATTCGGTCGTTCATCACTCGCATCAGCAACGACTCGTATGCGGACTACGTGGCGGGCGTCTTAGAGCGATTCGCCGGTGACGTGCAGGTCGTCGCGAACGACAAGCGAGCGTTCGCCCGCGTGGGCGCGAGTAGCCTCCTCATTTGGACGCTCGACGTGCTCACCGCCGTCCTCGTGTTCGCCGCCTTCGGTGTTGACTTGCCGTTCACGACGCTGCTCGCCGTTGGCTTCTTCGCGGTGAGCGTTGGGAACTTGGCGAAAGTCCTCCCGCTCTCACCCGGCGGCGTTGGCCTCTACGAAGGGGCGTTTTCGCTACTGGTGGTCGCACTCCTCCCCGTCTCGTGGGAACTCGCCCTCGGCGCGGCAATCGTTGACCACGCCGTGAAAAACATCGTGACGGTCATCGGCGGCGTCGCCTCAATGTTGCTGCTCAACGTCTCGCTTACGACCGCGGTCAAAGAGAGTCGTGACGTGCCAGAGGTCGAGGCCGTCGATAACTAGTAGAGCGACGAAACGAAGGGGCCGAGTGCCCCGGCCACGGCGTGGGTCAGTGCGTCCTCACGGTCAACGACGCCCGCCGTCAGCGCGCCCGCAGCGCCCTGTTTTTTCGCGACGTTGGTCATGTCGAGTACGTCGTCCATGACCGGCCCGAGTTCTTCGCCTTCCTCAATGCGTGTGGCGATAGCGTCTGGCAACACGAGGCTCGGGCCTGCGCCTTTTCCCACGATTTCGCCGTCGGTAACGGCCGCCCACATGACGAGGTACAGGTCGCCCTCGATGGGTGCAACCCCACCCTCGATGCCGACGCCGAGCTCGTAATCGCCGGTGTCGAGCACGGCACGCGCCCGATTTTCGGCCCCTGTGATGGTTTCGTCGAGGCCATAGGGCTGTTCGCCCACGCCTGACTCGACGGCGACGGCCTCGACGGTCGTAGAGAGTACGTCGCCCACGGCGCGTTCTGTCGCCCGAACTTTGACTGGATTCTGACTGCCGACGCCCACTCGCATAGCAGGGCGGTGGTGGGCCGGGCACTTGGCCGTTGATATCCGTCCGGCCGACCATGACAATATATAACACTTGTGCTAGTTTGGGCTGAAACGGCCATATTTTCTGGTTTCGTCCGGGTTCGGGGCAGAGAACCAAAACGGTTATATAAGTTTCGTCCGAAGCCCGGGCCACGGACAGCCATCCGGGATTTCTTCAGATACGCTTCCCGGACAGCCCCCGCCAGCGCACACCCATGAGAGAACACACTCGAACACGAACCCGAGCAAACCAAGAAGAGAGCGAGAAAGAACAGGAATCGGGCAGTAAACTCGACTGCCCAGAATGTGGCTCCGGCAAGGTCGTCGCCGACTCTACCCACGGCGAAACGGTCTGTCAGGACTGTGGCCTCGTCGTCGACGAAGACGAAATCGACCGCGGCCCGGAATGGCGTGCATTCGACGCCCGCGAGAAGGATAAAAAATCGCGTGTTGGCGCACCGACGACCAACACCATGCACGACAAGGGACTGTCAACGAACATCGACTGGCGCGACAAGGACGCATACGGCAAGTCGCTGGGCAGCCGCCAGCGCGCGAAGATGCAGCGGCTTCGCAAGTGGAACGAACGCTTCCGCACCCGCGACAGCAAGGAACGCAACCTGAAACAGGCGCTCGGCGAAATCGACCGCATGGCCTCCGCACTCGGCCTCCCGAACAACGTTCGTGAGACCGCCTCGGTCATCTACCGCCGCGCACTCACCGAAGACCTGCTTCCCGGCCGCTCCATCGAGGGCGTCGCCACCTCCGCCGTCTACGCCGCCGCCCGCCAAGCGAGCATGCCCCGCAGTCTCGACGAGATTGCAGAGGTCTCCCGCGTTGAAAAGAGCGAAATCGCGCGCACCTACCGCTACGTCGTGCGCGAACTCGGCCTCGAAGTGCGTCCCGCTGACCCAGAGAGCTACGTCCCGCGCTTTGCCTCCTCGCTCGACCTTTCTGAGGAAGCAGAACACCGCGCCCGCCAGCTCCTTCGCAACGCGAAAGAACAGGGCGTCCACAGCGGCAAATCGCCGGTCGGCCTCGCCGCTGCCGCCGTCTACGCCGCTGCACTGCTCACCAACGAGAAGACAACGCAAGCCGCCGTGAGCGAAGTCGCAGACATCAGCGAAGTCACCATCCGCAACCGCTACCACGAACTGCTCGAAGCCGAGCAGGACGTACCGATGGCGTAAGTTCGCCAGTCGTTTTTTCGGATTTTTCATCACCGCCGAGTCGAGAGACCGCAAGACACGTACCCCCGGGTCCCGACTGCACGTCCATGCAGACCGACCACGCCATCTACGCGTCGGACGCCCGCGAGATGGCACACGTAGACGAGGGTGTAGTCGACCTCGTCGTCACCTCTCCGCCCTATCCGATGATAGCGATGTGGGACGGCCTGTTTTCGTCGCTCGATTCGACGGTCGAATCCCACCTCGACTCGGGCGAGGGTGACGACGCCTTCGACGCTATGCACGACGCTCTCGCCCCGGTCTGGGACGAACTCAAGCGCGTCCTCCGCCCCGGTGGCATCGCCTGCATCAATATTGGCGACGCCACCCGCTCGATTGGCGGCGAGTTTCAGCTCTTTCCGAACCACGTCGCCGTCATCGATGAAATGCGCGAGCGCGGCTTTTCGGTCCTCCCCGACATCCTCTGGCGAAAACCCTCAAATCGGCTGACGAAGTTCATGGGGTCGGGGATGCTTCCGTCGAACGCCTACGCGACGCTCGAACACGAGTACATCCTCGTGTTTCGAAACGGCGGCACCCGCGAGTTCGACCCCGGCTGTGCAGAACGCTACGAGAGCGCCTTCTTCTGGGAAGAACGAAACGAGTGGTTCTCAGACCTCTGGACGGACATCCAAGGAACCGGGCAGTCGCTGGATGGGGCGAATCGAGAGCGGTCTGCGGCCTACCCACTCGAAATCCCGCTTCGCCTCATTCACATGTATTCGGTGTACGGCGACACCGTCCTCGACCCGTTCTGGGGAACCGGAACGACCACCCTCGCGGCGATGGTCGCGGGGCGAAGCTCGGTAGGCTACGAACT
Organism: Haladaptatus sp. DJG-WS-42; assembly: GCF_037198285.1. Classification (NCBI taxonomy): domain Archaea; kingdom Methanobacteriati; phylum Methanobacteriota; class Halobacteria; order Halobacteriales; family Haladaptataceae; genus Haladaptatus; species Haladaptatus sp. DJG-WS-42. The sequence continues at coordinate 2,147,602 of NZ_CP147243.1, read as the reverse complement.
CGACGACACCCTTATCGAGCAATTCGACGACCGCGTCGAGAACGCGCCCGAACTCGCCCGCGAACGAATTGAAAACCGGCTCGACTCACACCGCGACTTTGCCACCGCACGAGCTGCGACGGGCGAATCGCTCGACTACGACGCTGCCCATTACGACTTCTCCGTGGTCACCAAACAAGAGCGCAACATCTTGCTCTACGACATCGACGAGATCGAACCCCGCGAAGACGGCTATCTCGTCCGCCACGAGAGCCACACTGAGTGACATCGTCCTCCCCGTAAACGGCGAGGCTTCTCCTGCATGAGGAAGCCTAGTCAATCGTCGTCACTTTCGCGTCGGACCTGCATGACATGTGGTGACATTTAACATTGTTCGGGTCGAAATAATACTGGCGTTCGCGGTGTTGACAAGCAGGAAGCGCGACCGGTAGAGGCGAACGCCTGATTGGAGGAGAAAACCATGGCAGCGACAACAGCGGTGGAGGCAAACCAGACACTCGTTCGGAGACTCTACGAGGAGTTCATCAACGGAAACGATCATGACGTCCTCTGGGAGATTTACGCGAGCGATGTCGTTATTCACAGCGCTCCTGGCGCCGAGGATCTGACTGGCCACGACGCCATCGATCAGTACGTTCGGGGAGTGAACGAGGCGTTCCCTGACATGACGGCGACCATCGCCTCGATGGTCGCAGCGGACGATTTGGTGGCCGCGCGAATCACCTATACCGCCACACACGAGGGTGAATACATGGGCATCCCCGCTACGGGGGAGACGGCAACTTGGGATGGAACGGTTTTCTTCCGTATTGCGGGTGGAAAGATCGCGGAAGCATGGCCGATGATCGACACACTCGGGTTGATGCAACAGCTCGGCGTTACCGAGCTGCCCAGCGAATAATCTCTCCATCCATCAATTTTAGAGCGTCTCCGCGTGCAGTCGCTCGATTACGATGACGGAACGTTGGTGGAGGCGGTGGCATGTTCTTGGCGACGCCACATCGGCTTGCTCGAGGTCCACAAATTAATGATTCGCAGTCGTGGGGTATTCAGCCTGCACCCAGCGGTAGACTGTGGAGGAATTGGCGGCTTCAGGCCTGTCCTAACGGACGGCATTCTCACCACGAAAAAGATAGGGGTACGTTTTTCCATCTGAACGCGTACACTCAGCTATGAATTTCGACGAGTTCGTCCTCGCCGCGAGTACGGCGACGCTCAGCGACGAACCCGACGCCCGCTCCGTGGCCGACGCCGTCGAATATCGGATGGATCTCGCCACAGACCCCCTCTCTGCGCTCCGCGACTATGACGGCGAGTTGCCACTCATCGTGACCAATCGCGTCTACTGGGAAGGCGGCGAGGCCAAAGACGACGCAGCCCGACTCGACGCCCTCTGTGAAGCAGCCGAACACGACGCCGTCTGCGCGGTTGACATCGAACTCAAGGCCATCGAAGACGGAGACGGCGAGCGCGTCGTTGCGGCCGCCCGTGAGGCAGACACGACCGCGATCGTCTCGATGCACGATTTCGAGACAACGCCACCCATTGCCGAGCTTCGTCACTTGCTCAAAACCGCGAGCGACCACGGCGACGTAGCGAAACTCGCGTGTACGGCAACCTCGCTCGACGACGTCCTCGACGTGCTGTTCGCCACCCGGACGTTCGACGCGAACGGCCACGCCGTGGCGACGATGGCGATGGGCGAGGTGGGCAGACATTCTCGGGTGGTCGCACCGCTCTACGGGTCGCGGATTGGCTACGCGCCACTTCGGTCGGAAGACGCGACTGCACCCGGGCAGTACGACCTCGAAACGATGCGCACACTCATCAACAAACTCGACAGTACTGACTAAGACAGTGACCTTCGGAAGTTTAACAAACGGTGACAACCGAGACGGAGGAAGTAATGGGGCAAACCTCGCGTAAGCGCCCGTGGCTTGCGGCGCTGTTGGCGTTCGTCTATCCCGGCCTTGGTCACGTCTACATCCGTGAATGGCTGAGAGCACTGCTCTGGTTCGGGTTGATGATTGCAACGGCGTCGTTCGTCATTCCAGAACAGGCCGTCCAGACGGCGGACCTCTCGATTGCTGCGCTCAGCCGCGCGAGCGAACAGCTGTCGCTCGAGGCCGCGTTTACGGTACTGTTCATCACGGCGCTCAGCATGATAGACGCCTATCGCCTCGCAGCGACGAAAAATCAGGCCGTCAAAGCCGTCGTCGAGGGGACGCGGTGTCCGGCGTGTGGTCGAGACGTTGACCCCGAACTCAACTTCTGTCACTGGTGTACGACGGAACTGCCGCCCACGTTGAGCGACGACGTGAACTGATTACTTCTCGATGATGCTTTCTTCGACGGCTTCCCCGAAGTGGCGAGCCGTGTCTTCGTAGTAGATTTTCACCTCATCGCCAACCGCGAGGTCGGTGACCGCCTTGCGGCCCTCAGAGGTGGCGACCTTGATGGTCTCTGCATTCTGGAGGAGGGTTTCGATGCGGTCGCCGGTTTGCGTTTCGGCTTCGACCCGGAACATCGGACGCTTCTCGATTTTCGCCCGCCCGACGATGGCCTCACGGGTGTGACCTGCCGTATCGACGACCTGCACCTCGTCGCCGCTTTTGAGTTCGGCGAGGTACTTCGTGCCGCCGTCTGGCGTCCGAACGTAGGCGTGGACCGCACCGGCGTTCACGCGGAACGGCCGGGAGGCAACGTACGGCGACTCTGCAGTCTCTGCGTGGACGAAAAACAGCCCACGGCTCATACTGCCAACGAGCATTCCTTCGTCGTGTTCGAACAGTGACCCCGTATCGACACAGACGCGGTCTGCAGAGCCGGTCTGTTCGATTGCGGTGACGGTCGCCCACTGCAAGTCGAGCGATTCGCGCTCTGATTCGTCGCGCACATCGACCGTGCGGCGAATCTCGTCCGGGTCGTCGGTGTCGAGCAACACCGCATCCGCGCCGAGTTCGAGGGTCTCGAAGGCGGTTTTCGCCTCTTGGGCGGTCTGGACGCCCGCGATGAGTTCGGTCTCCTCGCCGATGCGGGCGATAAGGTTTTCGAGCGGGATGATGGTCCAGTCTTCGCCGATGACAATGGTGTAGTCTGCGTCGTGGGCGGCGGCTTCCGCGAACGCTTCGTACTCTTTGTCGAGAATGCGGACGTACGCACCGTGGGCGCGCTCGTCGCTCCGGCGGAGGGTAGAGAGGTCAGCAGAGCCGGAGAAATCAGCGGGGAGGTCAACCGTCCCGTCGCCTTCGCCTTCTTTCCCGACGATGGTCACGTCGGGGAGGTCTTCGACCGCGTCGGGTTCTGCGTCCATGACGTGGACATCACCGTTTGCGAACGCCGCGACGTTCACCTGACCGAGTTCGCGTACTTTCGAAACGTCCTCGCTATCGACGAGTACCCAGTCAACACCGGCTTCGAGCCCAGCAGTGATTCGTTTTCGTCGCGCCTCCCAGTCGCCGACGGTGTCGTCGGCTTTGAGCCATACGGAGCGTGTCATACTCTGACGCTCGCGGCGGGGATTCTTGAACGTGGCGGAAGTGGCACTCGCGTCGCGCCAGTCGGTTACAGTGCAGTCGCTCCGGCGGGGGATTTCAGTAAAAGCAGCGTCGCGTGCTCAGGCTTTGACGGCGAGGCCAGCGCGTTCGAGCGCTTTGTCTGCGGGGGCGTCGTTGTGGACGACGTCGGTGACCGCGCGGGCGATTGCTTCTGGGTTCTCGTGCTGGAAGATAGACCGGCCCATCGAGACACCTGCTGCCCCGGCGTCCATCGCGCCGCGAACCATCTGGATGGTCTCTAAGTCTGTGCCGCGTGAGCCACCAGCGATGACGACTGGGAGGCGGGTCGATTCGGTGACGTGTCGGAAGCTCTCTGGGTCGCCAGAGTACGCGGTTTTGATGATGTCCGCACCGAGTTCTTCACCGAAGCGGGCGGCATGACCGAGGGCTTCTGCGTCGTGTTCGTCGATGCCAGGGCCGCGGGCGTAGGTCATCGCAAGGACGGGGATGCCGAGGCGGTCTGCCTCGGAGGTGACGCGGGCTAAGTCTTCCATCTGCTTTGGCTCGTGGTCGGAGCCGACGTTGACGTGGACGCTCACGGCGTCTGCACCCGCACGAATGGCGTCCTCTACGGTGCCCGTCATGCGTTTGTCGTTAGAATCCGGTCCAATTGTCGTAGAAGCGTTGAGATGAACGATGTAGCCTTTGCCGTTTTTGTTTCCGTGGACGCGAGGTGCAATCCCCTTCTGGGTGAGCACGCAATCTGCGCCACCGCGTGTTACCGATTCAATCGTCGCTTCGATGTCTTTGAGGCCTTGTACCGCCCCAAGTGTAATGCCGTGGTCCATCGGGACGATGACGTATCGACCCCGTGTACCGATGCGTTCGAGCCGAGCTGCTTTTCCGATATTCATTAGTATGTTAGTGTGTGGCAAGCGTTAGTTATGTGCGTTCCGGTCGCGGCACACGTTGTGTGAATCCTGTCCGTGCGCCTTCTGCCAGTTCTCTCGCTTTCTGTTCTAAATTCGACGCCACATCCTCGCCGGAAGCAATCAGGTCAACGAAGACACTCCCGGCGACGACGCCGTCCGCTCCCGCCGCGACGATTTCGCGGGCGTGGTGGCCCTCGCTCACGCCGAAGCCAACGGCTTTCGGCACGTCGTAGTTCGCCAACCGACCGAGGCTGTCGTGGGTCTGGGTGCTCACGTCGGCCTGCGCCCCGGTCGTCCCGAGACGGGCTTGGACGTAGACGAACCCCGAAACCTGCTCCATCACGCGGTCTAGGCGCTCACCTTTCGTCGTCGGCGCGACGATGAAGATGAGGTCAAGGCCGAACTCGTCGCAGGCCGCCCTGAGGTCGTCAGACTCCTCGACCGGGAGGTCGGGGACGATGAGTCCCGAAATCCCGGCGTCCGCCGCGGCTTCGACGAACGCCCGCACGGGTTCGTTGCCGTACTGGTAGATGAGGTTGTAGTAGGTCATGCAGACGAGCGGCACGTCCACATCGAGGTCGGCCACCAAATCGAGGTATTTTCGGGGAGTCATGCCCGCGTCGAGCGACCGCTGGATGGCGTTCTGTATCGTCGGCCCGTCCGCAATCGGTTCCGAGAACGGGAGGCCGAGTTCGATGATGTCCGCCCCACCCCGAGCGAGGGCGCGAACCTGTTCTTTAGTGCTTTCTGCGTCCGGGTCGCCAGCCGTGATGTACGGAATCAGCGCGGGGCCTTCACGGAAGGCGTCACTGATGGCGTTCATTCGAACACCCCCATCTCCGGCGCGTTCACAAGGTCACGCTTTGCCGTCTCCTCCAGCACGGACTCTAAGTCCTTGTCGCCCCGCCCAGAGATGTTCACGATGACCGACTCACCGAGGTCGTCGGCCGTTTCGAGGTAGGCAATCGCGTGCGCCGTTTCGAGCGCCGGAATGATGCCCTCTTCCTGTGAGAAGCGGTGGAACGCTTCGAGTGCGGCGTCGTCTGGCACCGTCACCGGCGTCACGCGGCCCGTATCGACGAGATAGGCGAGTTCCGGCCCAACACCGGCGTAGTCGAGGCCCGAACTGATGCTGTGCGATTCGAGAATCTGGCCGTCTCGCGACTGGAGCAGACGGGTGCGCGCGCCGTGGAGCACGCCGACCGACCCCGTCGAAAGCGAGGCGGAGTTTGGCGCAACGCCCTTCTCTTCGTCTACGTCGAGGCTGGAGCCTCCGGCTTCGACGGCGTACAGCGCCACGTCTTCGTCGGGGACGAAGTTGTGGAACGCGCCCATGGTGTTCGACCCGCCGCCTGCACAGGCGACGACGCTGTCGGGCAGGCCACCGGTTTTCTCTCGAATCTGTGCGCGGGCTTCCTCGCTGATGACCGACTGGAAGTCGCGCACCATTCGCGGGAAGGGATGCGGGCCGACCACGGAGCCGATGACGTAGTGGGTGTCTTCGACGTTGGTCGCCCAGTCGCGCATCGTCTCGTTGATGGCCTCTTTAAGCGTGCCCCGACCCACGTCTACGGGGTTCACTTTCGAGCCGTTGATGCGCATGCGGAACACGTTCGGGCGCTGTCGGGTGATGTCCCGACGGCCCATGTACACCTCACAGTCCATGCCGAGGTGGGCCGCGGCCATCGCCGTCGCCGTTCCGTGTTGGCCTGCGCCAGTTTCGGCGACGATACGCGCTTTGCCCATGTACTTGGCGAGCAACACCTGCCCGAGCGCGTTGTTCAGCTTGTGTGCGCCACCGTGGACGAGGTCTTCGCGCTTGAGGTACACCTCGGTGTCGTAGCGCTCGCTCAGCTGTTCTGCGTGCTGGAGCGGCGTGGGCCGACCCCCGAAGTCACGCAGGCGAGCGCGAAAGTCGTCCATGAAACCGTCTTCGTTTTCGAGCACGTAGCGTTCGTACGCGTCGGTCAGTTCCTCGATGGCGGGCATCAGCACTTCCGGGACGTACTGGCCGCCGTAGTCGCCGAATTTCGCAGGTGAGTCGCTCATAGCTGTGAGAGAAGTCGCGTATTTTCCGTCACGTCGCCGTCCATGATTGCGGTTCCGATGAGCAGACCATCCGCCCCGGCGGCGCGCATCCGCGACACGTCGTCTGGCGTCGAAACCCCGCTCTCTGCGATGAGCAACACGTCGTCTGGAACCTTTGGAGCCAAACTCTCGAACGTGCCGAGGTCGACGCTGAGCGAGGTCAGGTCGCGGTTGTTGATGCCGATGATGGTCGCACCCGCGTCGAGGGCTTCGTCCAGTTCCGCTGCGGTGTGGACCTCAACGAGCACCTGAAAGCCACGGTCGCGGGCGGCAGTGAGCAAGGTTTCCAAGTCATCGACGAATCGGACGATGAGCAAGATAACGTCCGATTCGACGGCGTCAAGTTGCTCCTCGCGGAGGATGAAGTCCTTACGGAGCACCGGCACGTCCACCGCCTCACGGACGGCACGGAGATTTTCGAGCGACCCGCCGAAGTGGTCGGGTTCGGTGAGCACCGAGATGGCGGCCGCCCCGCCAGCGACCATCTCGCGGGCGAGCTGTGCGGGGTCGTCTGCGCGCACGCCATCGGTCGTCGGACTCGTCGGTTTCACCTCCGTGATGAGTGGGACACGACCGGCGTCCTCGGCTGTAGAAAACGCCGATTCGAGCGACCGTGGTTCGACGGATACCCGTTCGGTGGCCCCATCTCGCTCTCGGGCGGAGGCGAGAATGGCGGCCACTTCGGGGGCAACCTCGTCTTGAACTACCATTGTTGTTCAATGATGAACTGATTTGTACATAAGGCTTGCGCCGACAGGACGGCGGTGCCGAATGTTCAAGGTCATGACGGCCCTCTGTCCCCTATGGACGAGTCTGCCGGTATTTACGCACGAGAATCCGACTATCTCGACCGATACGTTCAGATTGGGGTCGCAGGCGACCGGGTCATCTCCGTCTCTTTTCCCGACACGGTCGATTCTACAACTTCAACGGACCATCCGATTCTCGACCGCATTATCGCCTATCTGGAGGGCGTAAACGAGTCGTTCGCCACGGTTGACATCGCGCTCACCGTGCCCACCGCCCACCGCAGAGTGCTCGAAACAGTCCGACAAATCCCGTACGGCGAACAGTACACCGTCGAAAAGGTGGCACGCCTCACGCCCGAGTTGAACCCACAGGATGACGACGATATGACGCTCGTGCGGACTGCCTTAGACGAAAATCCGACGCCGATTTTGATTCCAGACCACCGCGTGCGCGACGCGCCGAGCGCCGCCCCGCCAGAAATCGAGCAGAAACTTCGGTCGCTCGAAGGACTGTAACGGACGCGGATGGTGAACTACGAGACGATATTTTTGAGCGTCGAACCGGACGAAGCCGCCGCGCGAATCAGTGCACGTGTGGCTCACCTACGACGAACCCGCGACGGGAAAAACTACGATTACACAACGAACATCGGGCTCCATCTCGCCACATTGTCGCCAGCGTCGAGCCGTGACGGACGACGGAAGTCAAAGCTCCGCTATCGAACGTCGATTATCGGCCCGCATCTGTTTCACGCCCACAACAAGGCGGGCGAGATTCGAAACGCCGTCAAGTCGATGCAAGTGCGGTGACGGCCACGTCGCGCCGACAAATCGATGCGACACTGTTGCAGCGAGCGATGGGACTATCCGAATACATCCCCAATCAGACACAATCACCGTGAGCTTCGATGACTGATTCTATCGCCCCCGACACCCACATTGGCCGCGTTTCCCTACGCGTCAGCGACCTTGACCGACTCGTCTCATTCTACCGCGACACCATCGGTTTTGACGTGCTCGAAACGACAGACACGACAGCCACGCTCGGCGCGAGTGAAACGCCACTACTCGAGCTCACCGCAGACCCTGACCTGCCGGAACGAAGACGCACGGAGACCGGCCTGTTCCACACCGCCTTCCGCGTGCCAACGCGCGAGGCGCTCGCAGATGCGCTCGTGCGCGTAGAGCAAAATTGGCAGCTCTCGGGCGCATCAGACCACCTCGTGAGCGAGGCGCTCTATCTCAGAGACCCGGACGGAAACGGTATTGAACTCTACGTAGACCGTCCCCGCGAGGAGTGGGAGCGCGACGAAGCGGGGACCCTCCGGATGGACACCCTCCCGCTCTCTCTCGCACCCCTTCGCGAATCGGGCGACCCGGAAAGCAAGTTACCCGCTGGCACAGACGTCGGACACATCCACCTCGAAGTGTCCTCGATTCCGCAAACGCGGACGTTCTACACGGAGGTCGTCGGGATGGACGAGCCTGTAAGTCTGCCATCACCCTACGGCGACTCATCGCTATTCGTCTCCGCTGGCGGGTATCACCACCACATCGGCGCGAACACGTGGAATCAGCGCACCGACCCGGCGACGGGCCGCGGTCTCGACTGGTTCGAACTCGTTGTGCCTGCTGAAGATGGGCTCGCCGCACTGTCCTCCCGGTTGACCGAGGCAGGCTACGACGTGGCCGATATCGATTCCGGGCTTCGAGTCCACGGTCCCGATGGCATCGAACTACGCGTTCGCGTCGAATCCTAATTCACAAAATACCTTCGTGCACCACGAATTCGAGCGCATTCACGACGTAGTGGGCCACCACGACGACTACGAGACTTCCAGTAGCGATGAACGCGGCGGCGAGGACGAACCCGACCAAGCCGGTGACGACGACGCCCGCAAGCCCCTGTGCGCCGTGGCCGAGTGCGAAGGCGAATGACGAGAACACGGCGAGCACCCACGGCGAGACAGCGTAGCCCGCGCTCAACGCGCCGACGAGCGCCCCGCGAAAGAGGAGTTCTTCGAAACCTGCGATGATGGGCAACACACCAAGTAAGAGTAACAGCCACCCGCGCGTCGTGGTCGGTGCGAGCAGCGCGCGCAGGTCGTTTTCGTGGTCGAAGCCGAATCGGCGCATCGTCCACGCGCCGAGCTGGTTGCCCCCGAACAGGACGGTTCCGAGCACGAGACCGAGACCGATGGTCGCGGCGTCAGGAAGGTGGACGCCGAGGGCGGCCCACGGAATTTGGGAAATCCACGCTGCGAGGAGTAAAAACACGCCGAGGATGCCCTGTGAGAAGGCGACGTTCACGAGCAGCAACCCCGTTGAGAGGTTGTGCGAGGGTGCGGGTTCGTCCTCCTCGCTCACGACCGAACGCGAGGCGTAGGAGAGCGATAATAAGAGGAGTAAAATGAGGGCGACGAGTCCCGAAAACGCCGCCCACCTGGCCACGGCCTTAGTTCGGGCTTGGGCTACCGGGGCCTGGCCGACCCGACTTGTCGAGCGCCTGTCCGGTGATGCTCTTCAAGCGGTCGACGAGCGAATCTTTCTCCGGTTCGCCCGCGAGTGCGACTTCGAGCACTTCGCTGATGTGGCTGACCGGGATGATTTCGATTTGCTCTTTGTACTCGTCTTCGATCATGACGTCCTGCTCGTTTGCAGCCGGAATGATGACCTTTTCGAGGCCTGCCTTCGCGGCGGCCTCGATTTTGTGGGTCACCCCACCGACGGGGAGCACGTCGCCACGGACCGAGAGCGACCCAGTCATCGCGAGGTTCTGCTCGACGGGGATGTCTTCTAACGCGGAGATGACTGCCGTCGCCACCGTGATAGAAGCAGAGTCACCGTCGACCCCGCCCTGTCCGGTCTGGACGAACTGGATGTGGATGTCCTTCTCCGAGATGTCCTCGTCAGAGAACTTCTTGATGATAGCGCTCACGTTCTGGACGGCTTCCTCTGCGATGTCTTGCAGTTGACCAGTCGCAATGACCCGACCGGGGCCTTGCGATGGCGTCACTTCTGCCATCACGGGAAGGACGATACCGGAGTCCTCGCCCATGACCGCAAGCCCGTTGACGCGGCCGGTGACTGCGCCCTCGTTGACGGTGAGGTCGTAGTCCTTGCGGCGCTCGATGTACTGGTCTGCCAGCTGCTGCTCGATGGAGCGAGAGCGCTGTTTTGCCTGCAGGACGTGGTCGCGCGTGGTTGCCTGTGCGTCCTCGGCGCGGGCGATGTCACCCGCGACGCGAACGAGGCCACCGAGGTCACGGAAGCGCAGCGTCAGGTGGCCCTTCCGACCCGCACGGCGGCGGGCTTCGAGGATGACCTCACTGATAGCATCTTCCGTGAAGTGTGGGAGGCGACCGTCTTTGGCGACTTCCTGTGCGACGAACCGGGCGTACCGGCGGCGCATCTCAGGGGAGTCGCGGATGGAGTCGTCCATGTACACCTCGTACCCGTACCCTTTGATGCGGGAACGGAGTGCAGGGTGCATGTTCTCCATCGCGTCTAAGTTCCCGGCGGCGACCATGACGAAGTCCGTTGGGACCGGTTCGGTCTGGACCATCGCACCCGAGGAGCGCTCGGACTGGCCCGTGATGGCGAACTTGCCCTCCTGAATCGCCGTCATGAGGTGCTGCTGGGAGCGAATGTCGAGGGTGTTGATTTCGTCGATGAACAACACGCCTTTGTTCGACTTGTGGATGGCGCCAGCCTCGACGCGGTCGTGGCTTGGCGTCTCCATCCCACCGGACTGGAACGGGTCGTGGCGCACGTCACCGAGCAGTGCACCCGCGTGGGCACCCGTCGCGTCCTCGAACGGCGCTTTCTTCGTGTCGCCGTTGTTGACCAGCAGGTTCGGAATCATCGCGTCACTCGACCGGCTTCCGTACCGGAATGCGAGATAGACAACACCCGCTGCGAGGATGCCAAGCAGAATCTGCTGGGCGACAAGCAGCGAGTAGCCAATCACGATAGCGATGATAATCCACATGAGGAACGAGCGCATCTGGTTGCGCTTTCTGGCTTCCTCCTTGTGTGCTTCAATAATCTGTTCACCCTTGCCCGCGGGGACGGTCCGAACCTTTGGCTCGTTGCCATCGTCCGGATTGTGGTAGACGAGGACGTCCTGCATCTCCTCTTTTGGCAGGAGTTCACTCATCGCCTTTGCGAGCATCGATTTGCCCGTACCCGGCGAGCCAATCATCATGACGTGACGCCGCTGTTTTGCGGCTTTCATGATGACGTCTCGGGCGTGGTCCTGGCCGATGACCTGATCGACCAACCTGTCGGGGATTTCAATGTCCTCTGTGGACGTGATTTGCAGGCCACCAAGCAGGCTGTCTTCGTCCGCTTCGACAACCGCCGACTCGGCCCCGACCTCGACATCGCTGCCGAGTTCATCTCTGGATTCGTCCCGTTCGGTGTCCGGAGAAACCTCTTCTTCGGCTTCCGACGAGACGTTGTCAGTATCCATGTCGTTACTCATAGAACTACGGTTTCCGCTACCTGAGATTCAGGGGCTATCCTCTGATATACTTTCTCCCCGATTGTCCCGGGCAAACACGACCGAAACCCCCGGACAGCACGAGGTCCCGGAGAAACTTGCCACCGGGTTCCCCCGACCCGACGGATTTTATAAAGCGCGCCTGTAACTGCCGGTATGACTCGCGGGTTTTTCATCGGCCGCTTCCAGCCGTTCCACAACGGGCATTATGCGATGGTAGAACGCATCGCAGAAGACGTAGACGAACTCGTCCTCGGCATCGGGAGCGCGGGTGACAGTCACTCGACCAACGACCCGTTCACCGCAGGCGAACGCATCATGATGATTACGAAGGCGCTCACCGACTTAGACCTCGTCACCTACGCGGTCCCTATCGAGGACTTAGACCGCAACTCCGTCTGGGTGAGCCACGTCCAGAGCATGAGTCCGACGTTCGACGTTGCCTACTCGAACAACCCACTCGTGTTTCGCCTGTTCGAAGAAGCGGGCGTCGAGGTGCGCCAGTCACCGATGTTCAACCGCGCGGTGTTCGAAGGGACGGAAGTTCGCGCCCGCATGATAGAGGGAGAAAACTGGAAGGAACTCGTCCCCGACGCAGTCGCGGAAGTCATCGACGAAATCGACGGCATCGAGCGTATCCAACACGTAAGCGACACGGACGCGAACGACGGATGATTACGCTCGCCTCTGATTTCGGCTCCCCGTATCCGGCGGCGATGAAGGGCGTCATCCTCCAGCACTCAGACGCGCGACTCGTCGATGTGAGCCACGACTTGCCCCGCCAAGACGTGCGCGCGGCAGCGTTTTGGCTCCGCGAGGTACTCCCCCATTTCCCGCCCGCCGTCCACCTCGTGGTGGTAGACCCCGGCGTCGGCACCGACCGCAACGCACTCGCCATCCGCGCGGGTGAACACGTTTTTGTTGCGCCCGACAACGGCGTGGCGCTCCCCGCAGCCCGCCGACTCGCAGCCGATATCGACGTGTTCGAACTCGCGGTCGAAAACCCGGCAAGCGCCACCTTCCACGGCCGCGACGTGTTCGCGCCGTGGGCAGCGACCATTCACGACGCAGGCGCAGACACACTTGCGGCCCTCGATGGCGTGACGCCAACCGACGACTACGCAATCGAACGCTTCCCAGACCCCGTCCTCGAAGCCGACAGCGCCGAAGGAGAGGTGCTCGTCGTCGATGACTTTGGCAACGTGATTACGAACATTCCGGGGCGTATTCTCGACAGCGTAGATATGGTGCGCGTGGGCGACCTGCGCGTCCCCGTTGGGCACACGTTCGCCGCCGTCGGCATCGGCGCGAAGGTCGTCACCGTCGGGAGCCATGAAAACGTCGAACTCGCGGTGAACCGCGGCCGCGGCGACGAGGCCTTTTCGCTCGAGCCCGGTGACCGCGTCAGGCTCTCGTGGTAATGCTCGACGCCTTCGCCGTCATGAACGTCGTCGGCCTGCTCGCGTTCGCCGTCACCGGCTCGCTCAAAGCCATCGAAGAACGCTTAGACGTGCTCGGGGTCGCGGTTCTCGGCATCCTCACCGCCCTCGGCGGCGGGATGACCCGCGACGTGCTCGTCGGGGCGATTCCGAACGCGCTTCAATCGACCGACGACGTGACGATTGCGTTTGTGGGCGTCGTGGTCGCGCTCCTCCTCTCGCGGAGTCGGAAAAACTGGGTGCAACACTCAGCGATTCTCGTCCCCGACGCGATTGGTCTCGCCGCGTTCGCCGCCACGGGCGCGCTCGTCGGCGCAGACGCGGGCGTCTCTGGGTTCGGTATCGTGTTACTCGCCACGCTCACGGGCGTTGGTGGCGGTCTCATTTCTGACGTATTGCTCCAGCGCGTGCCGGGCGTGCTCAAAGAGGACTTCTACGCGACGTGCGCCATCGCTGGCGGGGTCGTATTCTGGATAGCGACGGTAAATGGAGTGGGCGAACAGCTTTCTGCCACGGCGTGTGCCGTGACGGTCGTGCTGTTGCGGTTACTGGCCCTTCGCTTCGACTGGTCGTTGCCACGCGTCGAAGTGGGTGGATGACCTTATTTTGCGGCGATGACGTCGTCGATGCGGACGATCATGGTCGCGGCTTCGGTCGCGGATTCGACCGCCCCGTGCTTGACAGCGGCCGGGTCCATGATACCGAATTCGAGCGGGTCGCCGATGACGCCGGTCTGGCCTTCCGCGATGACACCCGCGCGACCCTCCGCCTCGAACCGCGAGCGGAGGTCAACGAGCGCGTCGATGGGGTCCATCCCGGTGTTCTCTGCGAGAGTGCGCGGGAGCATGTCCACCGCGTTTGCGAAGGCGTTGACGGCGAGCTGTTTGCGTCCTTCGATACTCGCGGATTTCGCGCGGATGTAGTCGGCGATAGCGATTTCGGTCGCGCCCGCACCGGGCACGACGCCGCCCTTGTCGAGGGCGGCCGTGACCACGTCAAGGGCGTCCTGAAGGGCGCGTTCGAGTTCGTCGCAGACGTGTTCGGTGCCGCCGCGGACGAAGACGGTCACGGCCTCTGCGGCCGCGCCACCTTCGAGGAAGGTGAGTTCTTCGTCGCCAAATCGGCGGACGTGGATGCGGTCTGCGTGGCCGAAGTCGTCGTTGGAGACGTCTTCGAGCGTGCCGATGCGGGTCGCACCGGTCGCCCGGGCGATTGCCGTCGCGTCCTTCTTGCTGACGTTTTTGTAGGCGAGGATGTCGGCTTTGGCGAGGAACGAGCCGACGCGGTCGTCGATGTCGTCAGTGGCGAACACCACGTCAACGCCAGCGTCTTTGAGCGCGGCGGCGTAGCCGCGAAGCTCGCCCTCTTCTGCTTCGAGTGCGGCGTTTAGCTGCTCGATGGAGGTGATGTTGTACTCGGCATCGACGCTGCTCTTTCGCACGTCGAGTTCCATGTCGAGAACCGCGATGGTCGCGTTTTCGACCGTCCGGGGCATGTTCTCATGGACGGGTTCCTCGTCGAGGATGACGCCCTCTACGAGTTCGGTCGCAGACGACGAGGAGCCGACCTGTGTGTGGATGCGCACGTCGTCGCGCTCGACTTTCTTCTCGCCTTGGACGTGGCGGATTGCCTTCACAACCGTTTTTGCGAGCACGTCAGCCGCCACGTCACCGGTTCCCTTGCCCGTCATCGAGGACTCTGCGACCTTTCTGAGCAGTTCGTCGTCGAGTTCGTCTGAAAGTACCTGCGCCTCGATGGCTTCGTGGGCGAGGCGGGCGGCCTCGTGGTAGCCTTCGACGATGGTGGTCGCGTGGACGTCGTCTTCGAGCAGGTCTTCTGCTTTTGCGAGCAGTTCGCCCGCGAGGACGGCCGCGGTGGTCGTGCCGTCGCCGACTTCGTCCTCTTGGGTCTGGGAGACTTCGACGATCATCTGGGCGGCTGGGTGCTCGATGTCCATCTTGTTGAGGATGGTCGCGCCGTCGTTCGTGATAACCACGTCACCGGACGACGAGACGAGCATCTTGTCCATCCCACGCGGTCCGAGTGTTGTGCGAACCGCGCCGCTTACGGCTTTCCCTGCTGCAATGTTCGACCCCTGGGCGTCGCGCCCGCGGGTTCGTCGCGTTCCCTCACTCAGAATGAAAAGGGGCTGACCCCCGGCGTAGAATGCTTGTGACATACGTGAAACCTCGGTATAGGAATGTTTACAATTCTATATAAAGATTTCTCGCCGTGCGAAAAAATCGCACGCAAGCGACGGTGTAGCTCGGCGCACTCCCGCGAGAGGGTCGTTCAAAGTTGTGATAGGCATCGTAAGCTGTGTCGAAAATCGAGGTGCAACGCGGCCGTGTTCACCCTCACAAACACGTATTTCATCAGACATGAATCGGTACGACCATATCCTGCCCCACCCATGCCTTGTAAAATGCTGGAGCTGGAACACGGATTCCGCGTTGTGGACGTACACACCCGTCTCAGCACGGCAGAAGAAGGTGTCACAGAACGCGGACGCGCCATCGGGCCGGAGAACTTAGAGCGCGAAATTCATCAAGCAGGTGTCGTAAAAGCCGTCGTCTACCCCGGCTCGGTCGAAGGCAACTACCTCCGGGCGAACAATGCCGTCGCCCGAATGAGCGTCGAACGCCCGTTCGTCGCGTTCGCCCGCATCAACGGCGCACTCGACGCGGATGCGCGACTCGGCGCGCGAGTGCGTAATCTCACCGCTCGGCGTAAAGACCACCACACCTCGCCAGAGGACGTCGAACGCTACGCCTACGACGACCGCTTCAATGGCTTCATGCTCGACCCGAGCGCGGACGGCATCCCCGACACCGAAGTCGTCGAACAGCTCGCGGACGTGTCGCTCCCGCTGCTCGTACGCGGGGGCGAGAGTTTCCCACCATCGGCCGTCGCGGAGGCATTCCTCGACTGGGACGTGCCCGTGATTCTCGCACACTTTGGCGGCCATCCGCTCAACCGCGGCCTGATGGATGAGGCCATCTCGCTGTTGGACGACTACGAGTCGCTCTATCTCGATACGAGTTTCGTCCGGTACCGCGGCCAACTCGAACGCGCCATCCGCGAGCATCCAGACCGCGTGCTGTTTGGCAGCGGCGCGCCGGATACCCATCCAAACGTCTCGGTGATGGAGATACTCACGCTCGACGTGCCGGAAGACGCGATGGCTCGCGTGTTCTCAAAAAATCCCTCGCGCGTCATCGATGCGCTCGCGCCTTAACGCCAGGTGTACACTTCGACCGCGCGGTCTGCGCGCGCAGAGATGCCGTTCGGGTTGCGCCGGTCGTGGTTGTCTTTTCGCCGGGCGAACACTGCGTCTGTGGCACCCCGGCCCATGCCGCGGAGTACGTCGCGACCGTTCCCAACCCAACTCGACGGCGTGGCCTCGCCACGGGCAACGTCTCGAAGCGTCCCCACCGCATCCGACACGCCATGGCTGAACATCCGGCGAGCGACCGTCGGGCGAACACCGTAGTTTTTGACGAGTCTGTACGAAAGCGCGCGATACTTCCAGCCCCAGTCGCGTTCGTGGCGGCCGCCGTCTGCTTCGAGGCCGCGTCGAACGCACATCTTGCCCGCCCAGCCCACAGTGTAGCCGTTTGCCGCGAGTCGGTGTGAGAGGTCGCGCGCACCACCTGTTTGGAGGTATTCGTCGAAGCCGTCTAAGTCGGTGAGCACGTCGCGGTGGAACGCCGCGTTCGACCCGTTAATATAGGTGACTTCGCGGCCCGCAATCGACCGCGATTCGACGGCTTCGGAGGCGAGGCCCGTGTGCAACTCACGGTGTGTCGGGCCGGTGACGGCGTCTGCGGTTTCGAGGCCTTCGAGAACGGCTTCGTACCAACCGGGTTCGATGGCGCGATTCGAGGAGAGAAAGGCAATGGCATCGCCGGTCGCTCGTGTGGCTCCGGCGTTACGGGCGACGTTCAGATTTCGGTCTGCGAGTTCAACGAGCGTCGCGACATCGTCTCGGTCGCGAATCATGCCCGTCGTGCCGTCGGTCGAAGGACCGTTTACGACGATACATTCGACGGCTGGGGCGTGTTCGCCCAGCGCATCGAGACTGCGAACGAGGCGCTCTCGGTCGTTGAGCGTCGGGATGACCACCGAGAGCTTCATAGTACTCGATAGCACCACGGACAAGTAAAAATACCCGGTGTTCGCAGTCGCAGAACTGTCAGTTTATCTTAGCCTTCCAGTAGGACACGGAGGCGAGGTCGCCAAGCGGGGTGTCGCCAAGCGAGGTGTCGATGCGGCGCGCCGTTGAGGCGATGCCGTTTGGAATGCTCCGATAAAAGCCATACGGCAAGAGGAAATCGTGCTCGACGTGTTCGAGCGAGAGGTCGGTTTCACGAAACAGCGCGGAAACCTCGTCTTCGGTGTAGAGGCGCGACCCCATCGGGAGCAGCCAGTTGTACACCGAACGCGCGCTCGGCGCGTTGAACGTGTCGAAAAAGACGATTTCCTTTGAGACGCGACGCATCTCAGAGAGGAACGAAGCGGGCGTGTCTGCGAGGTGGAAAAAGCGCATCGCAAACACGATGTCGAAATGGTTGTCGGGGAACGGGAGGCGGGCGGCGTCGCCGCGCATGAACTCGATGTGGTCTGCAACGCCCGCGGCCTGTGCCTTGTGGCGACCCTGTTGGAGCATCGCCTTCGAGATGTCGAGACCGATGATGTTGGCGCCACGCTCTGCGAGCATCACGGTGAACCGACCGGTACCGCAGGCGATTTCGAGGACGGCTTTGCCTTCGAGGTCGCCAATTGCATCGAGCAACGCCTGTTTTTCCCGGCGGTCGATGAGTCGGCCACCGCGAGAGAAACGCTTTGTGTCGTACTCTTCGGCCACCTCGTCCGCCTGGTACCACTCCTGCCCTTTCACGCTACCTTCACTACTCTGTTGGGGGGATAAAACGATACTGGAACTGTCTGACCAAAGCGGGTAAGAGCGGCATTATTATGTGCATTGCTACCAAAGTACATAGTACGATGCCGATGTGTTCGCAGTGTGGCAACGACTATGCGACCGAGCAGCTCATTCGCCACGAACGACCGCGCCTCGTCATGATCCATTGTCCGGGCTGTAACGCACCGCTTGGCCGCTATCACCGCCACGGTGACAATCCACAAGTAGACAATTTCCACCGCGCATAGTGGCCCAACGTGACAACGAACGAAACTGGTCAACCTTCTATGTTTAAAGGATGATTATATGCACTTATGCATCCCTATTATTTGGATGTGTATAGAGACAAGATTTACCACAGACCTTCTCTGAGCCAGTGGTATGAGCACGACCACCAAGGAACGTACTCGCACGGCCGAAGAATCACCACTCGCAGATCCTGACTTCCGCGAACGCCTGCGGGAGCTCCCCCCAAGCGCAAAACTCGTCGCAAAAGTCCTCGAAGGCGAATCGCCGCTCTCACAGGGTCAGCTCGCGGACGAATCGCTGCTGCCAGACCGCACGGTTCGCTACGCCCTCAATCGTCTCGAGGAAGTTGACCTCGTGAACTCGCGCTACTCGTTCCACGACGCGCGCAAGCAGGTTTACACGCTGAAAAACTGAACCCAGTCTTTTCGTCACCCACCCACGTTTTTGCGGTATGGAACCCGTCTGTAACCTCCCTGTGAGCGTCGCCACCTACGCGCCGGAAGGGACGACCAACGCCTTCCTCATCGGGACGAGCGGCGCGATTCTCGTAGACCCCGCTGCCCGAACCGACGCGCTTGACAGAGAAGTCGCTCAGCGAGGGGTTGCGCACATCTTGGTGACCCACACCCATCCTGACCACGTTGGCGGGGTCGCTAGCTACGCCGAGAAAACGGGTGCGGCCGTCTGGGCGCACCGGGGCCGTGAAGAACTCTTTGAGCAAGCGACTGGGGTTGCGCCCGACCGTACCTTCATCGAAGGAACGACGCTCACCGCCGAAAGCGGCGAGCAAATCATCATCCTCGACACGCCGGGCCACGCGCGCGACCACGTCGCCCTCGAAAGCACACACGGCATCTTCTCGGGCGACCTCGTGGTCAAAGAAGGAAGCGTCGTCGTCGCCGCGGGCGAAGGCGACGTTCGTGCGTACCTCACCTCACTGCGCCGCCTCGTCGCGCGTAACCCACCGCGGCTCTACCCCGGCCACGG
Organism: Haladaptatus sp. DJG-WS-42; assembly: GCF_037198285.1. Taxonomy (NCBI): domain Archaea; kingdom Methanobacteriati; phylum Methanobacteriota; class Halobacteria; order Halobacteriales; family Haladaptataceae; genus Haladaptatus; species Haladaptatus sp. DJG-WS-42. The sequence goes on along the minus strand of NZ_CP147243.1, from coordinate 2,128,233 downwards.
CGAAGTCATCGAGAATGTGCGTGAAACCTGCGAGCGGCTGATTCGCCACCGGCTCGAACGCGAACAACGTGTGCTCGCGGCTGTCAGAGCGGGCACAACGACGCTCGAGACAATCACCGACGACGCCTACGAGAAAGACATCTCGGCGGTCAGGAGCCTTGCGGAGGGAACCGTCGCTGCACACTTAGAAAAACTCGCCGTCGAGCACAAGGTGCGTTGGGACGGCGAGCGCGCCAGTCCACGCTGACGACGCGCTTTTCAGCACGCGGCCGGTAGCACGCGTATGCAAAGCCTCGAAGCCGAACTCGAAACGGCTCGCTCGCTCGCTGTTTCCGAGTTAGCCGACGCCATCGAGTCGATCGGCTTCGAGTGTACCCGGTGTGGCGCGTGCTGTAAGGCCGACGACGAAGACCCACACACGGCCACCGTCTTCCCCGACGAAGTCAGAGCCATCCAACAGACCCACGAGTACGACTGGCGCGACGTTGCCCGCCCGATGCCCTACGGCCTCTCCGACGGGGCGGGCGAAACCTTCGAGTGGGCCATCCAGACCACCGGCTGTGGCGACTGCTCGTTCTACGTCGAAGAAGACGGCGTGGGCGCGTGCTCGATTCACGACGACCGCCCGCTCATCTGCCAGACCTACCCCTTCAGCGTGGCACTTGGCGGCACCAGCCAGCCAATGGGCGAAGCCGTCGACCAAGAAGGCATGGTTCGCGCCCACGAGTGCGAAGGGTTGGGCCGCGACATTTCCAGAGAGGAAGCAGAAGAACTGGCAGCGGCACTCAAGGAGCGCGCGGTTCGGGAGTTGGAGGAGGCAATCGGTGTACGCGACAACTACACGTTCGCGGCTCCCGCCGACGGCGAAGTCGTGGTTCACGACTCAGAAGGGGCAAAGCGCGTCGATGGGACGCCGGTCGAAGAGTAGCGAAACGGCAATCTCGAGCTTGTTTTTCGGCGGCTTCAGTGGGCGTTTGTCGCAGCAGGGAGGCGAGCAACGGCAGCGATTCCACAGACTGCTACCAAACCGCCGATTGCGAACGTCGTCGTCCACGAGACGACGTCGATGAGCCAGCCAGCGGCGACTGGTGCGACGAGCGACCCCGCGATGGAGATGGTCATCAACACCGAGAGGCTCGTCCCGCCGGATTCGTTGGGCGACGCTTCCTCTACGAAGACGTAGAAGACGCCCGTCCCGAGTTGGGAGCCAATCCCGGCGAGCACCAGCGCAACCACGAATCCGACCACAGACGAGGTCAACGCGGCGATGGCGAGGGCTGGCATCACCAACAAGAACGCCGCGAAGATCACCGGTCGCCGTTGGCCACCGATGCGGTCTGAAAGCCATCCGCCTCCGGGCCGGGCAACCAGCCCCATCGCGGGAACCAGCGCGGCGAGTGCACCCGCGGTCGCGATATTGACCCCAACCACTTCGGTTGCATAGGTCGGCATCCACGAGTTCAGGAACACGAACAGCGAGTACGCACAGAAGCTACTGAACGCAATGGCCAACACCCGCCGATTACCCAGCGCGGCAACAAATTTCGACACCGTGAGGGCAGATTTGTTCCGAACCGGCTCGTCGAGTGCCCAGACGAACAACGGCAGGCCACAGAGGGTCACGACAGCGTACACGGCCACAACCCCTCGCCACCCGAGAAGCGGCTCAAGCGTTGGCCCAGCGGCTTGCGCAAGCGTGACTCCGGCGGGCGCGCTCGCAACGAACAGACTCGTCCCGAGCGCGCGTCTCGCTGGTGGAAACGACTGGCTGACGATGTTTGCGTTCGCCGTCCAGAGGAACACCGCTGTGATACCGCCAACGAACCGCGTTGCGAGGAACGCTGGGTACGTCGGTGCAAACAGGCTCGCCACAGAGACGGCGAGAAAGAGGAACACCCCGGCCCACACGAGTAGCCGGTTGTCGTAGCGATCCATCAAGAAGCCACTCGGAATCTGGAACAGCCCCCACGCGAGGAAGACGGCGCTGATTGAAAGTCCGGCGGTCGGTTTGTCGATGCCGAACGCCGCGACGAACGACGGCATGATGCTCGCGGGAGCAAAGAGGTAGGCGTTGAACCCGATTGAGACGATGAAACAGCCCACAAGTGCCAGCCATGGGCGCTTCGAGGATGCTCCCGCAGTAGTCATAGTGAAACCAGTTTCGGCGGCGATAAAGTCTCAGGGGTTGCGGCACCTTTGCCGAAGCGCCACCATCCTGGTCCGCGGACAAAGAATTTCACCATCACCCGAGATGTTCGCTCATGCGCGGCCCACTTCACGCCCTCTGGAATATGCGATTGCTCGGGACGTATCTGCGATTTCGAGTCGCGCTCGTCCTCGCGGGTGTGCTGGCCATTATAGGCGGAGTACTTGCACTCGGAATCGGTGGCCTTGGGGGGTTAGTAGCGCTCTTTGGTATCGTCGCACTTCTCTTGCTTGCGCTCGGTTTCATTGTGATTACGCGGTGAATTGTTAGGATACCACCGGTAGAGAGAATCGGCGCAAAAATCAGAACGTGCAGCGCGTCTTTGCGGTTGCAGCCCGGTGTGGTGGCGGTGCGGCGCGTTCGCTCCCAGTTTAGCACCCGAGAGCGAGACTTCGCTCTCGGCCTTTTTCATGCAAGTTTTTGCCAGCGGGGTCGCGTAGCGACCCCCGCAGGAAAACGTTGCTAGAGGATGTCGTCGTCGATGATTTCGCCCACGGCGAAGTTCGACTTGACTTCCGACACTTCGATTTTGACGCGTTCGCCAACTTCGGCGCCCGGAACAATGATGACGTAGCCGCGTTCGACGCGGGCGATACCGTCACCTTGCTTGCCGATATCTTCGATTTCGACGTAGCGGATTTCACCGATTTCGACGGGTGGCTGGGGCTCAGATGAGACCGTAGACCCGGACGATGGTGCTGGTTCGCTAGCGTCGCTGCTCGACGGTTCTTCCGCCTCTTGGCGGGAGATGAGTGCAACTCGATAGGTTTCACCGGCTTCGATAGAACCAGTTTCAATTTCACGACGTGGAATCTCGACGACGTACGTGTCGTCGGTGACCGTCACGTCCGCGCTGAACAGACACAAGAGCTTATCAGAAATCTCCAAGGGTAAACCTCCGTCGTGAGGTAATGAAGGCAACTGATAAAGAAGTACCGCCGCTCGTCGGCGAAAACGTACACGCTGGCGAGTCTCACGCAGACATGGACGTTAACCGGCTGTACCAACGGGGCCAACAGGGGAGGGCACAGAGTGGAGAATCGGTTCGAAAACCGCACGACTGCGGCGTGTTAACTGGGCGTACCAAACCGGCTAAAGTACCCGTACGCATAGAATGGTGTATGAGCACGAGCGCGACAGCAGTCAATCTCTCCGATAAACAACGGCGCATTCTCCAGTACCTGCGCGAACGCGGCGAGACGAAGACCTACTTCAAATCGCGGCTCATCGGCAAGGACCTCGGCCTGTCTGCAAAAGAAGTCGGGACGAACATGACGGCCATCGAAAACGGCGAGTTCGACATTCACGTCGAAAAGTGGGGGTACTCCTCATCGACGACGTGGAAAGTCACCGTCTAAGGGTCGTAGCGAATGAGCGACGCGGCGTCTGCGGCGAACGCCGCGGCGTCTTCATCGAATGAGTTTGCGTAGCGGACGAGCAGTGTAAGCAGGGTTTCTGGTTTTAATAACGAATAGCCATCAACACGCGAGAGCACGCCTGCCCGTTCGAGTTCAGCGGCGTACTTGCTCACCGTTGGCCGAGACACGTCCAAATTCTCAGCGAGCGCGCTCGCCGTGATTTCGGGGTCGCGCAGGAGTGCAATCAACATCCCGCGTGGGGTTTCACGGCGGAGGTAGCCAAGGGCGATTTGCTCGAACTCGGTGAACTGACCTGCGGCGAAAAAACGCTTGTAATCGCCATCACGCCGACTCTCGACAGCGCCAGCCTCGATGAGCCGACGCAGGTGGTGTTGGGTCTCGCCAGTCCCGAGTTTGAGGTCGTCACGAATCTTCGAAAAGTGTGCGCCCGGGGTGGCTGCGAGGTAGCCAGCGATGGCCTCACGAGCATCACTATCGCCCGTTTCTCGGCCAGAATCGACGAGGCGGGCAAGCGGACTTGCCGCGCCCAATGCGGCGAACCGCTTTAGGGTCGCCCGCTTGCTTTCGTCTACGTTCTGGCCACCAGACATATGCGGTGGATTTAGGCGCTCTGCGATAAAACGCCTTCGCTTGTGTGAGATTTACTCGCGTTCTGCTTCTGGTTCCGCTTCCGTGGCTTCGTCTGCTTTGAGTTTCGTCTTGTCCTTGTCTAAGTCTTCGCTGAGTTTCGAATCCATCTCCTCGATGGCTTCGTCGATGCTCGACATATCCGAAGAGCCGGATTTGACGGCCTGTGCGGCTTCCTCCATCGCTTCGATGTCTACTTCGGCTTCTTGGTCGATTTCACCGAGAATCTTCTCGATATCATCTAAGCCGAGCATCTCGCGGGTTTCGTCGTCGAATTCGAGACTGGTGAGTTGGTCTGCGTTCATCTGCACATCGCTGCCAGTGAGATGCTTGCCGTAGCGCGAGAACAGCGAGGTGAGTTCCTGTGGCAGGACGAACGTGGTCGATTCGCTCTGGCCAATGGCTTCGAGCGTCTCTAAGCCTTTATCGATGACCGCGCGCTCGCCCATCGACTCTGCGGCTTTCGCGCGCAGGACGGTGGAGATGGCGTCACCCTGCGCTTCTAAGATCTGACTCTGTTTTGCACCTTGGGCGCGGATGATGTTCGACTGCTTGTCACCCTCTGCGCGCTCGATGGCACTGCGGCGCTCACCTTGTGCTTCGAGAATCATGGCACGGCGACGGCGTTCGGCGGAGGTCTGTTGCTCCATCGCCTGCTGGACGTCGGCACTCGGGTTGACCTCGCGGACCTCGACGGATTCGACGCGAATCCCCCACTCGTCGGTGGGTTCGTCGAGTTCGCGGCGGATGCGCGCGTTGATTTCTCCGCGCTTGTTCAGCGTCTCGTCGAGTTCCATGTCACCGAGCACGGCGCGGAGGGTGGTCTGGGCGAGATTCGAAACCGCAGTTTTGTAGTCTTCGACTTCGAGGAACGCCTTCTTCGCGTCCATCACCTTGATGTAGACGACGGCGTCCGCGGTCACGGGCGAGTTGTCGCGCGTGATGGCCTCTTGGCGCGGGACGTCGAGCGTCTGGGTACGCATATCGAAGCCGTAGGTTCGCGAGACGAACGGCGGAACGAACGAAATGCCGGGTTCGAGCAGGCGGCGGTACTCACCGAACACCGTCAGCGCGCGTTTTTCGTACGCGTTGACGATTTCGACCATCTGGTAAACGATGATGATGGCGAGCAACAGTGCCACAATCGCCCCAATCGTGAGCCCGAGGCCTGGCCCCAGTATTTGCAGGGGAGTTACAGGGAGCATATGTGAAACTCTAGAAGGGTAGGCTGAAAAGGGTTCCTCCGAAACTGGCCCCCGACTGGCGTATTTTGGAGATTGAGGGCCCTATTGAGTCTAGTAAGCCTGCAAACTGATATCGATGTGACTTTCGAAAATTGCTATATTTAGCCAACACCCGTCGTCACCCCGCCCACAGGTGTCAAACGAATCCATAGCACGTATTCCAGATTCGGTAACCGCAGAATATTCATACGTAGTTTCGCCTTCAAGAATTTCGTCGAATGCTTTTGTTTCATTCGGGTCAAGAGAAAGGCGTTCATCAAAAACTGATGTCCCCTCTCCTTTGAGGGTAATTGTGACAGTTACAGCGACAGGGTTAGTAGTTCTATTCGTAACTCGGAACGAGGAATAGGGGTCTTCCGTATTCTTGGATGTGTCAAAGCGAGAGAGACAGCCTGCACTAACAGAAAGAAGGCCTCCAGTCGCCCCCAGAAGTGTACGGCGGTTCATGTCTGATTAGAGATGTTTAGGTATCACATCACATATGTTTTCTGCAACCGAGAAGGAGGAAATTACCGGCGCGTCAGACCACGTCTGATTCCGATTCCCTCTCGACGCGCTCTGTTTCTTTGCGCCCCCGAGCCAATTCGCGGTCGATGTCGTCTTCTGCGAGTTCGAGCGATTCGACGGTGATGACGTTACCGCCACCGGGGTCTACGACCACCACTTCGGTTCCTTCGGGAATCACGCCGTGTACCGAGCGGGCGGAGTAGTGGGGGTTGAACCCACCGGCGTCGAGTTTCACCTCGCCGCCAGTTTGAGTCACTTCCTCGGTGACGCGGCCGGTCTGGCCCTTGAGCGAGGAAGAATCGCTCGTCTGACCCGACCCCTTGCCACCGTAGATGTCGAGGTTGCGGTACGCCCAGAGGGCGGCCCCGCCAACCCCGAGGACGAGGGCGGCGAGGACGAAGGGCATCAGTGCGGGGCCGATAAACGAGGCGAGAACAAGACCGATGAGGCCGGAGACGAGCAGGGCGACGCCGAGAACGATGAAATGGGCACCCGGAGCCAGCGCTTCTGCAACGACGAGAATCGTGCCCGCGATAACGAGCAAGAGGGAGAGGGACTGGTCGAGCAGTTCTACCATACCTCACGTTGGGACGGGGCGTGGATTAACGTTTGGCCTACAGGATGAGCCGTGAGAGGGCGAAAAGGGCGAGCAACGCCCCGAGGACGACGAACGCGATGTGCTCTGGCTTCGGCGAACCAGGGGTGAGTCCCGAATCTGCGTCCGCCTCGGCGTCGGGGTCTTCGAGATCTTCGAGTTCGTATTTCCAGTCGCCATCAGACATGAGTGCATCTAGTCGCTCCCACCTCAAAAGGGCTCCCGTCGCGGCCCGCGTAAGACGTTGCCTTCGTAGACGACGCCGCGCTCTGCGTCGAGGGTGACAGTCGTTCCTTCTGGCACCGTCAACTCCGCGTCGCTCACCATCGGCACGTCGAGTTCGCGAGCGACGAGCGCCGGATACCCCGTCAGCCCGGGCTGGCGAGCCACAATTCCCGCAATCACCGAGAGGTCGCCGTCGAACTCGGCGTCGAAGTTCTCATCGAGGACGAGAATCGAGCCGTCTTTCACGCCCGAGAGGTCGCCGTCAGAAAGTGTCGCCGTTGGCCCGACCGCGCGGCCCATGTGCACGCTGCGGCCCGTCGCAATCGGTTCTGCGGCGACGTGCACCTTGAGCATGTTCGTCGAGCGACCTTCGAGTTCGCTCATCATCCCCGAAACCACGACAACGGTGTCGCCGCTTTGGGCAACGCCCGCGTCGAGGGCGGCCTGTGCCGCGCGGTCAATGATGGTGCCAACGCCTTCGCTCGCGCCCAAATCGACGTACTGCGGGTTGACACCCGCAGAGAGCGTCAACTGGCGGCGCACCACGTCGTTCGGCGTCGCGGCCACGATTGGCACTTCCGGGCGAAACTTTGCGGTTTTGAGCGCCGTGTAACCGGATTCGGAGGCGACGACCACCGCGCTCGCCCCGACGTCGCGGGCGAGGTAGCGCGCCGAGCGAGACAGTGCCTCGGCACGCGATTCGCCGGCTTTCGGGATGCGCTGTTCGCGCCCTTCGACGTAATCGTCGCTCGATTCTGCCTCGCGGACGATGCGATTCATCGTTTCGACCACGCGCACAGGGTGGTCGCCAACAGCCGTCTCAGCCGAAAGCATCACCGCGTCGGTGCCGTCCAACACAGCGTTCGCCACGTCGGAGGCCTCGGCGCGGGTTGGCCGGCGTGAGTGAATCATCGAATCGAGCATTTCGGTGGCCGTGATGACTGGCACGCCCGCGTCCCGACAGGTGCGGATGATGCGCTTTTGGATGATTGGCACGTCCTCCATCGGGCATTCGACGCCCAAGTCGCCACGGGCGACCATGATGCCGTAAGCGGCTTCGACGATTTCTTCGAGGTTATCGACCGCGTCCGCACGTTCGATTTTGGCGATGACGGGGATGGTCGCGCCGCGCTTCTCTAACGCCTCGCGCACGGCGTAGATATCGTCTGCGCTCCCGACGAAACTCGCGGCGACGAAGTCCACGCCTGCTTCGACCGCTAAATCGAGTTCGCGGCGGTCGTCTTCGGTGAGCGCGTCTAATCCCAAATCCACGCCGGGGATGTTCACGCCTTTGCGGCCTTTGAGTTCGCCGCCGCTCTCGACACGCGCGGTGACGGTGTCGTCTGCGAGGGCTTCGACCACGGTTTCGATGCGGCCATCATCGAGGAGCACGCGGTCACCCTCGGAGACGCCGTCGATACTCACCGAGAGGCCAACGCGCTCGGGAGTGGCGTTGTCGCCTTCGTAGAACTCGATGGTCGAACCGGTTTCGAGGAAGATGGAGTCTTCGAGGGGTGCGGTGCGGACTTCCGGCCCGGCGAGGTCAAGGAGGACAGAAAGTGGTTCGGTGGTCGCTTCGTCCACCTGCTGGACGGTTTTCACGAGGTCTTTTCGCTCCGCGGTGGAGCCGTGGCTTGTGTTCAACCGCGCGACGGACATCCCCGCGTCCGCGAGATCGCGGATGACACCAGACGTAGAAGACGCAGGACCGAGCGTACAGACGATTTTCGCATTTCGCATTACTCGAAACGAAGAGACAGCGCGGCAAAAAGGCTGTGTGAGAGTCCGCTACCACAATCAGGTGTCGGCGGTGGGGATGCGGCCAATCGAGCGGAGGGCAGACCCGGTCCTTACGCGACCTTCGTGCCCGGTTCCGCATCACCGAGCGTCGTGAGCAGGTCGGCTTGGTCGCCCGCGGCGAGCAGCATGCCATTCGACTCGACGCCGAACAGTTCTGCCTTTTCTAAGTTTGCGACGATGATGACCTTCTCACCGATGAGGTCGGCCACGTCGTGGAGTTGCTTGATACCCGCGACGATTTGGCGAACATCGACGCCGATGTCAACTTCGAGGCGGACGAGTTTATCCGAGCCGTCGATTGGCTCTGCGGTCTCAATCTCCCCGACGCGGAGGTCGAGCGCGAGGAAATCGTCGAAGCTGATGCGGTCGTCTGCGATGGGTTCGAGTTCGGTCATTGCTGAATCGTCGTCTTCGCCTGTGTCGTCTGCTTCATCCGCCGTCGCGGCGGCGATGGCCTGTTCTAACTTCTCGTTCAGTTCCTCGACCTGTTCGTCCGGGATCTTCTCGAACAGCTCGCTCGGGGCGTCGAAGTCGGCCTGTGGTGCGTCAAGGGCGGCGTCGATGCCCACGTCGTGCACCGAGCCGTCTTCGCCGAGTTGGCTCCAGAGGGTGTCTGCCTTCTCCGGAAGTGCGGGGGCGAGGATGACGGCGAGCGCCTTCGAAAGCTGGACGCAGTCGTAGATGACCTGTGCAGCCTGCTCTGGGTCGTCGTCGGTGAGCTTCCACGGTTCGTTGCGCTGGATGTACTCGTTGCCGAACTGGGCGAGACGCACGCCCGCGCTCGTCGCTTGCCGGATGGAGTAGTCGTTGAGGCCGTCGCCAAATTCCTCGATGGCCTGCTCGATGCGCTCGCGCACCTCATCGGAGAGCGACGCTTCGGGCGTCCCCTCGTAGTTGCGGTGGGCGAACAGGAGCGAGCGGTAGAGGAAGTTGCCAACCGTGCCCACAAGTTCAGAATTGACGCGCTCTTGGAAGCGCTCCCACGAGAAGTTGATGTCCTGCTGGAAGCGACTCCCGGTGGCGATGTAGAAGCGAAGCAGGTCGGGGTGGAAGCCTTCGTCAAGGTACTCGTCGGCCCAGACCGCACGGCCTCGAGACGTCGAAAAGCCCTTGCCGTCGAGGTTCACGAAGCCACTCGCCATGACGGCGCGCGGTTCGTTGTAGCCCGCACCGTGGAGCATCGCAGGCCAGAAGATGGTGTGGTGCTGGATGATGTCGCGGCCGATGACGTGGACAATCTCTCCGGAGTCTTTCCACGTCTGCTCCCAGTCGTACTCGTCCACACCGACGCGTTCGCTGTATTGCTTCGTCGAAGCGATGTACTCGATAGGCGCGTCCACCCATACATAGAGAACGAGGTCTTCTGCGCCCTCGCCGGGATAGTCGATTCCCCAGTCCATGTCGCGGGTGATACACCAGTCTTGGAGTTCGCCCTCAATCCACTCGCGCGGCTGGTTGCGGGCGTTGTCCGTCCCTTCGAGGCGGTCGATGAACTCCTGTAAGTAGCCCTGCAGTTCGTTCAGGTTGAAGAATTTGTGTGGCCGGGAGCGGTACTCTGCTGGGTTGCCAGTGATGATGCTCGTCGGATTCTCGATTTCACCCGGTTCTAAGTGACGACCACAACCCTCGTCACACTCGTCGCCGCGAGCGGTTTCCCCACAGTAGGGACACGTCCCCGTGACGTAGCGGTCGGGGAGCGGTTGGTCTTCTTCTGGGTCCCACGCGACCATAATTTCCTGTTCGTAGATGTAGCCCTCTTCGTCCAGTGTGCGGACGATTTCTTGGGTGAGTTCGGTGTTGGTCTCGTCGTGGGTGTGGCCGTAGTTGTCGAACGCGATGTTGAATTTCGGGAACGTCGCTTCGTACTTCTCGTGGAAGCGAAGCGCGAACTCCTCGGGTGTGACGCCCTCTTTCCACGCGTTTACGGCGACGGGCGTCCCGTGCATGTCGGAGCCGGAGACGAACGCCGTCTGCTGGCCGAGTTTGCGCAGGCCGCGCGAATAGATGTCGCCGCCCACGTAGGTTCGCAGGTGGCCGATGTGCAGGTCGCCGTTTGCGTAGGGCAACCCACACGTCACCACCGCGGGATTGTCCGTCGGGAACGAATCGTGACTCATACTCTGTGCTCACTCTCGTGGCGGTGTAAAACCCGCCGATTTCGGTCGTGTGTCATTAGTTGATTGAATGCTGGTTGCTCTGCGATACAAGACTGGAAAATCGGGTTTCCGCCACGCAACCACCGTATGAAGGCGCTGTGCGTGAGTTCCTCCCGACGACGGCTCCAACCGGAGCGCTGGCTACATGCGCATCGAAAACTGGGGCGGAGCCGGCTGCGTCACAGCCACTCGTAGTCCACAATCGGATAAAAAGTTTCGCCGCTCAGTCCGTGATTTCGACGCCACCAAACGCCGCAAAGCCCGTGATGACGAGGTCTGGAGCGTCGCGGTCTTCGTCCATTGGATGACGCATCCGCGAGTCCTCGACGCCGCCGAGAAGTGGCAACACTTCCAGACGAACGTCCCACTCCGCAGGCACTCTAAACTCTGCGGCCCCGAACAGCACGATGACGTTGAGGGTCGCGGGCGGGGCAATGGTTGCGTCGCGGAGGTCGATGTCCGCCCCGCCGAAAATCGCTATCACCTCGCCGCCACGGAAGGCTTTCGAGGCGAGTCGGCGCTCTATCCCACCGAAGGCGACAATCGTATCGAGGCGGTCTACGAGTTCCGCGGGCACGTCACGACGACGCGCTCGATTGAGGATGATTGCCGCCCCGACGAGGATGATGCCAAGCGGCCACCACTGGCCGACAAACGCATCGGAGAGTACGTCGAGGACGAGCAGTTGGATGGTTCCGGCGACGACGATGAGGAGCACCGGGCCGACGAGGTTGCGCCCTCGGCTGCGGACGATGGCCCACACCCCGATGAGCACGAACAGCGACGGGACGAACTCCCAAAGCCGCCCAGTGTCGTACAGGCCCGTTGTCTGGATGAGCAACAGCAGCCCAATGATGACGATAACCCCACCGGTGAGCAGTTGGCCAGAGAATCTGCGACGACTGGCTGCCATACTAGTAAAATTCGATGGCTCAGAGCCTAAGCGTATCGTTCTGTTACATCACTGACGAAAATGCGCCAACGACACCGAGGGTGAGCAACAGCCGTCCGACGCTCCCGGCGAACGTGGCCGCGGCGAACTTCACGTAGTCTTCTTCTAAGACGGTGAAAGCGTAAATCGAGAGCGTGTCCGGGAAGCCGGGGACGGACAGCGCGAGGGCGAGGCCGACGAACCCGAAGCGTTTGGCGAGTGCGACGATACGTCGTTCAGACCACGCGACGATGTTTATCCCGGAACGTTCGAGCGCGCGAACGATTGGCCCAGCTTGCTTTGCTTGATGGCCGATGTGGAACGCGAACACGCTCCCTGCGGCCTTGCCAAGCCCGCTGACAAAGATAATGAGTGCGAGTTCGACCGAGTGGGGCAGGCCAAGTTCGAGCGGCGCGCCGAGGACGACTTCGCTCGGCAAGGGGAGGACAATCGCAATGAGAAACGAGTACAGGGCGATGATGAAGAGGCCAAGCGGTCCGGTCGCGGTCTGGACGGCTTGCTCTAACGCATGGAAGAAACCAGCGACGAAGAGGGTCGGTCCTACGAGTGCGACGGGCGACACAGTCGTTGGTCAGAACCCAGGAACCCTAAGTCTTGAGGGAATGGCGGCGTGAATCGTGGTACTGTCTGCCATATATGGAAAAGTCAGAAATTTGGAGAGTTCGCCCGCTATTCGCGTGCAGAAACCCACGACGGCTTCTCGACTTGCGCGCCATTCTGGATGAGTTGGTACTCGACTTCCAAGGTCTCTTCAGACCCGTTCAGCATGTAGTCCATCGTGATGGACATGGCGTGGACGCGCCCGTCTTCGGTGATGATGATGGTCCCCTCGAAATGAGACACGTCTGAAGCGCCCTGAATGAGGCTCGTCACGTTGTCCGGTGCGGTATTCGTGGTGAGCGTCGTGTACGTGTGCCCGTCTTCTTCCTCCGTGCTCTCGACCGTGTAGCTGTCGTCAACGAAGGTGTCGATGAACGACGCGCTTGCGAGGCTCGCAGGCGGTTGTGGCTGACTGCGCTGGTACTGCGTATTGCCCCCGCTCTGGACGCGGATGAACTGGGCGCTCTCGTTTGCCCACACGTCGAACTGCGCCGTAGACGACCCGGCGGTTTCGGTCACGCGATACTGATACGACGAGTAGCCTTCAGAGACGAGCACCTGCTGGTGGCGGGAGAACTCGATTGATTGCTCCTCGCGGATGATGGTGCCGTTGATGACGACATCAGATTCGTAGCTCTGCTCGCCCAAGGCGTCTACGTGCGCCGAGAGCAGCGCCGTTTCGTTGGTGATACCGTCCGCGGTCACGCCGGGTGCGGTCGTCGCGCCGTCTGTCCCACTCCCTCCAAACGGGAGTGAACACCCCGCGAGCACGACGAGGGCGACGAGTGCGAGCGTTGTCGCTGTCCGTTGCATGCGCTCAGGTCTGTGACGGGGTGTGAAAAAAGACTCCGTTCGCTTATCGAACCGAATCGAGCAGGAGCTGTTGTTCGACGCGCTTTACCTCGTGTTGGACGTCGCGAACCGCGTCGATGTTCGCGCTGATGGAGCTGACACCTTTGTTGACGAGGAACCGAACCATCTGCGGCTTCGAACCGGCCTGCCCACAAATGCTCGTCTTCACGCCGTACTCGCGACACGTCTTGATGGTCTCGCCGATGAGTTTGAGGACGGCCGGGTGGAGTTCGTCGAAGCGGTCTGCAACGCGCTCATTGTTGCGGTCAACCGCGAGCGTGTACTGGGTCAGGTCGTTCGTCCCGAACGAGGCGAACTTGATACCCGCTTGGGCGAGTTCCTCGATACACAACGCGCTGGCTGGCGTCTCAATCATGACACCCCAGGTGCGCTTGCGTGGGTCGATACCCGCGCTCTCCATGAGGGTTTTCGCCTTCACGACGTCCTCTGCGTCGTTGACGAGCGGGAACATGATTTCGACGTTGTCGTAGCCCATCTCGTAGAGCTGGCGGAAGGCGGTGAGTTCGTGTTCGAACACTTCGGGGCGGTCTAAGCTGCGGCGGATGCCGCGATAGCCGAGCATCGGGTTGTGCTCGTTTGGCTCGTCTTCACCGCCCTGCAACTGTCGGAACTCGTCCGTTGGCGCGTCGAGCGTGCGGACGCGAACCGGGCGCGGGTAGAACTCGTCTGCGACCCCGCGGACACCCTCGACGATTTCCTCGACGTAGGCATCTTCACCGTGGTCTTCGATGTAGCGCGCTGGCGTCTTGCCGGTCGAGAGAATCATGTGTTCGAGCCGGAGCAGGCCAACCCCGTCTGCGCCCGTCGCGGCAGCGCGCGGGGCGGCTTCGGGAATGGAGACGTTGACCTTCACTTCGGTCGCGGTCATCGGCTTGACTGGCGTTTTCGGACGGGCTTCCTCGATTGGGTCGCGCTCTTGTACCTTGTCTGTGGCCCCACCCTCGCGGATGGTGCCTTTGTCGCCGTCGATGGTGACGACTTGGTCGTCAGAAAGTTCCCGGGAGGCGCTTCCCGTGCCGACGACGGCAGGAACGCCGAGTTCGCGCGAGACGATGGCGGCGTGGCTCGTCATGCCACCTTCGTCCGTGATGATACCCGCCGCGCGCTTCATCGCGGGCACCATGTCGGGCGTCGTCATCTCGGCGACGATGATGTCGCCTTCGCCAACCTTGTCGAGTTGGTCGAGTTTGCGGACGATACGCACCTTGCCGCTGGCGATTCCGGGGCTCGCTCCGAGCCCGTTCAAAATGACGCTGTCTTTGTGTGTCTGTGAGGCCGTGCCGTTGCCGTCGGTGCTGGCTTTCGCGGCCTCTTTCGAGATGGTCGTGATGGGCCGCGACTGGAGCATGAACGCCTCGCCGTCAATGATGGCCCATTCAACGTCCTGTGGCGTGTCGTAGTGGGCTTCGACGATTTCACCGAGTTCGACGAGGCGTTTGATTTCGTCCTCGTTTAAGACCCGCTTGTTCCGGAGTTCGTCTTCGACTTCCGTCTCGATGGTGTGGCCCGTCTCTGGGTCTTTGATGCACTTGAGTTTCTTGTCAGCGATGGTCACTTCCTCGACCTCACCGGACGTGCGGTCTACGACGTAGTTGTCAGGAGAGACAGACCCGGAGACGACCGCTTCGCCAAGCCCCCACGCGGCTTCGATGATGACACGCGGGTCGCCAGTCGAGGGGTGGCTCGTAAAGAGGACGCCACTTTTCTCAGAATCGACCATCTGCTGGACGACGACCGCGATGTTCACCACGTCGTGCTCGAAGCCCTGCTGTTGGCGGTAGTAAATTGCCCGCTGGGTGAACAGCGAGGCCCAGCACTCGCGAACCTTGTCGAGGAGTTCGTCTTCCCGGATGTTGAGGAAGGTCTCCTGTTGGCCCGCGAAACTCGCGTCGGGCAGGTCTTCTGCGGTCGCAGACGAGCGCACCGCGACGAACGAATCTCCTTCTCCGAGATTCCGGTATGCGTCGAGAATCTCCTCACGGAGGTCGTCGGGCATCTCGGTTTCGAGAATGAGGTCGTTCGCGTGCTCTGCGGCTTCCGCGAGTGCTTTCGAATCATCGGCATCGACGTCAACTGCTTCGAACAGCTCCTCGTCGATGCCAGTGTCTTCGATAAATGTTCGGTACGTACCCGCCGTTACGACAAATCCCGGGGGTACGGGAAGCCCCGCATTCGTAAGCTCACCAAGGGACGCGCCCTTGCCACCCACGGATTCGAGGTCATCAGCCCTGATTTCGTCCAGCCAGAGTACAGGCATTATCTTCATCCATATGCTGACTAAGTGCGATAAAGAAGGTTCCGGCTCTTATGGATGAGATAACGTAGCATGAACTGTGGGTTTGGGCAAGATTCGCAGACGGCATCTCCCTCCGAAACTGCGGTAACCTGACAGAATCTCAGGCTTCGAGAATGTCGTCGTCATCGAAGGTGGGAATCACGACCGACCCGTCGAACGCCGTCACGGCACGCCCGCCAACCTGAATCTGGTCGCCAACGCGAACGCGCACCTCACCCGGCCGCGAGACGAAGTGGCCCTGTTCGAACAGCATTTCGTCGGGCATCGTATCGAACGCGCCGAAATGACGGAGATACGCGCCCGTCGCCCCGCTCGCCGTGCCGGTGACGGGGTCTTCTAACAATCCCAAACGCGGGGCGAACATCCGGCCGTGGAGCGTCGCCTGCGCGGAGAGTGCGTCGAACGTGAAGGCGTAGATGCCCGCCGCGTCCACCTCCTCGCTGAGTGCCTCGATTTTGGCCATGTCCGGGGCTGCCTGCCCGAGTTGTTCTAAGAAGGTCATCGGAACGATGAGGAACGGCAACCCCGTCGTCGCCCGCGCGAGTGGAAGCTCGTCTTCAATGTCCGTGAGCGCCGCCGGGTCGATGTCGAGGGCGTCTGCCACCTCGACAGGGTCTACGTCCACCTCACGAATCGCAGGCTGGTTTTGGGTCATCCAGACGGTGCCGTCGGCTTCAAGTTCGATGTCGAGGACGCCGACGTTCGTTTCGAGCGTGTGTGCGCCCACGTCGAGGTCGCCGGTTTCCGCGAGGCAAGCGTGCATCGCAATCGTGGCGTGCCCACAGAGGTCAACTTCCTGCTTCGGCGTGAAATAGCGTACCCGCCGGTCTGCACTCCCGGTAGAGAGGACGAACGCCGTCTCGCTTTGGTTGAGCTCGCGGGCAATCGCCTGCATCTGTGTCTCAGAGAGTCCGTCTGCGTTTGGGACGACCCCGGCTGCGTTACCCGTGAGCGGTTCGTCTGTAAAGGCGTCCACCTGTAGCGCGCGGCGTGTCTCCATAGCTCACCCGTTGACGGCCCCGCCTATCAAGTCTCCGACGGGGACTGTCCAAAAGAACGGCCATTTTCTTTATTGTACGTTAGCTCGCAATTATGTCGAGGACTGCCGTATGAGCCTCACAGACAAGATAAAAGGCCTCGTTTCCGGAGGCGAGGAGAAAGTCTACGCGTATCGGTGTCTCGAATGTGACACCGAGTTCGAATCACCTGAACAACACATGGCGAAGGTCGAATGCCCGAACTGCCACGCTCGCGGCGGCCGATCTATCGTCTAGTCTCCGTTTTTTCCCGCTGGCACGCACCCCGCTGAGCGCCTTTCATACCACTTAATTGTCCGCGCCACCTCCGAGGCGGTGGTGAACATCTAGTATGGGCGACCTGCCGGACGAGTTCAAGTGCACCATCACGAATTGGGAATACATCTATGGCCTCTGTAGAGAGGTGTCGGGCGAGGTCAAAGCCGCGAACTTCGAGCCGGACGTCGTCGTCGCACTCGCCCGCGGCGGCTGGTTCGCCGGGCGCTGTATCTGTGACTTCCTCGGACTCGACGACCTCACGAGCCTCAAGATGGAACACTACGTCGGCACCGCCCAGAAGTCGGGCAGCCCCGAAGTGCGCTATCCCATGCCGGAAGGTTCAGTCGAGGGCAAAGACGTGCTCATCATCGACGACATCGCGGACACGGGCGGCTCCATCAAGCGCGCAGACGAGTACGTCCGCGACCGAAATCCCGGCGAGGTTCGCACCGCGACCCTCCAACTGCTCGGGACGAGCGAGTTCGAACCGGATTTCGTCGGCGAAAAACTCGAAGAGTGGGCGTGGGTTGTCTACCCGTGGAACTTCATCGAGGACATGATTGACCTCACGAGCGGTGTCATGGAGAAAGCTGAGCAGGACAGCTTTACCCAAGCGGACATCCGCCACCTCCTCAAACACTACCATCAGGTAGACCGTATCGAGATGGAAATCGCCCAGCCAAATCGCCTAAACGAAGTCTTAGGCGAGATGAACCGCCGCGGGGTCATCGAATCGGTCGGGCAGGGCGAGTGGACGCTCACAGCGTAGCGTCTCGGAATTCTTAGGTGGCGGGGTCGAGAACTGTCGCCCATGATTGGCTTTATCGGCGGCAGTGGAATCTACGAAGCCCTCCCGCTCGAAAACACCCGCGAAGAGGTTGTCGAGACGCCATACGGCGAACCAAGCGCACCCGTCACCATCGGCGAGTTCGGCGACACCGGCCGCGAGGTCGCGTTCCTCCCGCGCCACGGCTCGAAACACGGTCGCTCACCGACCCACCTACCCTACCGCGCGAACATCTACGCCTTCAAGAAACTCGGCGTGAAGTACATCCTCGCGAGCAACGCGGTCGGGAGCCTGAAATCGAGCCTGCACCCGGGCACGCTCGTCATCCCGAACCAGATTTTCGACCGGACGAAACACCGAAAATCCACCTTCTTTGGCGACGGCATCGTCGTCCACCAACCCATCACCGAACCGTACAGCCCCGAACTCGTGAGCCACCTCTCTGCGGCAGCAAAGGAAGTCACCAACGCCAACGTCCAAGAAGGCGGCACCTACGTCTGCATCGAAGGGCCACAGTACTCGACACGTGCAGAATCCGAGTTCTACCGCGCACAGGGCTGGGACGTGGTCGGAATGACCTCGATTCCCGAAGCCAAACTCGCCCGTGAAGCCGAAATCGCCTACGCCACCGTCGCGGGCGTCACCGACTACGACGTGTGGAAAAAAGACCACGAGGTCACCCTCGCTGAAGTCTTAGAGAACGCAGAAAAGAATCAGGAAGCCATCA
This sequence comes from Haladaptatus sp. DJG-WS-42, assembly GCF_037198285.1. Classification (NCBI taxonomy): domain Archaea; kingdom Methanobacteriati; phylum Methanobacteriota; class Halobacteria; order Halobacteriales; family Haladaptataceae; genus Haladaptatus; species Haladaptatus sp. DJG-WS-42. The sequence continues at coordinate 2,109,964 of NZ_CP147243.1, read as the reverse complement.
AGCGCACGGTCGAAGAAGCCATCCGCACGCTCCCCGAGGACTTCGAGTGTGGCGCGCACACGGCGCTCGAAGGGACGATTAACACGCCAGCAGAAGCTATCCCAGACGCAACGCGCGACCGCGTCGAACTACTCGTCGGCGACTACCTCTAATCGACCACCTGTCCGCGGTTTAGATCACATGTTTCAGTGTTTGCGGCCGGTGTCACGGACGTAGGTAAGCGCCCGAATGAATTCGTCTCTATCTACTCGCCCGTCCGTTTCTCTGAGTCGTTCTTGGAGTTTTGTGGGAGTCATGCTACACAATACCATACATGGTTTTCCGTTATAATTGTGTCGCTGCTGGGCACTGAGAACACCCAAAAAAGGACGCTAACTCAGTCCGTCTCTGCAACCGCGTCGCTCGCCGTCGCAACAGCCGACGGATTCTGAATCCAGAGGTCACCGAAAATGTCCTCTTGGTCGAGGCGGATGCGCCCGCGATGTGCCATGAACAAGAGCGCGAGGAACGTCGTGACACGCGAACCGCCGGCCGAGGCCACCTCTTCGAATAGAACTTCAGTTCGCCCGTGTTCGTACTGCTCTTTTAGCATCAGCCACACGTCGTCGATGACCGCTTCGATGTGTTCGGTGTGCGCCGTGCCGGTGACCTCCTCTTCGGTCGGCTCGTCGTCCATCCGGAAGTCGTCGGCCGAGCGGTAGTCGAGCGTCTGTGTGCCACGACGGAAGCCCTTTGGTGAGTTCGAGGTGTCGTACTGGCGGCTCTCTTTCCACCACGTCCCGCGCTCTGCCTCGCGCAGTTCGCGGACGAGTTGGTCGAGCGTCTGGGGCGTGCCGCGAACCGATTTCCGGTCGAGGCGACGCTCCATCTCGGCTTCGAGTCCGGCGATAGGGTCTGGCCCGTCGAACTCGGGTTCCTGTCCCGGTGGCGCTTCCCACGGCTCGACCCACTCCTCTTCTGGTTCCGGGTCGTCCGGTTCGAGCAGCGCGTCGGATTTCATCCGCAACAGCACGCTCGCGTAGAACAGCGCGCGCCCCGAGGTGCGCAAGTCGGCTTCGTCAAGCGCGGCGAGGAACTTGTCCGTGACCTCGACGATGTCGATGTCCCACGGCTCGATTTCGCCCTCCTCGGCCAACTGCACGAGCAGTTCGACCGGCTCTTCGTGAGCGTCTTCTTCGATGATTGGCTTTGGTTCTGCTTCAGTCATCGGCGGGCACCTCCTGGCTGCTCAAATCAATGCCAGTCACGACGCTCACGTTGTCGTCGTGCATCGTCACCCCAATGGCCCGCTCTGAGCGTTCGAGCATGGCAGAGCGGTGTGAGACGACGACGAACTGGGCATCGCCCGCGAGTTCGTCAACCATCTCGCCGACGAGGTCGGCGTTCACGGCGTCTAAGAAGGCGTCAACCTCGTCCAGCGCGTAGAACGGCGCGGGGTTGTAGCGCTGGAGCGCGAAGATGAACGCGAGCGCTGTCAACGACTTTTCCCCGCCGGACATCGCGTCGAGGCGCTGGATTGGCTTGTCGCCCGGTTGGGCTTTCATCGTCAGGCCGCCGTCGAACGGGTCGGCCTCGTTCTCTAAGTGCAACGTGCCAGACCCGCGCGAGAGGCTCGCAAAGATGTCCTCGAAGTTGTCGTTAATGTCGGAAAAGGCGTCCATGAACGTCTCTTTTTTCAGCGACTCGTAGGACTCGATGCGGTCGTTGATGGCCTCTCGCTCGTCTACGAGCGTGCCCTTCTTGTCGGTGAGGTCGTCTAAGCCGTCTTTAACCTCGTCGTACTCGTCGATGGCGAGCATGTTGACTGGCTCTAAGGCCTCCATCTTCCGCTCTAAGCGGCCGATGGTTCGTTTGACCTCGTCGTGGTCTGGAATCTCGTCTGGGTCGTACTCGCCGACCTGTGCAGCGAGTTCGTCAACCTCCCATTCGAGGCGGTCTGCGGCGCTCTTCGCGCTGTCGAGTTTGGATTCGACCCCCGACACTTTCTCGCGGGCTGCATCGCGCGTCTGCTTGGCCGACTTGAGGTCGCTTTTCAGCTCCTCGCGCTCTGCTTTGAGGTCTGCCAACTCGTCCTCTAAATCTTCGACCTGACTTTCTTTGTCTTCGAGAACGACTTGCTGGTCTTCGATTTTGCCTTCGAGGTCTGCGATGCGTTCTTGCTGGTCTGCCTTCTTGTTCTGGGCGGACTCGATTTCGCTGTGGAGGTCTTCGATTGACTCCTCTGCGTACTGTTTCTCCAAACCGAGTTCGTTGAGCCGCGCATCGAACTTGTCCTGTTGGGCCTCGTACTCCTCGATGCTCGCGCGAATCTCGTCCATCTCGTTCGTGAGTTGTGGAATCTTCGAGTCTGCGAGTTCTGACTCCAACTCCGCGATGGCCGACTCAATCTCCGCGATGCGCTCGTCGTGGGCCGTGAGGTCGGCTTCGAGCGCCTGCATCTCCTCGTTTACGTCCTCGCGCTCGTCCGCGATTTCCTCGATGCGCGCTTCGAGCGCTTCGATGCGCTCGTCGGTGCTATCGAGTTCGCCTTGGACGCGCTCTCGGTCGGCTTCGATGTCACGGACTTGGTCTGTCGCGTCCGTCTTGCGGTCGCGGGCGTCGTCAAGGCGCTCTTCGACGCCGCGAATCTCTTCGTTCAACGCGCGACGTTCGTCTTCGAGCGAGGCGATTTTCTCGGCGACGCGTTCGAGTTGGCCCTTGCCGGACTTCGAGAACGAGTAGCGAGAGCCGCTGGACGAGCCACCGGTCATCGCCCCGCTCTTTTCGACGAGTTCGCCAGAGAGCGTGACGAGACGGAAATCGCCCATCAGGTCGCGGGCAGTCTCAATAGAATCGACGACGAGCGTGTCGCCGAGAACGTACGAGAAGATGCCCGCATACTGTTTGTCGAAGTCAACGAGGTTGTAAGCGAAGTCCACGACACCGTCGTGGTTCGGTACGCTCGGCAAGCGCCGTTTGTGCATCTTGGTGATTGGCAGGAACGTCGCGCGGCCCGCATTCCGGCGTTTCAGGTACTCGATACACTGCTGGCCGATGCCGTCGTCATCGACGACGACGTGCGCGAGACGGCCACCGGCCGCGGTTTCACACGCCGTCGCGTACTGGTTTGAGACGCCACCGAGTTGGCCAACCGTGCCGTGAACCCCGTCAAGATTGCCGTTCAGGATGGTCGTGACCGCACGCCCGTAGGACGAATCGCCTGACTCGTCGGCGTGTGCGTTGAGTTCCGCGTACTCCTGTTGGCGGGCGCGAAGTTGCTGTTCGACCTCGTCTAACTCGTCCTGCAACTCGCGTTTTTGCTGTTTGAGGTCGTCTACGACCTGCGAGATGTTCGCGCGATTTTTCTTCGCCTTGTCGAGTTCGTCCTCGAGGTCGCGGACGGTGGCTTTGAGCGCCGGAATCTCCTCGCGGACAGTCTCGATTTCCGCCTGCTTTTCAGACTGCTCGTTCGACCGACGACGCGCTTCGTCGAGCAGTCGGTCTTGCTCGCGTTGGGTGGCGTTTTTCGCGGCTTTCGCCTCCTCAAGCGCCTCGCGCCTTTCGGTCAGTTCGGTTTTCACCTCGTCGTACTCGGTGTCCACCGCGTCGATTTCTGCCTGTAGGTCTGCCAGGTCGGCTTCGTGCTGTTGAATCTCCGCGACGACGGAGGCCTTTGCGACTTTCGTCTCACGGATTTCGCTTTCGACGTCATCGACCGTCTCCTGTTTGCGGTCGATTTGGATGAACGCCTCGCGGCGGCGCTGTTCTGCGTCTTGAATCCGCTCTTCTGCGGCCGAGATAGCGTCTTCGAGGCGGGCAATTTCACCTTTTACCTCCTCGATTTCGCGCTTGATGCGCAGTTGCTCGTCTTCGCCTTTCGTCTCGATTTCGGCGTTGAGGGTTTCGAGTTCCTCCTCTAAGCGAAGCACGCGACCTTGCTTTTCGTCTAAGTCAGACTGGAGCGATTCGAGTTTGGTTTCGTGGCGCTCGATTTGTTTTTCAGTTTTCGCTAAGTCGGCACGTTTGTCTTCGAGTTCCGCGGCTTTCAGGTAGCCTTCGTACTCCTGTTTCTCTTCGCGGTAGCCCTTGTATTCGAGCGCCGTCTCGCGTTCGTCTTTGAGTTGGTCGAGGCGGGCTTGTTTCTCCTCGATGCGGAGTTCGGCTTCGGCGATGCGATCTTTGACGACTTCGAGTTCCTCGAAGGCAGCGTCTTTTTTCGCGTCGAACTCGGCGACACCGGCGATTTCGTCGATAATTCCCCGTCGTTCATAGGGCGTCATCTGGATGATGCCAGTCACGTCGCCCTGCATCACGACGTTGTAGCCTTCAGGCGTGATGCCCGCCTGTGCGAGCAGGCCCTGAATATCAGAAAGGTTCACCGAACGGCCGTTTAGATAGTAGTACGAATAGTAGTTCTCGGGCGTTTCCTTTACCCGGCGGCGAATCGAGATATCGTCTACCTCCCCGATGTTCTCGGTGCCAGCGGCGCTCACGACCTGTTGACGCGTGAGCGTCCGCTCAGAATTATCGAGGACGACTTCGACGCTGGCTTCGCGGGTTTCGTCACCGCGGGCGTCGCCGTCGTTGCCGGGATTGTAGATAAGGTCAGTCAGTTTTTCCGCGCGAATGCCGCGCGTTCGAGCAAGCCCGAGGGCGAACAGCACGCTGTCGATGATGTTCGACTTCCCCGACCCGTTCGGGCCAGAGACCGTGGTGAAGTCCTCGTAGAACGGAATGCGCGTTTTGCGCCCGAAGCTTTTGAAGTTGTCAAGGACGATTTCTTTGATATGCATAGGTCAGCGAGATGTCGCGCATAGCTGGCGCGCGACGCGGCCAGGAATCTGAGGTGACGGTGGTGTCGTCTGTCTTATGCGACGATAATGTCGTCCGTCTGCGTCGATTCCTCGTCAGTGCTGTCTGCATCCTCGCTCTCCTGCCCTTTAGTGGCTTCGGAGGATTCTTCCGCGTCGGTTTTCCGGGTGAGTTTCCGGTCGAGGAGGTCTTCCGGTTGGACCTCTTCTTCAAGCGCCTTGACGCGCTCTTTCGTCTCGATGAGTTCGTCAGTCAGGCCAGAAACTGAGGCTTGAAGTTCTTTTACGCGCGTTTCGAGTTCCTCGACGCGGTTGCCGCGAGTCATACATTGTAACGACTCTTCAGTCCCATAAACATACGTCAGACATTGTGAGATAACATGACAGGTTTTCCGACGGTTCGGCTACGTGACCAGTGAAAAGCAAGAACGCAGTTAGTCGCGGTACGATTCGACAACGTCCGCTCGAATCGACCGGACCATGGAGAGATACTCGTCGGATGAGAGTTTTTCAGCCTTTGCAGCCCGGAGCGTTTCCATCGCAGATTCGTCGGTCAACAGGTCAACGAGCGTGCACGCGGTGATTTTCGCTGGGAGAATGTACGCCATCTCCTCGTCTACAACCCCGAACTCGCGGGAGTGGACGCTCCCTTCGAAGCCGCCCGTCCACGGGTGGATACCCGGAAGAATCTGGGTCACATCGCCCATGTCCGTAGAGCCAGTGATGTGCGGACGACCCGGCGTGATTACGTCTTCGCCCACCAGTTTGCGGGCGTTTTCGTCGTACGCGGAAACAATGGTCTGGTCGGTTCGAAGCGGCATGTAGCCGGGGAAGTCGTTGATTTCGATGTCGCCACCAACCGCGAGCGCCCCCGAGGTGAGCGCCCGGTTGACCGTCTCGTTGGCTTCCGTGACCGCCTCGACCGTCTTCGCTCGGACGTAGGATTCCATGCGTACGTCGCTCGGGACGACGTTCACGCCGTCGCCACCGTTCGTGATAATCGGGTGGACGCGCACGGCGTCGTCGTCTTTGAACACCTCGCGCTGGGCGTGGACGGCGTTCATGCCAATCATCGCGGCGTTGAGCGCGTTGATTCCCTCTTCGGGGGCGGCCCCCGCGTGCGCCTCTTTCCCGGTGTAGGTGACGAATTTACCCACAAAGCCGTTTGTCGAGAAGTTGCTCGTGATGACGCGCTCGGGTTCGTCGCTGCCTGCGTGCATCATCATCGCCATGTCGATGTCGTCGAGATAGCCCCGACGGATGAGTTCCTGTTTCCCGCCGAAGAACTCGATTTCGCCGGACTCAACCAGTTCGCGGCGATAGCCAAGGTCAAGGTACTCCTCTGCGGGGACGCCAATGAACTCGACTTCGCCGGCTAACTCGTCTACGACGTCGCTTGCGACGAGGCCGAATGCCGTCCCGACCAGATTCGCCACTTGCGCGTGGTGGCCGCAGGCGTGACACGCGCCGGTTTCTCCGTCTGCAAGCGGATGTTCGGGATTGACGAGTGCGTCGAGTTCGCCAAACACCGCTGCGGTGAACGCACCAGAACCAGCGCGGGCGCGAGTACCGGTAATCGCAATTTCCGTCTCCACATCGAGGTCCAGCGACTCGAACACCGCGGCAACTTTTTTCGTGGTTTCGACCTCTTTGAAGCCGAGTTCCGGCTCCGATTGAATCGACTTGGCGAGGGCAATAATCTCCTCGCGGTGGTCGTCGATGGCATCACAGACGCGTTGTTTGAGGGCGTCGGTCACGTCAGATGATCCCCTGTGCCTTCAGGATGACCTCTGCAATCATCGCGGACCCGAAGAACGTCCCGAAGAAGACGAACACGGCGACGATGACGAGCTTCCAACTCACTTCCTTCATGCGCCCGGTTTGCAGGCCAATCGAGAGGCCGGCGTAGGCGAGAATCGGCGTCGTCGTGGCGAGGAAGCCAATGCGCTCGACGTATTCGAGGAACACGCCCTGCACCGGCGAGAACGGAATCGCCAGCAGGAACGAGATAATCATGGCGTAGGCGAACGCCGGGAGGTCAAGCGGAAGGAGTCGCCCGAGCAACAGCGCGGCGAGGCCGATGGCGATGATTATAGCCATTCCGGGCAGTGCCGCGAGCGCTCCCGTGTCCGTGGCGATGGTGTTCGCGGTGAGCGTGAGGAAGCCAATGACGAGCAACATTTTCAGCGATTCTGCGGTGAACTCTGGGGTTTCCATCAGTTCTCACCTCCGAACATCGGAGCGAGTTTCGCGTAGAGTCTGGTGATGAGCGGCAGGCCGACGAACAGCACCATGTAGAGGCCCGTGATGCCGGTCAGCAGGTTGCTCGTGCTTGCGAAGGCGAGAATTTCTTCTTGCGGGACGGTCGTGACGACGTTTGCGAGCGACGACGAACACGCCGTCATCATGCTCGCAGACCCCATCCCACAGGCCATCGATAGTGAGAGTGGGTGCAGGCCAGTCGCGGGGGCGAACCCGCCGAGGATGCCGAAGAAAACGGTTCCGAGGACGGTCCCGGTCATGTAGGTGCCAAGGACGCCGCGGCCTTCCGGCGAGTCGATGCCGTACTTGTCGGTGATGACGCCGAGCGTCGGTTCGCGCGCGATGCTCACTGCACCGCCAATGGCTTCGCGTTTGAGGCCGAGTGCGAGCGCAAGCGGGAGGGCGAGGAAAATCGTGGCGAGGTTGCCAAACTCTTGGAGAACGAACGCTGGGCCTGCTTCGACGAGACTGTAGAAAGACGGCGCGACGAGCGAGCCGTATTTCACACCAAGCGGCATGAGTGCGATGATGAGTAGCGGCGAAGCAATCGTGCTCACCTCTTTTGAAACGACGTTGCGAAGCGGTTCGACAACTTTCCCGAGCACGCTATAGCTGAGCGAAATCCCGAGAATGACGGCGAACAGCATCGGGAGTAACACGACCTGTCCCGGCCCGAGAGGGAAGACCTGTGTTCCGATGAGTTCGGCGATGACGACGATTGCGAAAACGGTTCCATGAGTCCGAAGGTGTTCAGACCAGCGCCCAGCGGTGCGGATTGGTTCCCACCGTGATGAATCAGATGACATGTGGTAGTTTTTCTCGTGTGAGTTGTGAGGTTATCACACTAGTATATAAGAATGTTCAGCTACCCGAGATAATGTTGATAATATCACACAATATCTCAACAAAAATTGGATGAAATTCCAAACCCGGTGGCAGCCCGTTCCCGTTAGTCTTTAGCCGCCTGCCATCAAATCGCGGCTAATGACCGCACAAGCTGCCGAGACGCAGGACCTTGCCGTCGTGATTGGGTTAGAGGTCCACGTCCAGCTAGAGACTGCCACGAAGATTTTCTGTGGGTGTTCGACTGACGCGGCCGACGCGGAGCCAAATTCCCGCACGTGTCCCGTCTGTCTTGGGCTCCCCGGGGCGCTGCCCGTCCTCAACGAAGGGGCCGTCGAAGCCGCCGTCAAGATCGGCAAGGCACTGAAAGCAACCATCCCCGAAGAGACCACCTTCCACCGGAAAAACTACTTCTACCCCGACCTGCCCAAAGACTTCCAGATTACGCAGTACGACGCACCGATCTGCCAGGACGGCGAACTCGAAGTGAACGTCAAAGGCGACTCGCGCGTCATCGGCATCGAACGCGCCCACCTTGAAGAAGACCCCGGCAGCCTCCAACACGTCGGCGGCTCCATCGACACCGCGGATTACGTCCTCGTGAACTACAACCGCGCGGGGACGCCGCTCATGGAAATCGTGACGAAGCCCGACTTCCGCTCGCCGGGTGAGGTGCGCGCCTTCTTGAAGAAGTTAGAGGAAGTGCTCGACTACCTCGGCGTGTTCGATTCCACGCGCGACGGCTCGCTGCGCATCGACGCCAACATCTCGCTCATCGGCGCGGACAAGGTCGAAGCGGACGGCTCGATTAGCGACGAAAACCTCGCCGCCGCAAACCGCACCGAAGTGAAGAACATCTCCAGTCACAAGGGCGCAGAGAAAGCGCTCGCCTACGAAGTTACCCGCCAGAAAAACGCCGTCATGCGCGGGCGCGAGGTCGAACAGGAGACCCGACACTGGGACGAATCACGGGGCATCACCGTCTCGATGCGCTCGAAAGAAGAGGAGAAAGACTATCGCTACTTCGGCGAGGCAGACCTCCCGCCGCTGCAGGTCGCCCACTGGAAAGCGGAACTCGACATTCCAGAGCTGCCCCACGCTCGCCGCGAGCGGTTCCAAGAAGCGTACGACCTGTCGGCTGAAGCCGCCTCGAAGCTCACGTCCACCAAGCAGGTGGCCGACTTCTACGAGCGCGTGGCCACGGAGTTCGACCCCGACCTCGCGGCGACGTGGGTCGCGGACAGCTTGCTTGGCGAACTCAACTACCGCGACATGGAGATCACGGACGTCGCAGACCGCTTAGACGAGTTCATGCGCCTCATCGAACTCGTAGACGACGAAGAGATTACCGTGAAACACGCCCAGGAAACCGTCATGCGCACGATGCTCGACGAGGGCCAAGACCCCGACACGATTGTCGAGCAAGCGGGCCTCGGGAAGGCCGATACGGGCGAGGTCGAGCAGGCGGTCGAGGCGGCCATCGAGGAGAACGAAGACGCCGTTTCCGATTACCACAGCGGCGAGGGGAGCGCGCTTAACTTCCTCGTCGGGCAAGTGATGCAGAAAACCGGCGGGAGTGCAGACCCCGGAACCGTCAACAAGCTGTTACGGGAACGCCTCGACGCCTGAGACGGACGTTCACAATTCTAGACGGGTGGCAATGGGGCTTAATATGGCTCCACATCGTATCCAGAACAATGTCAGGGTTGATGCCCTCCGACAGCGATGCCCTCTCGAACCAAGAGGGCGAGCTGCGAACGCTCTGGCTAGACAACGAGGACGCAGGCGACCTGCTATCGTCGCTCGCGTCCGAGACGGCACGGGCGATTCTCACGGAACTCCACAAAGAGCCACAGGTAGCCTCTGAGTTGGCCGATTCCGTGGGGACCTCGCTCCAAAACGTGCGCCATCACCTCACCAACTTAGACGACGCGGGACTGATTCGCGTCGCAGACATGCGCTATTCACCAAAGGGTCGTGAGATGAACGTCTATGCCCCGGCACAGGAACCGCTCGTGGTGTTCGTCGGGCGGGAAGAGAAAAAAGACGGCTTCGTCGATTCGCTCAAGCGGCTGTTCGCCGCCGTGGGCGTCCTCGCCGTCGCCAGCCTGCTCGTCGAACTGCTCGTCCAGACGACCGTCGTCGGCGTTGGCAGCCCCGGAAGCCTCCCGCGCGTACCCGACTCCGTCGGGTCGTCGGGAAGCGTGCTGTCGTTCTTCGACGCCGTCCCACCCGGTGCGCTGTTTTTCGCCGGTGGCGCGCTCGTCCTCGCACTCGTCGCAGGCTGGCTCTACGTCCAAGAGCAGACGACTCCTAAAAGAGAAAGAATTTAACGATTAATTGCGGGAGTATACGTATGTGGGAGCGTTGGGGGCAGTTTGCGGCTTTTTCGGTGGTGTTCGCACTTGTGGCTGTCGCCGTCGCTCCTAGTTTCGTGTTCGATACGGGCGAGCAGTTCGACGGGCCGAGTCAGGAACGCCTCGCACAACTCGAAGAGCAGATTCGCCCCGTCGAAGCGTCGTTTCGCCACGAGCAGGTAGACCGCGACGCGCAAGTCGTCGTGATGTTGAAACAGGGCGCGCCGCTTCCGACGGGCCATAGTCTCCAGATAGAGCGCGTAGAGGAGCGTGAAGGCATCCAGTATCTCCACGGTTCGATTCCGTATTCTGAGATTACGATGCTCTCTGCAGACCCGAGCACCGAAACCATCCTCATCGAGAGCCAACCGCACATGCCACGACTCAAAAATCGCGTGGCGGCAGGCGTCGAGACGATTGGCGCGGCTGCACTCCAGCAGGACGGAATCTCGGGTGAAAACGTGACTGTGGGCATCGTCGGAAGGGGCTTTCGCGTGAGCAGCCCCGAAATCGCAGACTCCGTCGGCGCGTACCGGACGTTCTCGACCGAAGACTCGCCACCTGCTGCAGACGCACACGGCACAGCGGTCGCAAGCATCGTCGCGGACACCGCGCCGAACGCGACGCTCTATCTCGCGGACGTTGGCACAGAGACGACGACCGACGAGTACGACGCAGCGGTGACGTGGTTACTTGATTCTGAGGCGGACATCATTCTCGATGCGGGCAGCTACTTCGACCACGGTGAGAGCGAGTCCACAATCAACGACATCGCTGCTCGCGCGAGCGAAGAGGTGCTGTTTGTCACCTCCGCCGGAAACTACGCAGACCGCCACTGGCAAGGCAAACTGACCGACTCAGACGAGCCGTGGGTCGCGTTTGCAGACGGTGTCGAAGGCAACGCACTCGCCGGTGGCGACCCCGTCAAGGGCGAGGTACACCTGACGCTTTCGTGGAACACGAGCGAGGACTACGACCTCTATCTGCTTCGTGAAACCGGCGGGCAAGACACCGTCGTCGCCAAATCGACCAGCCGCGAAGCAGGGCTCGAACGCATCTCCGTGGTGGTTCCCGAAGGCGAGTACTACGTTGCCATCTACGGCGAGGACACCACCGGGAACGCGACGCTCAACCTGTTTTCGACCAGCCACACGCTGACGTATGCGACCGCGGAGGGGAGTCTCGCCGCCCCGGCGACCGCGCCGTCGGTGGTGACCGTGGGCGCGAGCGAGAACGGGTCGGTTGCCGCGTTTAGCTCGCGCGGGCCGACCGCAACGGGCGACCCCGGCGTTGACCTCGTCGCGCCGGGTGGGGTTGGCGGCGTTGACATCGCGGGCGTCTCCGCTGGGACGTCCGTGTCGGCGTCCTACGTCGCGGGGGCTGCTGCACTCGTGAAATCCGCGTACCCGAGCCTGTCGAGCGATGAGATTGCCAACTTGCTCACCGAGTCGGCCACCGACATGGACGCAGACGGTGTGGATGCGGCGAGCGGCTACGGCGAAATAAACGTCTCAGCGGCCTACGAACGGGCGAAAGAGGCCTACGAACCGCGCGATACCGGCATGGCCACCGAGCCCTAATCCGTTTTCCAGTAGAGCAAGCCGAAGATGAGCGCCGCGCCCGCCTCAGAGAGCTTCGAGGCGGCGTCTAAGGGCACTTCGACGAGGTGCTGAATGACCGTCGTGAGGATGCCCCCGCCGTGGGTGTGGCCGCCTGCGGCGAGGAACACTTGACCGTGGTTGACGACGGTGTGCCAGAGCACCCAACTGCCGATGTAGGTGCACATCATGGCAATCCCGAGGAGGTAGAGGTTCTTGCGGGGGAGAAGCCCGTTGAACAGCGCGTAGAGGCCAACAAGGACGACGACGGCGGACACCGTGAACAGAAATGGGCGTGGGTCAGGGAACGCCGCAGAGTTCAGATAGTAGGAGACGGCGCTTGGGCGAGCGTAGATGAGCACGCGGGGGATGCCAAGAAAGAGGTGGACGCCCACCGAGATGAGAACGAGTTGCGCCGCGATGAATTCGAGGACGCGGACGGTTCCCTTGTCCATGCCCGCGGCTTTGGCGCGACGGGGTAAGAGGCAATCGGTTTTCACTCTCGCGTGCGCAAGCGCACGACGCGCACGGGCGCTGTGTGGCGGTTTTACGGCGAAAAGTATAGAAACAACCTGCGCGTAGGTCGGTGGTAATGACTGCAATCTCGCGGGGTGTTGCCTCGTGGAGCTGATAATTACAGAAAAGGACATCGCTGCCCGCCGCATTGCCGACATTCTCTCCGGCGAGCACGCGAGCGTCGAGCGCGAACACGGCGTCAACGTCTATCGCTGGGCAGACAAGCGCGTCATCGGGCTGTCCGGCCACGTCGTGGACGTGGACTTTCCGCCCGAGTATTCAGACTGGCGCGACGTCGAGCCGGTCGAGCTCATCGGCGCACAGGTCGTCAAAACGGCGACCAAAGAGAACATCGTCCGCACACTGCGCCTCTACTCGCGGAAGGCAGACGCGGTCACGATTGCGACCGACTACGACCGCGAAGGCGAGTTGATTGGCAAGGAAGCCTACGAACTCGTCCGCGAAGTGAACGAAGACGTACCCGTCAGGCGCGTGCGCTTTTCCTCGATTACGCAAAACGAGGTTACGAAGGCGTTCAACGACCCTGACGACCTCGACTTCGACCTCGCGGCCTCCGGCGAGGCACGACAGATTATCGACCTCGTGTGGGGGGCAGCACTCACACGCTTCCTCTCGCTTTCGGCTCGGCAGTTGGGCAACGACTTCATCAGCGTGGGTCGCGTCCAGAGTCCGACGCTCAAACTCATCGTCGACCGCGAGCGCGAAATCGAGGCGTTCGACCCTGAAGACTACTGGGAGCTGTTTGCAGACCTCACCAAAGACGCCGAAGCGTTCGAAGCGCAGTACTTCTACGAGGCAGACGACGGCACGGAAGCAGAGCGGGTTTGGGACGAAGCCACTGCTGCTGAGGTGTTCGAGACGCTCCAGACGGTGGACGCGGCGACGGTCACGTCGGTCAACCGCCGGACGCGCACCGACGACCCGCCAGCGCCGTTCAACACGACGCAGTTCATCCGCGCGGCGGGGTCGCTCGGCCACTCGGCAAAGCGCGCGATGAGCATCGCAGAAGACCTCTACACCTCCGGGTTCATCACCTATCCACGGACGGACAACACGGTGTACCCGAACGACTTGGACGTGCGCGACTTACTGGAAACGTTCCAGAACCACCGCACCTTCGGCGAGGACGCGAAATCGCTGCTGGAGGTCGAGGACATCGAACCGACCCGGGGCGACAGCGAGACGACCGACCACCCGCCGATTCACCCGACGGGCGAGATTCCGACACCGACCGAAATCAGCGAGGCGGAGTGGGAAGTGTACGAACTCGTCGTTCGTCGCTTCTTCGCGACGTGTGCAGACCCCGCGAAGTGGGAACACCTGCGCGTGGTCGCGGAGGCAGAAGGCCTCAGCCTCAAAGCGAACGGCAAGCGCCTGCTCGAACCCGGCTACCACGCCGTCTATCCGTACTATTCAACCAACGAGAACTTCGTCCCCGACGTGGACAAAGGCGAGGAACTCGCGGTCAGCAACGTGCGAAACGACTACAAACAGACCCAGCCGCCGCGCAGATACGGTCAGTCACGGCTCATCGAGACGATGGAGAAGATGGGGATTGGCACGAAAGCGACCCGCCACGAAACCTTAGAGAAACTCTACGACCGGGGCTACGTCGAATCCGACCCACCGCGCCCGACCCGCCTCGCCATGGCCGTCGTGGAAGCGGGCGAAGATTACGCAGAAAACCTCGTCACCGAGGAGATGACGAGCCAGCTCGAAGCCGACATGCAGAAAATCGCCCGTGGCGAGGCCACGCTCGACGAGGTGACCACCGAGTCACGGGAGATGTTAGAGGAGGTGTTCGAGGAACTCGAAGCCTCCCGCGAGAAGATTGGCGAGCACATCCAGAAGTCGCTCAAGGCGGACAAGACGCTCGGGCCGTGTCCCGACTGCGGCAACGACCTGCTGGTTCGTCGCTCCCGCCGTGGTTCGTACTTCGTTGGCTGTGACGGCTATCCGGAGTGTACGTACACCCTCCCACTCCCCTCGACGGGCAAGCCACTCATCTTAGATGAGACGTGCGAGGACCACGAGTTGCGCCACGTCAAGATGCTCGCCGGTCGTCAGACGTTCGTCCACGGCTGTCCGCAGTGTAAGGCAGACGAGGCGGACGAACAGGAAGACGAAGTCATCGGCACTTGTCCGGAATGCGGTGAGGAACACGACGGCGAACTCGCCATCAAGCGCCTCCGGACGGGGTCGCGGCTCGTCGGCTGTACGCGCTATCCAGACTGTGATTACTCGCTGCCACTGCCACGTCGTGGCGAGATTGAGGTCACCGAAGAACGGTGTGAGGAACACGACCTGCCGGAACTCGTCGTTCACAGCGGCGACGAACCGTGGCAACTCGGTTGTCCGATTTGCAACTACGTCGAGTACAAGTCGCGCAACGAAGTGACAGATATTGAAGATTTATCGGGGGTCGGCAAGAAGACCGCAGAGAAGCTCAAAGATGCGGGCATCGAGAGCTTAGATGACCTGAAAAGCGCCAGCCCGGAAGACGTTGCAGACCAGGTACAGGGCGTGAGCGCAGACCGTGTCCGCGAGTGGCAAGCCCAAGCAGACTAAGGCCGAAGGGGTTTTAGTCAGCCGTTGGATTTGAAAGCGTATGCGAAATCCGTGGGATGACTGGGACCACATCGTGAAGCTCGACCCAGACAAGACACTCGCCGATGGCGAGACGTTCGAAGACGTGTGTGCGACGGGAACCGATGCCATCGAAATCGGTGGCACGACGGGCATGACCGAGGAGAAGATGGCTCGCGTCGTCGATGCCTGTGGAAAGTACGACACGCCGCTCTACATCGAACCGAGCCACGCCGGGGCGGTCGTCCACTCCGATTATCTCGACGGCTACCTCATCCCAGTCGTGTTCAACGCGGGCGACATGACGTGGATGACCGGCGCACACAAAGAATGGGTTCGCTTAGACGACAGCATCGACTGGGAGATGACGACGACAGAAGCCTACATCGTCCTCAACCCCGAGTCGTCGGTCGCTGAGTACACGCAAGCGAACTGCGACCTCGAACCGGACGACGTGGCGGCCTACGCCGAGGTGGCAGAGCACATGTTCGGGCAGGAAATCGTCTACATCGAGTACTCGGGTACGCTTGGCGACCCAGAGACCGTAAAGGCGGCTCACGACGCCCTCGACGACGCGACGCTGTTCTACGGCGGCGGCATCGGTGATTACGACACGGCCTACGAGATGGCGGAAGTCTCCGATACCATCATCGTTGGTGACCTCGTTCACGACGAGGGCGTTGATGCCGTCGAAGCGACCGTTCGCGGCGCAAAAGACGCGAACTAACTGCTGAGAGTTTTCCGGCGTTCGACGACCACACAGCACCAGGTGTCGGCAATCTGGGCCGGTAGCGGTGCAGAACACCGTATTTAAATAATGTGGCCACTGGCAGATTGTTCGACAAATTTACCAGATAGCGGAGACATAGTATTTGAACCACTATATGGATTAACCCGAATATACTACCCCTAGAACGCCCATCTAGATATTGCAGACACTCAGTATTTCAAAACAATTTTGTATTTATGTGCCGCCGAAACCCGAATGACTATATACTGGTTCGACTCACAAGCGAATGTAGAAAATCCGCAGTCAACACGATGCACGCACGTATTTGAGCACCCCCATATTTCACCCCACCTACGATGGATTCACACCAAACTGCTAACCGAACGGTACCGTTGCACGAGCAACACGCAAAGGCCTATCACAGCTACCACGAACCGGGCAACGACGGCATCGGAACGACAATCATGGACGCGCTCACGTCGATTAGTGAGCAATCACCGAACGAACTTGGCCCGCTCAACGACGTCATCGACCCTGACGCCCTTGACCGCCTGTTTCACGCTCAGCCGGACGGACGACCGCGCGGCGCTGGGTACATCCATTTTTCAATCCAAAACTACGAGGTGAGCGTCCACAGCAGCGGCCACATCTCGATTACACCCCACCACGAAACCACGGTACGGCTCGCAGACCAGCGTTAGACGAGCTTCGAGAGCTGTGCGTCGAGATTCTGTCTGAACGTGGCATCGGTCGGCAATGGCACCCACGAGTACGAATACACGTCACCGACCTCTTCGCCCCGACCCGTGACGGTGTGGTCCCACGCGTCGCGCTGCTCATCGACTTCGAGGTGAAAGAAATATCTGCGGTAGTGTTTCAGGCGGTCTGCTTTCTCGCGCGTCCACGTATCTGCACCGAGTGGGCGGATGGCTGAGAAGTCGGTGAGCCCGCTTTCCTCTGCGACCTCTCTGAGCACGGCTTCGTACGGCGACTCTGCGTGCTCGATGGTGCCTTTTGGAATCTGCAGACCGGAAACGGCAGCCTCGTTGAACACGAGCAACTGCGGGCAGCCATCGACCTCTCGGGTGACGTAAGCACAGGCTTTGGGGACAGTGTCCACCCACTGTGAAATCATGGGAAACAAAAACGAGAGCCGTCACATTAGTTACTCTCGACCTAAAGACCATCCCGATTGTTGGTCATTCGATAAGCGACTCAATTGAGGTCATATCCTTCCCGCCGCGTTGGCGGGTGTAGAGATAGTGGACGACCGTGATACCAATGACGCCGATCGCGATGATGAACGCGACAGAGGTGCCGTTCATCGAGTTAAATGGTGGAAACTGCAGCCATAACCCAACAAGCAAGAACAAACTGACGACCGAGAGGACCGCGTAGTAGAGCGGCCACGGAAGCGTCGGCGCTGGCTCTGAGTCGAGATAGCGAGACAGTTGGGTTGCCT
Source organism: Haladaptatus sp. DJG-WS-42 (assembly GCF_037198285.1). Classification (NCBI taxonomy): domain Archaea; kingdom Methanobacteriati; phylum Methanobacteriota; class Halobacteria; order Halobacteriales; family Haladaptataceae; genus Haladaptatus; species Haladaptatus sp. DJG-WS-42. Next base: position 2,092,799 of record NZ_CP147243.1, on the reverse strand, counting down.
TGGCGGTGAGTTCTGCAATACGGGCGTCGCTATCGTAGCGAACGATGTCGAACTCGGCGAGTTTGGGCAGATGCGTCTGGTAGAGCGAGATGTAGACTCGTCTGGTCTCTTCATCAGTGATGGCGTCGAGTGGCTCACCACTTTCCCACGCGGCGATGTGTGTCGCCAACTCTTTCAGCTCTGCTTTTCCCTCGTGCGAGTAGAGGTAGTAGATGACGTATCTACGCCGAGAACTGCTCAATACCTCGAATATGTTATCTTTTGAGAGTGTATCCGTCGTCTGTGACATGTTCAGCTCCTGAGAGCGACCACGGACATCCCTGCCCACCCTTGTGTGCATCATGTGCCCGAACAACCACCTATACTTGAGCGACCGACTTTGTTACAGAGTCGTTATAAACCACCGATTAATGATACGTCAGGAACAGGTATCTCCTAATCGGTGTGGTTACCGTGGTGAAAGCAGATACTATTTTGCCCGTATCTGCCTTATTCGCCCGAACTGGGCGTGTTATGGCGTTTATTCAGATTGAACGGAACGTGTTCGCGAAAGCATGCATTACACGACAGCGTACAGATACAACCCGGATAGTGTTTCGCAATTAACAGACATTCACGGGTGGATAACAAAATCCCTAGCGCAAGTATTGCTTTACATGTCAATGGAGATGTTCGAACTGACAGGCTTCCAGCGTGACCTGCTGTACGTCATTAACGGCAAAGACAAACCGTCAGGGCAGACAATCAAAGAAGAACTCGAACAGTACGTCGGGGAAATCAACCACGGGCGACTGTATCCAAATCTCGATACCCTTGTCGAAAAGGAGCTGGTAGAGAAAGGGCAGATCGACCGGCGCACGAACTATTACAACATCACCCAACGGGGGAAAGACCTCATCGAAAAGCGCCGCGAATGGGAACGTCAGTATCTAAGCGCCGTGATGTAACCGGGAGACATGGGAGCGACAGACTGTCCGCGGGCTGTCACAGTTCGAACACTCCTATTGCAGTATCGCACGGATAACATCGCTTTTTCTCATGTGGACTCTCGCCAGTAGCCACAGCCAGACGGCAGATAGCTTCCGACTAACAAAGCAGATTCCTCGCGTGTACCAGCCAAGAATGAACGCGGAGACCCACGACCGATTCGACACGCCCACGACAGCCAGAGGGAGCTGATGAAACCGTTGAGCGTCGGACTCGGCAGTGAAACGAGCGACCGCCGACTGCCGTGGGACGTGAGCATCGTCATCGTTCTCGTCATCCTCTCACAGGTCATCATCCTGCTCGACGCGGCGTCGCCGGTTCGCATCCTTCTCTCACTGCTTGCGTTAGCCTTCCTTCCAGGGTTCGCCCTGACGACGGTCGCATTTCCGGGACACACACACCGTCATGACGAGACCGCCGACACAGACCGCGTGGTACCAAGTCTTGACATCGCAGAGCGCCTCGCGCTCTCGGTGGCATTCAGCCTCGTGGTCGTGATTCTCACCGCGTTTTTCATCTCGCAGACAGCCTTTGGCCTCTCAGTTGGTCCGCTCGTCACCGCCGTCTCGTTCCTGACGATTAGCTTCTCACTGCTCGGGGCGTTGCGCCGGTTGCGCGTGCCAGAAGCAACCCGGTTCGCGTTGGTTCCTCACGAACAGTACGAGGCGATTCGGTGCTGGCACCAGCAAACCGAGTCCGTCGATGTCGCGATTACGCTCGTATTGGTGGTCGCTATCGCCGGGTCGCTCACAGGGCTTGGCTTTGCGCTCGTCGCACCGGAGTCGGGTGAAACGTACACCGACTTCCAATTGCTCGCAGAAGAGAACGGTCAGCTCATCGCTGGAGGATATCCAACCGAGTTGGTTCGCGGCGAGTCGGCTGAGTTGGTGTTTGCTGTCTCGAATTTCGAGCAAGAATCGGTCACCTACACCGTCGTCGTCCAGATACAGCGCGTGAACGAGGCGGGACAGGTGACGGGAACCGCCGAACTCGACCGCTTTTCTGAGACAGTTGCGGAAGGCGACCGCTGGGTTGCTCCGCACGCGGTGACGCCCGAGACGACGGGCGACGACCTCAGAATCGCGTACCTCCTCTACAAGGGGGACGCCCCGGAGACGCCGACGCAGGCCAACGCTTACCGGCAACTCTATCTCTGGGTGACGGTTACTGAGGCTGCCTAAGTATGTGGCCCTGGGAACACCTCGCGGTTGGCTACCTCGTGTATTCACTGTCCGTGCACCTCACCCACCGCAAAGGTCCCTCTGCGGGTGCCGCCCTCGCCGTGGCGCTTGGGTCGCAGTTCCCAGACCTCATCGACAAACCGCTTGGCTGGACGTTCGCCATCCTCCCGAGTGGGACGTCGCTCGCTCATTCGGTGCTCATTGCCGTCCCGGTGGTCACGCTCGTGTGGATTGTCGCGCTGTTTCGCGGGCGACGAGACGTTGGAACGGCGTTCGGCGTTGGGTATCTGCTTCACCTTCCAGCCGACGCGCTGTATCCGCTCGCGCTTGGCAGCCCGCCGAAGTTTGATTCGTTTTTCTGGCCGCTCATCCAAGTCGAGTCGAGCACGCGCCCCGGCTTGCTTGCGAACTTCATCTACTACTTCGGCCAGTACGTGGACGTGCTTGGAACGCCGGAAGCCACAGCCTACCTCCTTTTCGAGTTCGGGCTGCTGTTTGCTGCGTTTGGTCTCTGGCTGCTCGATGGCCACCCCGGACTCTCGCTTTCGGGCCGGCGGCGTCGTGAGCGATCGGCTCCGCGAGACTGAGCAGATTAACGACTGATATATTCGAAAATCGCACGACAGTACGCCCGGTTTGTCATTCCTTTCTGCAAATAAATCCCAGACTTCCGATGGTCAGTACCTGAATAACAAAGCGCGAAAAGAGGCATTCAGATAACAAGCCCACCACCAACACGGGGTATCGTGGAAACGGGGGGAGGGCAGGGAGTTATGAGTCACAGCTACGATAACAGTCAGCCGGTGAATGCGGGGGAACAGACACCGCAACAAGTACAGCTTGGAGACCACTGCCGTATCGAAGACGGCGTCTATCTTGCGACCGCCTACGACGTACACAAACGTCCAACGACCATCGGCAACTGCGCGGCCATCCGCGCGGGAACCAACATCTACGCCGACGTGACGATTGGCGACAATCTCAGAACTGGTCACAACGCAGTCATCCGCGAGGGAACCACCATCGGTGATGACGTGCTCGTCGGAACCAACACCGTCATCGACGGGCAGACGACCATCGGCTCGCGCGTGAGCCTGCAGACAAACGTCTACATCCCGACGAACACCACCATCGGTAACGACGTGTTCGTTGGCCCGGCGGTCACGATGACCAACGACATGTACCCGATTCGAAAGGAGTTCGACTTGGTTGGGCCGACTCTCGAAGACGGTGTTTCGGTTGGCGCGAACGCGACGATTCTGCCGGGCGTCACTGTCGGCAAAGCGTCCTTTATCGCCGCTGGAGCGCTCGTCGTAGAGGACGTGCCACCGCGCACGCTCGCCCTCGGCGTGCCCGCGACCTACCGCCCGCTGCCGGAGTCGCTGCAGGGAGGAAATCAGATCGCATGATGTCGATTCCCGACCAGCGAATCCACCTCGCCGACCCACGCATGGGCGAAGAAGAAATCGCGCGCGTCGTCGCCGTTATGGAAAGCGGCCAGCTCGCAGACGGCCCGGAAGTCCGGGCGTTCGAAAACGAGTTCGCCGCCTACTGTGGCGCGGCCCACGGCGTCGCCGTCTCGAACGGGACGACCGCCCTCCACGCCGCCTTCATCGGCCTCGGGCTCGGACAGGGGTCTCGCATCGTCACCTCCCCGTTCTCGTTTATCGCGAGCGCAAACGGCATCCGCCTCGCGGGCGCTGACGTCGGCTTCGTCGATATCGACCCGGCGACGTACAACATCGACCCGCACGCGCTCGAAGCACAGCTTCGCGCGGGCGAACAAATCGACGGCGTGCTCGCCGTCCACCTCTACGGCCTGCCCGCGGATATGGCGCACCTTGCCGAACTCCGCGATGAGTTTGGATTTGCCCTCATCGAGGACGCCGCCCAAGCACACGGCGCGACGGTGAACGGAACGCGCGTTGGCTCGCTCGGCGACGCCGCCTGCTTCTCGTTCTACCCGACGAAAAACATGACCACCGGCGAAGGTGGCATGATTCTCACCGACGACGAGGCGGTTGCAGAGCGCGCCGCGCGCTACATCAACCACGGTCGTGTGGGCACCTACGAACATTCAGAGGTTGGGCACAATTTCCGACTCACCAGCATCGGCGCGGCCATCGGGCGCGCCCAGTTAGAAAAACTCCCAGCCTTCACGCAGGCGCGACAGGACAACGCCGCCTTCCTCACCGAGGCACTCGCAGACGGTGACGTTGTCACGCCACACGTGCCCGCAGACCGGACGCACGTCTACCACCAGTACACGATTCGGACTGAGAACCGCGACGGGCTCATGGCACACCTCGATGAGTGGGGAATCGACTCGGGCGTCTACTACCCGAAACCAATCCATCAGCAACCGGCCTATGCGGACATCACGTTCCACGCGCCGGAATCGGAGCGCGCAGCGAACGAAGTGCTCTCGCTGCCGGTCCACCCGACGCTCTCGGCCGAGGACGTCCAGCGTATCGCGGATGCGGTGACCGTCTACACGGAGGGACAACTATGAGCCAGACAAACGGCACACTGAACGCAGGCGTTATCGGAACCGGCGTGATGGGACGCAATCACGTCCGCATCTATAGCGAACTCTCGAAAGTCCACCTCGTTGGCGTCTGTGACGCGAACGAAGCGGCCGCCCACGACGTGGCAGAAACCTTCGGGACGACCGCACTCTCGCTGGACGAAATCATCGAGCAAGCAGACCTCATCTCGATTGCCGTTCCGACCCAGTTCCACTACGAAGTGGCGCGCAAGTGCATCGAGAGCGGCGTCCACGTCCTCATCGAAAAACCGTTCGTTGACGACTTAGCCCAAGGGCGCGAACTCATGGAACTCGCCGAAGAATACGGCGTCATCATCCAAGTCGGCCACATCGAGCGGTTCAACCCAGCCGTGGGCGCGCTGCTCGAACTCATCTCCGACCTCGATGTCATCGCCATCGAAGCCCACCGCCTTGGCCCACCGCTGGCGCGCCAAATCGAAGACAGCGCCGTGATGGACCTCATGATTCACGACATCGACATCCTCCTGACGCTCGTGGACAGCCCCATCGAGCGGATTTCGGCAACCGGGGCGCGCGGGGTGCAACACGCAACCGCGCAAGTCGCCTTCGAAAACGGCGTCCTTGGCGTGCTCACCGCGAGCCGCCTCACCCAGAAAAAGGTGCGGACGCTCAACGTCACCGCCCGCGAGTGCCAGATTGAAGTCGATTATATCGACCAGACGGTGCGCATCCACCGCCAGTTCCACCCGCAGTACACGGACGAGAGCGGGAAGATGCGCCAGCGCTTCGAGAGCGTGACCGAACGGCCGCTCGTCGAGACGGGCGAACCACTCAAACGCGAACTCAGCGCGTTCATCGACGCGGTCGCAACCGGCAGCCAGCCGCTCGTGACCGCAGCGCAGGCGCTTCGCGCAATCGAGGTCGCCCGCGAAATCGACGGGCTCGCGTCTGCGAGCGAGATGAAAGCAAAGGTACTCACCGAATGAAGGGACTCTACAACTCGACTGCATCGCCCGAAGACCAACGTCACGCACTCGTATCGGGAGAGATTCCCGTCTCCGTGTTCGGACTCGGGAAGATGGGGCTCCCGCTCGCTGCGTGCTACGCAGAGGCAACGAGCAACGTCATCGGCGTGGACGTAAACCCCGCCGTCGTCGAGGCCATCAACCGCGGCGAGTGCCCCATCGAACGCGAACCCGGCCTCGACGAACTCGTCGCCGAACTCGTGATGGACGGGAAACTCCGCGCGACGACGGAAGCCGACACTGCGGTCGCAGAGGCCCGCGTCCACGTCGTCATCGTGCCGACGCCAATCACCGAGGAGAAAGACCCCAACCTCTCGATTCTCGAAGATGCGGTCGGGAAAATCGGGCG